>DASPIZ010000040.1:0-5603 GCA_035628875.1 Ohtaekwangia sp. | reverse complement strand
GAAAACCCGATTTATGTTGTTTCTTTTTCCGAAGACGTCGTTCCGGTCTTTACATTTTCCAAAAAATATGACGCTGAAAGCAACCCCAAGGAGGGCTTTATTGCTGTAATGACGTGTGCGGATGCTGATGAAAAATGCCCTGTTGTGTCAGGCGCGGAGCGGCGTATATCACTCCCGTATGACGATCCTAAAGATTTTGACGGAACCCAGGAGGAATCACAGCGATATATAGAAAGGGTTATGGAAATTGGCCGCGAGATTTTGTTTACGTTATCAAACGTTAAAAGGATATGAATGGGCTCCTTTTAATGGATAACTAAGATTCAAGATGTTCCTTCTCCAGGCTTTTTATAATGACCACGCATAGAAAATTGAATCTTTCAATTTTCTGTTCTGTATCGGGGCCGGTAATTCCTTCTTTGATCGAATCAATAGCAGCATCTAAGCCAGGGTCGGCCAACATACTTACCGTGGTATGATATTTATGACAAGCAGCGCGAAATATTTTTAAATCATTTTGGTCGATAGCTGCCTGAAGCTCCTGTTGCAATTCGACCAGGTTACTGATCATGTGCGTGATGAGCTCTTTCTTAAATTCTGTATCGCCTTCGGCGTATAAATCGAAATCAACAAAAAGAGGTCGGTTAATTTGCTGCGTAGCTAAAAAACTTTTCATGATGCAATATTTAGTTTGGAAGGATACGCTGCATCTGGTGTAAGCGACTTTTCATGAAGCACAGGATCTCCAGATCAATAGTATCCTTTACGATACAAAGATTGGTTTAGAAATGGTAATATAAACCAGTGGAATCCTGATTTTTGTATCAGGAAAAACCCTGATTAATTTTCTACGTGTTAGCCGCAGCACTAGGAGAATATGCTCCTGACGCTCTTTAAATGCAGCATCTCAAGAGCCCACCTATGGATGTCTTAAAAAAGGGAATTCCGTTTAATCGCTTTCCAGAATACGCGATAAGAACATTACGATGGGATGATTAAAGGGATGCAAGTACAATTGACCAATAACGGGTTTTAACTGAAGTAAGGATTGAGTACAAAATTATCCCGGGTAGGATAATAATTTACTTTTTTCCAGTTGATGGTGAATATTTTTTGAATTACCTCGACCAGTTCAGAATAAGAATGCGGTTTATGTACGAAAAGATTGGTCCCATGTCGGTAACAAAACTCGATCGTTTCGAGATCTTGAAGGGAGGTGTAGACGATGATCGGAAGATTATCAAATTTACGGTAGGTGCGAATTTCATGGAGGCAATGTTTTCCGTCGCGACGGGGCATTAAAATATCCAGGAACAGAATATCCGGTATGTTTTCATGCATGATCTTCATCAGGATGTCACCATTCTCGGCCCTCTTCAATATTACTTTTAAGGAAAGATCACTGATTACATTGGCAAGTAATTCAAAATCGTCGTGGTCATCTTCGGCAACAAGTACACGTTGAAGTTCTTCTTGTAGATCGTTCATTTTTAAAAAACCGATTTGTAAAAAATAAGCGCTAAACTAAGCAGTTTTTATAATTATCGTATAAGATAAACCCTATTTATAATGTATAGTTTATTATGGTAAACCGAACAGCATTTAGGTTTCCGATAATCCAAAAATCTGACGAAAGAAAATCAATAGGGAGATGGGAAATAACGTCATTCTTTTACAGTTGTTGTCAAAGTAATAGTATCTGTTCTCGGTGATGATCATAAATTCCTAATGTATAACTCCGGATTTAAATCTTTTATAAAGCAAAAGGCTGCTTTACTTTTACATAGAACAGCCTTTTGGTCAACTCTTTCCTTACGCTGGTATTGCCCAGTTCAAGTTTTAGGATTTGATCTCAGGTTAAGTTATTTTGGTTTTCAATCAAAAAAGACTTTACCACTCCTTAAGAGATGACAACAATAGTTATAAAAACGACATGCCAGATAAAACCATCAAAAATCGCAGCCGTAAGACAAGTGTAGATAAATTACATGGCAGGAATGTGGATAATTATATCCTTTAATCATAACCGCGTTTAATGCTTCTTTGTCTCCTTCTGATAAACACCTACAAGTTCACCATACGCCAGAATATGTTGTTCTAATGCGGTCTCAACCCGATTTTTATCGGCCGTGTCATCTAAATCAAGCAATGTGTCAAGCGCATACACTTTGATAAAATAACGGTGTTCACCAGACGGAGGGCACGGACCAATATATTCGTTTTTCCCGAGACTGTTTTTTCCGATGCTCCCTGGCGTACTATTTTCTTTTATTTGCTGATTGGGAAGAATGTTCCAAACGACCCAATGGTCGAAAACTTTCCCGGGCGCATCAGGATCATCCATCAGTACGACAAAACTTTTTGTTCCTTCCGGTACATGTTCAATTTTTACTGGCGGGTTTATCCCTGCACCATCGCAGGTGTATTTACGGGGAATGACGCCTTCGTTTTCAAATGCGCTACTGCTGATGTGTAGCAACGCACGCTCCGCTATGATTGATTGCCACATATATCTGATCTGTTTAGTTCTAAACAGGAATTAATATTCTGATGCCTGCAAGCTTTTTAAAACAGCCGGGGTTTAATCTGATAAGGCATAATATTTTGCATTGAATGATAATGTACTACAGGCAGGCTTTGATTTCTATTTGCTTATTAAATTTCATTGGCGATGATTCAGCAGGGAAGGATTTTTGCAAACCGGAGCGACGCTGGTCATGAACTGGGGAAATTCCTCGAAGCACAATATAAAAATGAGGATGCGGTCGTTCTTGGTATTCCGCGTGGTGGCGTTGTTGTGGCCTATGAGGTTGCAAAATTGCTGAACGCTGAATTGTCTGTGTTGATCACAAAAAAATTACCGCATCCGTCCCAGCAAGAACTGGCCATAGGAGCCACTGCAGAAGACGGGTCTGCATACCTCACTTCCCTGGCCGGGAGTATAAAAGAGGAAATCATCCGGCGTATTGTGAAAGAACAAACAACAGAGATTGAAAGCCGGATTCAACGATTCCGGCGAGGGGAAACCTTTGCCTTCAATGAAGAACAGAATCGTTATACTCGTAGACGATGGTATTGCTACCGGATCAACCCTAGTTCCTGCTATAAAACTTTGTAAGGTAAGAAAAGCAGCGAAGGTGGTTGTGGCTGCACCTGTATCGGGTACACATTACGTTCCGGAAATAAATGACCTCGCAGATGATGTGGTAATTGTCGAGCAACCGGAAGATTTTTATGCCGTAGGGCAGGTCTTCGAAGACTTTCATAATCTTTCAGATGAAGAAGTAGTGATGCTGCTTGATGATTACGAAAATAAACATACGATTCAATCAACCTAGTAATATTATGGTTCTTGTAGAAGATGTCCGCAAAGATTATCGCAGGTTACAAAGTAGCCAGGATCTTGATCCCTTGCTTGAGCGAATAGGTGACTCCAATTATGTACTATTGGGCGAAGCTTCTCACGGAACACATGAATATTATACGTGGCGGATTGCCTTAACTAAAAGACTTATTGAAGAGAAAGGCTTTTCATTCATTGCTGTTGAAGGTGACTGGCCGGATTGTTACCGATTGAATCGTTTTATCAAGGGCTATCGGGATGCGGGTAACAAAACACTTGATGTTTTAAAAGAATTTAATCGCTGGCCAACCTGGATGTGGGCGAATTGGGAAATCGCTGCGCTTGCGGAGTGGATGCGCGAATACAATAGTGAACAATCAGATAACAAGAAGGTTGGCTTCTACGGACTGGATGTTTACAGTTTGTGGGAATCGATGGAGGTAATGGTGAAGTATCTTCGTAAGGAAGACCCGGATGCTGCCTCACTTGTGATCCAGGCAATCCGTTGTTTTGAACCTTATGAAGAAGGTCAGGACTATGCGCAGGCAATGCTCCGGCTCTCTTCGAATTGTACCGACGAAGTAATTAATCTGTTGCAGGAGGTCCGGGAAAAAGCCCATCGTTATGATCGTGACAGAGAAGCGCCCCTGAATACAGAAATGAATGCACAGGTGATCGCCAATGCAGAAAAGTATTACCGTTCGATGGTTTCATTTAATGATAACTCCTGGAATATTCGCGACACACACATGATGAGTACCCTGAATGCTTTAATGCGTTTTCATGGTAAAAACGCAAAGGCCATTGTTTGGGCGCATAACACCCACGTTGGCGATGCACGATATACAGATATGCGCAAAGACGGAATGTTTAACGTCGGCCAGCTTGCACGGCAGCAACATGAGAAAGAAGGTGTTTATATTGTAGGATTTGCATCGTACCAGGGTTCGGTTATCGCTGCAAGTAGCTGGGGCGCGCCGATGCAAAAAATGACACTGCCATCGGCGATTGAAGGAAGCATCGAACATATTGTGCACAGCGATTCGGCTGAAGATAAATTGGTACTGTTTGAAAATGATCATGCGCTCACACGTTTTAATCATTATCTGGGACATCGTGCTGTCGGGGTGGTATATCACCCGGAGTATGAGCGTGGAAACTACGTGCCCACCATGTTGCCTTCCCGGTATGATTCACTAATTTATCTGGATGAAACAAGGGCCTTACACCCCCTTCATTTAAAACCATCCGGACATCAAATGCCGGAAACTTATCCGTTTGGATTTTGACGTAATCCATCGTGCTGTCGTGTTGTGTGACACAGCGACACAAAGAAATGAAGGTTCATGAAGATTCGACGTGGCGTTTATAAGGTCTTTACCGGTAAGTATACATGGAAACTCGCGCCTTCGTTAACTTTGCCTTCGGCCACAATTGTGCCTCCATGATTTTCAGCAATGCGTTTACAGATAGCCAGCCCGATGCCTGTGCCACTATATTCTGCTTTGCCGTGTAACCGTTGGAAAACTTCCATGATTTTAGAACTGTATTCTTGTTCGAAGCCTATACCATTATCGGTAAAACTAATCTGGTGAAACATTTTTGATGGGTCCGCAGCTAGAACGTGTGGGGCAGCGACCTGTTTAACTTGAATGGAAATTTCAGGAGGAACGCCCTTTCGTGAGAATTTTATGGCATTATGAATAATGTTCTGTACGAGTTGTTGTAGCTGAAAAGGAATTCCATTTACATCGGGAAGTTGCTCTGAATGGAAAATGACTCCTTTTTCGTTAATGACTTCTTCAAGTTCTTTTTTAACTTCCTCCAGAACCTTGTTCAGGTCAACTAGCTCTATTTTGGCATCAACCGTATTGGTACTCGAATAAGTTAGCAGATCTTGTATGAGTGCCTGCATCCGTGCAGCTGCACTTTCCATGCGCTCGATATATTCTTTTCCTCTTTCACTGAGTTGTTTAAACTCAAGGTCTCTTAATTTGGAACCGAACGTTTGAATTTTCCGCAAGGGCTCCTGAAGATCATGGCTGGCGATATAGGCAAACGAAGAAAGCTCTTCGTTCATCATGGCGAGTTCTTTGTTCTTAAGGTTGAGCTGATCCCTCGATAATTTTAACTGGTCTTCATTTTTCTTGACATCCGTGAGATCACGTGTAACCTTTGAAAATCCAAAAATGTTATCTTCTCCATCATGCAATGCTGTAATTACAACACTGCACCAGAACTTGCTTCCATCCTTTCTCAC
>DASPIZ010000039.1:0-4225 GCA_035628875.1 Ohtaekwangia sp. | reverse complement strand
CCTGCTTATTTTATTTGGTTCATGGTTCAAGGTTCAAGGTTCAACGTTGGATTTCGAGAACGAAGTGGTTTCGGAACTGTTTGAGGTTTGAGGTTTGATTTGTTGCAAAAACTGATAAGCTGAGAAAACATACCTTGTACCTTGTACTCAGACCTGTACCTTGTACCTGAACTACCGCCCAACAAACTCGTAGCTCGAAGCTCGCAACTCGTAGCTATTTCTTCCCTCGTTACCGTCTTGGAGCCTGCAGCTTGAAGCTGACCGAAAAACGTGTTAATCACCCCAATCTAATAACCATTCCTTCATCGCCACCAATAGGAATTACATTACCAACGGGTTTACCTTCATCTTCAACGGCTGTAGACAGTTCCACAACGCCCTGGATATCTTCACTTGACATATAATAACATGGGCGATGGCTCAAATTCAAGACAATCAAAAAACGTCTATTTGCAGACTGCCTCAGATACGCAATAATCTTATTATCAGAAAACACGGCAACGAAGTCTCCAATCGTAAATGCGGGTTCTTTTTTTCGCAGATCAATCAATCGCTTGTACAGCATGAGTATTGACGATTTGTTCTGGCGTTGGAGCGCAACATTAATTGTTTGATAATGCTTATCGATCCGCAGCCACGGAGTATGTTCACTAAAACCAGCATTGGTTGATGCATCCCACTGCATAGGTGTACGGGCCGGATCCCTTGTGAGGTTTTTATTCGCACTGTTTAATCCTCTTGGATCCTGGATTTCGTTCACGGGTATAGATGCATCCCGCATACAAATCTCGTCTCCATAGTAGAGCGTAGGCGTGCCACGCAACGTCAGCAATAACACAGCTGCGACAGAAGCCTGGTCTGATCCGGCACGGCTCGCAATACGGGGTTTGTCATGATTACTTAACACCCAATTCGGCCATCCGCCTAAGGGAAGTGCAGCTTCGTATTCAATGAGCGCCGAAGCAATGGCACTTGCATTCCACGGCAATGAGATCAATTGGAAGTTAAAAGGCAGATGTGCCCCCTTCAGATCAAGACCATAATATGTTACAAGTTTTTGAATGGGCAAATATACTTCACCAATCATCATGCGTTCATCAAACTCATCCAGCACCTCGCGCATTTTGCGAACAATGTCATGTACTTCCACCTGATCTGTTGAGTGTACCGGTAAAAGTTTATGATACTCCGCCATCGAAGTTTGATAATCGGGATTTGGTGGATTATCGCGAAACAACTTATCTTTAATCAAATGCCACATTACATCTACTCTGAACCCATCAACACCTTTACAGAGCCAATACCGCATGATGTTAAACATTGCTTGCTGAACTTCTTCGTTTCGCCAGTTAAGATCCGGTTGTGATTTATCAAATGCGTGATAATAATATTGCTGCGTATGTTCATCCCATTGCCATGCACTGCCCCCAAATTCACTCAGCCAGTTATTCGGAACATCCCCATCCGACGTTCCATCATGCCAGATATACCAGTTGCGTTTAGGATTATCTCTCGACAATTTTGATTCCTGAAACCATGGATGAGACGCTGATGTATGGTTTGGCACAAGGTCGAGGATCAGCTTCATCTTACGTGCGTGCACATCTTTTACTAAAGCGTCAAAATCACGCAGGCTTCCGAAGTCAGCATGAATATCCTCATAATTTGAAATGTCGTACCCAAAGTCGATCATGGGCGAAGGGTAAATCGGTGAAATCCAGATCGCTGTAACACCAAGCCATTCCAGGTAATCAAGTCGTTTGATTATGCCTTGTAAATCGCCAATACCATCGCCGTTGCTGTCCTGAAACGATCGGGGATACACCTGGTAAATAATTCCCTCCTGCCACCAAAGAAGATTGATTTTATCTGTACTCATGAGTTATGCTGGTCGCTTATTAAAAGGCTGTCTCTATCCACTATAAATAGGAAGACCGTCTGGCCCGGAATTTTAATTCAGTGATAAAACAAGTGTAATCAAGTATGGCCAAATATTGGTATAAGAACGCGGTAATCTATTCCCTTCATGTAGAAACATTTATGGACTCGGATGGAAACGGAATTGGTGATTTCAGAGGATTAACACGGTCACTCGATTATGTGGCCGGCCTGGGTGTAAATTGCATTTGGCTTCTCCCATTTTTTCCAACGCCAAACAGAGACCATGGATACGATATAACGGATTACTTAAGCGTAGACCCACGCTTTGGTAACCTTGGACATTTCGTTGAGTTCCTCGACGCTGCTGAAGAACGTGGTATACGGGTAATTATTGACCTGGTGTTGAATCATACTTCCATTGATCATCCGTGGTTTCAGGAGGCCAGAAAAAGCAAAGCATCTAAATATCGAAAATATTACATATGGCTTGATGAAAAACCAGAGAACCCGAATGAGGATATCATTTTTGGACATCATCAAGATGGCAACTGGGAATACGACAAAGAAGCGGATCAGTATTTTTACCACACATTTTATAAACATCAGGCTGATCTCAACATTTCAAATCCCGATGTTCAGGAAGAAATACGTTACATTCTTCACTTTTGGTTAAAACTAGGAATTGCCGGATTTAGAATGGATGCTGTTCCGCACATGCTGAGAGAGAAAGGAAATGAAAAATTTAAAGGTGATCCATTTGAGTTTCTGCAAAATATACGAAGATTTACAGAGGAACAACGCCAGGATGCTATTCTGCTTGCTGAGGTAGATACAGAGCCTGAAAAGTACAAGGATTATTTTGGAGAGAGCAACCAGGTCCAGATGCTTTTCAACTTCTATCTGAACAACTACATCTTTCTTGCGCTTGCGCGGAAGGATGCTACTCCCGTGGTTCACGCACTAAAAGAACTTCCACAAACCACCATCAAAGAACAGATGGGCATCTTCATCCGCAATCATGATGAGCTTGATCTTGAACGGTTAAGTGATGAAGAGCGCCAGGAGGTATTTAACGTTTTCGCACCAGATAAAGACATGCAGATATACGGCAGGGGTATACGCAGAAGAGTCGCCCCGATGCTGAAGAATAACCGGCAATGGATGGAATTGGTTTACAGTTTACTATTCAGTCTTCCCGGAACGCCAGTACTGCGATACGGTCAGGAGATCGGCATGGGCGATGACCTTTCTCTCCCGGAGCGAAACGCTGTACGGACCGTAATGCAATGGTCAAATGAAAAACATGGTGGATTTTCTGTTTATGAAGGCAACGAAATAAAAATTAACGTTATCTCGAAGGGTGAGTATAGCTATAAAAAAACCAATGTGCATGACCAGATGCGTGATCCCAATTCGTTTTTAAACTGGATTGAACGCATGATTAGTATACGAAAAGAATGTATTGAATTTGGATATGGTGATTATAAGATATTGAAGACAGATAACCCTGCAGTATTTGCGCATGCTTCATTTTACAAAAATGGTATCGCGCTCGCTATGCATAATTTCTCTGATGAGCCAATTACTTTTCAATTAGACCTTGATGAAAATATTTTTGAACACATGATCGAACACTTCTCCAACGAACAATATGATCCTGTTCAAAAGGAAAGTCAACCCATTAAATTGGGTCCTTTTGGTTATAGATGGTTTCGAAAAAGTCCACTTTTCCTTTAGTTACTGTGAACTGTATGTGTTCGCTATTTAGCTGCAAGCTTCAAGTTGCTTTCGATTATAATGCAGAACCATCGCCTCGTTATTGCTCTTCCCTTCCCCTTTACTATTTTCTGACGGACCTATTCACTAGATTGTCATCAGTCGAAGTCTTCGATAATAGCAGAAAAGCGATTTCGATAACGATAGGTTGCTACTGCTTTACTGGGGGATCATTCATTGTGCGCTTGCCGTGGGCAAGTGCAATTACCAATGACAACAAGGTGACGAATGAATGACGAATAAGTCGATCAGGCATGGTTTTGGATTTCCTGTCGACCGCAGATTTCCATATTGTGTGCCGTGGACGCTTTTCCCTTGATCTACAAGCATCTGTGGCACAATTTAATACCGGAATATCAGGCCCCGAGCTGCGCTCGGGGCTATTCACATTTAGCTCCTCCGGAGCATTTGATTTAGTTAGTGAAGCGGTTCTCAATCTGTTGAAAATTCTTCAGCTTGCCTTACGCGAATGCGTTTTTTGATCTTTTTTTATGGCCTCACTCCTTCCTCTCTCCGGGTCTCTTTAGGAGAGAGAGACTTAGGAATCAAGAAACGCAATGGATTAACG
>DASPIZ010000038.1:0-32381 GCA_035628875.1 Ohtaekwangia sp. | reverse complement strand
GCCGGTTTATTACCTTGTGGTTATCCTTTGTCTCTTCGTTGTCCCTTTTGTGTTTGATCTTTCATTTCTGGGAATCAATCTGTACGATGAAAAATTTATTTTAAAAGCAGTATTCCTCTTTCTTGTAGCGCCCAATGTATTGCGTGTCTTTTCACCTAACATGGTTGGCGGTAATCAATTGTGGTCTATTGGTGTGGAAGAACAATTTTACCTTGTGTGGCCTGTCTTATTTCGATGGTTTATTAAGCGCCTGCTTACGTTTTTGCTCGTTTTTATCGCATTAAAATTTTTAATTACTGCAGCGCTTGAACTTGCACTTCAGGCACAACCAGGGTTGGTGTTGTCTGCGGTTACACGATTCTGGATTTTACTCAAAGTGGAACAAATGGCTATTGGTGCCTTGGGCGCGTGGTGTCTGTTTTATCGTAAGGAAAAAATGATGCGATTCATGTATCATCGTGTAACGTGGTATGCCAGTGTGATTGCTTTGGTTGCGCTTTTGTTCCTGCCCACACATCACTGGTTGATTAATTACCCGGAAGCCGTGGTATTTCTCCTGGTAATCGTTAACCTTTCCACAAACCCTGATATCCGGATTTCGATGGAACATCCTGTACTGATAAAGCTTGGAAATATTTCGTATGGAATTTACATGTATCATACACTATGTATAACGGTATGTATATACGCACTGTCTTATTTTTCACTGGAAAAGACTAATCTTGTATTATTTAACATACTGCTCTATGTATCGTCTGCTTTGCTTACGATAATAGTGGCCCATTTTTCCTATACGTATTTTGAAAAAATATTCCTTAATATGAAGGAAAAGTTCATGATTGTGAAAAGCGGGAAGTCTTCCCGGGCAAAACAATCATGAGTTGTTGATGATTCAGCGACATTGGTTGATGACTAGGTAATGAAAAACGTACACGGACTATTATGCGAGATTGTGATAGACCGTCTGAACGTCATCATCCGCCTCAAGTACCTCGATCAGCTTAAACACTTCGTCCTGTTCCTCTTCTGTGAGTTCTTTTGTTGTGTTTGGGATATACTGAATTTCGGAGCTTTTAGCCTCAAGTTCTTTTGATTCCAGGAATTTCTGCATGTGTCCGAATTCAGTAAACTTGGTGTAGAGTACAATATCTTCTTCGCCTTGTTCAATATCTTCGGCACCAGCATCAATCAAATCGAGTTCGAGTTCGTCAAGATTTAATTTGTCGGGATCAAACTTAAAAACGCCTTTGCGTTCAAACAGGAACGCAACAGAACCGGAATTACCCATGCTTCCGCCGTTTTTGGCAAAATGAAGTCGCACATTCGCCACGGTGCGCGTCGGATTATCTGTCGCGCATTCAACGATGACAGGAACACCGTGCGGGGCATAACCTTCGTAGGTCACTTCCTGGAAATCTTTTTCCTCTTTTGAAGACGCCCTTTTTATCGCGGCTTCGACACGATCTTTGGGCATGTTAACACCCTTTGCATTTTGGATTGCAAGTCGCAGCTTAGGGTTGTTCTCAGGATGAGGACCGTTTTGTTTTACGGCAATTGAAATTTCCTTTCCTATTCGCGTGAAAGCCTTGGCCATACGATCAAAGCGTGCGAACATTTTGTGTTTCCGTTTTTCAAATATACGTCCCATAAGTATCTGTTAACGCGTGCAAATTTATAGGAGATCGGCAATTAAGCAAGATTATTGCCTGTTATCGCATCTCAAGGTGTGGCTTCTGCGCGTTTTGCACGCTCCCAGATCACGGTTTGTTGTTTGCGTTGGTGGCGAATATATCCGGCGTATACCGCTGCATTCATCACGGCAAAATAGTATGGAATAAAAAAGCCTTTGATCGTCAGATTCTTGTTCCGCATAAAATAACCCATCAGCGCAAGCGTATAAAATAAAACCTGGAGCAACAGCGCAGTTTGATAGAATGACGTTCCTTCGATTGCTAAAGCGATATTACTGATGAAAATCAACGGTAAAAATAATGGCGCAAGGGTCCAACGCAACACACGGTGTGAAAAGTATTGAAAGCTGAGTACGCCGTATCGGAATGGATTAAGCAGATAACGAAGTTTCGGCATTGCTTGAAATGCGCCGGCACAAATTCTTACTTTTCGTTTCCACTCTTCTTCAACGGAAGCGGATGCTGTTTCTGTTGCGTAAGCTTCCGGTTCGTAAGCAAAGCGATAGCCGCGCGCGTTGATCCGCAACGACATATAAAAATCTTCGATGATCATGTCCTCTGCGGGTTCTTCAAACAACATCGTGCGGATTGAAAACAATTCGCCAGCAGCACCTACGATCGAGTAAACTTCAGCATCTTTCTTTTTCAGGAACGATTCATATTTCCAGTAAGCACCTTCACCAGAACCGGACGCATTATCCTCCGATTTTTTCATGATACGCTTTTCTCCGGCCACACCACCGACCTTTTCATCCTGATAGTGCCTTACCATATTGCGTATAGCTGTATCGTTAAGATAAGTATTCGCATCACAGAATATCGTAATTGGTGTGCTTACAAATTTCATCACCCGGTTCACCGCATGGATTTTTCCTTTTCTTGCCGCTTCATGGAACAGCATAACCGAGGGGTATTTGGCAACAAGAGCGGGCGTTGTGTCCGTTGAACCATCGGTGACAATAAATACGGTGAGTTTGTCTTTTGGATAATCCAGTTCAAGGGTATTCTTTATTTTTTCTTCGATGAAGCTCTCTTCGTTGTATGCCGCGATCACCAGTGTAACTTCTGGTAGTTGATGATCATCGATCTCCTGGAAAGGGAAAGGACTTCCTTTAATCCTGGAAAAAACATAGATAACGATTGCATACCCTACATAGGTGTAGAAAACCGTAAATACACCGCCCCAGAAAATAATCAGAAATAGTTTTTCCATGATTTGTGTGGAATTTAGCCACGAAACTAGCAGTTACATTTAAATTATTGCCAGGATATAGTTAGGATATTTCTTTTAATTTTGCAGGTCTATCGTTGAAAATATGCGTTTTTGGCTTTCAATATTACTTTACCTAACTCCATTTCTGTCCATGGTTTCTTTCGGACAGGTCAGTGATGACGTTGCTGCAACGGATGAAGGTTTTTCGGTAACTTTTTCAGTGACGGCTAATGATACCGATCCGAATGGGATTGATGAAACTACCGTAGATCTTGATGTTGGCACAGTTGCGCAGGAAACACAAGTTAGCACTGCTCAGGGCACATTTGAGGCCGACCTTTCTGGAAGCGTTACTTTCACACCGGCAACGGGTTTTACGGGCGATGTTACGCTCACGTATTCAGTTAAAACGGATTTAGGTGTGGATGCCGGAACCGGATTAATTACGGTAACTGTAAATGCGGTAGTAGCGAATCCTGTAGCAGTCGACGATTATGCGACCACGCAACAAGGTACCCCGGTTTCCATTGATATTATTGCAAACGATACTCCCACAGGGAATATAGATGGGGCATCCATAGATCTGAATCTCCTGCTGCCATTTCAACAAACAACCCAGATTACACTCAAAGGAACCTTTCAGGTAGTTAGTCCGGGTGTCGTACAATTCACACCACTTCTGGGTTTAACGGGGGATGCAACTGTTCAATACCGGGTATCCGACACGGATGATAATGAATCCAATACGGCAACAATAACGGTGGAAGTTATTCCCAACGCCAGCCCTACTGCAAATGATGATGTCGCCACGATTAACGAAAACGAAACAGCCGTGGTATCTATTCTTTTAAATGATACCGACGATGGAACACTTGATGCAGGTTCTGTCGACTTAAATCCTTCATTTCTGGGTAAGCAAAGTTCAAGAGATGTAACCGGTGGTAATTTTACAGTGGATGCATCCGGTATTTTAAGTTTTGTTCCCGATGCCGGATACAACGGTTCTGCTTCGGTAACATATACGGTACAGGATAACCACAATGCTGTATCAAACCAGGCCACCATCACCATCACTATAAATTCGGTTAATCCAGTACCGGTCGCAGCCGATGATGTGGCGTCAACACCAGAAAACACTCCCGTGGATATAAGTATCCTGGCCAATGACACCGATGATACTGGCCTGAATGCAAATTCGGTCGATTTGGATCCGGAAACAGCAGGACAAGAAATTACTGGGAACGTTACAGGAGGTACATTTGCTGTTAGCGCAGGCGTTGTAACATTTACCCCTTCCACTAATTACAATGGTCCCGCGGTTATAACTTATACAGTTCAGGATACCGAAGGAGCTACTTCGAATACGGCATCGATAACCATAACGGTATCTTCAGTAAACGAAAATCCAGTTGCTGTTAATGATGAAGCAACTGCAGATGAAAATACACCGGTTAACGTAACAATTTTATCCAACGATACCGACGACACCGGTTTACTCGTTTCCTCGGTGGATCTTGATCCGGGGACAGCAGAAATTCAAACAACATTAACGGTTACGGAAGGCTTATTTTCTGTCAATGGTTCGGGGATTCTGAACTTCAGTCCTGCCTTAAACTATCATGGAACGGCATCAATAACCTATACCGTTAATGATATCGAGGGCGCAACATCCAATATCGCGACCGTAAAAATAACGGTCAATTCAATCAACGCAGCACCGGTAGCAACTAACGATGCGGGTAGTACAAACGAAAACGAGGTGTTAAGCCTTAATATTCTCGCCAATGATTCAGATGATACCGGGCTTTCCGCGAATTCGGTGGATCTTGATCCGCTAACCGAAAACAGGCAAAGTACAATGGCAGTTACGGGTGGAAATTTTTCGGTGGATGCAGCTGGTATTCTCACGTTTACGCCAACGTTAAATTATAACGGACAGGCTACGGTAACATATACGGTTAATGACCTGGAAGGTGTTTCATCCAACATGGCAACAGTTACCATCACAATCAACGACGTAAATACAGCGCCTGTGGCAACCAACGATTCTGGAACAACAAATGAAGATACTGCAGTTAATATTGATATCCTTGATAACGATACGGATGACATCGGTTTGGACGTAACCACCGTTGATCTCAGTACTACGGAAGCGGGGATACAATCTGTTGTTGTTCTTTCAACAGGTACGTTTTCGGTCGATGCGACTGGAATTTTGAATTACACGCCAAGCCCGGATTTTAATGGCCCTGCTACCATAACTTACACTGTCAAAGATAGCGAAGACGCTATATCCAATGTTGCAACTGTTACGATTACAGTTAATGCGGCAAACGATTTGCCCGTAGCAGGCAATGACGCTATCGTAACCGATGAAGATGTTACTGCTTCTGTTAATGTGCTTAGCAACGACACAGATCCTGATGGTACGGTCAATGCAGCCACGGTTGATATTGACGTAAACACCGCAGGCATACAAAGTATCAGGACCACAACAGCAGGTTCCTTTTCAGTGAGTACCTCCGGACTACTAGCCTTTACACCAGCAGAAAATTACCATGGCGTAAGTAGCATTCGGTATGCTGTACAGGATAATCTGGGTGGTATTTCAAATGCAGCTACCGTTACAATAACGGTGAACAATATAAATGATGCACCGGTTGCAGGCGATGATGCAACTTCAACAAATCAGGGCGTCGCTAAAAGTATCAATGTGCTGACGAATGATACAGATGATGGTAGCCTGGATCCGTTAACCGTTGATTTGGATCCCGATACCGGCGGCATTCAGTCATCACGTGCAACTACCGCCGGAAACTATAGTGTGAGTTCCTCCGGTGAAGTTACTTTTTCACCCGTTGCTACATTTAGCGGCACAACGTCGATTACATATACTGTTTCTGATGATGCTGGTGTTGTTTCAAATCGTGCAACACTCTCTATTGAGGTAATTTATATTAATCAAAATCCGGTCGCAACGAATGATGGCGCGTCAACAGATGAGGATGTACCGGTATCACTCAACGTGGTGACAAATGATACAGACGATGGATCGATTAATCCGGCTTCCGTAGATTTAAATACAACCCTGAATGGCGTTCAATCGACAAATACAACACCGGGCGGGAGTTGGACTGTTGATGCGACTGGTATGGTAACATTTACCCCGAATCTGAATTTCAATGGTACAGCGACACTCACGTACAGGGTAAACGACAATCTCGGCGTAGCTTCCAATCCGGCTACAATTACTATTACAGTAAATGTGATTAATGATCCGCCGGTGGCGCAACCCGATGTAAAAACGACAAACGAAGATATACTGACCACGATTAATATCTTGGCCAACGATACCGATGTCGATAATACCATATTACCTTCTTCGGTTGATCTTGATCCGGTTACTGCTGGAATTCAAAGCAGCGTTATCAAAACAGAGGGAACCTGGACCGTAAATGCAGAAGGCGTAGTAACCTATGCCCCGACTGCGAATTTTTTTGGTACGGCGTTGCTGACGTACACAGTGAACGATAACGTTGGTGCAAAATCAAATGAGGTAGCTATTACCGTTACGGTCACGTCAATCAACGATGCTCCCATTGCATTGAATGATCAGCCATCTACGCCACAAAATGTTACCGTAACATTTAATGTGGTCGCCAATGACATTGATGTGGATGGCACCATCAATAAGGGGAGTGTTGACCTTGATCCCGCAGTGACCGGAAGACAAACGTCGAAGAGTATCACCTCGGGAGCTTTTTCAATTGACAATGACGGTAACGTCACGTTTGTCCCCGCTACTAATTTCAGCGGAAGCGCCGTAATTCAGTACCTGGTAAGTGACAATCTTGGTACAGCATCAAGCCCCGGTACGATTACCGTACTCGTTAATTTTGTGAATAGTGCTCCCGTTGCAAATCCGGATAACGCCACCACAACAGAAGACCAGGCCGTTACATTCAATATTATTGCCAACGACACCGATGATGGAACGATCAATGGTGCAACCGTTGACCTTAACACAGCTGTGGCTGGTGTGCAGAATACAATTACGGTGACGGGAGGTAAGTTCGATGTGAATGGTTCTGGTGTCGTTAAATTTACACCCGCACTTCATTTTAACGGACCCGCTACTGCATCGTATACGGTAAACGATAACATTGGATCAACTTCCAATGAAGCTGTAATCACCGTAACTGTGGACCCTGTGAACGATGCACCTGTGGCTGCGAATGACAATGCCAATACGAATGAAGACCTTGCGGTTACCATTAAAATCCTGGACAACGATACAGATGTCGACGGAACGCTTGACCCTTCATCAGTAGACTTAAATACATCAACGGCGGATGTTGAAAGCACACACACCACAACACAAGGTACTTTTCAGGTAAACACATCCTCCGGCATTGTTACCTATACACCGGCTGCAAACTTTAATGGAACTGCTACATTAACGTATAACGTAAAAGATAATCTGGGATTAAAATCGGGTAACGCAACCATTTCGATCGCGGTAGAAAATATTAACGATGCTCCTTCATTTAATGAGATTAACAATCAGGTAGTCCTTCGAAATTCGGCAACGAAAGCGGTTCAACTCACGGGGATTTCTGCGGGTGTTCAGGAGACTGAACAGATTTTAATCACGGCGCAATCTGATAACACGACGATCATTCCACATCCGACCGTGGTTTACAATGGTAGTGCTTCAACGGCTTCTTTAACGTTTAAGCCACAACTCAATCAATCAGGTACAGTAACAATTACGGTGAAAGCAGTGGATAGCGGATTAACCGAATTCACCCGAACATTCACTATTACTGTGATCGATGCGAGGATCATATCAACTCCAAAACTGACTGCTGTGAACGGCGAAGTTTATGAATATACGATTGAAACAACAGAGATCGATCCTGAAGATTTTGTAATGAGTCTTGTAGCTACGAAAAAACCAACCTGGGCTACTTTATCAACAGTAACAACAACCCCTTCTGGAAAACACAGCGCGACGCTTTTGGGAACTCCAGCAGTCAATGCCCCCGCTTCAAGTGCTGTAACAATCCAATTAAAGCACGGGGCCACGGTGGTTGATGAACAACAATTCACCATTGTTTTAAATCAGCGTCCTGTTGCTGGTGAGATTGAATTTGAGATAAATGAAGATGTGGGTACAGTGCTTCCGCTTGAAAAATTTGTGGAAGCATTTACCGATCCGGATGCGGGTGATGAGCTTACCACAATTGTATTTACGGATTCTCCCGAACATGGGGAACTCCGCTTAAATAATATCGCATTAACGCCGGACCAGATCATTCCAGCCTCTGAGATTGTTAATGTGACCTTTTTTCCTGAGTTAAATTTTAATGGTGAGGATTTCTTCGCTTACAAGGCAGGAGACGGACACCATATCAGCGCCTCCGCAGCGCAGATCAAAGTTGTTATTCAACCCGTGAACGATCCTCCGTCCATCACATTCATAGAGCCTGAGCCGTTTGAATTTGATATCGGGCGGGAATTGGCACAGATTTTTACACCTGGGTTTACAGGAGTGGACGTGGATGAGGATGAGTTGGTGCGCGCAGAAATTGGATTCCGACGCCCTAACTTTGATGAATTGCATGATGTACTTGAATTTACCAATACATCAAAGATCAAAGGTGAATACGATAGTCGCATTGGCATTCTTACCCTTACGGGAAAGGCCACTGCCGCAGAATACTCGGAAGCGATACAATCAATCAAATATAATTTCATTGATATTGAATACGTGAATAACCTGAATACCATCAAATCTTTAGACCGTACCATTTATGTTAAACTCCACGACGAGGTAAGCGCCAGTGAAGAACAGGAACGAATCATCAACCTGGAATACAATTTTATTCCATTGGATATTCCCAATGTTTTTACTCCTGACGCGATTGGAAACCGGATTTGGAAGATCCGCGAAAAGGGCGATACGGATAAACCTTTGTCACAATACGAAGATGCAGTTGTGATGGTGTTTAGCAAACGTGGACAAGTCGTTTTTGAAACGGTAGGTTTTGAAAAAACATTCGACGGTACATTTCAGGGAAAAGCGCTTCCGGTGGATACTTATTTTTATGTTATCGATTTAAAATACGGTAAAGTGCAGTATAAAGGAACTGTAACTATTCTGCGAAAGGCACAATGAGACTGATTATTACTTTAATTGTATTTGTTCTTTTTTCATCAGGATTGCAGGCGCAATACATACCGGGTAGTGCGCAACCTTTTCAATTTGCTTCGTTGTATAACCCTGCATTTACTGGCATAGAAAATTTTGGTGATCTCAAATTCGGTTATCGTTATCAATGGGCCGCATTTAAAGACAATGCGCCACAATTTGCAAACCTCAGCTATACCACGCGGATAAAGCAACCACTGGACCTTAAGGTGAATGCCCTGCGCACAAGCAGAACCGATTTCAAAAATCTTGTACCTAAAGCAAGATTAAATATTCAAGGGTTAGGATTCCAGCTGTTCAATGAAAAATACGGACCGCTGAATAGAACGGGAGGGGGAGTCAATTATGCCATACATTTTCCCGTACGTGATAAAATGTTTCTTGCCGCGGGTGGCGGTCTTTCCATTGAAAACATTCGCTTAGACGGCGATGAACTTTATTTTGGAGAAAACCCGGATCCCGATGAGTTTATGGATTACCTCAAAAGCGGATCAGGGAATCATACTGAGTTGTGGAGCAGAGTAGGACTTCTTTTGTATGGTGAACGATTTTATGTCGGCGCCACCTATTATCCCTGGAATACTTCAGTTGCAACTTCCGATGTTGCATTTAACAATCCGTTTTATAAAGCCAATGCACAGGTTGGATTTGCTTTCCGTTTAAATGAAGATTTTATTCTTCGACCCAGTGTTTTTGCACTCTGGCAAGTGAACGGAAAATGGTTGATTGATTATGCTGCCAAATTTTACCTGCAGGAAAGGGCCTGGTTCGGCTTAACCTACCGCGATATTCAAAGTGGTATTGGCAGTGCGGGATTTAACATCAATGAAAAATTCTCCGTCGCGTATTCATTTGAATTTTCACTCGGCAAACTCCGTACCTTTACCGGCGGAAGTCATGATGTGGTATTATCAATGCGGATAAATAATCTGAAGCGTGTAAATCAATATACATGGTAAAAGGATTTCTTTTTTTATTGTTCACTATCCCGGCCGTTCTGTATGCACAGGTGTGGGATTTTGGTATTCCCGAAAAACTTGCTAAAAACATTAATACAGAATACGAAGAAGCTTTTCCATTATTGACACCCGATGGAAAGACGCTTTATTTTACTCGCGTACTCTATCCTGGAAATCGTGGCGGAAAATTTTCGGGTGCTGATGCGTGGGTTAGTTCGTTTGACGAATCAAGACAGACGTGGGGGCCTGCTTCCAATACGAAAGCTGTGGAAAATGACAATGGTACCAATGCGGTGATCGGTATTGATGCAAAGGGGCAGACCTTATATCTCATGAATACTTCGGCAAATAAAAAGGCCAGTGGAATTTACTTCATGAAGAAGTTGAGCGGTGGCTGGAGTAAACCAGAACTGATACCAATTGAAGGCCTTGATCCGCTGGGGTTCTTAAGCTTTTATGTGTCACCTGATTTTGAAGTGATATTCATTTCAATGAAAGGTCAGGACAGTCGTGGGGAAGAAGATTTGTATGTAAGCTTTAAGAAATCTTCCGGCGAGTGGACCAAACCTAAAAACCTGGGTTCGTCAGTTAATACAACCGGTTTTGAAATTTCTCCTTTTTTGTCAGCTGATAAAAAAAGACTTTATTTTTCGAGTAATGGTCACAAGGGGTTCGGCGACGCTGATATATTTTATTGTGATCGCTTGTACAACACATGGGATACATGGTCTGCACCACGTAACCTAGGTGAAAAACTAAATACCAAAAAATTTGATGCTTACTTTTCAGTCTACGGCGATTCACTTGCTTATTTCTCCAGTAACAGGGACTCGAATTACGCTGATCTGTATAAAATAAAATTGCTTCCTGGTAATGAAGTACTTGCTTTTGGTCAACGTTACCTCACCTCAAACGAGATCGCTCGTGTGCTCGGAGCACAGGTCTCCAGGCGAATCGTGTTCGATGACAACACGGCCGCTTTAACCGCTCCTCAAAAGGAATTACTCTTCTTTATTGCGAATAAGCTGATTGAGAATGATGCGATCAATATTCAACTTTCTGTCGTCGAAGAAAATAACGCTGCGCTATCTGAGGCACGGCTTAATGCGGTCGCAAGCCAACTTAAATCGAATGGCGTTGATAATATCCGGATTCTGTTAACCAACAATGAACGTGTCAAGAAGATCAGTAAAAGCCAGGGTACGATAGAAATTCTATTGTATAAGTAGCTTTGTTGCTGACAGAAGACACAGAAACCAGCGCATAAATCACCGAAGTTAGTGGAAAATATTTCCGTGCATTCTTCCGTGCTTCCCTGGTTTTATGTGACCTGAAATTGTATTAAATCCGGAATGGCTTATAATATTGTTGATTTGCTAACGCAAGCATTTCAAGGTCGCCACGTGAATCACCATAAGCAATGATTTCATCGAAGTCACTGAGTATATAGCAGGCGCGAATGCGTTTTTCTTTTTCTGCGCCATAACAATTGAAGCCACTGATATTTCCAGTAATGCGGTTGTTTTTGATTTCGAGTTGCGTAGCCAGGCAATTCAGTCCAAACGCTGCGCACCACGGTCTCACCCAGTTTTCAGCGGAAGCAGAAATAACGACCACGGTCGATCCTTCTGCGATGTGTTGTTGGATCTCTGCCAATGCCTTCGGACGAATCAACGCAGGAACAACATGTTTACAAAAGACTTCGCTTTTTTGGTTGAATGCATCAACTGTTTCGTTGCGGAAGAACCAACGTAGTACGCGTTCTTTCGCACGGTAATTCGGTATAATCTTTAAAATCATCAACGCCATCCACGGCGACATAAGCAGAAAGCCCATGACAAATTTTACCGTTCCATGGTAAAAACGAATGAATTCAAGAAAGGAATCTTTTGTGGTAATGGTTCCATCAAAATCGAAAAGGACCAACCGCTTTTTCACACCGTGTAAATAATCAGGTAAAAACTTATAATCCAACCTAATATCGTGATCAGAATAAATTTGTCTTTGAAAAGAATGCTAGTTGGAGAGCCGCTATTTTGCTCCACAAATGTAATCTGCAGGTAACGCATGATACCAGCAATTACAAATATTGTCGTGATAAAAAGATGGGTACTCTGGAACCTTTCAACGACGACGGGTGATATGGTGTACATGATATATGCAACGATGATCACTGCCGAAAGTAACGTAAGACAAGAGTTGATAAATTCCAGGTTGTACGACTTCGAAGCCACCCTTACAGAATCGCCAGTTTCAGAACGTATGACCAGGTCATCGCGACGCTTTGCTGTGACGAGGAATAGTGCCAGTAGCAGAATCATAATGGCCAGCCAGTCTGTAATTGGAACATCCACAATTACACCACCGCTGTAGATCCGAATAAGGAAGCCAAAAGCAACGATAAACAAATCGAGGATGGCGATATTTTTTAATCCAAGGGAATATCCAAGGTTTAAAACTACATATCCCGTGAGCAGGTAGAAAAATTGGTCGTCAATGAAAAAGCTCCATGTCAAACCGATTCCGATCAACACGACCATTAATACGCGTGCCAGCGATTCGCTTACTTCGCCTGACGCAATGGGACGTAGTTTTTTACGCGGATGAAGTTTATCGATGTGGCGATCCTTATAATCATTTACAACATATATACCCGATGCCACCAGGCTAAAAGCCAGTACACCGATCAGTAAGCGTTGTAATTCTTCTGTATGAAAAAGGTTACCAGCAAAAAAAGTCGGAACAAAAAGAAACAGGTTTTTTACCCATTGCTTGATGCGCAATAAACGGATTACAGCCTTCATGTTTACCAAATATTCTCTAGGTCTTCCTTTTTATAAGGGTGATTTCGGGTAACGTAAAGTGTTGCTGTATTTTTTCCTTTCAGCATGAGTGGATCTTTGGTAAAGAGTTTTGCGAGCCAGGCAATGGGCATGAGGAACACGAAGTAAATCACACTCAGCAGAATGCGTGAATTGATCCACCCCAGTCCAAGGGCCAGCTTCAACCAGGCCCACTCAATGGCCTTTGCGGCGGGAGGGATGATGATAGAAACAGCACCAATTCCGAAAGCCACTTTCCATAACCAGGCAATATCGAATATCCAGGCAATAGCTGAGAAACCGATTACAATAACCAGTATGGTTTTAAAACGATCTTTGTTTTGCACAGTAATTAAAGCTTAAAACAGTGTATAGATAAACGGTGCAACGGCAGAGCCACCACCAATAACAAGCAAGACACCAATGAAGAGTAAAAGTAAAATGATTGGTGTTAACCACCATTTCTTCCTTTCTTTCATAAACTTGAAAATATCTTGTAAGAAGTCCATAGACAGCGGGTTTATCTGATAAAATTAATACTTAATTATTCAATGTTGTTTAGTTATGCTTGATTTTTTACGATCTCATGTTTTCCTCTTCGAAGCGGGATTTAAAGTGTTAATTAAGCGATTTCCAATCAATACTTTCCATGATAACATACGCACTAATCCAGCGTAAATTCTTCTTTCCAGTTATCTTTTTCCAGCCATTCCGGCTGTTGTTTTTTATCAAAAACAAAATTTCCAACTACTAAGAAATCCATTTCAGTACGCATAAAACAACGATATGCATCCTCAGGTGTGCAGATAATAGGTTCGCCCCGGACGTTAAAGCTGGTGTTCACCACCACACCATAGCCCGTTAATTTCTTAAATTCCCGGATTAATTGATAATACCGCGGATTCGTTTCCTCGTGTACAGTTTGAATTCTTGCTGAAAAATCAATGTGTGTAATAGCTGGCATATCTGAACGCAGGTAGTACAACTTATCCTTCAGCGAAAGGCTGTTGAATTCATCCGGAAGTGTTTTTCGGCGTTCTTTTTTCACGGGCTGTACCATGAGCATATAAGGTGATATCGAATCGTGTTCAAAATATTGTTGACATTCTTCTGCCAGAACAGAAGGCGCAAAAGGCCTGAACGACTCACGGTATTTTATCTTTACATTAAGTTTTCGTTGCATTTCTTCACTTCGTGGATCTCCCAATATGCTTCGTCCCCCGAGTGCACGTGGGCCAAATTCCATACGCCCCTGCATCCAACCGATTACATTTCCCTCAGATAATTTTTGTGCCACATGCGCGCATAATGCGTTAAGGTCATCAAAGTGCAGGGCAGCAGCTTTGTATTTGCGTACAACGGTTTGAATTTCTTTGTCAGAATATTCTGGTCCGAGGTAGGAGCCCTTCATTGCATCAAGTTTGGAAGGCAGCACACGCGGCTTCCCAAAGTAAATATGATACGCGGCCTGTGCAGCGCCCAATGCTCCTCCGGCATCACCGGCGGCAGGTTGAATAAAGATGTCTTTGAAAATTTTTGTGTTGTACGTTTTTCCGTTGGCCACGCAGTTCAATGCCACACCCCCCGCCATACATAAATATTCGGAATTCGTTAGGCGTTTTGCTTCCTCGGCCATTTTAATAACAGCCTCTTCTGTTATTTGCTGAATTGCCAGCCCAAGATTGCAGTGATGTGCTTCTAATTCGGCTTCGGGTCTGCGTGTTTTAAATCCGAATAATTTTTCCCATTTGTGTTCGTGCACCATGCGAAGACCGGTGGCATAATTGAAATAGTCCTGGTTAAGCCAAATCGAACCATCGGGCTTTAGATCCACCAGGTGTTCTTTGATTATTTTTACGTAATCATCAACCTGTTTACTACCAGGAACACCATAGGGAGCCAATCCCATAAGCTTGTATTCACCTGAATTTACTTTAAATCCAAGGAAATATGTAAACGCCGAGTAGAGCAATCCCAGGGAATGTGGAAACTTCAGCTCTTTCAAAATTTTAATTTCATTGCCTTTGCCATGACAAATAGAAACGGTTGCCCATTCACCCACACCATCTACCGTTAAGATTGCGGCATCTTCATAGGGCGACGAATAGAAAGCACTAGCTGCATGCGAAAGGTGATGTTCAGGAAATAAAAGTTTTATTTTTTTCTTATCGTAAGAACCGATCTTTTCCAGTTCTTCATGAATTAATCGTTTAAGAAACATTTTCTCTTTCAGCCATACCGGAATTGCCGTTATGAAGGAAGAAAGCCCCTTAGGTACAAAGGCATAATACGTTTCCAGTAAGCGTTCAAATTTTAAAAGTGGCTTATCATAAAAAGCAATGGCATCTAACTGATCGAGTGAAGTGCCACTGTATTCGAGACAAAATTTAACCGCGTTAGCAGGAAAATTAGGATCGTGTTTTTTTCGCGTGAAGCGTTCTTCCTGTGCAGCGGCGATGATTTCTCCATCTTCGATGATGGCAGCGGCTGAATCGTGATAAAATGCGGAGATACCTAAAATTCTCATAACTTAATTTAATGCAACTTTAAAGATAAACTTTTAATCTGATATGGGTTTCAATGACTGGGCAAGTTTTTGAGCGATTTTCAGATGGCCCTGAGCGTTAATGTGATCATCCAGCACAAAATAATCGTCCTGCAAAAGTACACCCTCGAGTTTAATCGTTTTGATGTTCCATCCCGAATAGGTCGGCGTGTTTGAAAGGGAATCTATCGTAAGCGCAAAACTATCATTGATTCTGTCGTAGTCATCCACCTTAAAAACCAGGATCTGCACGCTGTCTCTGTTGATTTTTAAATGATTGATCACTTCAAAAAATGCCTGGGCTGAGGTTACATCGCTAATAACTTTGGGTGGTTTGTTTAGCAGCTTTCTTGAGACCGCCTTTGTCAGGCCATAAAGGTGCTTTAACGGATAGTAGTCCTCACGTTCATTGATATTTTTACACAAACTGTCATACGTTTCTTTACTCCTGATCGGCAATTTATAGTCGTGCTTTATGAATGTTTCGTTTTCTTCAAAATCATTAGCGTGATATTGGAAAATAATCGCTCTCACATCCGAAAGGTTCAGGCGATTAAAGAGCTTTACCGCGCGGGCGGTACCAAACGACGAAATGCCCGCATTCAGCACGGGTTTTTCAATCGTTTCTTCCAGCAGCTGAGGAAAAGCCTCATCTTGGTTGACACCCCAGCCCATGGCATAGGAGTCGCCCAGAACAACTACGGATGGATTTTGAAGCGAGGCATCATCATCCCGCAAACCGGCCATGTTAATCCTGTTTTCAACGTTAAATTCGCGGTTTTCAAAGAAGCAGGTACCAGGTTTCAGCATGTAGAATAATCCACTATCGTACTGGGCACACGGCGTAACCTGAATGATATTGCGGTCACTGGATTGGTAATACAACCTATAGGGTGACAATAGGAAAGAGGGTATGCTTGAGGGAAAAACAAGCCCGAGAAACAGCAGAAACTCAACTAAGAGTACAAGCGATAAAAAGGTTACTGCGTTAATGAATAACGTTTTCCGGCTTTCAGTTAGGGGTAAAATCACTGTTTTATTGGATTGGCCTGTAATTTTAAGATTTGTAAGATAACATGGACAAACGTTAATCAGCAAAAATGGGTATTTTAAAGGTTAAAATTACCTCATCTGCTCAGAATAAGTGTCCTTTCGTTTATTACCGCATTAATAGACCCAAAAAATAGTTAATTTTGAATTTAATAAAAATCATATCATGGATTTGTTATTGTTAGCGAAGGTTCTTTGGCGTAAAAAGTGGATTTTAATGATAATTCCTATTCTCGCAGGAGCTGCCGCTTATGTATTCACAATGGACCAGATTGATTATTACCGGTCTATGAGCCAGGTTTCTACTGGATTCACCATAAACGATCAGGTTCAGCTAACAGATGAGAAATTTAATATGCGTGATGCGGATGTTAAATTCAGTAATCTTCTGAATTCCATGAAGTCGGCTATCCCGGTAAACCTCGTTGCCTTTCGACTAATGTTACACGATATCGAGGCAGCGGAACCTTTCAGAAATCCTGCGCAACTGAACCCTTCATCGGAGGAGATCAGCACCGTAAAATCCTTTTTAAAAAGCAGGCTGGAGTCTTTCAAGCCACTTGCAACAACTGATCCGGAGTATCCGTTGGTACACCGTTTCTTAAATGCTTACCGTTACAGTTATCCACACATCCGCGAATCGCTGAGCATTGCGCGTGTGCCAAACACCGATAACGTTCAGGTTGACTATATTTCCGATGATCCCAATATTTCAGCTTTTGCAGCAAATGCTTTCGTTGAAGAATTTATTCGCTACAACAAGTCCCTCAGAAGTGAAAGGACAGGAGAGTCTGTTGATTTTCTGAAAGAGTTAATGGATACCAAAAAAACCGCACTTGACGAGAAGATCGAAACACAAAAAGTTTTCAAAGCCAGTAACAGCCTGGTCGACATTGAACAGGATGGTCAGGCCAAACTTGCCCAGTTACAACAACTGGAAATGGCGCGCGATGAAAGCCGTAGCCGTATCCATAAACTGGAGCTCACGATGCAACGGCTGAATGAGGAAATCAGAAACACAGGCGGACCAACAACTACAGTAAACAATCAAAAGATCATTGACCTGAACGAGCGCATCCGAAGATTAAATGAACGTTATATTACTACGGGTTCCTCTAACATGGCATTGTTGGATTCATTGAATGTACTGCGTGAACAGCTACGCAGGCAGATGGATGCCAATAACCGCCAGACCACCACACCCACTATGGGACTGTCTGTGGCGGAATTAAATTCGAAATTAAAAGATGCAGAAATTGAATATAAGGTAGAGTTAACCAACCTTTCAAATACAGAAAGCAAGATCCGGAATATTAAATACATGGCATCGGGCTTTGCCTCAAAGGAGGCTGCATTGGCCGCCATTCAAAAGGAAGTGGATCTTGCTTCGCAAGAGTATCTTGATGCAGTAAACAAATTTAACGAAGCTAAAAACCGCCAGTTATCATCTTCTACGTTGCGGCAGGTATTACTGGCTGCACCCGCGGCTAATCCGGAATCGTCGAAACGTTACCTTATCATCGGGCTTGCGGGCTTCAGTAGTCTTGCCATTTGTTTATTTGTGATCATTGGACTCGAACTGATCGATACGTCTGTACGTACACCGGATAAATTTAAACGTCTGGTAGGCCTGCCGCTGGTAGGTATGCTCAACAAAATTGACAGCAAGAATTTTAACATCCGTACGTATTTCAATCAGGCCACTTCCAATGAGGAAACTGAAATGTACAAGTCGTTGCTGCGCAAGCTTCGCCATGAATTGGAAAATACAAATGGAAAAGTGATCCTGTTTACAAGTCCGAAGAAAAAAGACGGAAAGACTTTCGTGATGTTCTCATTATCGTATGTATTGAGCCTAATTAATAAACGTGTATTAATTATCGACACCAACTTTAAGAACAACAGCTTATCGCAGTTGTTGGTTAAACCGCAGTCGGAAATTAAAGTGATCGAAGGAAAACGCGTGAATCTCCTGATTGGATCGGGGAAGAAAAGAAAAGGCGAGGAAGAGCCGATTGACCAGGATCCGGATAATGACAACACGTATGACCTCATCAATCCGACGAAGTTTAAAAACATCTTTATTGTTGGGAATGCAGGCGGAGGCAACGAATCTCCCGCCGAGATTTTGAGTGGCCGTGACTTCAGTAACCTCATTGCGGTATTGGTAGACAGCTTTGATTATATCTTGCTTGAAGGCGCAGCGCTGAATGATTATTCCGATACGAAGGAACTTGTTCAATATGCCGATAAAGTATTCGCTGTTTTCTCTGCCGATTCTTCGATAAAACAACTTGATAAAGAATCCATCAGTTACTTCAAATCGTTGGGAAAAAAATTTGGTGGAGGTATTCTGAACAGGATCGATACGAAAGACATGAAGTTGTAAATCATCTGGATTTTAACTTTAATTCTAGCGCAATCCGTATTACTGGATGAAGTAAAATTTTCTTGTGATTGAATGCTCAGATGCTTTTGCAAACGTGTGGTGCAAGTGCCTTCAATTTTATTTTATTCCGTCCGCTCCGGGCAATGTCATTTAGTTAGCCGCGTAATTTCCCAATTAATTTATATTACCATACCCAGAGAGAACAATATGCAGAGCATGGCAAGTGTGGCAAGTGCGTCTGGCAGCGAGGAGTGAGGGATCTTGACCACCTCGCCGGCTACGGTTCGGAAGACGACAACACGGCGCCTCATGCCTATCTGAACTACATCATCTATGATGAAAACATGGTTTACCAGCATGCCGACTGGGAACGTGTTCCAGAAACGGCTGCATCCGATCAGAGTGAGTTATACATACCCGAAAACAAACCTGTAAAATTCGGATTTAATGAGCCGGTCGTAATCAATCAATCTGGTTATATTTATATCTGGTTAAGCAACGAAAGCCGCGAGACGCGCGTGTGGTTCGACGACCTTACTGTAACACATACCCAAAATCTTGTTGTACAAGCTTCTGATTATGGCGTTTGGGGCGATGTGCTGCGGGAGCAGAAGACGGATGAGAGCGAATACCGTTTTGGTTACCAGGGGCAGTTTGCCGAGAAGGATGAAGAGACGGGATGGAATCATTTTGAGCTCAGGGAGTATGATCCGGTGATTGGAAGGTGGATGAGCACGGACCCGTACGGTCAACATTGGAGCCCATATTTATCTATGGGGAATAATCCCATTAATTTGGTAGACCCTGATGGTGGCTGTGACGATTGTCCAGATCCTACCTTAATAAATAATGATCCGCAATTACAAGCTGAAGCAAATATTCTCTCTGAAATGTTTGCTGGTACTCCTAATCAAGCAACAGTAATGGTAGAAGATTTTGCTGCTTTGTTACAAAGCTTAATTAGTGCAAATCCTAAATTTGGTATTAGGTTTTGGGGAAATAATGATTTTGGTCCTGGCGGGGAAATTTTTAAAGGGAGAGATTGGAAACCGGGAATGACTGTGATCGATGTTAATATAACTGACATAAATAGTGTAACATCCTTACTTCAACGTAGTGACTTAAAACGCGGTAAGATTGATAATACAACCCTCCAAGCTAAGAATCTCAATATCCAAGAAAGGTTAGAGAAAGTTGCTCAGGGAATTGCTTCGACCAAAGGTGCAAGCGATGTTTTGTGGAATTTTATAAATACAAATAAAAATGTCCATACTAGCTTTAAAGAAAAAGCAGAACATGTACATGATAGTCTAAGGGACAAAGGTTGGACGAATACAATGGCTGTTTGGAAGTTTAATAGAGACGGTAATAAAAAGGACACCTCAAGTTATACGATTTCACGTTGGAATAAACATGAGCAAACGTATAATACACATACAATAAATTTTATTAAGTAACTGCTATGAAATATAAGATCTTGTTATTGATTTTATTTTTTTTCATTTCATGTCGATTTGATAATAATAACCCTAAACAAAAAGAGGTTTTAAAAGAAAAAGAGGTTTTAAAAGAATATACAGAGGATGGAGAATTATCTGCTCAATACGAAGTAGTAAACTCCATTCGTGATGGTAAAGGATTTATTTATTTCCCGAATGGCAATATTCAATTTAAAATGAATTTTAAAAATGGAAAACTGGATGGCTTAGGGACTGAGTATTATGTGAGTGGGAAGGTGAAGAACTTAGTTGCTTTTTTAGACGACAATAAACATGGAGAAATGATTAGTTATTTTGAAAGTGGAAATATTTCTTTTATAGGAAAATACTTTAATGACTTACCTGTAGGAAGGCACATAGAGTATTTTGATTTGCAGGGTGGACAAGTAAAAAGTGTGAAGGAATATATAATAGTTAAGGATCAAAGCGTCTTAAATTATTGGTTGAAGTATAACTCAACTAGGGATATTATCGATGAATCGACCAGACTTACATTCAGCCAAAAAAATGAATTTGTGTTCATCAAAGTTGATAAAAAGGAGTTTGAAAGCATACGGGCTGTAATTGGCGACTATGACATTTTTTTTAATAAAGTAACTGAAAAGCAAGATTCAATTGAAGCTGGAAAGGATTCCATTATTAGAATACCTTTTAATGTAGATAACAGGGATACACTAAGAGGCTATATTAAAAATTTTGAATTTTTAGATGATGAAAAAATTATCAGCCGGAAGATTTGGTTTTCATATCCGAATCCATGGTAGTTATATTACTTTTGGTAGGATAGAGGGTGGATCGAAAGTTGCCTTCAAATATGTCGAGCGGAAGTATCAATCGTTTAGTTTTAAGGTAAAAGTCAAAAAGTAATGAAATATTTGATGATTTGAGTCGGATAAAAGGAAAGAAGATGCTTATGTAATGGTCGTTAGATTATCTCTCATACTGTTCTTTACTTAGGTATGATTATGTTAGCCCATGGTCAAGATTCGACAAGTCAAGGAAAGAAAAGAATTATGTCATCTGTAAGGAATAAACTAAATGCAGTGAATAATGCCAATGCCCACACATTAACCGATACCCTAATAAATTTACTCACCCTGGAAAAGGACACTTCCAAAGTTTTAACGTTTGATTCTCTCCAACAAAAATTACCCGTTGATTCAACTAACAGCATCAATTCGAATAAACAAAAGATAACATCGCTTACAGATTCGCTGGCAGCTATTTCAAATTATAAGCCAGATGTAGCTTTTGGTAAGGTTAGAGAGATTCAAAATGCAATGGATTCGCTCACCCAGAAAATTAGAAGTCAGCAGGATAGCATTACGAATTTACTGGACGAAAGCCAACAACGTATTCAGGAAAAAATAACAGGCGCGCCAGCAGAAGTTACAAATCACACAAACAAGATCAATGATAAGTTAACGACAGATGTTAAGGTCCCTGGTGGTTTTCCTGCTGAGAAGCTCAACGTGCCGCTGGATAATCCTGCTCTGCCTTCATCAGCGATCTCTGAATTAAATATACCAGAGACTGATATTGAAATTCCAAACACGGATATACCCTCCGTTGAAGATCCAAACGTACCTATACCGGATACAAAAGGAATTGATTTACCCGATGAGTTGAATACCGATGCATTGAAAGAAAAAATAAACCTGGATATTCCAGAAAGTGATAAAATCCAGGAAGCCAAAGAAAAAGTAACTGCTGTGGATTCCAAATTGGCCGTAGCGGAGAAATATGAAGGCGAGGTTGCTAAACTTAAAGACGGTGATTACAGCAGTGCAGAAAAAGCAGCAGAACAGGCCGAACAAAAGGCAGCTGAATTAAGTGGTGTTGATAAACTCTCTGGTGAGACTGAGAAGCTCACGCAGCAACAGGAAGAGTATAAAGCCATGCTTCAAAAGTACCGCGATAAAAAATTGCAACAGGAGGAAGTCTTACGTAAGATCAAGAATGTTGCCAATGATAAGCTCAACAAATTTACGCCTGCCGTTACGGAGGTTCAGGAGAATATTGCAAAAGCCAAAAAGTTTAACCCTGCTGTAAAATCAGCAAGGGAGATGGCGAAGCGCCGAACCAACGCAATGAAAGGAAAGCCCTTCTATGAGCGCATGATTCCGGGAATTTCATTGCAGGCTATAATCTCCAGGTATACAGCATCGACCTCGGACCTCAACTGGCATTTAAACTCTCGGGTAGAATCACCATCGGCGTCGGTGGCATTTATCGCCTCGGCATCAGCGAAGACTTTGATCGTATAGCCAGGAGTTTGCGTATTTATGGTTATCGCGCCTTTGCAGATATTAATCTGGTAAAAGGTATTTATGTTCATGGCGAGCTGGAGAAAGTAAGCGTCGAGTCGTTTGTAGATGAGAAGGCCAACATAGATCAAACTGAACAACGCATAACTAATTTCAACTTCGGCCTGGGAAAACGATTCGCTATTTCGAAAAAATTAAACGGATCTATCCTCGTCCTCTACCGCGCCGAACTGGAAGGCCACATGCCCTCCGTTACTAAAATAAACTTGCGACTCGGCTTTGATCTCAACATGAAAAAGCGCAAGAAGATTGGTGGTTAAGATAAACGCTTTGATCAAATATTTTTATCATAGCCATCAAATTAACAGCAATCCTTCCGCTTTCGTCCCGTGTTTTCTGTGATTGATAATCTGACGGAATACCATAAAAATTCAAGGAATGGAGCCATTAGTGTGCGGAATAGTCATCCATTGGGATCAAAATTTATCATAAAACACCTACGAAATCGTTATATTTGGACAACCAATTATAAAATTTATGGACATCCAGGCAGAGAAATTACATCTGATTGAGGAACTGGCAAGGATACAGGATATTCACATTATTGAGCAGATCAAGCAACTGTTAAAAGAAAAAAATAATCCTGTAGTAGGTTATGAAATTAACGGTAATCCCATCACACGCACACAATTGATCAAGCGAATAGAAGAGGCTGAGACACGAGTTGATAACGGAGAATACGTTACCCAGCAAGATTTAGAAAAGGAATCGGAGAATTGGTAATGAAGCTGTATCGTGTAATTTGGGATACCAGAGCCAAAGAGTCGTTGAAAGGGATAGTATTATATATCAAAGACGAATCACCGACTGCGGCAAAGAAAGTCAGATCAGAACTTTTGAAACTGACCGCCAGTCTTAAAAAAATGCCGGAACGATTTTCAACAGAGCCTTATCTTAAGCACAAAGGAAATGAATACCGATCCATTGCGAAATGGAGTTACAAGATTATTTATAGGGTAAATGAAAATGAGGTAAGGATTTTAGAGATCGTTCACACCAGTAGAAATACACCGGTCATCGAAGAAATAGGGTAACTACCAGAGAGTTTCACCCCGCTTAGTTCAGAGGCTTAACTACAAGTGATGTAGTCAATGCTGTTACATGAGACTACACAAGCAGCATGTGGAGTCAAGATAAATTAAGGATTATTTTTGACCACCTTATTAAACTCAGCTTCTTTCTGAAGAAGGATCTGTTTTGCTACAGACTTGGCAGTTTCAGGATCGAACTCTTCCCGTTCTTTATAAGAATTGGCATAACGCAGTCCTTTTTTAATATGATGCAGCGTTACTTTTTTGTTAAAGGTTTCGCGGAAAATCTCGACATCAAAATCAACAGGAAAATGCTTTTTGGCCATGTTAAAAACCTGGTCAGTACTCTGAATTTCTGTTTTGTTTAATTCTTCAAGTAATGCGTAAGCCTGTTCTTCTTTCGCTTCGTCAATGGCTTTCAAAACATCTTCAATAGAAACATTTGATTTATGGGCATGTTTGATCACAGCTGAAGCCATTTCATTTACCGGCTTCCGGATTTTTTTAATCTTCGTGTCTACCGAATTAGGCATCCAGGCTGGCGATTCTTCAGCAGTAATGCTATGTGCGATGAGCTTGGGAAAAAATGCTTCATAACCCAGGTATCCGGCTACTGCAAGAATTAACACAACGACAATCACGATACCCGTCTTTTTCATTTGCCGTCCATTATGACTTCACCTTTAACCAATGACTTAAATCTTTACCAATCAATCCCTGCAGCTGTTTAATGTCTTCTCCATAAACATCCAGGGTAAGGGTCTTACGTATTAACGGATCCATGCCCGGTTTATGCAGATTCTTCCTGCGCATTTCGAACATCTTTCGTTTAAGCGATGTATTACTCTTTAGTTTTTGAATCAGTTCAGTGGGAAGCACCGAACGCATTGTTTTACTGATAACTCCACCCTGTCCAATAATTTTATTCAGCCATTTGTTCTTAACAAACCCGGATTCATTGTATCGAACGCTGGTATCAGGCGTAAAGGTTGCATCAACACCAAGAAACTTATAAATATCCTGCATTACCCCAACCATGTCCGATTGCAACTCATCGTACAAATAAACACGAATCTGTTCATGGGGAAATAATTCGAAATAGGGCAGGAGGTTCTTATAGTAAAATCCTTCTTTGATCAGGTCATTTCTTTTCCACCAGATGGACTGTTGATCAAGGCAGTCGGAAAAATTTTCAGTGGGTACGCGGTTTTCGCGGGCCAGGTGAAGATATCTCGAATATAAACGTCCTGCAGGCTGGCGAAGTACGGCGATCAGTTTAACATCCGGAATATAGTATTTTATCCTTTCAGGAGCCTGCTTGTGATACATATACGTGTTGGAAGTCTCCCCGCGTAACTGATTGGGTTTGGCATCGGCGAATATGGTCAGGTAGGCCTCCAGCGTGGTGACCGATCGTTTAAAATGGGCGATCTCTTCTGCATTGCCGTGAAAGTCTGCTTCGGTCATATTTTCGTATCCAAAAAAATTAGGCTCTTTACTTTTGGGTACACAAATATCCGGATGCTGATTCAGGTACTTATCAATCGATGTAGTACCCGATTTTCCCGCGCCAATGACGAGGAAGTCAGGCAAACCTTCGAATCTCTTGGTAGACATGGTGGAAACTGTAATTATTTAAAGGGCAATTCTAGCACTAAAATAGTAGTTTTTAAAGCTTTATATTTGTGCCCGGAATTGGTTACGCCTGGCTTTAACTTTCAAACCCATGGGTTTCTCCATGGATATAAAAAGTATTGCCAGACACGATCTTAATGCATAAAACCTTACGACTTGGCTTTTTCATTTTCATCACGCTGGTTTAGGAGTGGATCTTTTTCATTGTTGAACCGGATTATCATCGTTTTTTTTGGGTTCTGGAATATCTTCTTCATGGTGAGGTTGATGCCGAAAGAAGAAATTGGTGTATGGTCCCTTTTCATCAGTGTCACCACCATCCTCGAACTCCTCCGGAATGGTTTTATCCGCAACCCCCTCATCACACACATGGTGAGTGCCAGCTCCGACGACGAGCGTGGAAAAATGATCACTGCCTCCTGGATACTTCACGGCGGGTTAGTGGTGTTAACTTCCTTGTTCCTGCTTCTAAGCGCGAAACCACTGACCACGTTTTGGAATGCGCCGCAACTGGACATCCTGTTTTACATCTACATTTTTCGGGGATTGGTTCTTATTCCATGCTTACAATTTGAATACCTTCAGCAGAGTGCCGGAAATTTTAAAGCGATTTTTCTTGCCAACATCGCCAGGTTGGCACCTACAGGAATTTATGTAACCATTAAATTTTTTCAACACCTCTATTTTGACGGGTCCGGCGTTACGTTACTTGAGATCTCGATCGTGCAGCTAATATCCGCCATTATTTCAATGTGGGTGGGATATGCGTATGTTAAAGGCACCATGATCTTTTATCCTGTTGTGGACAAAAAATCAATCGTTACGCTGGCTGGTTTTGGACGATTCACGCTTGGCACAACAATAAGCTCGATGGTGATCAAAAATACCGACACCTGGATGATCGGAAGAATGATCTCTACAGTAGGGGTAGCATTGTATAATCCTGCCTTAAGGATCACCAATCTCATCGAGGTACCAACGCTGGCTGTGGCCAGTCTGGTGTTTCCTCAGGTAAGTAAAAAAATGCGCGAAAGTGGAAACAAAGGAGTTCAAGATATATACATTAAGTCTGTTAGCCTTATCATGGCCATGATGTTGCCAGGAATAATTCCACTTTACCTTCTTTCTGATGTGGTTATCCGGATGGTGTTCAGCAGTGCGTATATGGATGCGGCACCCATTCTCAGGGTTACCATATTCTTTACACTTTTCATTCCGTTTAACAGGCAGTTCGGCACGGTGATGGATGCACTGAAAAGACCCCGGATCAATTTCTATTTACTGGTCATGATGGGGGTGTTGAATGTTATCTTTAATTATTTTTTCCTGCGAGCATACGGACCGATTGGTGCAGCATACGGAACATTATTATCCTACATTATTATCTTTATTCTGAATCAGGCTATTCTTTTCAAGTTATACCAGATCAATACGTTTAAGGTTTTTCCCGCGATACTGGACTGGTACAAAACGGGATGGAACATGGTACGTAGTAAAATATTAAAGACAGCGTAATGCAGGCAGTTGATTTTGATATTGTAATTTTAGCCTTGCCACGATGGGATGGATTATACTCGTCTACCGCGTATTCGCTGGCTCAGGCATTGAGCAAACACACCCGGGTATTTTACATTGATAATCCATTCACATGGAAAGATTATCTGGTACGTTTAAAATCCGAGCAAATCCTGAAACGCAAACATGCCTTACTGCGTGGAAGGGATCGTTATACAATACCCGATGCCCGATACCCTAATCTGGTTGCTGTTACACCGGAGTTAGTTTATCCAAACAATTGGCTGCCACCTGGTTTTTTTTATGATACCTTGTCTAAGGTAAACGATGGCATCGTACATCGTGCTTTGATAGACCTGATGAAAGATTACAAGGTGAATAATTTCGTCTTTATCAATTCATTCAATCCGTTATTCGGGCGTTATTTTTCAGGCGCACATAAACCTTTGCTTAATATTTATCATTGTGTTGATGACATCAGCAAATCAGTATATGTGGCAAAACACGGAACACGCCTTGAATCGGAAGCAGTGAGGCGAGCGGATTTCACCTTGGTAACCTCGATGGAGTTAAAGCGCCTGAAAAGCCTGGAATCGCCACAGGTTTATTACTTGCCGAATGCTGCGAATGTTGAATTATTTCAACATTCAATCTCACACGCCGTGGAGAAACCGAAGGAATTAGCGGCTATTCCGGAGGGCAGCAGAATTATCTTTTACATGGGCAATATTTGCCACCGGCTGGATTACGAATTATTGAAAAAAATTGCCATACGGTATAAAGATGACTATCTGGTGATGGTAGGACCGAGGAGTAACCAAAATCATAAAAACGCGGGGTTGGATAAATTGCCAAATGTGATATTTACCGGCAGGAAGTCACTCGAAGAATTACCTTCTTACGTGAAATTCAGTGATTGCTGTATTATTCCATTTCTTTGCATACCATTAACAAAAAGTATTTACCCGCTCAAGATCAATGAATACCTTTCGGCAGGTAAGCCGGTAGTTACGACAGATTTTTCAGCGGATATCAGTACCTTTGCAGCGGTAGCTTTGGTTTCGTCATCGCACGAAGCATTTTTAAATAACATCGATCTTGCCATCCGGTCAGATAATGAAGGCAAGGCAGCAGAACGTGTTAACTATGCATCTTCCAACAACTGGACATCGAGGGCCGGGCAGCTCATGGAAATAATAACAACGAATTTGAATAAGCATGTCAACTGATGAACACGATAAAGAACCAGGTTCGGAAAACTCCGGGGTTGACGTATTAATCGTCAAGACCCTTTCCATTCTTTTTGTACTGGGAATCTACATGATTATTTTCCTGAAAATTCTTTTTCTTAACTAAGCGTTTCACGACTACATGTTGGAAAAACTTAAGGCACTATATCCATCCCTGATACTGATTTTTGTGTTGACGACGCTTTCAGTGTCCACCGCACATCTGATCGTAACGCATGGTATCCTGATCGGCCCTGTTGTAATCATTGGGCTGCTGGGTATACTCTTGCTTGGATGGATGCTAAAGGATTTTAAAATGGGGATATACTATATGTTCCTGTTGAGTGTCTTCATGTCGTTTATTAACCGTATGATAGGTACGGCAGTTGTTCCATTCGGCGTAGTACTAGATGCAATTGCGGCGCTTACATTTCTGGTCATGTTATTTACGGATCGGGGTAAAAAAGACTGGTCGGCAATCAAATCGCCGATTACGTATGCGTACACGGCAATTATCGTATATCAATTGCTTCAGGTTTTTAATCCGGATGCTACTTCATTCATTGGATGGGTAGTTGCCTTTCGTGGCAACACTTCCTATTTATTGTTCTTTGCATTCTTTCACTTGTTTCTTTCCCTTGAAGAAGCAAAGAAATTTACCATACTCTGGATTGTTCTGGCCGGTATCGTGGGTGTCTATGGAATATGGCAGGAGGTGGTCGGGCTGAATGCGCAGGAACTTAAATGGATCTACTCAAATCCGGGAAGGGTTGACTTACTCATCATATGGGGACACACGCGAAAGTTCTCTTTGTTATCGGATCCTTCTGCCTTTGGTCTGTTTATGGCTTTCAGCGGATTGGCCAGTTTCATATTGGCGCTTGGGCCATTTAAAGGTTTATACAAACTGATTTTTACAATACTCGGTATCATTATGTTTGTATCAATGTCCTTTTCAGGAACACGTACAGCTTTTGCCATGGTTGCGGTAGGCGTGGCGTTTTATATTGTACTAACCCTCCGGAACAGGAAAACAATAATGCTAATGGTGGCCGTAGTGATCGGAATTGCAGCCTTGCTTTTCGGACCATTCTACGGAGGAACGGTGACGCGGATCAGATCTACGCTGAATCCCAGCGAAGATGCCTCTATGGGTGTGCGTGACAAGAAAAGAATCCGGCTTCAAAGTTATGTTTTGACCCACCCTTTTGGGGGTGGATTGAATACAACAGGGATGAATGGCGTGAAATATTCTCCGGGGCATACGCTTGCAGAAGGTTGGGATCCGGATAGCGGATATTTGCTCACCGCGCTCGAATTAGGCTGGATCGGATTAATATTGGGATTAACCTTTTTCTTTTGTGTGATGCTAAAAGGCATTAATAATCACTTTTCCATTCGTGATCCTGTACTTAAAACCATGAACCTGACGTATATTGTGCCCTTTATGGCCTTATCGGTAGCGCATTTTACACAAGATGCAATGTTTCAAAAACCTGTTTATTTAGTTATTATTGCTACTTATGCGCTGGTGTTAACCTTACCGACTTACGAAAAAAAGAAACTGAAATAATCCTTATATAATATGAAAAAGATACTGTTTTTGCTGTTCGTGACAGTTCATGCGTATGGCCAGAATGTAGATTATAACAAAATCATTCTGCCAGATCATGTTCAAAGCCCCGATTTTGCAGAGCAACTGGTGCAACTGGCCTGGAAAAATAATCCGTTAAACGCGATGCTCCATAGTGAAGTTAAAGCCGCAGAATACCAGGTTAAAAAAAATGCAGGTTCCTGGCTCGATATCTTTACAGTTACCGGTAACTTAAATCAATTTAACATTGACCCGGACTCCGATGATAATAACCGTGCAGATTTCTTTCCGTTGTATAACATTCGCGCGAGTATTTCGCTGGGTATGTTTGTCAATATTCCTTACCAAACCAAAATTGACAAGCAGCGCAGGGCTATCGCTGTATCTCAGGTAGATGCCAGGAAACTGGAGATTCGAAACGTTGTGATGAAAACCTACAATGATTATTTGTTAAAAGAGAAAATATATAAAATACAGGCCCAGGTATTTTCTGATGTTGAAAACGCACATAGGCTTGTTGAACAAAAATTTAAAAATGGAGAAACTACTTTCGAAACGTACTCTGCGAGTCAGCGGAACTACAACCAATCTTCTATCATTTTATTAACTGCGGAAACTGATTACAAGAACGCTAAACTGGACCTGGAACAATTGATTGGTGTAAATCTGGAAGACGTAAGGTAACACCGGGCTTTGCTACTTTAACAGCCTGAAAAGGATAAGGTAAAAGAGCCGTTGTTTACAATAATTCGGTTGCTGTCTGTAGTTTTTTGGCTTAATCGTTATGCAGAAAAGGGACTTTCTCACCTACATCCACTACTTCAGGGGGCTTGCTATTCTTTTTATAGTAGGGCTCCATGTATGTGTTATGTTAAACTGGGGTGAAAGGCAGTTTGAAAGAAAGATACTGATCGTTTTATTCAACAATGGAACGGTGCTTTTTGTCTTTATTGCCGGCTTTCTTTTTTTTTACCTGTACCAAAATCGCTTTGAATACCTTGACTACCTGAAGAAAAAATTTCTTTATGTAATCATTCCCTACCTTATTGTTTCAATACCTGCACTCATCGATAAGTTTTACTTTGATAAGGTTGGTGACCATTGGTGGATGGATGAATTCTTCAGCACGCAATCTTCACCCATTAAGGTGTTTCAACTATTGATAACAGGGCGCCACATGGGCGTGTTTTGGTTTATTCCGATGATCTCGATAATATACCTGGCCGCGCCGCTGATTATTCGTTTTTCCAAAACGCAGGCGTTCCTGTATATCGTTCCTGTGCTTGCGTTTCTGGCTTTATATACATTCCGATTCGGGTACTTTGCCAATATAGGCTTGTCTTTAATTTACTTTTTTCCTGTTTACCTCTTTGGGATTTGGGCATGTCGTGTAAGGGAATTCTTTTTTACACACGCCACGGTGATCATCGTTGCGTCATCCCTGATTTATGTGGGTATTTCAATGGCTGAAATTTTTGAGTGGGTGCCGTTTTCGGAAACGATCGGATTACGGGATGCGAAGTACACGGTATACCGGTTTAATTTTAATAAGTTTAAGATATACATGTTTGCCATCGGAGTGCTTGTATTTTTGTACCGATATCGCAGTGTACAACTCCCGTTTTTGAAATTAATGGGTGACTATAGCTTTGGAATTTTCTTTGTTCACCTATACGTACTCCAGGTTTTTCGTCTGCTTAACCGCGCCGGATATCTTAAAATTGCCGAACCGAACATTTTTATGTTTTTTATTTATTTTGCATTCATCATTGGTCTCACGACGCTGATTATCAAAATGATTAAAATTACCTTTAAGCAAAATAGCCGGTATGTTATTGGCAGTTGATCGATATGGAAAAACGCGCTCTATTCTGCCTGGCACTTATTCTTTTTTCAACGGGTGTGTTTTTCGTTTCGAATCACTGTTTGCGTGGTTCGCTGCGATCGGAAATTTACCTGGCTAAAGAAATTAAAACTCCACTCGATTCCATTGCGCAGTATAAGATTGCATCTGAGGCTCCGTTTAAATACAGGCTATTATTTCCTCAGATCATCAAAGGAACATTTTACACCTTCTATGACGAACAAGATACCCTGGGATTTTACCGTACTTACCGCGCCTGGAGTTTATGCTTTTACATTACATCGGTATTAGCCATGTTTTGGTTGTTGACTACCTGTGGTTTTAACAACATCTTCAGTTTTTTTGGGGCACTTTTATTTGTTTTATTACCGCCCATGCTCATGGCTTTTTCCCTTCCGGTGCATACCCGGGAAGATACATTAGGGTATATACTTTTTTTCTCCGGCATCGTCTTCATGTTGAAGAAGAAAAATACCCTTTTCGTTTTGATTGCATGCCTTGGGGTTCTTTGCCGCGAAACACTGTTACTTTTGCCACTGCTTTATTTCTTCTATGGTGATAATACGTGGGTGAACCGGTTTGTGATGGCAGCGGTTCCAGGCATACTCTGGCTCTCCCTGCGATTAATAATGGGGCACGACGAATATGATGTATGGCTTGGCCTGAAGTGGAACCTGGATAATCCCGAACAGGTGATCGGGTTTTTATTCATTACTTTTAATGTTTGCTGGTTGCCATTTTTATTTAACATCATTGGATTCAGAAAAGGCAACTCCGTTAATGATGCGAATCGAAAATTTTTCT
>DASPIZ010000037.1:0-73806 GCA_035628875.1 Ohtaekwangia sp. | reverse complement strand
AAGCGGTGTCACCACCTGCAACGGAAAAAGCCAACGGAAAATTACTCGCACCAAAAACGACAACCGGTCCCAATCCGATCTGCATGTAACGAAGATCAACTTTGGGAAGTGGTGTTCTGTCGGGTATGGCAGTTTCTATTCGTGCGTCGAGCCAGGATCCATCTCGTAACAGGGAAGCAAATAACCGAAGCTGATTCATTGTTCTTTCACGCTCTCCCTCTATGCGCCCTTTCGGCAACGCCGATTCTGTAACACAAGTGTCTATCAACGCATCACCCAGTGCCTTAATCTCGTTGGCTATGGCTTCCAGGAAATCAGCTTTTTCAGCCCCTGATTTTTTTCGATAAACCTGAAAAGCATCTGCAGCTTTCCGCGCAGCCTTGTCCACTTCTTCCTTCGTGGCTTTATAAAATATGGTTTCAAGCTGCACGCCCGTGGCGGGATTAACCGATTTAAACGTTTCTTTTCCTGCAGCTTCTATACTAAAACCGATAAATTGTTTTCCTGCTATATTCATGTTTTACATTTACTGTGTAACTGTATTGATTAATGTGCCAATGCGTTCTATGGTGATCCTGATTTCATCACCTATGTGTAAAGTAAATTCATCCGGTGGCACAATACCGGTACCTGTCATTAAATAGGTACCATAAGAGAAAGTCGTTTCTCTGAATAAATATTCAGCCAATTCAATATGCTTTCGCTTCATGCGATTGATCTGTATTTCATTAGAAAAGATGATGGAATTCTTACGCAATATTTCTATTTGAATAAGGGTGTCCGGATCAATGGGCTCACCAGGAACATATAAACATGGCCCGAGGGAAGCGGCACCATCATATGATTTTGCTTGTGGCAAATACAGCGGATTTTCTCCTTCAATATCGCGTGATGACATATCGTTCCCAATGGTATATCCTTCTATCGTTCCGGAAGAACAAATAAAAAGTGTAAGTTCAGGTTCGGGAACATTCCACATTGAATCCTTTCTGATCCTAACAGCATCCCCAGATCCTACGGCACGATAAGCAGGCGATTTAAAAAACAGTTCCGGACGATCAGCTTCATAGACCCGCGCATAAAAATCACCACCTCCAGCATCTTTCGATTCTTCCATTCTGGCTTCTCGACTCCTCAAATAGGTAACGCCGGAAGCCCAGATCTCCTGATTTCCAATGGGTGCTACTACGTCGTTGTTAACGGATTGACTTAACGAAGCATCCGGTGTAAGCTTTGCGATGTCCTGTGACACCAGCTGAAAAAGGTTCTTTCTATTGATAAAAGTATCCCAGTTTTTTTCCGTAGCGAGGTAAAACAAATCCTGGTGGCGAATGATTATGCCTTTTTTTGTATTGTAAATTTTCATTTCAGTTTCAAATGGAATAGGGGTACGAAGTTAATTTTTTGACGCCATTTTCAAAGCTTCTGTTGTGGTAAAGTATTTTGTTATCATGTTGGGTACTTCCCAGTCGGGCATGTTTTTATTTTTTACGTAATCCAAAAATTTTTGGGTAACGCGGGCAAAGTGCGCTTCATGTCCCTCTTTGTAATGATCAGGGATTTGAACTTCCCAACCCTTCGTTGTCTTTCTTATATCAATGCCTGGATATTTCTGTTTAATCTTTTCGAGCTGATCTTTCAATGTATTGTAAAAAGCTTTGTCATCGTGAAGGGGTTGTATGTAAAGCGCAGGCTTATACCCTTGTGCTTTACCCTGTTCAATGACAAGGTTTGCCTTTGTACCACGCATAATTGAGTAATGAGAATCTCCTGCGCCTTCCGGTGCTTTATAATCCCAGGTGACAGATACTTTAGCATGAACACCTTTAAGCGTATAATTAATCTCGCCATTGCTAAATACTTTTAAGATGGTGTCCTCTACAATGATATTTTCCAAATACGCCGGAAACTTATCTTGTTTTGTTATTGCACTAAACTGACTTCGTGTTAAATCGGTTGACCACCGTTTTGCAGCCAACACCTGTACATCTTTTTTATAATCTAAGGCTTGCTCCGGAAAACATTCCCATTGAATCAGGTCAACCAGATGTGTTGTCACATCAACGATGCCTTCGCCTTCCTGCGTTACATCAAAAAACCATGCTGGACGTGTAAGCACACTTCCAGAAACATATTTAAAAAAGTAATGGACGCTTTCTTTCGTGACAGCAGGATCATCCGGTGTTCCTTTGACCAGCGAACCAAAAACCTCTGGTAACAAAGAAAACTCTTTTTGGAGCATTGTCGTTATTTCATACCGTTCAGTCATAATATCATAGAGCACCAGGTCTTTCGCTTTTGCAACCTCGAAAGTTTGTTTAAGAACATCAAAACCACTTTTATTAATCGCCATCGGTTTATCAGCAAGTACGTGAAATCCACCCGCAATAGATTGACTGATGTATTCATCTTTCTTGCGATTATTACCCGCAATAACCACTGCATTTCCTTTTCTTTCTGTAAGCATACGAGCTAAGAAATCGTGTCCGGTATACACAACTTGCTTCCATTTCGTAGGGCTTGCTGAACGGTTATTAAAACCCTTTATACGATCCAGGTGGAGTTGAACATCCGACCCAGCCGGAGCATAAACATGAACGACACTATCCACACCTTTATACGTAGACTTTTGAACCAGGGCCGCGTGAAAATGCCCCGGGTCTAAGGTGATGAAGCGAATGTTGTTTTTAAAATCAGATTGAGCAACTGCAGCGGTCATGAGAAAGCATAGAAAAAAAAGAAAAATCCATTTGTTCATCAATGTATGTTTACCGGTTGAGTATCAATGTCGTTTACTTAAGCTTGCTTTTCTTTGCCCACCCGAGCCCTCTCCAAAGGAGCGGGTTGATGGAAGCTTAAGTAAACGACATGGGTTTAATTATTGTAAAATGAGCATTATGTTTTTATGGTATAGGGAGCTCTTTGAGGACGGGAGAGCATCTTATTTGCTTCTTCATCGTTTTTGAATTTTTCCGTCTGCGGATCCCAATAAACTTTACGATCTAGTTTCATGGCGATGTGATGGATAAGGCACGCGGAACAAGCACGATGGGCCACTTCAACAGGAGCGATAGTCTGCTTTTCTGACCGGATACATTCCAGCCAGTTTCCATGGTGATTACTGCTTTCGTATAAATGTATTTCATTTGGTCCGATAACGGATTGAATGATCTTTGGATCGCTGGCGTCCAATGGTTTTACTTCGCCGGCAACAGGATCGCTGGCGGTAGCACGATAATTACCCCGCGTAACAAATATCCACCCTTCACTGCCTTCAAATTTAATTCCGTTCGGAAGTTCGTTACTAACAATCATCTTCACACCATTCCCATAAATTGCTTCGGTTTTAAAAATCCCGTGTACATCCCATAGCCCATGCGTTGGAAATGCAGCTTTACCCCAGACTTCCACAGGCCCTGTTAATTCCGTATCCATCGCCCAATGTGCAGAATCAAGATGATGTGCTCCCCAACCAGTAATCATTCCAGCACCGAATTGTTCGCATCGAAGCCAACCCGGACGATCATAGCCCGCCTGGGGATGAACTCTTTTTTCTGTGTAATACACTTCCGGGGTAGAGCCCAACCACATATCGTAATTCAGATTCTTAGGTATCGGCATTTCACCTTCTTCTTCACCGGAAGGGTCACCTGGCAGACCAACGTAAACATTTTTTAGCTCACCAATCCGACCATTACGAACAAGTTCAGCGGCATAGCGAAATTGTGTTGAGGAACGTTGCTGACTTCCAATCTGAAACGTCACACCAGCTTTTTGTACAACATCGCTAAGGGCTCTCCCTTCTTCAATGGTAAGTGAGGTTGGTTTTTGTAAATAAATGTGCTTTCCCGCTTTCGCTGCCGCTATGGCGATAAGTGCATGCCAGTGATCTGGTGTACTGATCAACACAGCATCGATGTCTTTATTTTGCAAAAGCTCATTATAATCATGGTATACCTTAACGCCGTCATAAGGCTTTCCATTTTTTTCCGAATAATATTTATTCACAAGCTGCTTTCCTTCTTCAGCGCGCCTGGTATCCAGGTCACAAACCGCCATTACCGTGGCCAGTTCATTCTTCCACACACCAGGCATATCATGAATGCGTGAAATGCGTCCCGTTCCAATAGCCCCTACGTTGATCCGGTTACTCGGCGCATTTTTTCCCAGAACATGAGCTGGAACGATCGCAGGAAAACCCGCGAACGCAATGGACGTTGCCGTGATCTTCGCAGAAGTTTCGAGGAATCTTCTTCTGGAAATGTTTTTCTTTTTATCCATCATTATAGGGTTAATGTCTAATGGGTCCTAATCGAAACTTTAGGTGGTGAACTGTAGTATTGCCATGCCCGTTCCGCTTTCTCTTTTGTAAACTTGTCGTTAAAAACCAGTAGACGATATTTCAAAATATACCGTTGTCCGGGATTAAGCTTCCAGTCTGTGTTTTTTGTAGTTGCAAAATTCGCGAACATATCACCACGATTGTACATCGACTCGGGCCAAATGCGCAATGGTTCAGGGTGATTGTAGTTTGCAGGGTAAGACATCATTACCACACCGGCATAATCCTGGTCAACTTCGCCCTGCACGATACACCACCGGGCCGTTGAACCATCTGCATCTTTTCGCGTTTTTCCTTCAGAAGTAATCACTTCGCTGTTTCCTTTATGCCATTGTTCTGTGGTGCGCCATCCAAAGCCTCCGTACCGATATTCCAATAGCAATACCGGATCTTCACTTGCACAACTCATTTGAATATCAAAATCAATCAAATAATAATTTTGTGATGGTCTGTACACCCTCACCGATTGTACTTCATGCAACACTATTTCTTCGGCTCCTTTTCCTTTGAGGGCAACGTGTTCGTGCAACGCTTGGTATTCGCTAAATACCGGACCGTTAATCCGGGAAAGAAAATTGGCGAAGCGTACAGTTCCCTGTCTTTCATACAGGTTCCAAAAATCTATTGTATCACCCCGGAACAATACACGCGTCCATGGATTCCAGATGCCGTAATGGTGATAATGATCGGGTGGTTGTATTCGCGTGAGCACCTGACCATGCGGCGACCACAGCGGATGAATGAAAGCGCTTCTTGCGAAAACACTATCGACACCTTTTGGCGGGTATAGCGTTTCGTACTGATAACGCATCAGTTTTTTATTCCCATGCTGAATTGTGTGGGATCCGTTCGTGGATGCTGCTGTAAGGTGTGTTGATGCTGATTTTCGCGGATCTCCCATCATCAACTCAAATACATGCTGCTTAACTTTCGAATCAGATGATTCAATGATCCAATGTAATGTGCGACGATCAGCATGATCAATTTGGTATGGAACCGGTGTTCTCTTGTTGCCATTAACCACTACAAGATTCAACAGTGAATCATGCGCAAATGTAATTCCATCAAGATCAATTTGTACGGGCACTTGCATACCGACTGAAGGATCCGGCAAGGTTACTTCCAAGGTCGCCAATCGTTGTGCCCGAAGGGTTGTAAAAATGAAAAAGGATAAGAATACCGCAAAAGCGTATCGCATGGCAGAGAGATCAAAGGTTTAAATCGATAAACTAATCGATTTCTCTTGAACGCACAACTTTTCTTTGTTCGATGGAAATAATTTAATGCAACAGAGTTTTGTTACATACTGAAATGGTTACTCAACAGCGATTCAAATGAATCGGCACAATCTTTATGCAACAAAATAACTTGTTGCATTTTTAAAAATTAAAAAGAATGGTAAGCATTGGTCGCACCAAAGCACAACCTGCCGGGCGTTTGGTGCGGATTGAGTAACCGGTTAATCACGCCACCGTACGTAGCGTGTAAATTCTGACTGTTTAATAAGACCGAGAGGGCCCTCGTATATCCCGCCTAATCCGCCGGTGTCATCAACATAGACCAACAACAAATTCACAGCGCTAGGAATAATTTCTCCGGCTGAGATGTTATAAAATCTGAGTTTATCGTGTTGTGTACTGGATCCGACATACTTTCCATTGAGGTAAACTTCATCGATATCGTCGATTTTGCCCAATACCAATATAAGGTCATCGCCATTTAATTCTTTTGGAACTGTAAACTGTTTACGATACCAGGCACTACCATCGTAATTTGGATATCCTTGATTCTCCCATACACCAGGCACACTTAGCTTAATCCAATTCGCTTCTTCAGGAGGCCGGCGGTTCGTACGGGATGAAAATTTTTCCTGGTGGTAGTCATTGTATCGTTTACTTGATAAGGAAAAGTCCCAGCTACCGCGAAGATTTACGGCGAGTCCGCGATCATCGTCATTTACAAAGATGCCAACATCGCCGGAAACAATTCCACCTTCAATCTCTGCATCATAAACCCGTACAGAGATCACATTCTTTCCGCCGAAATTGATGTATACGTTGGGGATGTAATAATTCCGTAAGGCATTAAAAGCCGTATGGTATCGCGGAGGAAACGAACCGGAAGACCCAATTTTATGTCCGTTGAAATATACTTCATCCACATCATCTATATATCCCAGGAACAAGTTGTAGGTATCAGTTTTACTTTTCAGTAACGTGCCATCAAATGATTTGCGGTACCATGCAAAACCATCATAACCATAGAAGCCTTCATCCTCCCACTTTGATGGTACCTCAATGCGCTCCCAGTTCGCATCATCATAATGAGGCGAAGCCCATTTTGAATTATCGCCAATCGAAAATAACCAGCGCCCTTCCAGGTCAAGTATCATGCGCCATTTTTCACCAGCCACCGCGTCTTGAATACCAGACAATATACAGATGACGAATATACCAAATACGTACCTCTTCAATTTCATACTGTTTCGCCTTCGATATAATTAATCAAAGTAATAGGACAACCATTCCCAGAAATCGTTGGGATAATATTGACTCCGGTAACTTCTCCAAAACTCTTTGTACTCACTTTGTGGTAATAGTGTGATGGGGCCTTCATAAATTCCGCCTAAGCCCGTTTGATCATAAACGCGTACAGCGATCACGTTGGTTTGTCCAGGTTTAAGAAGTTCATCCGGTATAGCATATGTTCTGTATTTATCATACTCATTATCCGAAGCCCATTTCCGTTTCATACTCCCTGTGCTGCCAATCTTTTTACCATTCATGTAAACTTCATCCAAATCATCAATTTTACCAAGCACAATAAGCATATCCTCAATTTGGAATGAACGCGGAAGCACGAACGACTTTCTGTACCATGCAAAACCATCGTAATTACTAAATCCCTGTGACTCCCAGGTAGCAGGAACAATAATATCTTCCCAATCACTATCATCGACATGCTCAGCTCCCCATTTCAAATCGTCATCGAGGTGAAATTTCCACTTTCCAAAAAGGTGCATGCTGTTTTCTGAGAAATTAATGTAGTTGTAAATCCCTACGTTAGGTCCCATAATTCCGCCTTCGCCACCCTCATCGTATACGCGGACAGCGATCACATTTTTTCCGCCTTTATTGATATATTCTTTTGGCAGATGATATCTACGGTTATAATTGTATGCTGTAAAATAATCCGGCGGAAATCCTCCGGTTCTTCCGATGAAATGTCCGTTGAGGTAAACTTCGTCCACATCGTCGATTTTTCCAAGTTCCAGGTATAACGCATCATTTTTATCATAATCAATCGTTACCTTTTTGCGATACCACGCATAGCCATGATAGTGCCTGAATCCTTCGCGTTGCCATTCAGAAGGCACATAGATCTTCTCCCAGTCGGAGTCATCAAATTCCGGTTTTGCAAATTTTTTATTATCTCCGAGAATGAATCGCCAATCACCGGATACACTGGTATGCTTTTCTTTCTCCTGGCTCCATCCATCGACAGCACAAGCGAAAATAAAGATTACAAAAAGTAGCTTTTTGATCGATACGGTTTTCATAGACAGGGTTTATCGTATTTTTAATACAATAATACGATCACGGTAAAAAGGCGGTGTCATTAACGGGTAAAGAGATGTAAAAAATTGTCACAAGAATTTAAATTAATTAGACTATGCTTAATTCACGTATTCGAGTGATACTAAACTAATAAAATGCATTTTTTGCCTTATGGTTTGGATCGAAATTTCAAACCATAAAGTAAGCACTGTAAAGATGAAGCTGATTCTACGGAATTCAAAAACGCTCAAATCGTTAAGATAGGTCCCTTACATCTCCTGATTGAAAATTTCTTCAGCTTCTCTCTTGATGTAACGAGTTCCAATTCATTTAATAACTGATCTGTAGTAATTAATTTTATTTGCTCATTAATAATTAGGTCTTTCAGAGATTGAAGATCTTTTCCAATCAAAAAGCTAATCCAAAGATTAGTATCAATGATTACCTTATTTAGCCTTTGATCTGGCATGTAATTCAACCTCTTACGATTTCAACTTCATTATCTATAGTTTCCTGATCCAGGTCGTCTGTCTTAAAAGCTTTTAGCAATGAGGTCAGCTTCACGCTGATGATATCACGTTCCAGTTCTTTTGATAATCTAAGCTTGTCCTTTCTGGGAAGCTGCTTCACCAGATCCAGGATTTGATCAAATCCTAAGCTAATATTATAAGTTCCAGTTTTCATATGACAAATTTAATGGTTTTCCTGATTCTTTTTTCCTTGAATACGTAACCAAACAGAAGTATGTCGCTTCAATTGGACGAGCATTTTGCCATTTATTGATTAACAGATCTCAATCTCTCGCTCAAGCGGCCACACCTGGTAAATAACCATCACAAAATCAACTTATAACCACTACCATGGACTGTTAGAATAATCTTCGGTTCATTTGGATCCATTTCAACCTTATGACGAAGTTTAACAATAAAGTTATCTACAGTTCTGGTCGTCGGCATTTCATCATAGCCCCAGACATTTTCAAGTAAATCGTGGCGAGAAATGATTGTATTCTTATGTGCTGCCAGATACCGGAGAATCTCAAACTCCTTGTGCGACATCTTCACAATACCCTGGCTATCTTCCGCCGTAAAAGCAGCAAAGTTGATCGTTAATTTCCCGATTTGATTGTGCTCCTTTTCCTTTTCCGGGGACGATGTTCTTCTTCGTAAAACCGCTTTCACCCGCGCCAATAACTCCCGAACACTAAATGGTTTGGTGATGTAGTCGTCAGAGCCCAGTTCCAATCCAACCACTTTATCGATCTCCTCTCCTTTCGCCGTAAGGAAAATAATTGGTGTTTCTATTCCGGCTTCACGTGTCTTCCGGCAAACATCAAACCCCGACATCTCAGGCATCATCACGTCAAGGAGAATCAAATCAAAAACACCGGTGAGAATTTGTTTCAATCCCGCTGTCCCATTCTCAGCTAGTACCACATCATATCCTTCAAATTCAAGGTTATCCTGTAGTCCACGACTCATGTTGGGCTCGTCTTCAACGATAAGAATTTTAGATTTCATACTTCTTCATTTTTTATCATCGGAAAAGACAAACGGAAAGCGCTCCCTTTTCCTGCCATACTTTCTACAGTTACCTTACCACGATGAGCCTCCATCGTCTTTTTTACCAATGTTAGTCCAAGTCCTGAACCTTTTGTATCGTGCACATCACCACTCGGCGCACGGAAGAACTGCTCAAATATGGCGTGATGATGTCCCTTCCTTATTCCAATGCCTTCATCTTTTACTTCGACGTAAACAAAATGTTTGTCAAATCCTGTCACCACCGTTATTTGCTTTTTATCCCGGCTGTATTTGATCGCATTATCCAGCAGATTAATAAATGCCTCAATAATTGAATCGCGGTCACCCCGGATAACCGGAAGTGTATCTTCTTTCTTATACGAAACTGAAAAACCTTTCTCGTCTAAATGCGGCAAATAGGAGCGCATGATCTCGTCGCAAAGATCATTTAACCGGACATTGGTCATTTCATACTTTTTCTTATTCGCTTCCATTTGCGAAAAGTTTAGAATACGGTTCACGATTTTTGAAAGACGTTCCGTTTCTTTTGCGATGATGGAATAGTACTCCCCTTTTTTCTCAGCGGGCACACGATCCAACTCCAGCGTTTCAGCATACATACTAATTAATGACAAAGGTGTTCGAATCTCATGTGATACATTGGATACAAACGCAGCCTTTGCCTCCGACAAATCCATTTCTCTTTTGATGTTGCGATACAGGAATACGATGCCTACAACAAGCGTCAGGATCAGCAACGAAAGAATTACGATGGTGGTGGTTATGCGATCCTTCACCAAATCGTCAATCGTTACTTCCTTTAACGAAATGCCCAGGTAATAACCTGGCAAAAGCCATAGTGCTTTCTTTTGTGAATTGTGTTGTACAGCCTGGTAAGCCGAAGCACTTGTTACTGGTGAACCGTGACGTATCGATTCCGTGGAATAGATCAGTGACTTATCCATGCTGTTGAATGCAGCAATAACAAATTTATCCTGAGAAATTGCTTGCATCTTTGGCCCCAGTATATTCCGGATAAACTGTGATAAATCGATGATCAGCACCGCCAGTTTGTACGTCCCCGCGCCTTCATCGAGAACGAACATAATGGGAATACGATTTCCATTCAGCGTCGAGTCCAATGGTTCCATTTTCCGAAAACCACCTTCATGATAAGACACCAATCTATCAATCCGATCCTTATGCTGCTTCACCAATCCATCAAGAACTGGTTTCAATTCATCTTCCGGGTCACCTGCGAAACCAAATAATACAGATTGACTATCGAGGTTAGTAAAATACAACTGTTGTATAGCACTCATTTGTCCGGAAGAAGCCAATGAATAAATGGCACTATCATCCGAAATAGCCTTTCCGTTGGATAATCCCATGTTGATTCTGTTTGCCCAGCTGCTGATCACATCATCTGAATATTGATTTACGGAATAAAGAATGGCATCCAATTGGTTTTGATAAATCTCACGAACGATGCGTTCGTTTTTATTAACAGAACCTAGTTCAAATAAAATAAAGGCGACAGGCAAAAGCGCAATCAGGGTAAAAGTAATCGTGATTTTTTTTAGCCTGTTTTTCATACATTCGGCATTTAGCTAATGCCCTGCCGACGACAATAATACAACGAATTAACCTAAGCATCATCGCAGGAAATTAATTTTTTCAACAGCCATAGGTACAAAAATTAAGGAATTATACGAGCTTGCTTTTCCTTCAAGATTTCTTCAAAATTTAAATTTATCTTGCGTTTTCATGAAGATTATCCTTGTTGAAGACAATAAAGAACTCGCCCATAATATTCAGACATTTCTGGAGAAGGAGGGCTTTATTTGTGAGACTTCATTTACTTATGCGGAAGCATTGGACAAGCTTGCTTCTTTTGAATACGACATTGTTATTCTGGATATTATGTTGCCAGACCGGAGCGGACTCCAATTGCTGGAATGGATCAAACGTGAGAAGATCGAATCTGGTATTCTGATCATTTCGGCCAGAAACGCGGTGGATGACAAAATCAACGGCCTTGAACTTGGCGCCGATGATTACCTCACAAAACCGTTTCACCTGACCGAACTCAATGCCCGGTTGAAAGCGATCTATCGTCGTAAGAAACTTAACGGTGAACGATTGATCAGTTTTAATGAGATCAATGTGAATCCGGATACCATGGAAGCTCGTGTACATGGTAACCTGCTTGAACTAACAAAAAAAGAATTTGATCTTCTTCTCTATTTTATAATCAATAAAAATCGCGTGCTCACCCGCCAATCGATAGCGGAACATTTGTGGGGCGATTACACAGACAATCTTGCGAATTTTGATTTTGTTTACCAGCATGTAAAAAATCTACGTCGTAAAATAGAACAGGCAAAGGGAAGAGATTACATCGGCACTGTTTACGGCCTCGGGTATAAATTTAATACTACACCATGAAGCTGATCAACCAGTTTACCGTTTGGTATCTTATCATCACGTTGTTTGTGCTTCTCGCGGGTGGTGTGATCATTTACGAGAACATGGCAAAAGAGATTGACAAAGAAGAATCACGCGAACTTCAGTTCTGGATCGACAATATTGCAGGAAGGCTGGAGCGGGGCGTTCCACTTCGAAAAATCAATCATGATCCTGTTGAAATTAAACAGTTGCAATTTGACGCTCCGGAGATTCCATTTCATGTGAAGGACACCTTTGCCATGCATCAGCAACTTCAGCGTGTTGAGAGACACCTGAAAGGTTCGGCTTCGTATAAAATCAATGGCAATCATTACCTGATCTCTACCTATGATATCATGGTCGAGCCAGATGACATTGTAGACGCAGTTCAAAAATCGATGATCTGGATTGTGGTCATACTGCTTGTTTTTGTTCTTATTTCATCCAGGGTTATTTCTAATTATATTCTCAGGCCGTTTCATGCTACGTTGGCTGCCATAGAATCCTTCCGGCTAAACCAGAAGAATAAGTTTATGCCCGATAGAAGTACCACCAATGAGTTCAACAATCTGAATGATTTTTTGATCACGATGACGAACAAAGCAAAACAGGATTACCAATCGCTGAAAGAGTTTACCGAAAATGCTTCTCATGAAATGCAAACGCCGTTGGCCATCATTCGCGGAAAACTTGAATTGTTGATGGAGTCAGAGATAAAAGACGAGCAGGCTAAATTGATTCTTTCCGCACATGAGGCAGTAGAAAAACTTTCCCGTATGGGGCAGGCGTTAACGCTGCTCACAAAATTGAACAACCAGGAGTATGCAGCGGGGCAATCGATCAACCTCAGTGAATTGGTAACAAAAAAGTTGTCCGATTTTGAAGACCTGTTTGAGCTGAAAACGATTGCAGTAACCCGCATCATTCAACCTGACGTCTACGTGAGCCTCCATCCTACCCTCGCCGATATCCTGTTGAATAATTTATTTAACAATTCAATAAGACATAATTTTCTAAACGGTTCGATCGAAATTGACCTTCGGACAACCAGATTGACGCTTAAAAATACCGGCGAACCGCCTTCACTCCCTCCTGAAGAATTGTTCAACCGATTCAAAAAAGGAAACCAGGATACAGAGTCTGTGGGACTTGGCCTGGCGATTGTCAAGCAAATTTGCATCCTCAATCAGCTGGCAATCGACTATCAATTTGAAGAAGGTTGGCATAAGATTCAGGTAAGCTGGAAATAGTACAAGAACTTCAAATTCTCTTCAAATTTCGGCCAGACATTCGCGCCAATAATACCTGAAGTATGAAGCATTATACGTTCATCACATTGTTTTTACTTGGCTGTACGGCTGTTCAGGCACAGACTTCCTATTCTATTACAGGACAAGTTGTGGATGAAAGCAACGCCGCTGTGCCTTATGCAAATGCCGCACTGTACAACAACCTTGATTCCACTTTAGTAACGGGTGCCGTATCCGACGGCGAAGGAAACTTTACAATCGCGACAAAACCAGGAAATTATTACCTCAAGGTCACCTTTCTCTCTTATGAAGAAAAAACCATCCCAAACGTAAACGTCATTAACAGCGACGTATCATTAGGAACAATTGCGCTGTCGTCAAGTTCTCAGGTACTCGATGCGGTTACTGTTCAAGGTGAAAAGAGCCAGATGGAATTATATCTTGATAAACGTGTTTTCCAGGTTGGTAAAGATCTGAGCAACATCAGCGGAAGCGCTTCCGATATTTTGGACAACGTTCCTTCGGTCGCGGTAGACGTTGATGGAAATATCAGCTTGCGAGGTAGTGGAAACGTACGTATCCTTATTGATGGACGACCCTCCGGACTTACTGGGATAAGCACAGCCGATGCATTGCGACAGATTCCGGGAAATCTGATCGAAAGCGTGGAGGTTATTACCAATCCATCAGCACGATTTGATGCAGAAGGAGAAGTTGGCATCATCAACATCGTTCTGAAAAAAGAAAAAGGAAAAGGTATCAATGGATCGTTTTCGGTTAATGGTGGTTATCCCGATAACTATGGAGCCTCATTCAATGTAAACTTTCGTAAAGATAAATTCAACCTCTTCACCAGTTATGGCATCAGCTACCGGGCAAATCCTGGTAAGGGATATTCGATACAATCATTTCAGGATGCGGAACTTGATACAGCCTTCTCTTTCCGTCAAAACAATAACCGTTCGCGGAGTGACCTGTCGCATAGCCTGCGAGCAGGGCTTGACTATTATCTCAGCGAAAAAAGTATCCTTACCGGCTCTTTTGTTGTGCGTACCTCCAATGGTTTAAATAAGTCAAAATATGAATATCTGTATTTCGACAACAACGACATCCTTGGCCGCACCGTTGTGAGAACTGAACGCGAAGAAGAACCAGAACTTAACACAGAAATCGCATTAAGCTACCGTAAAGAATACGCGCGTAAAGGGAGATTACTTACTGCTGACTTTAAATGGATTGAGAATGTTGAAACGGAAAAAGCGCGCTTTCGCGAGATTGATTTAAGTATCGACTCGTTGTCGCTGCAACGGTCGCGTAATACAGAGAATGAAAGGAACGCTCTTTTTCAAATGGATTACGTACACCCGTTTAATGAAAAAGGAAAAGTTGAGGCCGGGTTTAAAAGTACATTACGTATGATCGACAACGATTTCACGGTAAGGCAACAAAACCTTGAAGACGAAACCTGGCATGTTATTCCGAATCTGAATAACAATCTCATCTATACCGAGAACATTCATTCTGCTTACTTCATCGCCGGCAACGAGATCGGTCGTTTCTCCTGGCAAGGCGGGGTGCGCGGCGAGTATACCGATGTTTCTGTTGAGCTTGCTGAAACCAGCGATATTAATTATCAGGAATATTTTAATCTGTTTCCAAGTGCTCATCTGTCCTATCGGTTATCACCGGAAAAAACACTTCAGTTGAGTTATAGCTATCGGTTGAGTCGGCCACGCTTTCGCGACCTGATGCCATTCTCGAATTACAGCGACAACCGTTCTGTGTTTGTTGGGAACCCCGACCTGAAACCGGAATACACCAATTCCATTGAAGCAGGGTATCTCATTAATTGGGAAACCGGTTCCATCTTATCAAGTGCTTACTATCGTTATCGTACTGGCGTAGTCCAACGTATCACAGAGCAGATCGAAGATTCAATTGGCTATACACGAACACTTCCGGTAAACCTGGCCACGGAGGATGCTTATGGCCTTGAGTTTAACCTATCATGGAATCCGGTAGACTGGTGGAGACTTAACACCAACGCGAACTTCTACCGTGCGATCACCGAAGGAGATTACAGGGATGAGCGCTTCTATAGCGATACCTACACATGGACAAGTCGCACAACATCAAAGTTCACATTTTTTAAGAAATGGGATTTCCAGGCCGGGTTTAATTACCGTGCTCCAAGAATCACACCACAGGGAAGAAACAGGTCAATGTATTTTATTGATCTTGGATTATCGCGTGACGTGTTAAAAGGCAACGGTACGGTTACACTCGGCGTTCGCGATCTGTTGAACTCACGGAAATTCAGAAACATCATCCAGGAAGAGGATTATCAATCAGAGAACGAATTTCAGTGGAGATCACGTCAGGTACTCTTCACGTTTACATACCGCCTGAATACGAAGAAAGAAAACCGTCAACAACGTCAGGGCAACGGTCCGGGTAACGGAGAAGGTGGTGATATTGATGCGGGTGGTGATTTTTAATTATAAAGAAAAGACTAAACGCTTGATGGATTCAACACCATGAAGAGTTTAGTTAAAACAGATTTTCTAAAAGCTTAAATTCTTGCTTAAAAAGTCCTGGCTGTATTACGGGTTCAATACCTAATTCCATGATGTTACCTGAAGTCTTGTCATACGGTTTCCATTCGGGTAGCAGCTCGCTATTTGGATTACCTGTTTTGATAAAGTTTGCCCAATACGTGCTCATGTATTCTTCAACTTTTAGATCTGATTCTTTCCACGGACGATCCCAGTATTTTAAGGTATGATAGGCAAACGGAACTTCCGACGTATGGAATGCGCCATAATTTGGGAATCCTGGCTTATCCGTCGGAACGTAACTAAATTGGTAAAGAAAGCTTTTGCTTGTATTGGACGTTGCCCAAACATGATTGGCGAAGGCGGCGAAATTTAAGACAGCAAGTCTTCGTTGTGAGTTCTCTGCCAACTCATCGGTGTCTGCAGGGAACACTTTTAAGAATGCTTCTATCTGTTCACCGTAATTCATATTGACAAAACTTTTAAAATCATCTTTTGATTTTATCTCTTGTCTCGATAAGTCGGCATCACCGGTCACCCACCCTGCAAGTAAAGGGACATCCCGGTGCTGTCTATCCTCAAATGTCTCTTTCATGTTTTCAGGAACGACATAGCCGTCGATTACTGGAAAGAAACTTCCGAATGGTAATGTATTGCCCAGGGCCAGCATACTATCTGCCGACAAATTTCGCAAGGCATCGATAGTTGAGACGCTTGCCTTTTCTGCAATTGATTGTCCGATCTCCTCCGCTTCACGCAATGTCATTGATGGACCATTGGCAGATGCCCCGCTTTGTGCTATTGCACCGTGTAAAAGATTTTTTGTTAACGGAGAGGCTACCAGCAACTGTACGCTCATGGAGCCAGCCGATTGACCAGCAATAGTAACTTTTTCAGGATCACCACCGAATGCAGAAACGTTTTCTTTTACCCAGCGAAGCGCTTGAATTTGATCAAGTAATCCATAATTACCGGATGATTTGTTTTCAGATTCCGCAGTTAAATCCGGATGAGCCATGAAACCGAATATGCCGAGTCTGTAATTTATACTTACAAATACAATTCCTTTTCGAGCCATAGCCTCACCATCATAAACCGGACATGAGGCTGCCCCTGACAAGAAAGCACCGCCGTGAATCCAAACCAATACTGGCAGTTTTTCCTTTTCGATGTTACCCGGAGTCCATATATTCAGATACAAACAATCTTCACTCAATGGAGTTGCCGGTGCGATAAACTCCTGGGTCCACATCCGGAAAGGTTCCGGTGGATTTTGTATCGGACTGGCTGCATACGCGGTACACATTAAAGTATCGCTCCACGGGCTCACAGGTTTGGGTACTTTCCATCTTAGGTCGTTTACAGGTGGTGCAGCGTAAGGAATACCTTTAAAGATTTGTATGCCATTCGAAGAAACACCGCGTATTAAACCTGTTTTAGTTTTTACTATGGGAAAATCACCCGATACTACCTGTTCTTTATTGGAACATGAAAAGCAACAAATAACAAAGAAAGCAATGGCTATATTTTTCATCAACATAAGGCTTTCGAAGACTAAGATCGGAAATCAGCTCTCAAGCATTTTTATGATAACCTACAACATGAATCAGAGAAATCCAAATGGTGATTTATTCTGAATACCGCTACAACCGTAAACGGTTAAGTATGCTATTATTCAAAAAATGACTTTCTAACGCAGATCAATAAACTTCGAAACTTTTCTCGATCCAACACTGGTCATCTTCTCCAACGCCAAAGGTGTACTTGTGATAATCTCAGGGACTACGCGTAATCGCGATCTGAAATTTGCAGTTAACTCAGCAATCGTCTTTTCCTCGCTTCCTGTACTTGCAACCAGGTGAATTTGAATTTCATCGGTGCCCATATCCGTCGTACGCGCAGCGACACGATAATCAATAATGTTTTCAATGCTGTTTAATAAATCAAAAATAGCAGGTGGGTAAACCGTTGTTCCTTTTAGTTTAAGCATCTGTTGCTTCCGTCCAATGACTGGGCCTAGCCTCGGTGTTGTTCGCCCACATCCGCATTTGTCTGTAAACATAGCAGCGATGTCACCAGTCTTGTATCGGAGTAACGGCATCCCCTCGACGCCAAGTGTTGTAATCGTTACTTCACCTTCCGTCCCAGGCAGAACTGGTAAATTATTCTCATCGAGAATTTCTACTATGATAAGTTCAGGATGAAGATGTCCCCCAACGCCATGCGAACATTCCGTAAAAGCAGTTTGCATCTCGGTAGACGCATACGTTCCGAATAGTTTGATTTTCCACAAATCCGTAATCCTGCTCGCCAGGCCATTTGGTTTCAACTCCGGAGTACGGATGTTCTCGCCAATGCAAATTGCTTTCTTTACCGCCGTTGCGTTCACATCGATACCATTCTGCATTGCATACTCGACTAACTTAAGCATGAAAGAAGGAACCCCAACAATGGTGTTTGGCTTTAAACGAAGTATGGTATCCCATTGCATCGCAGGTACCCCGGGACCAACTCTGATTAACCCCGCATTGAGCTTTCGAATACCCTGGTAATATGCAACTCCTGCCATGAATTGCCTGTCAAGCGTGAGCATGAGCTGATACAGATCGGCTGAAGATCCGTCAGCACAGGTAAAACCAACGGCTTCGTTATATGCAAGCCTTTCGAGGTCATTGGATGACAACGCTATGGTTACTGGTTTTCCCAATGTGCCTGAGGTGCTGGTATATTCGGCAATTGACTCGCTCGGCACACATAAAAAATCCATATTAAAATTTTGCAGATCATCTTTAACCGCCGGCGGAATTTGTTGAAGATCGGCAAGTGATTGAATCTTCGTTACATCAACTTTATGGCGTAAAAAATGACGTTTATAAAAAGTTGAATTAGCATTCAAAAATTGAAGCATACGTTGCAACTTTTCCAGTTGCAAAGCGGCGATCTCGTCCGGTGATGCAAATTCAATAACAGGCAAAAACTTATTCATGTTTCAACAATAACAACAGCGGAAGCCACTGTCTGGAGGTGAGACATCGAGACATGAATACGTACAGGTCGATCAGAAGGGAGGTAATTTAAAAAAGTCCCACGAACATTCAGCGAAGGCTTACCCAATGTATCCACCACAATTTCAAGTTCACACAACTCATAGCCAGCTTGCAACCCCTGCCCTATTGCCTTTAAGAAAGCTTCTTTAGCTGCGAATCGCGCAGCAAAATGTTGCGCCATGTTTGTCTGAGATTCGCAATATGCAATCTCCTTTTTAGAAAAGACTTTTTCACGAAAGCCATTTTCCTTCCGGAGTTTTGCCTCAATCCTTTCAACCTCCACAAGATCAATTCCTGTACCTATGATCATTTGTTTTCGCGGCTGCGCTTTAAATTTTTCTCAATATGTTCTTTTTCCGTTGCCGTTGCAATTACTTTTGTTAACGCTTCCTCGTAACTCCGTGTAGCCTTCTGATAATCGCTCCGATCAAAATAATAGTCGCCCTGCAGCATGTAAGGAAGATAACTATTCGGATTCCAATAAGTGATACTATCCACATCCATATCGTCTTTGGACGCAAATGGGAACCTGTACCTGGCGCCTTTCAGGTAGGCCTTAAAAGCAGGATCGTAAATAAAGGGGTCTTCAGGAACAATCAAATCCTTTTTATAAATTTCCTTTTCGGGTGCATCCTGCATGGCAAAAATTTCATTCAGGTCATAACACACGAACTTACCCATTTGCCACGGGCTTGTAGATACCCACACCAACTGCTTCGCGGGATTGAAGACAATGCTATGATGTGCAATGAGCTGGTTGATCGCACGCTCGTTACCAAAACCAATATCCTTGTCTTGTGTGCCAAGCTGATCTCTTAATATTGTTATTGCACTTTTATAATTGTGCTTTGGCACGCGTTCTATTAACTCTTTAACACGATCATGTCGATAAGCCGAAGCGCTTGCACGGATGTGTTCCTGATTGTGTTCAGATTTTCCAAGAAGATCACTTTGAAAGTGATTTGTACTGATGATAAAATTATCCTCAGATACATATAACGCCATGGCCTTTGTATCTTTCTCGATAACAGATGCCCTTTTATCTTTAACAGAACCAATGAGAAACGACTCCGCCACGAACATATTTCTTTTCTCCGCAATGGCGTAAGCTTCATCGATGGAAGAAGCATATTGCAAAATCTCCCGGGCTACCAATGAAACAGGTGTAGCCGACGACGACGGTATCTCCGACTTCGCGGCATTAATGGTTACTGTGAGACCTGCTTCATTCATCCCTGAAAGCACACCTGCCATGCCACCAAAAGTAACCATCATGAAATTATACCCCGCTTCCGGCTTATAAAAAGCAATGATTTTATTTTTAGCAAAATCATCACCTACATAAAAATCAAAGTTTCGTCCGACGATGAGCTCGCCATCCTCCGAATGATCACCCCATGTGGCAAAAGAAGTACAGGCCACCAACGACATGTTTTGCAAGGCATGGCCAATATCATGTGCTCCATGATAATTCAGCATTCGTTGAAATGCAGGACCCACGTAATCATAATCCGCAGCAGCAGATTCTGATAACCCCAGTATCTCAAGCTTATACTCTTCATCAACATGCTCGTGCAAATCACGGTTAAACCATCCGATACAATATCTTAACACGTGTCGATAGAGACTAGATGGAACCAGATCCTCAATCTGCTTCTGAAATGTTTCCTCCTGAAATTGCAACAAATCCTTTGTGAGTACCCCTGCAGCAAAACCGCGCTCATAAGGTTTTCCTTCAACATACAACTCATACAATCCACTTTCACTTTTTCGTAGCCAGTTTTCACCAAGCGTCCTGGTACTATCATCCGCTTTTAAATCGATCTCCGAAAGCGCGATAACAGGTTTAATGGGTGGATTAATAATCAGCGCCTTTTCAAGATAAAAAGCAATGGCTATCAAAATCACAACAAAGCCCACCAGAATAAGACAAGCAGTCTTTAAAATTCTCTTTATCATTTATTGATCTTGTTGAGCAAGTAATCTATTCCAAGAATCTCAGAACAGGTAAGTACAGCACTAACAGTAACCCCAAGCACACCATGAAGGTTAAGGTTTTGTCCCGTAAGAAAAAGGTTCTCAATTTTTGTCCGGGGAGAAATAAATGTTCTCATCGGTTCACGATAATTCTTCACAATGCCATATAAAGAACCATCATCGGTTCCGATATAGTCGCGAACTGAAAGCGGTGTGGCTGAATAGTAACTCTTAATTGCGTCGGTAAATCCGGGAAAGCGTTTCTCCACCACGTTAAATAGTTTCTCTGTTTTGGTCTTCTTAAATGCTTCGTAATCTCCGCCACGATCCGATTCATCGGCCACAGTATTGAATGTATCGTGCCATTGCGCAACGTCTTCAAACCGCATATAGGTCATTAACGTAACACCGTCGGTATACCGATCATCAGACGAGGAAGCTGTGCAATACAAAGCATACCCCAATGGCCATGTCTCATCATTGTAATTTAATACTGACCACGCATCATCCACAGAAAAATAATAGTAGTTGTGATTAACATACTTCCACGATTTTTCCTTCATCACCACGTTTACATAAAACACCGACACCGAATTTTCCAGGCCTCTCAGTCTTGAACGAAATGCCTTTTTAATACGATCACTCCCTGTCATCTCCAGTGTTTTCACCGGATGAACATTAGAGATAAACAAGTCACCATGATAGCGATCTCCTTTGTCGGATTCCGCATAAAGAAGTTTACCTCCTTCCTCCACGAGATTAACAACTTTTGTGTAGTTGATGATCTTACCACCACCGGCAACAATCTGTCTGCTCAACAGCCGTGCAATCTGAGATCCTCCATCAACGAACCTCCATGAACTTTCTATATAGCTGTTCAATACCAATGCATGAACGTACAGGGGTGTTTTATCTGGCTCACCTGCATACAGGAGGCTTGTTCCTGCAAGAATGCTTTGTAATTTTTTATCGGAAATAACAGACGCAATAAAGGCGTGTGTATCAATTTCAAGAGCGCTTAACTTTTCGAGATAATCTCCCTGCTGAAGGTTGTATAATGGAAACTTGGCACAAACATCAATAATTCCCTGACAATATTTCCGCAGTCCTTCTTCTTCATCCGGAAAGTGTTTCGCCAACCCCACAATGAACTTTTCATATCCCTGACCATAATTATATTGAATCGGATCGTCCTCGAAAAGAATCGCATCAAATACCTCTTCGTCCAGTTTACGGATTTTAAGCTTATCCATAATTCCGAGATAACGAAACAGCACATTCAGATTTTGCCCTTCGCCAAGTCCACCAACGTAATGAACCCCGGAATCAAATATAACACCATCACGAACAAAGGTTTGCAGATTACCACCAATCTGTTTATTCTTCTCCAAGATACACACGCGATAACCTTCCTTTGCGAGGATTACACCACAGGCCAGCCCGCCTAAACCACTTCCGATAATAATTACATCATATTTTTCCATGATGACCTTCCCGCTTTGTAATTACAAAAATAATATTCGATGTTAACTTCGCGTGATCAAACTGTTCCGCCACGAAACCATGTTCTTCCGCCAGACGAGTAATCTGCTCACCCGAAACAAAAGTCAATGGATTCACTGCCTTGTTAAATTTAAGCAGCTTCACTGAAAACAATTCCGTCAGTTTCGTTCCTTTATGACGTTGCCTCATATCAGTATTACCATCGCGGATAATGATCTTTCCACCTGGATTGAGATGATGAAAACAACGTTTTAACAAAGCAACCTGATCTTCAGGCAACAGGTAATGCAATACATCACTCATGATAATCACATCATATTGGAGGTCTGAATATACACTAACATCTGCACATTCAAAGGTAAGCTGGCTACCCCTGAGATAGCCGTTCTCCGCGATGCTGATTTTCTCCTCATCATAATCAACGCCGTGAATGCTCCGTTCTCCGGAAAGCAGATGAAGCGTGTAAGGCAAAAACCCATAACCACAGCCGAGATCAAGTACACTCGCATTGTGCGGCACTTGTTCATGGAAGAACTTGTAATTCTTCTCCAGTCGCATCTTTATTTCAAGGTACCATTCCAGAACCGGCCCCTTGTACATGTAATTGGATTTCAAACGATCTACGAACCAATCAGATTGATTTGGATCGTTCTTTATTTTCGCATGCTCGCTTTTAAAATAGCGACTGATGGATTTGCAGCGTTCAGCGTAAGAAGTCCCATACCGCAGATCATCAGGTTCAATTCGTGGCAGGAATCTGATTGTAAGCACGCTGTCATTCACATAAAAAGTATTTTTCGGAATCCCCTGGTAAGCACCGTGAATGACCAGGGGTGTTATCGGTAGATTTAACTTCTCCGCAAGGTAAAACGCCCCTTTGTGAAACCGCCCTATATTGCCACTCTCTGAACGCGTTCCTTCAGGAAACACCACAACAGAATACCCCAGATCTACTTTTCTCTTCAGTCGCGAAACACTGTCATCCGCGCCTTCCATTACGGGGAAATAATTCGCAAGCCTGACAACACCACCAAATACAGGAGAGTTCCAGACCCATTTGTTGGTGAGTAAAACAACTTTGGGATTAAGCATCGTTGTAATAAGAATATCGAGGAACGAATTATGATTAGCAATGATGACAGATGGCGTTGAATACGTATGTGAACTAAGATTTAGGATCCGCTTTTTTAACTTAAAGTTCAAATACAACACAGCACCGGTAAAAATCCTGATCAAATGATGATAGCTTAACTTCAACCTATCCTTACCAAAGGGAATTATTTTAAAAACCAAACCTACGACTGTAAGAAAAAATGAACCGATCACGAACAGGCTATACGTTAGAAAGGTTAATATCATCCCCATAAGACTCATTGGGGGAAGTCCTTTTTTTGTTCGATCTGTGATTAACCATCGAAAGAGAAATGGCTCCAGTGTTTGGGACATGATAAAAACACAAACAATACCAATGATGGCGATGGCAGCAATGGATCGTAATGCAGGATGCTCTGCAAAAATCAAAACACCCAGTCCGGAAATGGTGGTCAGTGCAGAGAGAAAAATCGAAATTCTGATGGAAAACAACACAGATTTCCGGTGCTTGTATTCCTGTAGCAGGCCATCCATTACAAAAATGCTGTAATCATCGCCCAGGCCAAAAATGAAAGTCGAGATCATTACGTTAATAATATTGAACTCGATGCCTACAAGTGCCATGATCCCCAGAATCCAGATCCAGGTAATCAGCATCGGCATGAAGGTGATGAGGGTCAGTTCAAATTTCCCATACGAAATGAGCAGCACCAAAAACACCAGGACAGAAGTAAAGGTGACGATAAACGTAAAATCATCGTTTACAAATTCAATAAAGAGTTTCGTAATCATCTGACGGTCAAACGCTGCTCCCGGAAAGTTTGCAATAACACTATATACGCGATCAGTATTGGGTGGTGTAGTATTAACCAATGTAATTACAGTAGCCTCGCCATCGCGTTCAATAATATTATCCAGAAAGAAAGTATTGCATAACATATTGAAAGAAGCGGTATCCATGATTTTGTAGTCCTTCGTAATCAAGGTATCTATACGCGCCAGGACCTGCGGAGAGAATTTGAGCTTCTCCCCTTCCTCATGCATAGCAGATAGAAAACTGTTCCTTCTTTCATCGCTCCAGAATGCATTCCATCTTTCAATGCGTAAACGCTGAAGAGAATCAGAGATCAGCAACGCCGAAACTGAGTGTACTTTATTCACAATTCCAGACTCCCGGAGACTGTCGAGTCTGGGAGTTATCCTTTCATTCTTTTGCAACGCATGCTGTAAGGACTCTCCGTCACTGGGAACATAGAGCGTATGGAGACTAGCCGGATTAATCGTTTCAAGCCGTTGCTGGGCTTCCCTCGTTTCGGGTGACATGAAGTTCAGTTTATTCATGTCGCTGTTAAATGTCACATCACCTGCAAAGTAGAAGAGCACAGGGGTAACCAAAAAAATAAGTATAATGCCTGGAATTCTTAGTTTATCAAATGGAATTCTAAGTTTTGAAGATCGTTGATCAACTGCGGTCTTTTTCAACGAAACCAGATGTGGTAAAAATACGAGCGAACAAATGGCGGCACCAATCAAACTAAATCCTGCAAACAGGCCAATATCTTTCAGTACGACAGCATTGGTAAATTGCAAGCTGAAAAAAGCTAAAACAGTTGTGGTACTTCCCAAGGTCATTGGTCCTACCAGGTCTTTAATCGCTTTTTCCTTGTCGGGATGTTGTCTCAAGTGCACGAGAAGATGCAATGCATAATTAACGGCAATGCCAAGTATTACAGAACCAGCAGCCAGTGCAAGAATGGAAGCGTTTCCTTGAATAAGATAGATACAACAAAGTGAAAACACGGCACCGTAGACTACGGGAAAGAGAATAAGCAATAAAACTCTTTTTGACCTGAAAAAAGCATAAATAAAAACGCTCAATAAAATTACAAGTAATGAAAGCGTCAGAATGGTATCTTTCTTTAGTTGCGTGGCATTACCAACAGCCACTATTGGTGCACCAAAGGCTGAAACGTGGACATCCGCAAGTGTGCTATTCGACGTTGTGATGATATCTTTAAGCGCTTCTACAAAATCCGCATTCTTACCAGTAGCCGCGGAAGCACTGGCGGGTTGTATAAAAAAGATGAGATGCCGATGATCTTTTGTTATAATGTAATCATTGTACAATTCAATATTCTCATCGTATTGCAACTGCTCCAATTTTTTTAACACAATAAAAGAGAAGCCAGTTGGATCCTGCACAATCATTCTCTTTAAAGCTATTCCAGCGGGAGAAACCAGTAGCCTGAAATTATTTCGTAAAACCTGGCGACTTACTTCAAGTTTCGAGATTGAGTCAAGCGTTTCATAATCCTTCTCCGTTAAGAATACCGGTAAATACCGATGTGCCGTCTCAAACACCTGCAACACTTTTGTTTGGTCTATACGCGCTGTAACAAGCGCATCAAACGGCTTAAGCCTGATCTCCATTTTCTCCGCTAACCGGCTGGCAACAGCAACAAGAGAATCAGGTTGAGGCGCTTTTGAACTGTCTCTGACAGAAACCATCACAACGACACGATCCGAAAACGAGGAGTTTTTGAAAATGTAACTCAGTTTACCAACCCGTTCATCGTCGGGAAAAATACTGGTGATATCCTCTTCAAGCCGAACACGTGACGCTCCTGCAGCCATTAGCAATATACTGCCCGTCAGTACCAACCAAAACGCAAGCTTATTTTTCTGAAAATACCTGAAGACGCTTAAGAGTAATGCAGTCATAACGGATTCCCTATCGTTTAAGCGTTTTCATCAGACCAAAACTAAAGAGACCAAAAAAAGTGGCAGCAGCAAGCGCAAGCGATACTGCACCCAAAACATACTGGCGGATACTATTACCGAACGATTCAATACTAAGGGATGAATCAAAAGTAAGAGTCGTAGCACCCTCTCCGATTATCAAGGCTCCCATGGCATGACTGAGAAAAAGGATCAATGGTATAAAAGGCGGAATGCTGATATTGGCTGCAATGATCACTAGTGGTTTATTTAACTTAAGGAGAAAAGCCAAACCAATCGCTGTCATCAATTGAAATCCCCAAATGGGTGCGATCCCGGTAAAAATACCAACTGCTATCGAAAGCGCTTTCACCGAGTCTGGCTCATTCTCATCCAACAGCAGATCATAAAAAGTTTTTCTTAATGATTGGCGTCTAAGTTTCCGGATCAGGTCACGTGGCTTGATGTACAACAAGGTGATAATCACCAACACTGTATTCAACACGCTTATCCTGGAAAAATCCTTAAATGGCCTGAAGTGTGAAATCCGTTTCCCAGCTTCCGCATAAAACACGCGGACCGGAATTTCTCTGATCCTTATACCACGCCAAGCCAACCGAACCAACACCTCAATTTCAAATTCATACTTTCTGGTAAAAAACTTCATCGCTGCGATTTGTTCCAGTGGATATAATCGAAAGCCGCTTTGTGTATCAGATAGTGTAATACCGGTCTCGAATTTAAACCAGAAGTTAGAGAATTTATTACCAAAGCTACTTTTGCCCGGAACACTGGCTTGTTCCATATTTCGTGCGCCAATTATAACTGCACCTACATCTGTTTTTAGTTTATCATAAAACAAGAGAAGATCTTCCGGAAAATGTTGACCATCGGAGTCGATAGAAATTGCATACTTATAACCCAGTTCAATCGCCTCACGCATACCGCTTCGCAGTGCTAAACCTTTCCCCTTATTCTTCAGATGTGTAACGATCTTAATCCCGGAAAACTTTAAAAGAACTTCATCGCTGTTATCCGAAGAACCATCGTTAACAACGATTACGTGATTCGTATAACGAAGCACGCCTTGTACTACATCAAGGAGGGTCTGTACATTATTATACGTTGGTATAATTACACAAACATGATTGTAAAATGTATTTCCATCTAGTAAAATCATAACCCTAAACCAAACTCCCTGTATAACTTCCGTTCGTCATTTCAAAATTTAATTGATAGTCGTGTCTTCTTGCATTTTTTTACGTCCGATTTTATTCAGGACAATCTCCATATTGAAAGTATAATGCTGAATCGTAATCTTTTCGCTCATCAGCACATCGGCTTGCACACCTGAAATCGAAACCAGCCTCTTTTTTTCGGAACCAATCTCAATTCGCTGAAGACTATCACAATTGTCCGTTGTCACGAGATAGGTGTAAGTCTCATCAATATCCTTAACCCCATATAGCAGTGTTCTACTATCCTTCAACGCACGCGGTTCTTTACCTATAAATGGTACCCCCAACATGGCACCAAAATCTTTGCCGAGCGTTTTTATCACAACACGTTTATTCATCTTAGGAATAATCTGTTTCACATTAAATGAACCATTCGCCTGGTATTCAAAGTCGAAAAGGGTAAGCCCTGTCTCGCTGGTAAACACGACACGACTTGAAGCATCATCCATGGACTTCATAAACAACAAGCCACTGAAGTGCTTCCCAACCACATTGATACTGGCATGATAAAAGCCGCTTCCCATAACAACAGGTTTAATGCGGTCAATACAATGCTGATCTGTCGCAACCGTCGTAAGTTTGTTGTAATAAGTAGGAACACATCCTGGAAGCACAACAATACTAAAAAGCAAACACGTTGTCAGAAACTGCTGCATTGATATTTTTATTCGTAAAAAACATAACTGTGTTATCTCCCATGGCCTCATTCAACTTTAAGATCTCTACCGAGTAATCGTTTCGATTTACAATAAGCACAATAGACGAAAATAACTCACTAAGTTGTTTTGAAACAGGTTTCATTTCCAACAGGTATTGTTTATCGCTTTCAAAAACATGAGTTTCAAAATCCCTACTCTCCAGTATTGAACCTTGTATACAATCCACGATGATCCGGTTTATCTGTTGAAAGAGTCTATTCGATTTCACATTAATCCGGTTTTCACCCTGATCATCCTGGATGTAAATTCTATCCTCGTTGATGATTAGCTTATAAAGAAAAGGGCTTGTGTAATCTAATCTTACTTTATTGTTTCGTTTAAACCAGAACTTACCGTTGGATGTGATTTTCTCCGTTATGGCTGCCAGGTTTTTCTCCTGTTTAAAATCGCTGGTAATTGTTTGTACCTTTAATGAAGCTTCTTTAAACTTTTTAGCAAATGTCTCTGTATCGCGCACGGGCATAAAACCAGGATATTGGCTTTGCAATGAATAACATGACATTGAAGCGAAAAGAAAACCGGTCAGAAACAGCAATTTTGGAAAAACAGTCATATTACAAATTTACCTATAACCCTGTTGATTTAATAATACATCGAGCCTGACAATTTTCAAGCCCTTATTTTTAATTTCTGTAATACACTGGGGTAATATTTTCAACATAGCGTCCGAATAATCATGAAAAAGTATAATATCACCGGATTCAACGGTATGGCTAACACGTTTTAATAATCGTTGTGGATTTCGAATAACCGTATCAAAAGAGCGAATACTCCACCCAACCACGGTATAAGAACCTTTTGTCGCTTTCGCGATCATGGGATTCGTCACACCGAACGGAGGACGAAAAAAACGGGGTGAATTTCCAATCAAGCCTTCAATTGCACGGTCCGTATCCGCTAATTCACGCCTTACTTTCTCCGTAGAAAAAAAACCAAATCCAGGCCGGTGTGAATAACTGTGATTGCCAATCAAATGCCCTTCTGCATGAATTTTCTGGATTGTTCCGGACTCCCGGACGATCCTGGAACCGATACAAAAAAATGTAGCCGGTACGTTGTGTTGTCGGAGAATTTCAAGAATCTCGTTTGTCTTACCGTAAACCGGCCCGTCGTCGAATGTAATCGCAACCGTGCCCGAATTCATTTTGCCTTTTGTAATTGCAGGCAAAAAAAATTGGAGACCTGCAACAAACGAACCGATGGTACACATCAATAGAAAAAATGCAAGAACACCTATAGACCACCACAAGGAAATACCAGCTAACCAGTTTAGCACCAACAGCACCACCGTAAGTATCCAGAATGTATTTTTGGTGCGTTTAAATGTTAGCATGAACGTACCAGTAAAAGTGAATGGTGATCCTGATAATACCGATTATACACCAAAATATTCTTTAATGGTCTCCCGGCATCTTTGATTACTACTGCTTCATGCATTTGTTGATGCTTCAGCATATACACGGCTAACCACAGCGCAAACGAAGATGCAACCATATGTTCGCCACACAAGTGTTTAAAGACAGCCAAACTGGATTGGGGGAATCGCAGATTTACGTCGCGGTCAATTTGTTTATCTGCTATAGCATCACCGCTTTTACCGGTGAGTACAAGATCAACGTCATTACGGTTCAGTAAAGCTTCCGCAAGAAAAGAATCAATGCCATCATGTAGTTCGTGTGCATGAGGTTGATATAAAGTCTTTATGCCTTGAATACTTGCATTACTCCCTTCCGCCGTACGTGACAAAACAAAGTACGCGGCACCCTCACCTAAAATCGTTCCACGTGTTTGAGAACTAAAAATATCCATTGATCGCGGTGTTTCTCGTTTCAACAACCCGAATCGTTGGAGTATTTGAGAATATGTTTCGGTAACTTCATCAACACCACCAACAAGAATGTTGAAATCTGGCTGCTCATCCAGCTGCATCAAGGCATCCATTAAACTATGTTCAAATGAAAAAGCCCCTTGCACATAAGTCTGATTATATCCCTTGCATCCAACCATTAACCCAATCTGCGAGCCAATAGTATTGTGTGTGGATTGCATAAATGGAGTTGGATTCAAGGCCTCTTCATTCAGTGTGGTAATCTTATCCAAAAATTTCCCGGTGTCCTCAACGCATCCCATACCCGTTCCTGTGATTATGGCATCCGGCGACGAGAGCTTTGCTTCCTGTAACGCGATTGACGCAGCCGCTGTTCCCATTTTTAGAATACGGCTTATCCGACGCAATTGTTGTGGATTTATCCATGCAGCGTAATCCGGTTCGATCGCTGAAAGATAATTACCGGTTTGGTCACCATCCCGTATAGAAAAAGCGTCGTCTCTCCACGTCATTTGTGGCGAAATGTTTCCGACTCCTTTTACATACGCAATCATATCTTAGCTTTTAAAGGATGATAAAATAATCGAAGCGCAATTACCACCAAAGCCAAATGAATTACTCATCACATGATTAACGTTTGTTTTCTGCATTTCCATTTGTGGTTGAACGCCCAGTTCAGGCATCGCCGTTTTAAACCGCAGGTTAGGAAAAACACATTGATTATCAATGGCCATGACTGAAAAGACAGCTTCAACACCACCGGAAGCGCCGAGCGTATGGCCCGTGTAAGCTTTGGTGGAACTTAACCTCGGGTACTGTTCACCGAATAAACGCTTCACTGCAGTACCTTCTGACAAATCATTATTCTTTGTACCGGTGCCGTGAAGATTAATATAATCGATATCTGATGATTTCAGATCTGCCATGGCAAGTGCATTCTTCATCGCAGCGTATGAACCATTTCCTTCCGGAGAAGATGCGGTTTGATGATACGCATCATTCGTGTTTGCATAGCCGGAGATAATTGCCTTTGGATTCAATTGCAGATTCCCAATTACCCGTTCTGATGCCAGCACCAGATACCCAGCTCCTTCACCGAGATTGAGTCCTTTTCGATTCGCATCGAATGGCTTACAGGGTTCATCATCCAGAATCATCAAACTATTAAAGCCATTTATAGTAAACCGTGTAAGTGCATCCGTTCCGCCGGCGATTGCGATGTCAAGCAGGTTGTGCCGGATCATTCTTGCTCCCATCATGATGGCATTCACGGAAGAAGAGCACGCTGTATTGATTGTGGTTATAAAATCTTTAACCCCAAGGTATCCTGCCATTATCTCTGTGGTTGAACCGCAGGCGTGATGCACGACATTTTTTAATTTACCGGCTTTACTATCCTGCATAAAAGCAGGAAAAAACATTTCAGTTTTGTCCATCCCCCCTACCGTGGTAGCAGACAATAAACCTACACGCCATGCACCCAAATCCGGAAGTTTCGAATCTTTCACGGCTTCCTGCGCAGCATGCAGTCCCAGTAATGCAGTCCTCGTTAGTGCTGGATTACCACCGGTAGCTTCGGCAAGTGCTTCGTTAGAAAGTTTTACTTCCCCCACCGGTAATTTACCCTTATGAATGGAATCAAGTGTTGTTAATGCAGCAATCCCGGAACGACAGTGCATGAGGGAACTTAAACATTCCGAATAAGAATTTCCGATAGCAGATATCACGCCGGCACCTATAACAAACACCTGGTTCAAGGTATTAACTTGTTTTATGTAATGTAATATACTCCGCAATTGATCGAACCGATTTGAATATTTTCGGTCCATCCTGTGCATTTGCGATTTTCGTGTTATGCTTTTGCTGAAGCAAAACAATCAATTCAAGTGCATCGATCGAATCAAGACCAAGACCTTCACCAAACAGAGGTTGATCATCCGATATTTGTTCGGGCTTTACATGTTTTAGATTCAACGCCTCAATAATCTGAATCTTCAATTCTCCAATCAATTGTTCCATACTAATAATATAGTTTACTTATCTGTTCGCGGGTATGTTCAAAGCACAATCCGCGCTGTCGTTTTTCTACTAAATATACTAAAACATCATGCTGCTCCTCCACTACATTGATCCATCCAGCCAGACATGCTTTTGTCTGTGGTTGCGAGAGAGTAAGGTCAACATAAGAACACATTAACTCTGCATCAAACGACGCGGAGATAAAAAATGCATTTTCTCCTTTGATCCCATGGCGAATACAAATTTCTCCAGCCACAATATTGGAAAGTGTGTATACAAAAAGTGAAGGGCTCGCAGCGGTTTGGCAACTCCGATCAAACTTCAGATCGGTGTCAAGGCTACCATCTGCATTAGACAACACAACGGAAAGGCTATCCGAAGGATAATCTTTAACTGGTACATCCCTGAAAAGGAATTCGGCGGATAAAAATCCCAGACGTGACTGCATATCCATTTTATAAAATTTAGGATAATCTATCTTATGATCTGAATAGAGTCCCGACACAAATGTTTCCCCATTTGCGTTGCCATAGGATTTATGTTCGGACGAGGTTATCATCTGAAAATCTCTAAGCTTACAAAAACCGGAAATAAAATTCATGATGCTATTGATATCGTTTTCCCGCTTCTATATACTTCACCAATCTTTTCAAGGCAACTTCCGGTTCTTTGACAAAAGGATTTTCCAGATCCCATACATATCCTGCAAGGACAGAACATATTTGTCTTTTAATTAAAGGGTCCGGCTCTTTCACAAAAAATATTTTCTCAAGTGTTCCATCGTACCACGCCGCGACAAACGCACGGAAGGTGTTCACACCCTGATGGAGCTTGCCTGTATATTCTTTTTCCCAATCAATGGTTTCGCCTTTGAGTTTTCTGATCAGAAGGGTACTTGCCAGGTGGCTTGATACGGCCGCGAACATAACACCGGAAGAAAATATAGGGTCCAGAAATTCGGTAACATTACCGGTTAACACATAGCCATCCCCATAAAATTTATCAGAAGCCGAAGACCAGGATTCAAGTACACGGGGCTCAAAAATAAAGCTGGCATCCCTAAACCGATGCTTCAGGAATGGCGATCCCTGGATTAATGCATTGAACTGTGCTTTTGGATCACCAGCATATTTTTGGAAAAACGCATGACTTCCAACAAAACCAACGGACGTATTGCCATTGGAAAATGGAATCATCCAAACCCAAACGCCCGGTTTATATACAACGACGGTAATGCGATTAGGTTCATCGAACTCCAGACGGTTAACATCCTTAACATGCGCGAATACCGCCCGTCGGGGATCAAGCGATGACTTATTTTCAAAACCCAGTACTTTTGGAATTACCCTTCCATAGCCACTGGCATCAATGATAAATTTTGCTTCTATTTCTTCCAGTGATCCACCTTTATGTTCTACCAGCGTAAAACTTGGCTTATCACCATTAAATTGAATATCCGTTACCGTAGCTTCAAAATCAATATTCACTCCTTTTCGTACAACTTCATTTGCGAGCGCATGATCAAATTCAGCCCGCGGTACCTGCCATGTCCATTGCCACCCAGCTGTAAACTGGTCAGCAAATTTATAGTCTGCAACTTCGTCTCCTCGTCTGAACTTAGCGCCGGATTTTTGCTGAAAATTCATGGCTGCAACAGCATCTAACAACTCAGCCTCCTGTAATACTTCCATGCATCTTGGCAACATACTTTCTCCAATAACGAACCGTGGAAAATTCATTCGTTCCACGACCCTCACCTGAAGTCCCGCTTTATGGATGAGTGATGCCGCTATTGTGCCTGCAGGACCTGCGCCAATAATCAACACATCCGTTTTATTTTTTATCATTATCTTATTTATTGTCTATCAATTTTTCCATGAGCACAGCAGCATTGCATCCACCAAAGCCGGAAGCAGTTTTTAACACGGTCTTCATGAAATGTGCCTGTTTTTTAATTGTTATATTAATTTTTGAGGAAACACCTGACTCACTGCAACCCAGGGTTGGAATAAGTTCATCCTTCAAAAGACTGTGACTTGTAATCACGGCCTCCACCACACCGGCAGCACCGAGGGTATGACCAAAATATCCTTTCAGACTATTCAGCGGTACGTTTGTAAGCCCTGCGAGATGAAAAGCCTTCGCCTCCATTTCATCATTATAAACCGTTGCTGTGCCATGCGCCGAAATAAAGTCGATTTGAGATGCCTTTCGGTCCGTATTTTGTAGCGCGTTAGTGATTGCCAAAGCAAGTTCTTTACCTGTGCGAGAGGGGCCAGAAATATGGTTTGCATCGTTAGTCACGGCACCACCCAAGACCTCAATGGAAGGTGTTACACCAAAATCCTGAGGTCTAGCAGTGATCAGCATGGCCGCTGCTGCTTCACCTAAAGTAAGACCATCACGATGTTTATCAAAAGGTTTGCATGGTGCATTGCTCAACGCGTATAAACTCTTAAATCCCGAAACTACAAAACGGCTTAATACATCCGCACCGACGACGAGTGCATGATCGAATTTCCCCGACGAGAGATACCGTTGTGCTGTGACCATCGCCAGTACGCCTGAGATACATGCATTTGAAACAACAAGATTATGTGTAAGACCGAGTTGGCTGGCGATGTATTGAGCGCAAGCATGCAATGCAATCCTGGGTTGAACTTTTGGATCTAAAGGAGAATCTATATTTCCTTTTGTGGTTGAAAAAATAAAAAGCGTTCTTGATTTATCTGGTTGATAATTTCGCAACGTTTCTCGAGCCGCCTGAAGCGCAAGAACTTCGATTTTTGAAAAGCCCTGTTGCACCGAAAAACCTTTTATTGCTGACGCGTACATCGGGTCCGTTGTAAATGCTTTATCAGCCGTGAGACATATGCCGGATTGACCATTTGCCACGTGTTCATAATTCTCTGCACTGGTTAATCCCAGTGGAGAAATTATAGCATCGGAGACGATCCAGACTTTTCTCATTTACACATGCCATTTATCACGCCATTGCTGAAAAAACTCCGGAACAATAAGGTGAAGTTCAAATGATTTGGCGTCAACAAAAACCTGCGTGGTGTTTCCGGTTGCAATCAAGTCTTTCCGATCGGCATGATAAATCTCATATCGAAACAACAGCTTCGCGGCAGGTACAGGTTGAAAAATAGTTTTCAGTAGTAATGTATCACCGTAATGCAAGGGTCTTTTATAATCACATTGTACGGATACAACCGGAACGGCAATATTGTTCCTGTAAAAATCGAGATACGAAATAGCATAATCTTTCCCGAAAGCCTCACGACCATCCTCAAAGTAGCGCAGGTAATGCCCGTGCCAGACTACGCCCAAAGGATCAGCCTCATTGAAACGCACGGGAATTTCTAATTCATTTATCAGCACAGTGATCGTATTATTCAAATTATAGTTTGGTATATTTTTTCCGCATTGTGCGATAGTCTATACTTTTTAAGCTTTTAAGCATTGTATAGACAGCGCCTGCCCAATAGTTCCGGAGCCCGAAACCTTTTGGCGACGCCGTAAACCTTTCGGTTAACACCACTTGTTTGTTTTCCATATCAATAAACGTAATGAAAATGCTTCCTTTGTTATGGGATTTAGAAAATGCTTCAACGTTAAACATAAGTCCCAGTCCTTTCAAGGTATTAAAATCATAGCCCGCTACGATGTCCTGAATATCATCCGGCGTAAGGCGTTTCACGTCTTTCAGATCAGTAGAAACGACAGATTGAGCATCCAGTCCTTTATTGTGCTCAATGGTAACATCCAGTTTATGGGTTACATTATTTTTTTTGAAAGCTTTACCGATATCGTATTTTTCTGCTTCGTTGATCATCAAAACATTCAGCGCATACATCAGCTTAAAGACATCTTCATCAGTAGTAAACCGCTCTGTATCACCAATAAATTTTGCCTCAGAAAAATCGAGTCCAAGCCACGTGATTGGTGTATCCTCCTGAAATACACGTGTGGTTTGTTGAGCAAATATGGGTGAAGATAAATTCAACAAAAAAACAAGCCGTACAATAAATGATTTCATAGGGTCTTTAAATGCTTTATGTTAACGTTACGATAGCCAGAACTTGTAATAATTGAACCACTGTTCAGGATACATCTTCACTTTCGTTTCAAGATCCCTGACAAATATATCCTGCAACCGTTTTGAAAAATCTCTCTTCCCTTCACCCTGCAACCTTCCAATACCAGCACTTCCGAAAAAATGATAGTGCGTATTCGATTCCTTAAAACCATACACCAGTGAAACCGGCACATCGAACCCGGCTGCCAAAGCAAATGGTCCCGTCGGAAACAGCGCTTCACCATTCATGAACCGGCAACGATTCGTTTTCGACTGGTCAATGAATCGATCTGCATGTAAGCAAACCAATTCGTTTTTTTGTAACGCTTCACCAATCGCGTAGACGTGAGACAGATCGTCGCTAATGACAATTACGTTGAACTTTCTTTCACCGGTAACCTGACGGAGATAATCCTTTATCTGCTGATGTTCGCCATCGTACATAACAACATGCACGGGAGCGTTTAGTCGTTGCAGAAAAAAACCTGCAGCCTCCCAGTTACCGACATGGGCACTAAGAAAGATCCCACCCTTTCCCTGCTTCACAATATCCAGCAAATTCTCTTCGCCATCAAAATGGCAGGTAAATTTATTAAACATGCCACTTGTTAATACAATTCTATCCAGCAAGGTTTGCCCGAACCGATAGTAGTTCATATAAAGCGACTTCGACGCCTTAAGTTTGCCGTAGTTGTGTTGCCTGCGAAAATATTGGTAAATGTATTTCGATGATTGCCTGGAAAACAAAAAATAGTACAGCGCAACAAAACGCAAAAGCATGTATGCAGGTGTTAATCCAAAGGCTTTAGAAACATGGATAAAGATCTGATAACCTAATTTGGAACTCTGCGATTTACCTTGCCATTCGGGCATGATCAGGAAGTTACATTCTCTGAAACGCGTGTTGTTACATAGTCATAGAAATGTTGAAAAGTAACAATGGAACCAAAATCCTCCGGCTTCACCTTAAAGCCGAAGTTACTTTCAATCACGACAACAAGATCTATGTAATCGAGGCTGTCAAGCGCAAGAGTTTCTTTCAGATTAGCGTCAGGCAGAATCTTCTCTGGTTCAACTTCAAACTCCTCGACCAGAAATCCTTTAATTTTTTCGATGATACTTTCCTTTTCCATTATTGCTTTCTCCACTTTTTTACAATTAACGTTGAATTCGTTCCGCCGAATCCAAATGAATTCGACAGGAAGATATCTATATTGCTATTGATTGATCTGGAAATAATATTCAGTTTGGCCGAATGCTCATCCGGTGTTTCAAAATTAATATTCGGCGCAATGAACGAATTTTGCATCATGAGCATCGTGTAAACAATCTCACTGGCTCCGGCCATCCAACATTCATGGCCCGTCATAGACTTGGTTGAACTTACCGGTGTTTTGGCATCACCAAAAATCGCGGCAATGGCACTGGCTTCACTTGCATCTCCCGCGGGAGTAGAGGTAGCGTGAGCGTTAATGTAATCGATATCAGCAGCCGCAAGACCAGCGTTTTTAAGTGACATCTGCAATGACCGGGAAGGTCCTTTTACACTTGGATTAGAAATGTGATCCGCATTCGACGAAAAACCATAACCAATTATTTCGCCTAAAATATTTGCACCTCTTCGCGTAGCTGATTCCAGGCTTTCTAAAATTACAGTTGCTGCCCCTCCGCTCGGAACAAGTCCGTCACGATTCTTATCGAAAGGACGGGATGCTGCGGCCGGATTGTCTTCGCGTGTTGAAAAAACGCCCAATGCATCAAAATTACCCATCGAGTAAATATTGGTTTCCTGAGCGCCGCCACAAATAATACAATCCTGCATTCCCTGGCGGATAAACATGTATCCTAATCCAATTGCATGTGATCCACTCGCACAAGCGGCACTTACCGTGAAATTTATACCTTTTAATTTGAAGATTGTTGAAAGATTCATGCTTACGGTTGAATTCAATGCCTGAAACACCGAACCCGACCCTACCATCATGGTGTCTTTTTTATCCCGTATAATATCAGTGGCTTCGATAACCGGCTGTGCGGAACTATCATTACCATAAATAATACCCAGTTCTGTCTGATCAATATAATCCTGGTCCAAACCAGCCTGAGCAAGCGCTTCCACTGTTGCCATATACGCATACTCACCTTGCTCGGGAAGCATGATGCGTGCACGCCGGTCAAGTACACCTTTTAGCATTGGTTTCGGAACAAAACCGGTCAAACCAGAGCGATATCCCATATCCTTGCGCTTCGGATCGAAGACAATTCCCGATTTTCCGGCATAGAGGGATTCGTTTACCTCCGCTAAATTCTTTCCTATACAGGAATAAATTCCAAGCCCGGTTATTACAACTCTGTTCATCAGGTTAGTTAGCTTATCAGAAAGGCGATCACAACTATTGATCGCCATCTTTCTGGGCCACAAAAATAATATTAATTCTTAAAATAAGCGTGGCGGCGCGTCTTCAGATTTCAGATAATGCCACCGTTGATAGGTAAAACCGCGCCCGTAATGTAAGAAGCTTCCGGAGATGATAAGAAAACTATGGCATCGGCAACTTCATCGGCTTCGCCAAAGCGTTGCATGGGAATCATTGCCTTGAGTTGTTCTTCGCTGAGATCTTTTGTCATATCGGTTTTGATGAATCCGGGAGCTACCGCATTCACGGTAATATTTCGCCGCGCCACTTCCTTCGCCAATGCTTTGGTTGCTCCAATTACACCTGCTTTCGCAGCGGAATAATTTATTTGGCCCGCCATACCCATTAATCCCGAAACGGATACCACATTCACGATCCGGCCATAACGTTTTACCAGCATGTATTTCACTACCAACTGGGTAACATAAAAAAAACCATCTAAGCTTGACCCGATTACATCTTTCCACTGGTTGTCGGTCATAAAGATCATTAGGGCATCCTGTCTTACGCCCGCATTGTTTACCAGTATTTCGACTGTTTCCCCAGGATGCTGCTCGATCCATTTTCCTAATACAGCATCAACTTCTTCTTTGTTGGCAACATCGAATTTCAACAACTCCGCCTTCACATTTAATTCTTTCACCAGGGCAAGGGTCTTCTCGGCTTCTGCATCATTCGACTTGTAATTGATGAGTATGTTGTACTGCCGTGCAGCGAGTTTTAAACATACTGCTCGTCCAATGCCACGCGATCCTCCAGTAACCAGTGCGTATTTCATCTTTTATAGTTTGAACCGTGAACCTAATGCTATTAAATATTTACGAACACGCTGCAATTCTTCGTAACGTGGTTTATCGTCAGTGATCACCCCTGCAATGTTGCGTACATCGTTGTAGATAGATAACGTTGTTGTGGACAACCTGTTTTGGCATTGCAAAATATCAATTCCCTGCATGACAGCGAGTAGTTGTACAGACAAGACATCAAAACTATTTTCAATTACTTTCCTGGTCATTAAAGCGGCATTACATCCCATACTCACAATATCCTGATTGTCGTTATTGTTGGTAATACTGTGCACATACATGGGAAACGACAGCGTCTGGTTTTCTGCAACGGTAGAGGTGGCCATAAACTGCATTCCCTGCAACCCAAAATTAAGTCCCGGCTTTCCTAAATTTAAAAACGGTGGAAACTTCTGATTAAGCTTATCGTTAAGCATATAATTCAGCTGACGCTCCGAAAGCATTGATAATTTTACAAGCGCGATCTTAAGCTGATCCATCGCCATCGAAACATAATCGCCATGAAAATTACCACCGTGGTATACGTTCATTTTTTCATGATCGATGACCGGATTATCGTTTGATGAATTGAGTTCGTTCACAACGACATCCTCAACTTGTTTTATGGTATCATATACAGGTCCGAGGATTTGTGGAACGCAGCGAAGTGAATAATACTCCTGCACTTTATCGGTAAAAACCGCTTCTTCAATTTTTTTGTGATAAAGATGTTCCGGCCGTTTCCGGATCAACTTACTATCAGCCAGAAAACCACGCATCATTTCTGCAATCTGCGCCTGACCGCGATGAAGTTTCGCGTTATTCAATTCAAACGAAAAGTGGTCATCGAAGGACTTCATCAGTTCGTTGGTGATACCTGAAAGAATCACCGAACAAGTTAAAAGCCTTTTTGCATGAATCAGATTTACTATTCCAACGCCAGTCATTGCTGACGTGCCATTCATAATCGCCAGCCCCTCGCGAAGACGAATCTTTAACGGTGTTATGCCCAATTGTTGAAAAACGTGTTCGGTTAACTGGAGCTTACCATTAAACAATACCTGTCCTTCACCAATAAGGTTAAGTGCCAGATGGGCCAATTGAACGAGATCTCCACTGGCGCCAACTCCGCCCTTTTCGAAGATACACGCTGACACACCTTGGTTCAATAGTTCAGCAATAAGGTCAATGAGATCCGGGTGTATCCCTGACTTACCCTGCAGCAAACTATTTAATCGTGCCAACATTGTTGCCCGGGAGAGATCGTCCGTAAAATGCTGACCGGCACCGGCACTGTGACTTCGAATCAGATTGTATTGAAGCTGGTGTTGATCATGCTCATTGATTTTATACTGCGCCATCGGGCCAAGCCCGGTATTAATGCCATAAATTATTTTATCACGCGCGTATTCAGTTAAAAACTCGAAATTTTTCTGTACGTTTTGTTTTGCCCCGGCGTCGATAGAAACCGGTACGTTTTTATATAAAACTTGTTCAAAATCCTCAACCAACAGATTCTTACTTCCAACAGTGACCATTTGCGTGTACTCGCTTATTTAATAAAGGGCCAAAAATAAGAAACTTCAAGTGATTTTTATTGCCGATTGATTTTCCGACCGCAAGAGCCTGTAGTGTTGCATGAATGACAAGAATTTTTTTTCGACTTTATTTGAGCGCCGGCGGAATTCTTACGCTGCTACATGTGTTTATTTGTAGATCAAACGTTGCAATTATGGAAGAAAAAAAATCCTTCAATGACCTGGTAAATGGTGACAAGCCAGTACTCGTAGACTTTACCGCGACCTGGTGTGGCCCATGTAAAATGATGCAGCCCATTCTGCAAGAATTGGCCAGCCGGATCGGTGACAAAGCCTCCATTATAAAAATTGATGTCGACAAAAACCAGGCACTTGCACAATCATTTCAGATCCAAGGCGTGCCAACGCTGATGGTTTTTAAACAGGGAAAGGTACACTGGCGCCAATCCGGCGTAATGAATGCCAATCAATTGGAGCAGGTGATCAACCAGTTTTTGGAAGAACCGGTTAAAGGTTAATTTATTAACCTGCTCTGCGCATCATTGTGATTTTTTTGTGACAGGACCACAATAACAGAAAGCCGACAATTCCGAACGAGCAATCAATACATTGCCAAAACAACGGGATTTGCCTTAGTGGTCCGGCAATAAAAGCAAGGGGAAATATTGCCAGGCACGCGATCATGCCAAACTCAATTACCCAAATGTTTTTTACGGGATCCCGCAGAGGTCCCCCGAATGCAATTGCAATGACAAGGTGAGCAAAGGCAAGCCAGTCGCTGCCATACGCAATGAATGGATATTTAGAATTGGTTTCCTTAACCCCCTTGTATGTCACTTGAATCCACGATGAAAAGCGATTGTTCCACTCCAGGTTTTCCATCCACTGTTGTGCAATTTGCAATTCAGCTTCAATCGGAAACGCTGTTATACCACTAAAAACTAATCCCGAAATAAACAACGCAATAAGGATTTGTACCTGCCTTTTTAATTTAGAGATTTCAACATGAGCTGCTGCCATAACAATTAGTCAATTTTAAAAAGATTATCAGAGAGAATACTCGAAACATGCTGCTTCAGGGTTATTTCATCCTTGGCGGTGACATTAACCAAACAAAACCGCGCTTCACCAAAGAGCATCTTGCTACGCCAGGTTAATTGATCAACTGTTTGTGTGTTTCCATTCGTATACCACCATGCGGTGTAAAGAAGATCCTTTTCCTTCATCAACACACCGCGATATAATTCACGATGTCCTATCTGTTCTTTTCGAACTTTTTTAAATTCATATCCACTCCCCTTCCAACAGATCAGCGGTGTGTGTTCACTTGTAAAAAATTCAGGTATTGGTTTCACATATACCAATAATTCTTCACTCTCCATTTTCGTAATACCATCCTTCATTGGTATGGAGGTCAACCCTTGCAACGATACTTTCGCATGTGGCGTACTGAATGCTGAACGCAACGGATCGATTGAATATCCTAAACACAGCAGGGCTACCCCAAGCACAACAGAAAAACCTTTAAGTTTAAAAGATTTAAAACCCGGGGAATGGCTAGGTTCTAACGAATTGGCTATACGAAAAATCATCCACTTTGCAATAAAATAAAGCGGAATCATTACATACAAAATAAGACAAAACACGCCCATGAGTTCATGCAAGGGATTTTCCGGCATAATCTTAAAGATGACCAGCAAAATTATCCTGAACAGATTACAGATAACATTTAGAACAAAAACAATGATAAAGAACAACAACAAAGACTTCAATGAAAGCCTTTTTCGTGTTGTGTAATACTGATGCGCGATTACAAAAACACCCATAAGCATTGAAATGGCCAGCATATTCAACCCCATACATGCTTCGTCTACGGTGAAGCTAAAGCCATCCAATACCATCATATTTCCGTCAACCAGGATTTCTAATCCGGCCAATCGAAGCAAGGTACCAGACCATTCACTGAGATATAATCTAATGGGGAAGCCAAGAATTATTGCTACCTGCGAAAAAACCGGCGACATGACGACAATCAAAAACAGCATCAATGAATTCAACCGCCCCACGTAGAACTCAACAATAAAAACAACATACAGCGATATGGCAAAGAAATAAAAAATCTTGTGGTGATAACGGTAGGTAAGTACACTAAAAAATGTAAAACCGATAAAATACAGGTAATTAACTCGGGCAGGCCCTTCCTTAAAAAAAGCAAAGGGAAATAAACATAATCCAATCAGCACGTTACTGGAGGAAATATAAGAAAGGGGAAAAGCCAGTATACCGCCGGCTATCCCAATCAGAATTAAAAACAAGGGAAAGGCTAACTTCGCATAGTCAACGTCATAACGATTTAAAAGTCCCATCATGCTACTGGCTTCATTTGTGTTTTACGATAGGTGATAATAACAGCAAACAATAAAAACAGAATGATCAGTAACCATTCATGCGGTTCTGGTACGGCTCCTGAGGATTGCCTGGAAGCGTTTCTTAAACTATCTTCTTTATTGCTAATATCAAACCGGTCGTAGTCGTGCTGAGATTCTAATACAATTAAACTCGAAACCGGAGAAACCACATAGGCCGTGGACGCTTCATCAACCAATCTGGCATCCGAATAGTCATCCGTAAAATAATGCGATCCAACCTGACGCATAATGTTATTATAGGCGAATAATCTGACCAAGTGATCTGGCGCATTGCTTGTGTGAGCCCGCTCCGCTGGTTGTTTCTTGATTACCAAACCAGCATCGTGAAGAACAACCTCGTTTTCTGTTTCAGTTGTTTTGGGATAAACATGGTTCGCCAGAAGCTTTATCAATTCTTCCGAGGTACCGGTAGAAAATTCAAATGCACGTAATTCACGAAGTGACTTAATGTACGTGGACGTTTTTTCACTTAGATTATAGACGTATACCTTTTCACCTTTCGCAAAGAAACTCTTAATACCTGCAGCAAATTTACTGTCTTTGATATCACGCAGGTGGGGAGATAGCGGATCTCCCTTTGTAATTACAAGCGCATCCTTTGGGGATTTAATTAAATAAAAGGGAAACAGAGAGAAATTTCTAAGCGCTAATTCATCTACAAGGTCCCAATTATCGTCAGTCAACTTAATAAACCTGTCATGATTGTAGGCAAAAACTTCTTTGTCTTTTAAAAACGTTTTAACCTTTCCGAGTTCTTGTGGTGTCCAGCTTTTATTGATATCAAGAAATAGTCGGGCCGGATTAAATGTAGCATACTGCTTTTCCTGCTTAGCAATGGAATACTGAAAACCATCCCAAACAAATTTCTTATCAGGCCTTAGCGCACCGGCGTCAAACAACATTTCAAAATCAGGATTGTATTCCCCTTCAGCAACATAATCACCGTTTTTATCCCTGGTGAAATCATTGGGAATTTCGCTCGCTGAATAATCTCCTAAAAATCGGAATCGAATTGTTTCTTTAACTTCATGTGGGTTTGGGCCCTGAAAGACGGCATTCTGATAGCGAAGCTTTCCATGAAGCTCAACAAGTGGCGAGGTAATCCCAATTTTAAATTTGCGTTCTTCTTCGGATGTACATGGAAAAACACGAACGGTTACCGTATTCCCCTCCTGCCAGTGCACTACAGAAGGGTCGCGCCGTTCAACTCCGACAATGGTTTTGTATGCCTTGACGGCCTTTTGTTTCGATGTCAGAATACCTTTGGATTCTTGTCCGTTCACCCATAATGACAGTGAAGTAATGACTGAACCTTCCGGGAGATCAAAGGTGTAGATTGCTTCTTCCGTGCTACCCCACCATCCATGAGCACGCGCATCGTTTCGGATGTTGAGATATTTTTCTGTGTAGGATAACCTAAATTCGGGATGGATATCAATATCAGAAACAATATAGGATGTAGTGAGGTTATCTCCTGACCACAGCCTTTCTACTGCTTTGTGCCTCGAACCAGAAATCGCCTGCAATATCTTTACGCGATCTTCTTTTGAAAGAGCGTTGGTTTTAAAAAGTGAAGAAATGAACACAAATGGATCGTGCTTTCGCGCTTCGGCCCATCTTATACTGGGAAAAAATTGCCATCCAGTTGACTCATGGTGCATCGTATAGACCAAATCAGATTTCAGTATGCGCTCGGTAATCCAATCACTGGGCACCGATTCGCCGATCTTTATCCATGTAGGTAAATCAGATTCATATAATACAGACTGGCTGGCCAAACTTTCAATCTGCGAAACCCGTGTCGTCCATTCGGTAACGAAACCCGCTGTATAAAATACACTCGCAAAAAAGCCTATAGCAATCCAACCGTATGAAATAAATTTTTTTCGCCGGCTATACCTGATCAAAAATCCACAGGAAACCAGTAACACTAAAGGCACAAATATATGTGCCCCAATGCCGAAAAACAGAATACCTACCCCACCGATAACATAAACTTCTGCTACAAAAATTGCCAGGTAGCCATAAAATAAGATGGCGCTTCCCAACAACAAATATTGTATCCTGTTGATCCAGCCCGGCAGAAGATCAAAATAATGGAAGCTCAGTACGACCACTGAGCTCAAAACGATATAACAACATAACCAGTTAACTGAGTTTTCGAACACATGAATGTCTCGATTTAAGGCGTAAGCGCTAATCAGAAAAAGATGTAAAAGTATAATGGTATAACTGATGTTTTTCTTCATCCAAGATTTTTTAAGGCCATACATTTTCTGGTGAAGAAGAACGCCCACATAAGTTAATGCCAGCGAATAATGAACAACAAAGGCGGCAAACGATCCACTTCGTTGCCTCTCGTTAAGGAATTCAAAAATAACAAACAAGCTAAACGATATAAGCAGTAGCGCATAGCCGAGCCAAATGATTCGGTGGTCCCTTGTCTTATAGGAAACATCGCTCACGGGTGCAATTTCTGGTGTGATAAAACTTATATTCATGGAAAAATTAATTTCTTTCAAAAGTACTTTGCATTCCAAAGTAAATTCAATTTTGCGGTAACTTCAAAATCTTCGGAAAATTTATTTTAAGGCCATTCAGTTATAAACATCAATAACGGTCAACTAGCGCCCATTTAGCGTTTTTACAAGTCCAATAAATGATGAATCGTACTGATTTTGACTTTTAGAAAGGCCCCCGTTAGCTTTAGATCCGTTGACTCCGATGAAGACCTGAGCTGATTTTAACTTTTCATCAAACTCTTATCCATATATCGGGCAATACAACCGGATAACTATTGCAATTTTCAGGAACATAAACCATAATTATGGAAATTTAAGATCGTGCAAAACACAACACTGCAGAACTTCTTTACAGGGAGTTATACCGACTTGTATCAAATTACCATGGCACAAGTCTATTACCTTACAGGCAAAAGTAAAGATGAAGCTGTATTTGACTATTTTTTCCGAAAACTTCCGTACAATGGCGGCTTCACCGTTTTTGCCGGTTTAGAAAACGTATTGAACATCATTCAAGATTTACGTTTCACATCCGATGATCTGGAATTCCTTCGGTCACAGGGATTAAACAACGAGTTCGTAAATAGTCTCAGGGATTTTCGCTTTCGCGGATCGATTCATGCTGCGCGCGAAGGAGAACTGGTTTTTCCAAATGAACCTATTCTTCGTGTTGAAGCCACTATTCTCGAAGCACAACTTGTCGAAACGTTTTTGCTGAACATGCTGAACTTCCAATCATTGATCGCCACGAAGGCAGCGCGCATGAGGTTGGTGGCAGGTAACCGGATATTGAGTGACTTCGGTCTTCGCAGGGCCCAGGGAATCGGAGGTTATCATGCTACCCGCGCGTGTGTCGTTGGTGGATTTGATTCCACCAGCAACGTTATGGCTGCACGCGATTTTCATATTCCAGTAGTCGGTACAATGGCACATTCTTATATTCAAAGTTACGACGACGAGTTAACTGCGTTCCGCGACTTTGCAGGTCATCGACCCGATAACTGTGTCCTTCTTGTCGATACTTATGATACCCTTAACTCCGGTGTTCCGAATGCGATCGTCGTAGCAAAAGAAATGCAACAACGTGGTCACCAACTCCAGGGCATTCGTCTCGACAGCGGAGACCTCGCCTACCTTTCAAAACAAGCACGACGATTACTCGACGATGCAGGATTACAATCCGTAAAAATCACGGTATCGAATCAACTGGATGAATACGTCATCAAAAGTTTACTTGACCAACAAGCTCCGATCGATATTTTTGGAGTAGGTACCAGCCTGGTAACGGGTGCACCAGACGCCGCCCTTGACGGTGTTTATAAGCTCGCCTTTGCCGATGGAAAACCCAGAATCAAATTATCCGAGAACCTGATAAAAATAACACTGCCGGATAAAAAACAAGTGTATCGCACCTTGAATACGGATGGTACATTTTTCGGAGCAGACGTAATCACACGGCACGATGAGCCAAACGCTGCCGCGATGTTTCATCCTGCTGATCCTGACAAATCGCTTCACCTTGGAGACCTTATGCAGGAACCGTTGCTTCATCCCGTGATGAAAAACGGAAACGCAGTTGGGCTTCCTTCCTTGTCTGAAATAAAAAATTATTCACAGCAGCGAATTAAAATGCTTCCCGATGAATACAAGCGGTTTCAGAATCCACACATTTATAAGGTAGGGATAAGCGAAAAATTGCGGGACGAACGAAATCAACTTAAAAAGTACTACAAGCAATAACGTATGCACGCCCTGATCCTTGTTGACATCCAGTACGATTTCATTCCAGGTGGTAGCCTTCCTGTGGCATCCGGAGATGCCATCATTCCACTCGTTAATACACTTCAGGAATCCTTTCCACTCGTTGTGGCTACACAGGATTGGCATCCAGCGGGTCATAAAAGTTTTGCTTCAAGTCACGCGGAAAAAAAACCATTTGAACAAATTGATCTTCACGGATTGGATCAGGTGCTATGGCCGGATCATTGTATTCAGGGTTCGCGCGGCGCTTCATTCCATCACCATCTCCATATGAATAAAGTGGAGACGATATTCAGAAAAGGAATGGATCCAGAGATTGACAGTTACAGTGGCTTCTATGATAATGGATATAAAAAATCAACAGGATTGGCAGGATACCTCCGTGAACGCGGCGTGAACAAATTATTCGTATGTGGACTCGCAGCCGATTATTGTGTTTTCTATACTGCAAAAGATGCCCGCAAAGAAAATTTCGAGACATACATCGTCGAAGATGCGACACGCGCGATAGATCCCGTCGGATTTGACAAAGTAAAAGCGGAATTGCTCGCCAGTGGAGGGCACGTAATCCAAAGCAACATGCTCCACCTCCATCTATAACGCAATTGCTTCTTCACCCCTTTCGACACGGTGACACCTTCATGACTAAAAAAGTTCCATCCATCTAAAGATTGTGTCTAATTTTGCTTTTAAGGATTCGCCGTGTAATATTTTTTTTTGCCCCTGTACAACTTTTTTCAAACAGTGTTTGTCTAAAATATATAAACAAAAATTCCGTTAACATTTTGTATAACAAGAAAGGAGAAAAAGATGAACAGTAGTAGAAAGAAGAATTATAGTAGATTATTCCATACGGGAATGGTTAGTGTATTGGCTATTTTATCGCTTACATTTATGTCAGGATGTCTTGACGATGATGATGGCGATATCCACGCTATTCCGGTTGCTTACGTATCGCTGTACCAGGCGTCGCCTGATGCGCCAGGTCTGAATATTACAGTTGACGGGCGCGTGATCAATTCAAGCTCGTTCGACTATAAAGACCACACGGGTTACCTCCGGTTTTACACCGGCGAACGCAATTTAAAGATTGGGCCGTTTGGTGCAAGCAACGTAGTGATCGATACAACGGTTACGCTGGACGAAAACAAAACATATTCCATCTTTGTAGTGGATGACTACCAGCAGGCAGAAATTTTATTTCTGAAGGACAGCGCCAACGCCCCGGCTGAAGGAAAGGCACGACTTCGCTTTGTTAACCTGTCACCAGACAGTGAAAACAGTGAAGTGCAGGTAACAGGCGAGACAAACGCGTTGTTTGAAGACCATTCCTTTAAGGAAGCTTCAGAATTCATTGAAGTTGACGCAAAGGAATATGATTTTGAAATTGGTACTAACGGTGACAATACTTTAAATGTACCGGACATTAAGCTAAACGCAGGATATTACTACACGATTGTTTTAAGAGGATATCAAAATTCAGAATCACCGGATAAAGCCCTTAGCGCCGAAGTACTCGTAAACTAAGCACACCCATTTAAACAAAAGAGGAGCAACTTTGCTCCTCTTTTTTTGTTTATCAAAACGAAGCGCTTTCGAAAGCGGTTTGATGTTGGACGTTTTAAGTTTTAAGTTTGATGACTGGTTAATTTATCATTCTCTGTTTCGAAAAACCAATACGTTACAAATCAAACAAACTCGCAGCTCGAAGCTCGTAACTCACAGCTTTTCGAAAAGCCATTTAGCTTTCCCAACACAACTAGCAGCTTGCAACCTGTAGCCTGAAGCTGTTCTAAAAAATCCAATAAGGTCGACGAAACTACTTAAACATTTTCTCACTGGCTGCATAATCCACCGCGCGTGCACTTAACGCCATATATGTTAACGAAGGATTTTGTGTTGACGTCGAAGTCATGCATGCACCATCGGTTACAAATACATTTTTACATGCATGTAGCTGATTCCATTTATTCAATAATGAAGTTTTCGGATCATGGCCCATACGAACACCACCCATTTCATGGATATCAAGTCCGGGAGCTTGTTTTGAGTCTGCGGTTTTAATATTTGAGAATCCTGCTTTGGTGAACATCTCTGTGAGCTGTTCAAAATAGTCGGAGATCATTTTCTCATCGTTATCATCATATGCGATATCGATCTTTAAAAGTGGAACACCCCAGGCATCTTTCTGTGTCTCATCTAACGTAAGGGTGCTCTTTTCTTTTGGCAGCGTCTCTCCCATCATGTGCGATCCCACGCGCCATGGCCCAAGTTTGGATTGTGCCAGTTTATCCTTAAGCGCATGGCCGATACCTCCATGATCCTGCTCATCGTAACGACCTCCGCCAAAACCAGCAGCGTATCCACGAAGGAAATCTGTTTCCTGCTTATACACATTGCGAAAGCGTGGTATGTAAGCGGAGGTAGGGCGCTTACCTTCTGTGGTTAAATCTTTAAACCCATCGTATTCGGCAGACACGCGTGCCCTGTAATTATGGAATGCAACGTATTTCCCTAACAATCCATTATCGTTTCCCAACCCATTCGGAAAACGATTCGACCTGGAGTTCAACAGAATCGTATTGGTATGAAATGCACTGGCATTAACAAAAATAACCGGTGCATAGTATTCAACAGCTTCTTTTGTAGTCGCGTCGATCACCAGAACACCCGATGCTTTTCCTTTCACCTCATCATACAAAATTGAATGCACCACCGAATTTGGTCGCAACGTAAGGTTACCTGTTTTCGCTGCCCATGGTAAGGTTGAAGAATTGCTGCTGAAATATCCACCGAAAGGACATCCACGCTGACACAATGTACGGCTCTGACATTGCGCCCTCCCTTGTTCCAAATGTATGGGCTGGGGCTGGGAAATATGAGCACAACGTGCTGAAATTACATGTCGGTTTTTAAAATGTTTGGATACCTGCTCCTGAAAGTGTTTTTCAACACAGGTTAATTCATAAGCCGGGAGAAACTCCCCATCCGGAAGTTCCGGAATGCCGTCTTTGTTTCCGGATATACCGGCAAATTTTTCAACATGGCTGTACCACGGTGCCAGGTCTTTATAACGGATGGGCCAGTCGACAGCAAAACCATCGCGTGCCGGTCCTTCAAAATCGAAATCACTCCAGCGCTGTACCTGCCTTGCCCATAAAAGTGATTTACCGCCCACCTGGTACCCGCGTATCCAATCAAAAGGTTTTTCCTGCGTATAGGGGTGATCGTTGTCTTTTACAAAAAAATGCATGGCATCTTCTCGGAATGCATAACAACGACTTATTACAGGGTTCGCCTCGACTATTTCCTGTGGGATTTGTCCGCGATGCTTAAATTCCCACGGCATCATGTTGGTGGTCGGGTAGTCGACATTGTGTTTCACATCGCGACCGCGTTCAAGTACCAGCGTTTTTAATCCGCGCTCTGTTAACTCTTTCGCTGACCAACCACCACTTATTCCCGAACCAATGACAATAGCATCGAAGGTGCGTTCTTTCTTATTATCGATATTTAAATTTGCCATCAGATTACCGTCTTATTGTTTGCTACAGGTACACAGCCCCTAAAATCAGGACCGGGGATTAATTGGTAAGGTTTTACCTCAGTCATGAAATATTGAGATGCGAGATAACCCTGCGTGATATAGTGTTTAGTTGTTGAGTAGAACGTTTTGATCTCCACAGGTAAACTTTCCAATTTCTGTTCGAACAATGTGAACTGCAACAATCGCTGTTCCGCAGACGAATCCGAAAATGATTTTCCTGTTAAATTCTTTAACGATTTTTCGAAGGATCGCATTCCCTTTAAATATTTCTCCTGTTGCTCTTTTGGAAGGCAATCATCGACCATCACCAGTGTGAATAAATGTGCTCCGACAGCACGTGCTCCTGGCGTTTTTGTAGCGGGAATCATTACGTCGGCGATATCACCCAGAAGTATTTCCTCATCTGACGTAATTTGAAGATTGTTCAATGCGATCGTTACCTTTTTGGGGTCACCGATGCACGTAGGTAAAAGCACTGCGGCCGCCGACACCAATCCCAATTGTTTTAGTGCTAATCGTCTGTTCATCTGGTTGATTTAGGTTCGTTCATTTACTTCAAGGAAACAAAAATAGCAAGCGAAAGTGAGATCATCCCATATTTTACTAACTAACCATACCTTTTTGAAGAAAATTCCACCAATGGCACAAGGAAGCCAACATTGGTATTCTTTGGATAATGATTATTTTTGAATTCTTACATGAATATGAATAGTCTGCTAATTAAGGCTTTTGCATTTACCACGTTGCCGGGTCACATCCCTTTTTTCCTGAGTATGTCATTTCTTTTGAGTTGCAATCCGGCGAAAATTGAGCACGATGATGGTTTAAGTACTATAACCCAGGACGACCTCGAACAACATGTAAGCATGCTGGCTTCTGATGAATTTGAAGGCAGGAAACCTTTTACGAAAGGTGAGCAAAAAACAATAACATACCTGCAGGAACAATTCAGGATACTGGGACTTGCACCAGGTAATGGCGATTCGTTTTTACAGCAAGTACCCATGGTGGAAATCACACCCACGGCAGATACCACCATGACCTTCACAAGTACCAAGGGACAAATCTCCCTTCGTGGCTTTCACGATTACATTATTAATACCGAACGCACAGATTCTGTGATGACGTGGACTCATGAAGATGTGGTTTTCGCCGGATTTGGTATCGTGGCTCCCGAATACAATTGGAATGACTATGCGAACCTTGACGTAAAAAATAAAATCGTTCTTGTACTTGTGAACGATCCCGGATTCGGTAGTGATGATTCAACACACTTCAAGGGCAATACCATGACTTATTATGGCCGGTGGACGTACAAGTACGAGGAAGCAGCACGACAGGGTGCTAAAGGATGTTTTGTCATTCACAATACCGTTCCGGCAGGATATCCATTTGCAGTCTTGCAAAATAGCTGGAACAGTGCGCACCTATACCTGGATAACCGCGGTAAGAACATACCTTTTTGCGAAGGCGTGGGGTGGATCACCAAACCTGCTGTTGAAAAACTTTTTAGGCTTAATGGATTGGATTTTAATGATCAGCAAACAAAAGCACGCCAACGAGACTTCACAGGTTACAGTCTCGACATGCAGGTAACCACATCCATGAAAGTGGATACGCGATACGATACATCGCACAATGTAGTCGCCATGATAAAAGGAAGTGAAAGGCCTGATGAATACATCATCTATTCCGCCCACTGGGATCATCTTGGAATCGGAAAACCCGACGCCGAAGGTGACAGTATCTATAACGGAGCTTTTGACAATGCTTCAGGAACCGCTGGATTACTTGTAGTCGCCAAAGCTTTTAAAAATCTTAAAAATCCGCCACACCGCTCCGTCGTATTTCTGGCTGTTACAGCAGAAGAACAAGGTCTGTGGGGTTCAGCATATTACGCGGCCAATCCGATATATCCCCTGGAGAAAACGGTCGCCAACATCAATATGGATGGCATTAATCCCTATGGTCCAATGAAAGACATTGTTGTCGTTGGAAGAGGTCAGTCGGAATTGGAAGAATATTTGGAGACTGAAGCCGCGCTTTTGAGTCGGGTCGTTAAGGGTGAAACTACACCAGAACGCGGATACTATTTCCGTTCGGATCATTTCAATTTCGCGAAGGTTGGCGTTCCTGCCTTGTATCTATCCACAGGTTCTGACTTTATTGGTAAGGATGCTAATTATGGCAATCAACTGAAAGAGACCTACACTCAAAAATATTATCATCAACCATCTGATGAATATGATACCACGAGAATGAATTTTGAAGGTGGTGTTGATGATCTCCGTTTACTCTTCCAGGTTGGGAAAACGCTGGCCTTTCAAAAAAAATGGCCCACATGGAAAGCTGGTTCAGAGTTTAAAGCCATCCGCGAAAGCGATAAAAAATAGTTCCTACTGTTCTTAAAGTTGCAGTTGTTATTGCCCTTACAACGCACTGGCTACCAATAAAATATCTTCTGCTGAAGAAACTGAATTTTAACACAAAGAACAGCGATTGAAAACGATTCTGACGCACTCACAAATCGTTTAGCTGTTCAATTGTATATTGCGCCAAGTTATACACTCATCTGTTTGAAGCATGCTGTTTGAAGAAGAGAAGGTCGCTCCCATGGTTGCTGTTCGTCCGACATTACCCAAGGGCACATTAATCAATTATAAAATTGGATTCCTGTTCAACTTTATTTCCGGTAAATCTACCCGGTTTGACCTTGAGCCCATCCTGATCCTCACCAACGGAACCGCGAAAGAGTACAAAAGAATTTCCATTCAAGCAGAAAAAGGACTTGCTTACCTTCAACCGCTTGAGGATTCCTTTTACAAAGACCTGATCCAGTTTTCGGATAACAACATCCTCAATTGGATGATTCGCACTGGCAACCGCTTTATCCGGAATACAACCACCGGTACATGGGCACACAAATCTTCGAAAGAGCTGATCAACCTGAGAAGGCATTACCGTGACCTGCTGGAAAAACTATGGCCGGTGTTAAGTGATTGGCCTCAGCTGTTTATTCTCCGTGCCGGGCGTTTCAGTAATACCCAACAACAAACCTTAACGTTAGGCAAAAAACCTGCTGATATCCGTTTCGACGTTAACCGCAAAGGTGACATGATCATTATTAAATTGATTCTTACACTTGATGGTGAAGAATCAAAGATCAATTTGTACGGCGGCTTTCTTTTGGAAAAAGGAGGAACATTGTACCTCCCGCCAAGCGCAGAAGCTATTTCAATTCTGGATCTATTTAAGAATGGTCCCCTCACCTTTCCGTTGTCGGTAAAAAAAGAGATCGTTCGGAAATACCTTTTGCCATGGCTGGATAAATACAATGTCAACATAAGCGAAAAACTAAAGATCAGATTAATCACTCCTGAAGTTCAGCCACGCGTTATGCTCACGGAACTGAATGAAAGTAACTTAATGATCCGGCCCGAATTTGAATACGATGAAGCCGTTGTTGATTATGGCAACGAAACGCACGACGTGATCGAATCCGGAGATGAGGTAAAAATCATTCAACGGCAAAAGGAAACTGAAATAAAGTTGTATGAGTATCTTCGCACATTACATCCTTCGTTCGTAAACCAACGCAATAATTTGTATTATTATCTTCCCTTTTCGGATGTGATGAAAAAGGGATGGTTCATTACGATGATGCGAAAGGTACAGGCCGAAGGCTATTCTCTTCACGGACTTCCGCAGCTTAAAAAATTCCGATACTCAACAGATGTTCCCCAGTTTATTATATCAGCCACTTCCAACATCGATTGGTTTGATCTTAAGGTAAAAATACAATGGGGTGAACATGTGGTTAGCCTGAAAGAAATCCGTCAGGCGATTCTGAACCGACAGGATACGATCATGCTTGAAGATGGAATGCTTGGACTCATTCCCGAAGAATGGATCAGCCAGTACAGCCTGCTTCTCCGCACGGCAAAAGAAGACAATGGCGTATTGAAAGTAAACAAACTTCATTACACTCTACTGGAAGATATTGTCGAGAATCTTGATGGCGAAGCATTGGCGGAGATTGAGACCCGCAAAAGAAAACTACTCGAATTCGATACCATTTCAAGAACACCGCTATCTAACGAAATTAAAGCATCCCTTCGTCCTTACCAGCAATCGGGATTCAACTGGCTTCAGGCGCTTGATGACCTCGGATGGGGAGGTTGCCTTGCCGATGACATGGGTCTGGGAAAAACATTACAGACAATTTCTTTCCTCCAATATGTGAAAGAAAAATATCCGGGAAGCACCCAGTTGGTCGTATGCCCTACGTCATTGATCTTTAACTGGGAAAATGAATTGAAGAAATTTTGTCCTTCGCTAAAATACTATACTTACTACGGCCTTCAACGCGAATTCAATGAAACACATTTTGAAGAATACGATTTGATACTCACAACGTATGGGGTAGTACGCAACGACCTGGATGAATTACGTGTTTTTCTCTGGCAATATGTTATCCTTGATGAAAGCCAGGCAATCAAAAATCCCGACGCGCGTGTAACGAAGGCGTTACAGCAATTGCGTTCAGTCAATCGCATGATCCTGAGTGGAACACCAGTTCAGAATAACACATCTGATTTGTTCGCACAATTTAATTTTCTGAACCCTGGATTACTTGGCAACCGTGAATTTTTTAATCGTGAATTTGCGACACCAATCGACAAACAGGGAAGCAAGGAGAAAACGATTCAACTGAAAAAGATGATCCATCCGTTTACCCTCAGACGAACCAAAGAACAGGTTGCCAAGGATCTTCCGGATAAGACCATCACCGTATTGTGGTGCACGATGGAAGCAGAACAACGAAAGGTTTACAACCAATACCGTGACATGTATCGTGATGCACTTTTAAAGAAAATAGATTCTGAAGGCATCGGTAAGTCAGGGGTATATGTACTGGAAGGCTTGCTGCGTCTCCGGCAGATCTGCGATCATCCATTGCTTGTCAATAAAAACGATGAAACAACAAAGACGTCAGTTAAGATTGAAGAATTATCACGCGAACTCCAGGAAAATGCCGGTGATCATAAATTTCTGATTTTTTCTCAATTCACAGAAATGCTTCAACTCATTAAACAGGAGTTTGAAGACAACGGAATTAGTTATTGTTACCTCGATGGTAGCACATCGCTTCCGCAACGAAAAGAACAAGTAACAAAATTCCAGGAAGACTCCGGTATAAAGGCTTTTCTCATCTCTTTAAAAGCAGGTGGTGTTGGCCTAAACCTTACCGTCGCAGATTATGTGTATCTCGTTGATCCATGGTGGAATCCCGCCGCAGAACAACAAGCCATTGACCGTGCGCATCGCATCGGCCAAACCCGTAAAGTGTTTGCCTATAAAATGATCTGTAAAGACACTGTAGAAGAAAAAATTCTGCAGCTCCAGGAGAAGAAAAAGATGCTTGCAGATGACCTGATCCAGGAAGATGCAGGTTTTGTCAAGAATCTTTCGCGAGATGATATCGAATTCCTTTTCGGGTAGTACACGTTCAAGGTTCAAAGTTCATAGTTCAAGGTTGGGTTTTCGAAAACGAAACGCTTGCAGAATTGTTTGAGGTTTGAGGTCCGAAGTCTGAGGTTTAAAGTTGGTTTTCGAAAACTGTTTAGTAAGCAAAATCAGCTTAGAGCTTATTGCAAACCCATAATCTATTACCCAACAAACTCGCGGCTCGAAGCTCATAGCTCGCAACTCTTTTGGAAAACTATTCAGGGCTCGAAACCCCTTGCACCTTGCAGCCTGCGGCTTGAAGCTTATCGCAAAACACCTATTTATCGCATCATCATGACAAAGATCATCAAATTTTTAAGGATGCCGGCTTCTTACTTTAGTTACCGACACCTAATTTAGCACCGATATGAGAAAGGCATTTAGCTTTGTGATCATTCTAAGCATGACCCTGCATTGCGCAAGCAGACTTGGTGTTCTTTCCTATTTACACAAAAACCGTTATACTATTGGATATTCTCTCGGGATGATTTCAGAAATACCGATTGCAATGTGTAACAATGAAATTGATGTACACAAAAGCCTCTTTATTCAACATCACGATTTGCAAGACAAGGTACCAGCTGGTTTTCCCTTGGCTTTAGAGATAAACCTTTTTGAACAAACACCTGAATCATTGTCCTTCAACGACGATGCCAGCATTGGTAATTCAGGCAATACAACCTACACATTATCAGGTTACCCATCCCCTCCGCTTAAATTTTTCCAGCCGCCACGGGTATAAGTTTCTCTGATGTTCTGCTGAACATGCTATTACTTATTTCTTCAACACTTTAATGTCGTTCAGTTACGTGTCTATGCTAATCCGTCATTCGACTTTCACGGATTATCAGAGTCATGACGCATGCCGACATTACATCGACTTAAACCTATGCGCAACATTACAACAGCATTATTTTTTATACTTAGTATCCAGGTTCAGGCGCAATTTATCCTGAAGGGAAAAATTACAGATCAACAAACCGGCGAACCATTATCCGGAGCAAACATTGTTTTCACCAATACGGCGAACGGTGTTACCGCTGATGAGCACGGTAACTTTGAGCTTTCCGTAAATGACGAAAAAGTTTCCATCACCGTTTCTTTTATTGGGTATAAAACGCAACAACTTGATATATCATCAACAACAAAGCGGGTTCCTATTGTGATGGTTTCAACCAACCTTAATTTAAGTGAGGTTACTGTTATCGGATTTGATAACCATCGCAGGCTTATCGAGACTGCCGGATCTATCGCTGTACTCAGTCAGCAGGAAATACAACGCTCCACCAACGTTTCGTTAAGCCAGGCATTAAATATAATTCCGGGTGTACGCATGGAAGAAAACGGACCTGGCGGAACTTCCAGACTTTCAATTCGTGGAAGTCTTTTGCGGTCGCCATGGGGAATACGCAACATCAAGTTGTACTGGAATGATATTCCGTTAACAGATCCATCGGGAACATCTGCGCGTTTTAATGCGATTGATGTAAACTCTATCGGGACGCTCGAGGTGATCAAAGGTCCTTCCGGAAGCATATATGGAGCCGGTACAGGAGGCGTAATTAACATGACCAGTAGTCAGGCTGCCTATGGAGAAAAAAGCCTTGAACTTTCGAATACAATGGGTTCATTCGGTTTAAGAAGAAGCGCTGCCACGGTACGGGTAGGCACAGAAACTTCCAACATTCTGGTCTCGTATCTGGATCAGGAACTTGCAGGTTACCGCGATCATCAACGCTCGGATAAAAAGGTTTTTAATCTCGCCAGTACCTTCTCCGTGGGTGACCAGCGTACCTTGTCACTGCATGCGTTTCATTACAACGGGACGTTTGAACTACCCGGCGCGCTTACGAAGGCTGAGGTGCATGATAATCCACGTCAGGCAATGGCTTTCAATGCTGCAAATGATTGCCGGCTATCAAATAAAAGCACCGGCCTTGCGCTTTCACAACGTTATACCATCAACGAAAAACTGGAAAACACAACCAGCGTATCACTCATCTTTAATGCCATGGATCATCCCTGGGGTAATAGCTCGTATTACAACGGTTACTCTATCGGTTCATCACAGGGAATAAGCGCCAGAACCAGGTTCATGTACACCTCCATGCTGGGTAGTATCGAAAGTAAATTTATGCTTGGTGTTGAACTCCAATCGTCGTATGAGATTGAAAAGGAATATGGGAACGACGGTGGTGAAACGGGACCTCTTCAGGCTGATTATGAATTCAATGCCAAGCAATCGATTCTTTTTGCCCAGGCTGAATTCAACTTCCCCTATGATGTGATCCTTACCCTGGGAGCGAGTTACAACAATACCGTTTATGACTTCAGCGAACGGATCTCTGGCAAAATTGGACTCGAGATGGATTTCGATCCGTCATTTGCACCCCGCATCGGTGTTGTTAAAAAAATCCATGACCATGTTGCTGTGCACGGAAGCATTGGCTATGGATTTTCGCCACCAACGCAATATGAAGTACAAACTCAGGCTGGTATAAACGAAAGTCTGAAAGCGGAAGAAGGTATTAACTACGAAGCCGGTATCCGTGGAAGTCTGTTAAATCAAAAATTAAATCTTGATGTAACAGCATATACATTCCATCTCCGGAACGCAATTCTTCCACGTTATAATGAGGCACAGGAAGAGTATTTTCAAAACACGGGAACAACACGTCAAAACGGTATTGAAGCATTACTCTCCTGTATCGTTGTGAAAAACGATGCAGGCTTTATTACAACTTTGAAACCGTGGATTAGTTACACGTATAACGACTACACATTTCATGATTACAAAAAAGAAAGTCTGAAAGGAAGCGAAATTATTTCACATGATTATTCCGGCAATAGTATCACCGGTATTCCATCGCATCTATTGAATGCCGGAATCGATATGGAGACAAAGGCCGGATTGTATCTGATGGCCACAATGAATTTCGTAGATGATATTCCGCTTATGGATGATAATTCCGTCTATACAAAAAAGTACACTGTTGTCGGAGGGAAAATGGGGTTCAGGAAGAAAGTATTTAGCCAACTCACATTGGATACATTCATTGGAGTTGATAATGCACTCAACGCAAGTTATAATAATTTTCTGAGTTTAAACGCGTTCGATGGCAGGTTCTACAACCCCGCTCCTACACGTAACTTCTTTGGTGGTTTGTCTATAAAGTATAATTTCAATTAATGTCTATCAAAATGAACAACACACTTGTTGGATTTTTAATAACGCTGGTATTGTTGAGTTGTACTGCAAAGACAGAGAAGATCAATATATCAGACCTAGATATACCCGGAACTTTCCTGGGTGATTCAACGAAGAGATCCGGATGTACTTATTTTACAACTGATCATAACGGAAGCCCGGTACTTTCTTTTACAGCCGGAACGCCGGATAGTACTTATCTTTTTTATGCTACATACGACACAGTCAGAAAATCGTTCAACTTGCCTGTTCGTATTGCAGCTTCGCTTGGTACCGACTACCATGAAGAGAGTATGAATAAAGTCGCCTTTAAAAATGACGGAACGATTGTGGCTGCCTGGGAAATAAAACATCCGACTCCAAAAAACAAATACGCCGGTTCTCTGCGGTATACACAGTCTTATGATGACGGTAAAACATGGGCGAAACCAGCTTACCTGCATACAGACACAAGTGCAGAAAACAGCCGGGGTTTCTTTGATCTTGTTACCTTACCGGATGGTGAAGTTGGTGCAGTATGGCTTGATGGAAGACATCAGCTTGGTGAAGCCGGTTCGTCCCTGTTCTTTGCAAAGACGAAGGAAAATCTTGGGTTTCAGTCTGACTACCAGATTGCTGAGACGGTATGTCAATGTTGCCGGACCGACCTGTATACCGATACAAACAATGTCGTTCATATCACCTTCCGGGATATCGACGTATCTGCTAAAGGACAAGTCCGTGATATTACGTATCTGCAATCCTCCAACTCGGGCGATACATTTACAACCGGTAAAAAAATCAGCAACGACAATTGGATCATTGATGGCTGTCCACACACCGGAGCCAGTATGGCAAGCGTTGGCAATAACCTCATGACGACCTGGTTTACTTCCGGTGGAACACCTGGCATATATACAACGGTTTCGACAGGAGGAGGACAACAATTTCAAAGCCGGAAACTTCTTTCGGAACAAGGACGGCATCCTCAGATGACTGCCAAAGATTCGATCATTTACGTTGTTTGGGATGAATACAATCCTGTCACAACACACCACCATGCCGGACATGAACATAATGAAATATCACAGGGCAAAAACTCGATTACATTGATGGTATTGAATGTATTGGATGGATCCACCACACATTATACGTTAGATCAGGATGGTGGATCTTTCCCTGTCGTTCACGTAAAAGACAATATCGTTCTTGTGGCCTACACACTAAATCATCAGCTAGTTATTAAGGGGGTAGACGTTGTTCTATGATAGGATTATTATGCGCTCTATCGTTCTCTAAATTTCCCTCTGAAAATGAACAACGCTTCTGTGATTCGGCGAGAAAGAAATACACTTAACCGCGAAGGCGCTGAGACGCAAAGGAGCACAAAGAGGTCAAACGGATATTTGAATACAAATCGTCGTGATTTTTAGCCGTGTACTACATGCTGTGGTTTTCCATCTAAGGCGAGCTTTACATTGTCGTATGTTGTGTCCATGATACGTTTACGTGCTGCAAAACTTGACCAGGCATTATGCGGTGTAATGATACAATTGACAAGTCCGGTTAACGGATGCGTATCCAAAGGAGGTTCTTGGGCAAGTACATCGAGGGCAGCACCAGCGATGACCTTATCTTTTAATGCGTGGGCCAAATCGTTTTCGTTGATCAGTTGTCCCCGCGAAGTATTGATCAGATATGAAGTCGGCTTCATCATCGCTAGCATACGCTGATCTACGAAGCCGGTATTTTCTGGCGTTAACGGGCAATGCAAAGAAACTACATCACTGCTACTGAATATCTTTTCTAAAGGAATACAAGCCGGGTCCTTACCGATTCGTGAAGGGCTATAGTAGTTAACGTCCATACCGAAAGCTTTACTGATCTCGGCAACCTTTTGTCCTATTTCACCATAACCCACGAGTCCCATTTTTCGCGAAGCTAATTCAACAAGCGGTGCTTTTGAATAACAAAAATCAGGACACTTCGCCCAGGCTCCATCTTTCACACTATGCGAATTTATACCCACATGGTTCGTCAGCTCCAGTAACAGCGCAAAGGTATGCTGTGCGACAGAATCTGTACCATAGCCAGGAACGTTGCATACCAGAATGTTTCTGCTTTGCGCAGCCTTGATGTCAATAATATTATACCCTGTAGCAGTAACGGCAATCACCTTCAGATTTGGAGCGGATTCAATGGTCTCTTGATCAATCGGAGTTTTATTTGTCATGATGATGGTCGCCCCTTGACAACGTTCTGCCACCTTTTCATGTGGTGTGCGGTCGAAGTATGTGATGTCGCCAAATCCCTCGAATGGCTTCCACGACAAATCGCCGGGGTTTAACGTAAACCCATCGGTAATGACAATATTGTCTTTCATGGTTGTATCGGTGTGTTCAAAAAGTAACAACTATTAAAGAAAGTTTCCTTGTAATCGCTTATCTGGAATACTGCAATGAAATTTGCTGTAAATTAGAATTCAAGTCTATTATCTACAAGTTTATCTTAACCCTGGTTTACCGGGTTTAAAAAATTTAAAGCATATGAATCAAACCCTGTTATGCATTGAAACCACTACGGAGTTCATTACTTTGACATTAGAAACGTAAGCTACAACTTAAACAACGTCGAATTTCGTGGCTCATAGCTCGAAACTTTTCGAAAACCATTTAATTATCGAAACCAACTTGCACTTGCACTTGCAGCCTGTAGCTTAAAGCTGACCGCAAACACAAACAAAACCGAAATCATGTCAACACCTTCTATAGCGATTCGTATTCTTTTAGGAGAACAGGTGCACGAACTTGTTACATATCCGTATGCGTATCGCAGTTTAATGGCGCTTATCTATGACACCATCTACATCGACGATTTTGGCGATTGCAAAGGCATCGGGCGTTGCGGCACCTGCCATGTCCACATTCTGGAAGGTGATGAAAGCTTGCTAATTCGCCATGGCAATGAAACGACAACGCTAAATAAAATGCCTTCAATAGAAGATTACAGCCGGCTATCATGCAATATTGAAATTATCGAAAAACTAAACGGCGCAACAATCAGGGTAGTGAACGACGGCGATCTTGGGTTGTATTGATTGGTTCAAGGTTCAAGGTTCAAAGTTAAATGCGTGTTTTTATCGTAACGAAGGGTTCCGATAAGTGTTTGAGGTTTGAGGTTTGAGGTCATGGTTTGAAGTCCCAAAACCTGGGATGAACAGAAACCACCTTTTTTATCACCTAACAAACTCGAGGCTCGTAGCTCGAAGCTATTTCCTCCCCCCTCTCGTTACCGTCATCCTGATGCGCGCAAGTGCAACGCACGAGCATGCAGAAGGATCCCCCCGCACGAAGGAAAAAGCGTTTCGTTAGAAGAAAACAAAAAAACATGATGCACTTGAAGACACGTTTAAAATGCCAAAACCTTATGAAATGAGCACAAACCACTTCTTCATTGCCTAACAAACTCGAGGCTCGTAGCTTGAGGGTTCGCAGCTATTTTATATTTTGAAAGCTTGTCGCCCAAACAATTTCCAATCATTGCCTTTCTTGATCCAAACCAGCATAATGCCCAGGTTTACTGTACCGGGTGTCTTTCCTACATCGTTCGTGTGGCCAAAAAGTTTATGTCTAACGAGGGCCACATCGCCGGTGATCTGAATGGTTTGATCGGACAATGTAATGTCAACGAAGTCCGACTTCTTTGTTGTTAAAGATTCTATAAACGAAGCCTTGTCCTCAATGTTTCCACTGGAATGACCGTAGCTTAAATTATCATCAACGATTTTTTCCAACGCTGATTGATCCGCGTTTACCATAGCGATGCGTAATTGTTCAACAGCAGATGAAATCGCCCTTTCATCTTTTGTCTGCGCATTAACAATAGAAATGTTCATATACAGGATTATCAGAAGAACGAAATACTTTTTCATGATCGTGAAGTGATTTTTTTTATATACGATACAATGCCGTTGCGTTAATTGCTTTTTTTATCGCCTCACCCTGCCTCTCCAAAGGAGAAGGTTTATCGACGATTAAATCAACGACATTGATATACGATAACTTAATACCTGACACTTTTGTTTTACCGGATCCACATCATTTTAATGACGCAGATCCGGTTGTAAAATTTATGCCTTAATCAAGCTTTACACGCTCCATACGCGGAACTAAAAAGTGCATAACGAGCCATGCCAGTAAGTAGGCAGATCCACAGATAATAAACATAATGTAATAACCTGTTTCGATTTGGCCAAGGGCGTTGAAGTGATCAAGAAGACCACCAGCAGCTTTTGCAATAATTATCCCACCCAAAGCGCCAGCCATTCCACCGATACCAACAACTGAAGCCACAGCCCGTTTAGGAAACATGTCTGATGCCGTAGTAAATATGTTAGCAGACCAAGCCTGATGGGCTGCTGTTGCAATACCAATCATTACAATGGCCAACCATGGATTGATTGAACCCAAAGCCTGTGCTAATATAACCGGGATAACAGCGAGGGCAAAAGCAAGCATCGCCCTTTTCCTTGCTTTGTAAGCAGGCCATCCGATCTTCATAAAGTACCCGGAAAGCCATCCACCAAACACACTGCCGAATGTCGACATACAATAAACCACTGCAACAGGAATGGCAAGCTCAGTTTGTTGCATCCCATATTCCTTGGAAAGAAAAGATGGCAACCAGAAAAGATAAAACCACCACACCGGATCTGTGAGGAATTTACCGAAGAAAAAAGACCAGGTTTGTCTGAACGTTAAAAGTTTAAACCAGCTTACTTTTTCATTTTCGGTGGCCACATCTTCCTGTTCGTCAAGGTCACTTTGTATATAGGCAAGCTCTTCAGGAGAAACTTTCTTATGTCTCCTTGGTATTTCATACATGGTAAACCAAAAGAATAACCAGGCAAAGCCGATTACACCCGTTATAATGAAAGCCCATTCCCACCCCCATGTTGCTCCTATTAATGGAACAGTTAACGGTGCTACAATAGCCCCTACGTTGGCACCTGAATTAAAAATACCAGTGGCAAAGGCCCTTTCTTTTTTAGGAAACCATTCTGCGGTTGTTTTAATCGCAGCCGGGAAATTTCCTGCTTCACTTAATCCCAGTAAGCCACGTGCAGCCGCAAATCCCACCGTTCCTCTGGCAAAGGCATGAAGCACAGCAGCGATGCTCCATACCGTGAGGGCAAGCGCGTATCCGATTTTCGTTCCCACTTTATCAATCACCCATCCAGCACCCACCATACCAACGGCGTAAGCTACCTGAAATGCAACCACAATGTTCGCGTAGTCACTTTCAGACCAGTTAAAAAGAGGTTGTAGGTAATCATCTTTTAATAGACTGATAACCTGTCGGTCCAAATAATTAATGGTGGTCGCAAAAAATACCAGCGTACAAATACGCCAGCGGTATTTTCCTATTTGCGTTCCAAGTGTTGATTGATTTTCCACGTAAGTAGGTTTTGGTTTATACTAATTCAAGACTAATTATCTTTCAGATCGTTTAATTTTTTTTATCGTGGCCAACGCATCGGCTACACTCATGCTAAGGAGTGACCAATTTTTTTCAGTCATAATTTCTTTGGTTAACAACTGCGATCCCATGCCGACACAATAGACACCGGCGTTAAACCATGCACTTAAATTCTTCTCAGTCGCCTCTACTCCTCCTGTGGGCATTAATTTTATGTTTGGAATAACCGGTCGCACTGCAGAAACAAATCCTGGTCCAAGCACAGAACCGGGAAAAAGTTTAATTAACTGTGCTCCCGCTTCATGTGCTGTCACAATCTCTGTTAGGGTTGCACATCCTGGAATCCAGTTCACGCCATGTTCTTCACAAACGCCACTCATTTCTGGTTTCAGTATTGGAGAAACAATAAACTGTGCACCGACTTCAATATACTTTTCAGCATCTGCATTATTCATAATAGTACCAATACCAAGCACAGCATCCGGATACTTTTCGATGTAGGCCACCAGTTGTGAGAACACACCAAAGGCTTCGCTGCCGCGATTGGTAAATTCAAACACACGTACACCCCCTTCGTATGCGGCATCGACAATACTTTTCGCCGTGGCGATATCTTTTTGATAAAAGACCGGAATCATTCCGGTATCTCCCATGAGTTTAATGATTTGTTCCTTTTTTGCTCCCATTATTATCGTAAAAGTCTTCCAATATTTTCGCCTCTCATCAGTGTTTCAATTTCTTCGACAGTAGCTACATTCACATCTCCTTCAATGGAGTGTTTCCACACGGAAGCTGCCGTTGCAAAGTCGACGGTTTGCTGATGATCTTTACCGGTGATCCAACCATAGATCAAGCCTGCCATGTAGGCATCGCCACCACCTACGCGATCAACTATCGGAATGAGGTCATACTCGCGTGATTTCACAACTTCCTGATCTGCCCATATTACAGCGGACAATTTATTGTGTGATGATCCAATAGAATCCCGGTAAGTCGTTGTGACTGCGTTGATATTCGGATACGCTTTAACCGTAGCTTCACAAGCCGATTCAAATGTATCACCGGTTATTCCCAAACAATTTTCGAGGTCGGTAACCCCGGCAACAATTCTGTCGGTGAGTGAAATCAATTCCGGCATAATGTCCCTGGCTGTTTTTCCATATCGCCAAAGATTTCGTCTGTAATTAATATCACCCGATACGGTAAGTTTATTTTTTTTTGCGGATCTCAAGGCATCCAGGCACACAGTTGCAGCACCCTGCGAAATCGCCGGCGTTATGCCTGTCCAGTGGAACCACGCAGCATCTTTAAATACATCATCCCAGTCAATCATTCCCGGTTGAATCTGTGAAAATGCAGAATCAAACCGATCATAGAGTATTCGCGATGCGCGCTGCATCGCACCATTCTCAAGGAAATATAATCCAATACGTTCATCGCCATATATGACATGGGAAGTATCAACACCGGATTGTTGCAAAGCCTGTACGGCACTTTTTCCAAAGTCATTTTCCGGAAACCGTGTGACATGAACTGCTTTTAATCCAAACGCAGCGAGTGAAGCTGCTACGTTAGCTTCAGAACCACCATAGGTGACATTGAAGGAGTGCGCCTGTGTAAACCGCGCAAATGCGGGCGTTGACAGCCGCATCATGATCTCACCAAATGTTACTATCTTCTTTGACATGCGGAAATATAGTTAATGAAACGCTGAATATGCAGCAACTTGTGCTTCATCTTTCAGCATTTTTATCTGGTTGAGCACGGCATTCATATTTCGCTTGAGTTTCTCCCAGTCTTTAACAGCCACATCTTCATAAGGAAATAACTTTTTACTCATCCTTATACAAAGAGCCCCCGCTTTCAACCATTCTCCGATACTGTGGTTATTCATCATAATCCCGGAAGAAGGAATAAAATGTAAATCAGGAAATTTTATTTTAAGAGAACCGACATCGGCAGGCATAAAACTACCGGGCAATAAAGAGATGATCGAGGCACCCTGCTGCTTTGCAGATATAATATCCTCTTCTGAATTGCAACCTGGGATCCAGGGAATTGCATACGTTTGGCTAAGGGATGCCATATCATCATGCAAAAATGATGAGGCGATGAAAGCAGCGCCTTCCCCGCAAAAATGAGCGGCCTGTTTTGCATTGATGGTATTAAAGCCAAGGTGTAAATCCGGATACTGCCGGGTATGGTGGAATAACTCCTTATAGAATGAAATTTTCCTGTGCGTTAGGCCTTCGGTATATTCCAGTGTACGAATACCGCAGGCATAGCAAACATCAATTGTTTGTTGCCAGGTAAATGCATCCGCAAACCGGAATACAGGCAATAAGCTGGTTTGCCCTAGGGCTGCAAGAAGTACCTGGTTAAAATTATTCATACGCTTAAAATTTGGTCTATATTACGCGTTGAAGTCTTCAAAAAGAGTGTATATTGCGCAATCGATTGCGCAATATACGCGTTTTAATATTATGTCAAACACATTTTTAAAAATTCATCCCGACGATAATGTACTGGTTGCGTTATCGGATCTTAAGGCCGGACAGAAAATTGTCTACAACGGTACAACACTATCGCTGTTGCATGATATCCCTGCCAAACACAAATTTGTAGAAGATACACTCAACCCCGATGATGAGATCATTATGTACGGTGTATTAGTTGGAAAAGCACTGGATAAAATTCCGGCTGGTGCGCCCATTACAACGCAAAACGTTAAACACAAATCATCGAACTACGAAGGCAAAACAGCGCAGTTTGAATGGAAAGCGCCGGACGTAACCAAGTGGAAAAACAAAACCTTCTTGGGATACCATCGGGCCGACGGACAAGTGGGTACGGCCAACTACTGGATTGTATTACCCCTCGTGTTCTGTGAAAACCGAAACGTGAACGTCATTCGTGACGCTTTCGAAGAAGCACTCGGTTTTTCAAAACCTGAAACATATAAGCAATATGTTCAGCAGATGGTTGATCTTTATAAGAAAGGCGACACCGCATTGGTTGAATCATTCAGCCCAACTGTTACACAAGAAGAAAGAACATCCAAACTGTTTGAAAATATTGATGGTATAAAATTCCTCACACACGAAGGTGGATGTGGCGGGACACGGCAGGATGCCGAAGCCTTATGCGCCTTACTTGCCGGATATATACAGAATCCCAATGTAGCAGGTGCAACGGTATTAAGCCTGGGATGCCAGAATGCACAGGTTGACATTCTCAGGGAAAAGTTAAACAAACTCAATCCTGATTTCTCTAAACCGCTGATCATTCTGGAACAACAAAAAGAAGGAACAGAACAAGACTTATTGATTCAAGCCATTCAAAAAACGTTTCTTGGTTTAATCGAAGCAAATAAGCAAAAAAGGGAACCAGCACCACTAAGCAAACTTGTTGTGGGATTAGAATGTGGCGGTTCAGATGGTTTTTCCGGTATCTCGGCGAATCCGGCTATCGGCCATACTTCTGATTTGGTTGCTGCCTTGGGGGGTACAACCATCCTTTCAGAATTTCCGGAACTGTGTGGTGTTGAACAGGAGTTAATCAACCGCTGTACAACGGATGCGATATCCGCTAAATTTGTTCAACTGATGCGGGCCTATTCAAAGGCAGCGGTTGCTGTAGGTTCTGGTTTCGATATGAATCCGTCACCGGGGAATATTAAAGATGGATTGATTACAGATGCAATGAAATCTGCAGGAGCGGCAAAGAAAGGTGGTACATCACCTATCACTGATGTATTGGATTACACCGAATACGCTTTCAAGCCAGGATTGAATTTATTGTGTACGCCGGGAAACGATGTGGAGAGCACAACAGCAATGGCTGGGTCTGGCGCGAATGTGATGTTGTTTACAACCGGGTTAGGAACACCAACAGGTAATCCGATAGTACCTGTGGTAAAACTCTCATCGAATACAAAGCTTGCCAAAAAAATGCCGGATATCATCGACATTGATTGCGGTGGCGTAATTGACGGATCAAAAAATATCGAACAAATGGGCGAAGAGATTCTTGATTACATTATCGACCTGGCAAGCGGAAAAGTGACTGCGAAAGCAACGATACTGGCGCAAGATGATTTTATCCCGTGGAAACGCGGCGTTTCTCTCTGATAAAATTGTCGATCGAAAAACATCAAAAAATCCAGGCTTCTAACAGGTCTGGATTTTTTTTAATATTTGAGAAGATGAATTGGGCTAAAGCCCATTCAGTCTGGCATTGACATCCACCACGCGCTGAAGCGCGTGGCAAATGAAGGAGGATTAAGATAAACTAGAATTAGAAATACCTGCTTTTATGTCTCGCATATGGCCTTTGAATATCAAAATTGAAGTAAATTAAAATAGGGCTACTTTATAAGCCGCGGACCAAGGGAATGTTTGAGGTCTGGTATATCATAGTATTGAAGTACACCCGGTATCACGTACGAATACCAATTGGGTTGAATTGGTTTGTCGATGATTTCATAAAAAGACTCAGGGCCGCCATACAATTGCAATCGGGTTATTCGATCATCTACAACGGCGGCATGTAAAGCGGGTAAGGTACAAACACCATCGGCTAAAACCGTTAACGGCTTACCTTTTAACGATTTTAGCGAGCCAAAGAATTCAAGCACATTAACAACATCTCTTGTACGCATAGCCACCACGTTATCTCCAACATGCAACGCCAGCATCGCATTGCGATACTCCTCGTTAAAATATTTCGGATCGTTGGCCCTGGTTGCATCACGTAACTCTCCTACCCCACTTACGTCTGCCATGATCACAGCTTTATTTTCATTTATGAATTTCCTGATTAGAGATACACTGTCTGCGATCTGCCCCTTTCCTTTTTCGCTCAACCACAGCACAACTTCATCAACATCATCAACGGGATAAACGACCAGTGCTGGCAACGGTATCCCATTACCTTTCCGGATGATATATTTATCGATCTTCACACCGTCTTTAAGTAATGAACCAGGTGATTCAACAGAAATTGAATCCTTCCTATCCTGGAGTTGAAACAGCATCTTGATCTTTTCATGCAAATTTCCAACCTCACGATTTTCTTTCAACCTATCTGCAACGATTTCCGTCCTGTCCAGGTCATTTACCTCATTTTTAAAATTTCCATTAATGCTTAACGCCGGGGTAACGGCAAGTACCTGAGGCGATAAAACTGGTGCATCCCGTTCAATAATTTTTTTCTCATCCTGATAAAGCCACCGGCGAAACCATGAAACAGCAGCTTCGCGTTTCGGCTTTGAAATTCCATGACCGTCGTTTACCGTAAATATGTTTACCCTTTCGGACACGTTCAGGACATTATACGCGGCGTGTAATTCGTTGTATGCAGTGAGTGTACCCGTATAATCGATAAAGTCATAACGCCCTGCAAGAATCAAAACAGGTTTTGGTGCAAACATGATCAGGAAGTCCGCCATTTCCAATTGCTCCCGTCCTTCGAAAGGGAGATGCTGACATCCATCATTCGGGCCGAACAAATCAAAGTTTCTTTTACGGCTTGCAATAAAGCTGCAAGGTGCAGCAACCTTAATCCGGTCATCGTAAGCCATCAGATACATAGTTTGTGTTCCACCGCCTGAATTACCCAAACAACCTATTCTTTCCTTATCCACTTCCTTACGATTTTCAAGGTAATCCAATCCGCGTATATTATCCCACAACTGATAGGCTACTGTTCCACTTCCTACAAGATTAGCCGCAGCGTTCACCAAAGTGTGTTCAGTTGTACCCCCTCGCGTTAACGCTTTTCCCTTTTCATCTGTTAACTGATGACGTTCCGATTGTGAAATAGGATCTATTACAAATACTACAAATCCATTTTTAGCAAATAATGACGCAGTACGCTGATAAGATGCTGTGGCTTTTGCTTCATCTTCATGGCCACAAAAGAGTAATACACCCGGAAACGGGCCTTTTCCTTCCGGAACATATAGGTTTGCTGTAACATGATGATCTGGAATACTTTCGTAAAGTATCTTTTCAATTCGATATCCATCTTGTCTGATAACACCTTCTATACGTGCATTTAAATCAGTTTTAGGAGGCAGGCGTCCAATCAATTTTTTATAGCGTACTTTGCAGCTATCACGATAGGCTCTAACTCCCTCCGATGACGCCAACGCCGCTTCAAGTTTAAGACGACGTTGATCAAACTGCTGATGCATTTTCAAAGACAAAAATGTATTAACAGATTGCTCCGATTTCCAGTCCAACACATCATAATCGTTTTGGGCCAATGATTGGACAACTACAAAATATAATAGCAACGTAAATACAAGCTTCATCGCGAGATTGGTTCGTTCCAGTTTCCAAGTACATGCTCCCTGGTGTAATGCGCTGCCTCTTCAGCGGTAAGTATATGTGACCACTTTACACGCGATGTATTGTTTGCACCGGAACCAGTTGATCCAAATTCAGCATAGAAAGTTGTAGATTCCGCATCACGCTTATTCCAGTTATGCCATCCTTCGGCACGAATCTGTTCACCCATGTTACAATTAATGAAAACAGTTTTTGCATGAGGCCGCCAGGGTCTCCCAAGGTAAAAAGTATTGTGATCGGCGTCACCCGTTATCTGGCAATTGAAAAAAACAAAACCATGTTTAGTTCGTTCCAGCGTTGATGCTGCGGTAATATATCCACCACCTTTTTTACAATAAATAACACAGTCTTCGAAAAAAGCGGTAGACCACCCGAAAATAAAATCAACAGTGCCTTCAATGTAACAGTTCTTATAATATTGCCGACTCTGTTCGCCATGCGGATAAAGCGTATCCTGGAAGCCAAGAAATCTACAATTCACAAAAGAGACCATGTCTCCATCAATGCGCACCGCTACAGCCTGCCCTACAGGTCCCGAAGAATTTTCGAAAGTGATGTTCTCAGCTGTAAATCCATCCGCGAAGACGTAAAAACTCGTAGAGCCCGTTGTTCCGACCGTTTCGCCAAAACGATTTTTCTTCGATGCATAGTCATCATATGTTAAAATCGTTTTTTTTTTGTCTTCACCGATAAACGTAACATTGGTCTTAGAGGGCGGGAGAATAAGCTTTTCTTTATAGACTCCATTGCTAATAAAAATCCTGGTTACATTCTTACGAAAATCAGGAACAGCGTTTATAGCTTCCTGTACTGTTTCAAATTCACCATGCGCTGCATTTTTGCTTACGATAAAATCGTATTTGTTCTGACCTCTGGCAGTCATGACCGCTACAATCATTATGCAGGTAAATGCAACTTTTATGAATTTCATTCCATTATCTTATTAGTGGATTCCAACCATCATCGCCGTCCAGGATATTATACACCGTATATTTACTGGCTTGCTCATCGGTTAATTGCTTCGACCACGGAACACGTTGCGAAGGGTTTGCACCAGGTCCTGTAGATTTATACTCTGCATAAAAAGTCGTTTCTTCGGCTTCAGGCTTGTTCCAGTTGTGCCATCCTTCCGGCAGAATATGATCACCTAGTTCACTATTTATAAACACTGTTTTAGCAAAACTTCTCCAGGGCCTTCCCAGATAAACTTTTTTGAACTCAGATTCTGCCGTAAGCTTACAATTAAGAAATACATATCCGAAAGACTTTCCTTCGGGGGTCGATGCCGCTGTAACGTAAGAGTTCTTCTTGCTGTGGATTGTGCAATTTTCAAGAACAACAGTTGCTGCACCAAATATAAAATCTGTAGTCCCTTCGATATAACAATCCAAAAAGTATTGCCTACTTTTTTCCCCACCAGTGTATATGGTATCCTGGTTGCCAATGAACCTGCAATTTTTGAACATGCTTCGGTCAGCTTCGATGTGCAGTGCAACGGCCTGACCTACCGGACCAGCGCTGTTTTGAAAAGTGATATTCTCGGCATAAAAATCGTTTCCCATCACCTTAAATGTCCATGAAGTGAAGGTGTTGATCTCGCCTTTTCCTGAATAATCATCAAATGTAATAATGGTCGACGATGCATCTTCTCCGATCAACGAAATTTTAGTAGCCCAGGAAAATACCTCAACCTTTTCTTTATAAATACCAGGCTTAACTTTGATGATAACACGTTTATCGGGAAACGCCTTTGATTTATTGATCGCTTCCTGCAGGGATTTAAAATCTCCTGAACCGTCGGCAGCAACCACAACCTGATTTTTATCTTGAGAAAGCCCCGCATCACAGGACAAACAAAAAACAACAAGAAAAACAGGTCTTAATGAAGCCAAATTTTTCACAAACTCAAACAGCATCGATATTTTCATCATAAAGATCCAAGGCTAGAATTTTTCTTAGCCGGTTATTATAGTTATCTATTTTTTGTTTTCCGCATTGGCAAGCGATTCAAACTGTATCGCTGTCATAATGAATGGACCAACAGCTTTGGGATCATTGGCCCGCTTCGGTTCATTAATGTAATACTCAAACGATCCATCGCGATACGGATTTCCGCCAAGTCCGGCAACAGAACACACTTGTGTTATACTCACCATTCCGTTTTTATCAACCTCAATAAACTGATTCAGAATGCCATCGTAACCTTTTTTCGCGTTCATCATATACGTGTTATCGATGTATCCTTTCGTAGTCGCTTTTACCAGAAAATAGGTAAACATTGATGATGCGGATGATTCCAAATAATTTCCTTGTCTTTCTGGTTGATCTAAGACCTGGTACCACACACCGCTTCTTTTATCCTGAGATTTTGCAATTGCCTGCGC
>DASPIZ010000036.1:0-31776 GCA_035628875.1 Ohtaekwangia sp. | reverse complement strand
CTCAATTACCTGATGCAAAAGACGGAGAAAGAGTATGATCGGGATGGTGTACGCGCTGCGGCCGGAAAAGTAAATGAATCATTACTTCGAGACATTCAAAAGGTATACGCCAAATTTCGTGTGAAACGACCCTCCCTTGGTCGTGAAGGTTTTGAAAAGTCAATTATGCCATTGCTTGATCAAAAGAAAATTTCATTGGATGATAAGCTTTGTACCAGTGTTGAATCTACCGCGATTGAGATTGTACATGCTATACGTGCCGGCAAAACCGGTACTGTATTATGTACCGGAGGCGGTGTATTCAATTCATTTCTCATGAGCCGGATCTTAGAGCACGCTGGTGATGGCATGTCGTTAATCATCCCGGAAAAGGATGTGGTTAAATTTAAAGAAGCCTTGGTATTTGCTTTTTTAGGTGTGTTACGATTAGAAAAAAAAATGAATTGTTTGCGTTCTGTAACAGGTGCGAAAACAGATAGCAGCAGCGGTGTGATGATTGGTTTCTAAAATGAAAAATCATGAAAGACCTGCTCGAAAAATTTGAAAACAAAAGACCTGAAATTGTTTTCGAATGGAAAGATACAGAAACTGAAGCAGAAGGATGGGTAGTAATTAATTCATTGCGCGGCGGGGCAGCCGGTGGAGGGACTCGCATGCGCAAAGGATTGGATAAGCGTGAAGTTGAGTCGCTGGCGAAAACCATGGAGGTTAAATTTACCGTTTCAGGTCCGGCGATTGGTGGTGCAAAATCCGGAATTAATTTTGATCCCGACGATCCCAGGAAAACAGGCGTATTACAACGTTGGTATGCTGCTGTTATGCCACTCCTGAAATATTATTATGGCACTGGAGGAGATTTAAATGTAGATGAAATTCATGAGGTGATTCCGATTACAGAAGATGCCGGAATCTGGCATCCGCAGGAAGGTGTCTTTACAGGACACTTTAAACCAACGGAAGCGCAAAAGGTTAATCGTATTGGTCAGCTCAGGCAAGGCGTTGTGAAGATTGTGGAGAACGAACATTACGCCCCATCCATAAAGAAAAAATATACTGTTGCAGATTTATGTACCGGTTTTGGCGTTGCACAGGCAGTAAAACATTATTATGATTTGTGGGGCGGCGATATAAAAGACAAACGTGCAGTGGTGCAGGGGTGGGGTAACGTAGGCGCTGCGGCCGGATTCTTCCTGGCACAAATGGGTGTTAAACTGGTATGTATCGTGAGCCAGGATGGCGGATTGATTAACCAGGCCGGGTACACATTCGAAGAGGTGCGTGAGCTGGTCGTAAACAGGGTCGGTAATAAATTGCGTTCACCCGACTTGCTTCCGTTTTATATCGTCAATGAAAAGATGTGGGATCTCGAGTTTGAAATTTTTGTTCCGGCAGCGGCATCGCGCCTGATCACGCGATCACAGGTAGATCGTATGATCACTTCTAAACTCGAAGTCTTTTCCTGCGGTGCTAATGTTCCTTTCGCTGATCCGGAAATTTTTTTCGGGGAAACAGGATTATATGCAGATGAAAATTTCTCGGTAATCCCGGATTTTATTGCGAACTGTGGGATGGCGCGTGTCTTCGCGTATTTTATGGAAAGTGAAGTAAGCATGGAGGATGGTGCAATTTTCTGGGATATATCTGCGCGGATTCGGCAAGCCCTTGAAAATACATACGCCATCAATAAAAAAAGGACGCATATCGCACAGCGGTCCTTTGAGCTTGCACTGAAGCAACTGGTTTAAACTGCGGTAATGTTATTTTTTTTCCGCTTCAGGTTTTGTATCCAGTCGAAGCTCTACCAGTTCTGGTAATGTACCATTCATCTTCAGGATTTTAACGGAGTAATCTGCAATCTGCAATACTTCGCCCTCCCGAATTTCGTTCGGCCGAACCATTAAAAGCAATCCTGCAAGCGTTTCATAATCTTCAGATTCCTCCAGGGGTACGTCCAGTGATTTATTGATATCATGAATAGAAGATGTGGCAATAATACGATACGCGTTTCCGCTTTGTATCACAATTTGTGCTTCATGGTCGTGTTCGTCTTGAATTTCGCCCACCAGCTCTTCGAGAATATCTTCCAGTGTTACAATGCCAATCGTTCCGCCATATTCACTGATGACAATGGCCATCTGTACTTTTTTCTTCTGGAATTCGCGCAGCAGATGATCAATCGGTTTGTTCTCTGTTACGGTGTATGGGGGATGGGCAATTTCCAGTAACGACTGGTTTGTTTTATTGATGTAATGTTGAACGATATCCTTGGAGTGAACGACGCCTTTAATTTCATCGAGGTTAGCGTCAAAAAGCGGATAACGTGAATATCCTTCTTTAAGAACAATCTCAATGGCTTCAGAAAGTGTTGCCTTGTAATTCAATCCGGAGATTTTAATCCTCGGTACCATCACCTGTTTAACGATCCGATCATCAAAGTCGAAAACATTTTGAATGAGTTCGCGTTCGCTGCTTTCAATGGCACCGCCTTCTTCACTTTCCGCAATAATCAAACGAAGTTCTTCTTCTGAGTGAATTTCATGTTCACTTACAGGTTTGATGCGAAGCATCTTGAGAATTAGATTGGCAAAGCCGTTCAGTAAAGAAATGAAAGGCTTAAAAATAAAATAAAAGATCTTCAGCGGTATGGATATCGATAATGTAGTAGCTGTTGGGTAACGGATCGCCAATGATTTAGGTGCAAGTTCTCCAAAAACAATATGCAACACCGTAAGCGTGGCAAAGGCAATCGGAATAGCAATGCTATGTGCGACCTCTTCGGTTACCGGCACATCAATAGCATGCATTAGATTGAGAATAATACGTGAGACGACACCCTCACCAACCCAACCTAAACCAAGACTTGCAAGCGTAATACCAAGTTGTGTGGCAGCTAAAAAACCATCCAGGTTGTCAATGATGGATTGCGCAGCTTTTTTAGAAGTGGTCCCTGCCTGAATTGCAATTTGTGAAGATCTTACTTTTACAATGGCAAATTCGGCAGCAACAAAAAAACCGTTCAGGAATACCAGAAACAGCGTGAAAAGAATATCAAATGTCATAAATGAACCGCCAATAAAGTCAAAATTAACTTTATTAGCGTATTGATTTTAAAAGTTATTGTGAAAGTTATTCCGGATCGCTTAACGCAAGGCTTTTTCCGTCAGGAATGGAGTAATTCATACTGAATTAAATACGTTGCAGCTCCCGCCAGATATCCGATGAGGGCCAGAAATGAAATTCTCTTCAAGTACCAGATGAAATCAATTTTCTCCATACCCATAGCTGCAACCCCGGCCGCTGATCCGATCACCAGCATACTTCCACCTGTTCCCGCACAGTAGGCCAGGTATTCCCAAATCAAGTGGTCGGTCGGATAAACATCAAGACTGTACATTCCCATACTCGCGGCTACGAGCGGAACATTATCAACAATTGCCGACAGCATCCCAATAAGCGTTATAATTATCCTGTTGTCGCCGAGTGTATCGTTTAAGTAAACTGCAAAATTGCTGAGTGTGCCCATGGATTGAAGTGCTCCCACGGCAAGCAGAATGCCTAGAAAGAACAGCACGCTGGGCATATCAATCCTGCTTAGCGCATGACCGGCAGTGTAGCGTTTTTTAATCGACTCATCGAGGTGCGGATGAAGAAGTTCGGAAACTACCCATAGTACACCTAACCCGAGCATCATGCCGAGGTACGGTGGTAAATGCGTCACTGTTTTGAATACCGGAACGGACACCAGGGCAAGAATTCCAAGGAATAACATCAGGTTTCCAGTGTTTACTTCGTTGGTGTTAGTATTTGAAAGTTTTTCGGGATGGGTGCCCAAGTTTCCTTTCAGGGTAAAACTGAGGTATAACAAAGGAATAAACATGCAAACCACGCTGGGCAAAAAGGTATTTTTTATAATACCACCGGCTGTGATTTGTCCACCAATCCATAACATGGTAGTCGTAACGTCACCGATCGGAGACCAGGCGCCTCCTGCATTGGCGGCCACGATAATCATTCCGGCAAAGAACAGCCGCATTTCTTTATTGGGTATCAGCTTGCGAATAAGCGAAACCATCACAATGGTGGTAGTAAGATTGTCCAGCACGCTTGACAAAAAAAACGTTACCCAACAGATGATCCATAATAGTTTTTTAGCGTCTTTGGTGTTAATTCGATCGGTCACAAACCTAAACCCCTGATGTGCATCAATCAGTTCTACAATCGTCATCGCGCCCATCAGGAAGAAAAGAATCTGCGCAATTTCGTTGAGGTGGTGTCCGAGTGATTCGACTACGTATTCATGGTGAATTTCATTGGCTGTAAGCGAAGCAAAGTCCTTGACATGATGTTTTAGATCTTCTAAAAATCCGAGATAGGTTGCGCTTTCAATCAGGTAAGCGGATGGTTCGCTTACGATAAATAAGGTCCAGCACAATACTCCGGTGATTAGTGCACTTGCGGTTTTGTTTATTTTGATGGGGTGTTCAAGCGCGATTAAGAGATAACCGATGACAAAGACCGCAATTATGATAAGCTCCATTACAGGATGATTTATAAGTTAAATATTGGCACTAATATTAACGGAAGATTGCCGTAGTGACAAATTAATTTACGTCAAAAGCTTGCAAGGATGTGTTTGAGGGTATAAAAAAAGAGGCGGCCTCCAATATGAAGACAGCCTCTTTAATTGGAATAACATACGGGTTACTTCAGCCCGAACAATCCTTCATTTAGGTCGTTCAATGCTTTTTCTTTGTATTGCTTGTCAATCAATACAGAAACATTGTTGCTGCTACCACCACAGCAAACCATACGAACAGGAATGGAAGACAAGGCACTGAATACTTTGTTTAAGACACCCTCCTGTTCCGTGATTTTATTTCCGACAATACAAATGATGGTTTGTTCTTTATCCACTTCTATGGTGCCGAATTTTTTTAATTCAGTTTCAATAGATTGAAGGTGTGTATTGTTGTCAATCGTGAGTGATACAGCCACTTCCGAAGTGGTGATCATATCAATGGATGTTTTATGGTTTTCAAATACTTCAAACACGCGGCGTAAGAAACCATAGGCCATTAGCATACGCGATGACTTAATTTTTATGGCCGTAATTCCGTCTTTGGCAGCGATCGCTTTAAATGAGCCCAGTGTTTCCTTACCGTGAATAATGGTTCCGGGGGCTTTCTCATCCATGGTGTTTTTTAACCGCACCGGCACGTTATACTTCTGTGCAGGAACAATGGTGGATGGATGTAAAATTTTTGCTCCGAAGTAGGCCAGTTCGGAGGCTTCTTCGAATGTCAGCTCAGAGATTGGAACAGTTTTTTTAACGATTCGCGGATCGTTATTATGCATTCCGTCGATGTCTGTCCAGATCTGAATTTCTTCGGCGCGTATCGCGGCACCGATAAGGGAAGCCGTGTAATCACTTCCGCCGCGCTTCAGGTTATCGATTTCGTTTTTGTTGTTACGGCAGATGTATCCTTGTGTAATGATAATGTCCACATTGCTCAGCGATGCCAGCAAAGGTTTCAGGCGGTCTGCGATTTTTTCCAGTTCAGGTTCATCATTTTCATCGATAGACATGAAGTAAAGCGCAGGTAATAAACGCGCATTGATCTTGCGTTCCTGTAAATGCTGGTAGAATAATTCAGTGGAAATTAATTCACCCTGAGCCAATAGCTCCCGGTAACTTTTGTTGTCAAATTGACCCGCAGCCAGTAAACGAATAAAAATGAAAAAACGGCTGACGATCTCCTGACCAATGGCGAGGAACGCTTCTGATGTATAAAGGTCTTTTATAAAACCGAGATAATGCTTTTCAAGTGAAGCAATTTCTGCTTCAGCCTGCGCATGCTGACCAACCAAAAGATTGTCTCCAATTGCAACCAGTGTATTGGTTGTGCCGGAAAGCGCCGATAAAACAACTATTTTTTTTCCTGTGGTACCCGTAACGAGCTCAGCAATTTTTCTCATGCGTTCCGGTTTACCTACTGAAGTACCTCCGAATTTTAAGACTACCATATCGATGCTGTGTTTAAATAAAGCGCGCAAATATAAGTAGCAAAAAATATATTATTCAGTTAGTTAATATATAACGCAACCGATTTTCAGTATTTAAACCCTAAGGAATGTTTGTGAGTGAAATAAGCGGATAAAAAAACAGCCTCCTGGGCAGAAGGCTGTTCTAGTAGTTTTGAAGTGTTCGATTAACTTCTCTTTTCAGAGCCGTCTCTCCGTGTTCGTATCCTTTCTTCCTCACCACGGCTGATGTAGTTTTCTTCTTTTGCTTTGTTCACGGCTTTATCCATGTCGCTCTGTTTGGTTTTTATTTCCGTGCCTGCATTTTTTTCCGAACCTGAATTTTCTGACTTTTTCATAATTGGATTGTTTAATTAACGTAAAACCATTTTTATCGCCTGCCCTGATTACCGCTCTGCTCACTGGTATGTCCGGCGTTTCCTTCCCGGCTTCCGCCGGTGCTCGTTGGAGAGCCGGATGCCACACCCTTCGAACTTTTGGAAGGTTTGGCTGCCGGTTCTTTTTTAGTGTCGTCTTTCTCTGTAGATACGTTTTCCGGGACTTTCATAGTATGGTATTTAACGTATTGATGATCCAAAATTAAGACCCGCAGATTTTTAACAAGCGCGGGGTTTTAATGGGGAAATTTGCCCGCTATAATGGGTGATGTGTAGCATCAAAAAAAAAGCCTCCATATCGGAGGCTTTTTTAAGCTTATGTGAGTGAAGTTATTTTTTGTCATTCACTTCTTCATATTCAACATCGGATACGTTATCCGCTGATCCGCCTTGTCCAGGCTGGCCGGCATCGGCACCAGGGGCCTGCTGACCACCAGGGGCATTAGATGCCTGATACATTTCAGTCGCCGCATTTTGCCATGCTGCATTCAGTGTATTCATGGCATTGTCGATAGCCGTTGTGTCCTGGTTTTTATGCGCCTCTTTCAATTTAGCAAGTGCATCATTGATTGCGGTTTTATTAGGCTCGCTGAGTTTTTCGCCATACTCCTTCATTTGTTTTTCCGTCTGGAAAATCAATGAATCTGCCTGGTTGATTTTCTCAATGCGTTCCTTTACTTTTTTATCTTCATCAGCATGCGCCTGAGCTTCCTGTTTCATTTTTTGGATTTCATCATCCGTTAAACCGGAAGAAGCTTCAATTCTAATTTTTTGTTCTTTGCCAGTTCCTTTATCCTTGGCTGACACATGAAGTATACCGTTGGCATCGATGTCAAAGGTTACTTCAACCTGTGGTATGCCACGCGGTGCAGGTGGAATTCCATCAAGGTGGAAACGTCCAATGGTTCGGTTGTCTTTCGCCATAGGTCGTTCTCCCTGTAATACGTGGATCTCAACAGAAGGCTGATTGTCGGAAGCGGTTGAAAACACTTCTGATTTCTTCGAAGGAATCGTTGTGTTTGATTCAATCAGTTTGGTAAATACACCACCCATTGTTTCGATACCCAAAGAAAGTGGCGTTACATCCAAAAGGAGTACATCTTTCACTTCACCGGTTAATACACCACCCTGGATTGCAGCTCCTACGGCTACAACCTCATCAGGATTCACACCCTTGGAAGGTTTTTTACCGAAGAATTTTTCTACTTCTTCCTGGATGCGTGGGATACGTGTCGATCCACCTACAAGAATTACTTCATCGATCTGCGACACTGATACTCCGGCATCTTCAACAGCCTTGCGGCAAGGTTCAAGTGTCCGGCGAACCAGGTCATCTACCAATTGTTCGAATTTCGCACGTGTCAGTTTTTTCACAAGGTGTTTTGGTACACCATCCACGGAAGTGACATACGGAAGATTCACTTCTGTTTCCATTGAGCTAGATAATTCGATCTTCGCTTTTTCGGAAGCTTCTTTTAAACGTTGAAGCGCCATCGGATCTTTTCTCAAATCCTGACCTTCTTCACGCTGGAATTCATCTGCTAACCAGTTCATCACACGTAAATCGAAGTCGTCGCCACCAAGGTGAACATCGCCGTTGGTTGACTTTACTTCGAACACGCCATCGCCAAGTTCAAGTACTGAAATATCGAATGTACCACCACCGAGGTCGTACACAGCGATTTTCATTTCCTTGTTCTTTTTATCAAGCCCATAAGCCAACGCTGCAGCTGTAGGTTCGTTGATGATACGTTTTACATCAAGTCCGGCAATTTGTCCGGCTTCTTTGGTGGCCTGACGTTCTGCGTCATTGAAGTAAGCAGGAACCGTAATAACGGCTTCTGTCACCGTAGTACCGAGATAATCTTCGGCGGTACTCTTCATTTTCTGAAGCACCATGGCAGAGATTTCCTGCGGTGTATAAAGGCGGTCACCGATGCGAACACGAACGGTATTGTTATTTCCCGCTTCTACCTGGTAAGACACCATCTTTTTTTCGTCATTCACTTCATCAAACTTCTTACCCATAAAACGTTTGATCGACGATACAGTATTCTGGGGATTGGTAATAGCCTGACGTTTAGCAGGATCACCAACCTTACGCTCACCCTTACCATTATCCAAAAAGCCAATGATGGAAGGCGTCGTTCTACGACCTTCACTATTGGCAATCACCACAGGTTCGTTGCCTTCCATTACAGCCACGCACGAGTTGGTGGTTCCTAAGTCTATTCCAATAATTTTTCCCATGATAGTTCTAATGTTTAGTTGCAAAAAGCTAAAAACCTTACTCAATGGTTATGCCAATGGGTTTTTTCGGGTAAAAAAGTGACACAATGACAGAATTACGGCTTGGTAATACGAGTATGTTTCGTAGTGAGTTTCAAGGCTCAGGCTGCATGCTTCAAGGCGCTTGCATGGTTTGATAAAATCGGCAATAGTTACGAGCTGAGAGCTTCGAGCTCCGAGTTTGATTGATTAGTAATTTATGTGTTTTCGATGAACTTAAGATTCTGGGCTTTAAGGTATCTTCATGTTCTTCAAGACTCCTAGCGGTGCTCAATCACTTAAAGAGGTTTCGAGAGCCAATCTCCAAAACTCAAACAATTGGCATAAGCGCAGGTTATCGAAAACCGACCTTGAACTTTGAACTTTGAACCTGGAACTTGAGCCCTGCTATTGCGACCATTCCGTAGGCGTTCTATCCCAGCGGTGATCTTTTAGTTTGAGTCGAAGTGATTCTTCCAATTTTTTGCCATCACTGGTTGCCATGTTGGCTTCTACGTTTTTCAGTTTGCGCATGCCGGGTATAATGGTGTGCACATCATCGTTGCATAGAATGAAACGCAAGGCCAGCTCAGCCATTGACATGTCAGGTGGAATTAAAGGTCTCAGGGCTTCAGCATGATCTACGCTCGAATTCAAATTTTCGGGAACGAAATAGGTTGAACGCCAGTCGTTTTTCGGAAACACAGTGTCTTTTGTGAGTGTGCCGGTGAGTGTGCCTTCGTCGAAAGGAACACGCGCGATCACGCCAATGTCAAGTTTACGGCAAAGGGGAAACAGGTTGTCTTCCGGAGCCTGATCAAAAATATTGTAAATTACCTGAACGGAATCAATCAAACCGGTTTCTAATGTCTTTAATGCATTGTCGGGTTCCCAGCGATTCACACTGATGCCGAAGTGTTTCACTTTTCCTTCGCGTTTTAATTTCTCAACGGCGGTTTTCCAGTCGTCATGCTTTGCCCAACTATCTTCCCACACATGGAACTGTTGCAGATCAATACATTCTACCTGAAGATTTTTCAGGCTTTTCTCTGTGTATTCTACAATGTGGGAAGCGGGAAAACAATCTTCGAGTTTGTAATGCGGCTTTGAAGGCCACTTGAAATTTTTCGCGGGTATTTTGGTGCCGAAGTGAAGTTGTTTCGCATGATGTCGTTTCATCAATTGTCCTAGAATCTGTTCACTCAATCCTTCGGCGTAAGCCCATGCCGTATCAAAAAAATTACAACCCAACTCAACGGAGCGGTCAAGCGACCGGGAAACTTCTTCCTTTTCAGATCCTGTCCAGCCAGCCAATCCCCACATGCCATATCCGATCTCGCTTACGTTCCAGTTTGTTCTTCCAAATCTTCTGTATTTCATTTTGAATGGATTTTTGGGTTGATTTCGCGTGAATATAGTATTTAACTAAGCAATTTTAATCCAGACCAAACAGTTTTGCTACTTTTGCGGCTTCAACTTAATGAAGCAACTGCATAATGGACCTGGAACAGGAAATTGAGAAACGAAGAACGTTTGGAATTATCAGTCACCCTGATGCCGGTAAAACAACGCTAACTGAAAAGTTACTTCTCTTTGGCGGCGCTATCCAAAAAGCTGGTGCGGTGAAATCCAGCAAGATCAAGGATCATGCGCGCTCCGACTGGATGGAAATCGAAAAGCAACGTGGTATATCCGTGGCCACTTCCGTGATGGGATTCAACTATAAGGATGTGAAGATTAACCTGCTCGATACACCCGGTCACCAGGATTTTGCTGAAGATACTTACCGTACGCTCACTGCTGTTGATAGTGTCATCATGGTGATCGATTGTGTTAAAGGTGTAGAAATGCAGACGGAAAAACTGATGGAGGTGTGCCGCATGCGTAGCACCCCGGTAATTTGTTTCATCAATAAACTTGATCGTGAAGGGAGAGACCCATTTGAATTGCTGGACGAAATAGAAGAGAAACTCAACATTAAGGTACGCCCGTTAAGCTGGCCCATTAGTATGGGAAAGACGTTTAAAGGTGTGTATAATTTGTATCAGAAAAGTCTTCATCTCTTTACAGCAAGTAAAACAACGGTGGAGGAGGGTATTGAAATAAAAGATGTAACGGATCCGGTGATCGACCAATATGTAGGTGAAAGCAATGCGCGACAACTTCGTGCTGATGTAGAATTGATCGAAGGTGTGTATCCTGATTTTGACGTGAACGAGTACCTCGCCGGAAAAGTCGCACCTGTGTTCTTCGGAAGCGCGGTGAATAATTTTGGTGTGAAAGAACTGCTCGACACTTTTATTGAGATTGCCCCGGCGCCTATTTCAAGGGAGACCACGTTACGCATCATTGAACCGGATGAAAATAAATTTTCAGGCTTTATCTTTAAGATCCATGCCAACATGGATCCTAAACACCGTAACCGCATTGCGTTCCTGCGTATCTGTTCTGGTAAATTTGAACGTGGAAGTAATTACTATCATGTTCGGCAGGACAAAAGCATCCGATTTTCCAATGCAACGGCATTCATGGCGCAGGATCGTGAAACGGTAGAGGAGGCATGGCCTGGCGATATCATTGGGATTTACGATACCGGTAATTTGAAGATAGGGGATACGTTGACCCAAGGTGAAAAAACGGTCTATACAGGTATCCCGAGCTTTTCTCCCGAGATCTTTAAAGAAGTGGTGAACATGGACGCCATGAAAACAAAGCAGCTTGAAAAAGGATTGCTACAGTTAATGGAAGAAGGGGTCGCACAATTGTTCACCTATGAACTAGGAAAACGAAAAGTAGTGGGTGTCGTTGGCGCACTTCAGTTTGAAGTGATTCAATTCCGATTGAAAAACGAATACAATGCTACCGTGCAGTTTGTGCCACAACATATCTATAAAGCTTGCTGGATCAGCAGTAAAGACCCGCGTAAGCTTGCGGAGTTTATCGAATCAAAGCAACGCCACATTGCACGAGATAAAGATGATAAGCTTGTTTTTATGGCAGAGTCAAAAGCGTGGCTTCAGATGGTGCAGGATAATTTTCCTGATGTTCAATTTCATTTTACTTCGGAATTCAAGGATTAACGGCGGTCTTCAAAGTTCAAAGTTCATGGTTCATGGTTGATTTTCGATAACGATGGGTTTTATGCTAATTGTTTGAGGTTTGAAGTTTGTGGTTGGTTTACTCCACACAAACTCGCAGCTAGAAACTCACAGTTGTTGGTTTTCGAAGTTGATATGTTTTTGAAAGTTATGTCAAATTGTATCCCGTAAATCCACTGTGTTTCTTAATTCCTGTGTCTTTCTCCTTCGGATAGAGCAAGGAGTGAGGCCCAAAAATACAATCAAGGAAGGCAATGGATTGTCGGAATCTTCATGGTTCATAGTTTCGAAAGCATGCCAGGGTTCAAGTATGGCATCCTAAGCCCGGCAAGCGCTGCCGTCTTGCGCACAGGGCCATGCACAGGACGCGCCCTGAAGAAAAGTGACCCATTTACTGCCCATCAAACTCGTGGCTCGAAGCTCGCAACTCGCAGCTATTTCCGTCGTTACCGTCATTGTAAGAACGTCATTGTAATGCGCGCATGTGCACCGCACAAAGCACGCAGAAGGATCGCCCTGTATGAAGGCAAAAACGATTCGTCGGCAAAATCAAAATCAATGTTCATGGTTGAAGCCCTAGGATGTTCGATAATTTGAGTGTCACATTTATTTTTTGATTCAAATAAATCTTCCTTATCGGTTGGTAAAACTGCTTTAAGAACTAAAAATGAAATGCGCTCATAACTGGCTTAAAATAAGATAAGCCACATTTAAAGGAGGTTGACCTGCTGAATGAAGTCAAGTGAACCAGGCAACCCAATAAATTATATCACCGGGTTTTTGTTTTCTGGATTTTGATCAATCGTTTTATGTTGTCTAAGTGAGTATACCAACACGGCGAAACCCACCAGAACAATCGGAATGCTTAACAACTGGCCCATGTTTAAGGGTAGGGAGTTTTCAAAATCACTTTGATTGTTTTTCAGAAACTCGATCAGTATGCGTGATGTGAAAAGCAAGATCATAAACAACCCGGTTATAAATCCGTTGCGCAGTGAATGCCGTTTGTGTTTCCATAGGTAAAAGCAAATTGCCATGAGTAAAAGGCAAAATAATGCTTCGTAAATGCCGGTTGGATGCCGCGGGACAATGGGTAACAAGGCCGGATCAGTTTCACGAAGAAACCGGAATCCCCAGGGAAGATCTGTAGGTACCCCGTAAATTTCAGAATTGAAAATATTTCCCAAACGAATTAACGCACCACCAAAAGCGATGGGTATGACAAGTCGGTCTGTAACATAAAGAAAAGGCTGATCTGGTCGCGTTCTGGAATACAGGTAGATGCCGATTAACATAGCCCCGGTAGCGCCATGACTTGCCAAACCTGTAAACGGCGGTATTATCATATCCAACGCCCAACGCGCGGGGTCAGAGAGCAGGAGTTCCCATTCGTAAAACAGATAGTGGCCCAGGCGCGCTCCAACAATGATGCTGATGACGAGGTAAATAGTAAGGGTATCAACATGTTTTACTGATTTGCCGTCCTGAGCAAAAATGTATTGTAAAATTTGCTGGCCAACGAGGAAGCCAAGCGCAAATAATATCCCATACCAGGTAATCGGTAACTCAAAGCTACCTATGCGAATGACAAAAAGTTCAGGGGAAATATTCCAGTTGATGTAAGCGAGGATCGAAAGTATCATGTTGTATAATTACAAAGATATTAAATAACTGTTACGGCGAACCCATGATTACGGTTCGCGATAAATCCGTATGGTCTCCGCATATGAATAACGAAGTACTTTTTCAAATGATGTTCTCTGTTCAGATATGAGTTACCTTTGTGCCTGATTTTATTTTCGTTTAAATATGTCACAAAGCTCGTTCTCTGTTCTGTATGAAGATAATCACCTGTTGATTGTAAGCAAATCTGCCGGCGTGTTGGTGCAGGGAGACGCTACCGGTGACGTTCCGCTTGTTGAGCTTTGTAAGATGTATATCAAAGAGAAGTATAAAAAACCTGGAGAAGTCTTTTTGGGTGTTGTCCATCGTGTGGATCGCCCTGTCACCGGTGTGGTTGTGCTGGCGCGTACATCAAAAGCGCTGGAGCGGATGAATGCTCTGTTCCGGGAACGCGAAACAAAAAAGACGTATTGGGCTTTGGTAACTAAAAAACCTGTTAACGCTGAAGGAACGCTGGTTCATTGGTTGCAAAAAGATGAGAAGAAGAACAAGACAACGGCATACAGACACGAAACAACGGGTGCATTGCGTTCGGAATTAAGTTATAGGCTGATCGGAGTTTCCGCCGGACTTTGGTTACTTGAAGTAAACCCGATTACAGGAAGATCACATCAGATAAGGGTTCAGTTAGCAAGCATGGGCTGTGTGATTATGGGCGACGTTAAATACGGCGATAAACAACCGAATGAAGATGGAAGCGTTTGTCTTCATGCAAGGCAACTTGAATTTATTCATCCGGTAAAGAAGGAGAAATTACAGATTGAAGCCGCACTGCCTTCCGGCGGATGGTGGAAAAGTTTTGCACATTTAGATCAAAAATAAAAGGGATATGCCAACACCAAAATGGATTGTCCGGTTGAAGGATAAATGGAATTTGAAAAATACGACGCAGGTAATTATTGTACTGATTGTTTTTGCCTGCACGGGATTTACAGTGTTGTTTATTAAGAAACCACTATTGAGCTGGCTTGCCGGTGAACAGGGAACCTCAACGCTGGCATCAATTTTATATTATGTGTTTATACTGCCGGTCTATAATATCATATTGTTATGTTATGGATTTTTGTTCGGGCAGTTCAACTTTTTCTGGGAGTTTGAAAAACGCTTTTTTAATCGCATGGTTTCTGTATTTAAAAGAAAATAAGGCCGGTAGTATGAAAAAAATTTCCGTGGTCCTCTTTGCCCTGGTGTTGTGTGTAGCCTGTGCGGCTCCAAAATACACGTATAATTTTGATCACTACGATTATAACAGCGGTAAAAAGAAAACAGAACAGGTTGTTACATCCGTTCCTCAGGAAGAAGTTAACCCGTCTAAAGCAGTCAGTCCATTAAAACTTCCTTCTTCCGGTATAACGGCAAATGCCTCAGCGGAACCTGTTCCGGTTCAACCCACAGTGACTGTTTCATCAACGAGTGAATCTGTTTCTGGAAAAGATTATAAAGCCATGAACCGGGAAGAACGCAAGGCGTTCCGAAAAACAGTGAAGAAAGCGCTAAAGGAACAAGTAAAGGCAATAAAAAACGGTGATCATGTAGCGGTGAGCGAAGTTGATGGCCAGATGGATCTGGATCTAAAATACGCCATCATTTTTGGTGCTGTAGGACTTGCCCTTGCCTTGTTTGGTGGGATAAATGAAGTGTTCTCTATCCTCGGTGTAATCTCAATACTGATTGGTATTTACTTCCTGATCAAATGGCTAATCCGGCAGTGACAACCGATTAGCAATGTCATAAAATAAAAAAACCGGTCAATGCCGGTTTTTTTATTTTCAAAAAATCCTATTGATCAAGCTAGTCCATCAGCGAGAAGAACGACTTTGTTTTTCAAAACTTCTACCACACCGCCGGTAATGGCCAGCCTGTCGTTTCCTGTTTTTGTTTTATACTCGATTATTCCCGCTGAAAGTAAACTGATCAACGGTGCATGGTTATCCATTACCTGGAAAGAACCATCTGCACCCGGAAACGTAGCGATGGTTACATCACCTTCGAATATCTTTTTTTCAGGAGTTAGTATTTCTAGATACATGGTGTAAATGTTTGAAGTTTGAGGTTTGAAGTCTGAAGGTTAACTGAACTTCAAACCTCAAACGTTATTATGCTTTTGCTTCAGACATCATCTTTTCGCCTTTTTCTACGGCTTGTTCGATGCTGCCTACCAGGTTGAACGCCATCTCGGGAAGGTAATCGTATTCACCATCCATAATTGCATTGAAACCTTTAATGGTATCCTTAATATCAACAAGCACACCTTTCAGACCTGTAAACGCTTCAGCTACGTGGAAAGGCTGAGACAAGAAACGTTGTACACGTCTTGCACGGTGTACCACCTGCTTATCCTCATCACTCAATTCATCCATACCAAGGATGGCGATGATGTCCTGTAATTCTTTATAACGTTGCAAAATGCTCTTTACACGTTGTGCGCAATTGTAATGTTCGTCACCCACAATTTCAGCGCGAAGAATACGTGATGTTGAATCCAGTGGATCAACCGCAGGGTAGATTCCAAGCTCAGAAATTTTACGGCTTAATACGGTTGTTGCATCAAGGTGAGCAAATGTTGTTGCTGGTGCAGGATCGGTAAGGTCATCTGCAGGTACATAAACAGCCTGCACCGATGTGATCGATCCATTTTTTGTGGAAGTAATACGTTCCTGCATCGCACCCATTTCAGAAGCCAGTGTAGGTTGGTAACCTACGGCCGAAGGCATACGACCCAGGAGGGCAGATACTTCAGAGCCAGCTTGTGTGAAACGGAAAATATTATCAATAAAGAAAAGAATGTCGCGGCCTTTACCTTGTCCATCACCATCACGGAAATATTCTGCAACGGTAAGACCAGATAACGCCACCCGGGCACGTGCTCCGGGAGGTTCATTCATTTGTCCGAAAACGAAAGTAGCTTTTGATTCTTTCAGGTCCTCTTCATTTACCTGGCTGAGGTCCCAGCCACCCGCATGCAATGATTTGGTAAAGTTCTCTCCATAGTTAACGATACCCGCTTCAATCATCTCGCGTAACAAGTCGTTTCCTTCGCGCGTACGCTCACCCACGCCGGCAAACACTGAAAGGCCAGAATATGCTTTCGCAATGTTGTTGATCAACTCCTGGATCAAAACCGTTTTTCCTACACCGGCTCCACCGAATAATCCGATTTTACCCCCTTTTGCATAAGGTTCGATGAGGTCAATAACTTTTATCCCTGTAAATAAAATTTCAGTTGATGTTGAAAGATCTTCGTAAGCGGGTGCTGCACGGTGAATTGGGAGTGATTGTAAACCTTTTGGTTGTTTAATCCCGTCAATGGCATGGCCTACCACGTTGAAAAGACGGCCTTTGATGTCGTCGCCAATAGGCATCTGGATGGCCGATCCGCTATCCGTTACTTTCATTCCGCGTACCAGACCTTCGGTAGCTTCCATAGAAATAGTACGTACGCGATCTTCGCCGAGGTGCTGCTGGCACTCTAAAATTACTTTCGTACCGTCAGCTTTTGTTACTTCGAGTGCATCGAGGATGTTGGGTAATTTTGATCCCTCTTCATCGAAAGCCACATCGACAACCGGGCCGATTACCTGGGTGATCCTTCCAATATTTGCCATTGTATTATGTTTTGTATTAGGGTCTGAAAATTCGACCGCAAAAGTAGGCTATTCGATACGAAGTACAAAGTGCGTTTTGCGAATATTGTTGGTTTTCGGGGAGTTTTTTTGATGGCGCTAATTTAGTGCGGAAAGCGGCTTACAACGCATTTAAAACGATCCGAAAAGTGGTTCCTTCGTTCTCTTCCGAGGATTTTATGAAAATTTTTCCGTCATGATAACTGTCGATAATGCGCTTGGCCAGCGTCAGCCCCAGGCCCCAGCCTCTTTTTTTGGTAGTAAAACCGGGCCTGAATACCATGCTTAATTTTGATCTCGGAATACCTTTACCTGTGTCAGAGATGTCGATAAACACTTTCCCTTCATTTCCCCTTAAAATCTTGATTGCGATTGTGCCTACGTTTCCCATGGCGTCGACCGCATTTTTGCAAAGATTTTCGATCACCCATTCGAACAGAGGTGCATGTACATTGGCAAAAATATTTTCCGAAAGTGTAAAGACGTCGATTTTCACTTTGGAAGAAACACGTGGGCGGAGGTAACTCACAACGTTTTGCACTAAGTAAACTACATTTTCACGTTTTAGTGTCGGAACAGATCCAATGCTGGAAAACCGTTCGGTAACCGTCCTTAATTTTTGAATGTCTTTTTCAAGTTCTGCTACTACACCTTTTTCCTGCATGTCAGAATCTTCACGGATCACTTCGATCCACGCCATCAGAGAGGATATTGGTGTTCCTAACTGATGTGCAGTTTCTTTTGCCAGGCCCACCCAAACCTGGTTTTGTTCTGCCGCCTTGGAGTAACTAAAGGCTAAATAAGAAATAAAACCAAAAATGGCGATCACCGAAAGCTGAACATACGGATAGGCAATGAGTTGTGTGAGCAGAAATGAGTTTTTATAATAAATATATTGTACGCCAAACACTTCGCCGGTGAGCGGATCACGGAGTGTAACTTCAATTGGCTCATAGGTCTCACTCATGGTTTGAATTTCCTTTTCAAGGTAAGCCAGCTTTTGTTCGGCAGAAAAACCTTCGCGAAGGTCAATATTCCGGTGTGACAAAATATTCAGCTTAGCATCTGCCTGGATGATAGGGATGGAGTTGTTTTGAAATAGGATTTCCTGCGCAATGAAATTTACATTTCGGAAAGTCTCTTCTTCATTGGCCGTGTATTCGATGGCTTTTGCGAAGAGCTGAACCTGCTGGCGTTCACGTTCCTTCAGCTGATTGACCAACTCGTTGGTATAATAAATAGATCCGACACTAATCAAAACGGAAATAACCAGCACCACCCACTTTAACTGTGAATTATGCTGGTAAAAATTTACCGATGGTATAGTGCCCTTTTTACTCATTCCTGTTTGAAAGATAAATAAAAAACCGGATGGAATGGGTCAAAGTTCAAAGTTCAAGGTTCAAAGTTCATAGTTCAAAGTTGGAGTTCGATAACGAAGCGTTTTGCGAAATTGTTCGACGTTTGAGGTTGGTTTTCAATAACGATGATGTTTTCTATCTCGTTAACGTCATTGTAAGAAAATAAACCTTGCGGCTCAAAAAAGTTGAGATGACAATTCGCGTAAGGCAGGCTGAAGAATTTTCAACAGATTGAGAACCGCTTCACTAACTAAATCAAATGCTCCGAGGAGCTAAATGTGAATAGCCACGAGCGCAGCTCGTGGCTGATATTACGGTATTAAATTGTGCCACAGATGCTTGTAGATCAACGGGAAAAGCGTTCACGGCACACAATACGGAAATCTGCGGTCGACAGAAAATCCAAAACCATGTCCTGATCGACTCATTCGTCATTCATTCGTCACCTTTGTTGTCATTGGGATGCGTCTGTGCTAATAGGAGGTCGAAAACTTCAAAATTACTGCTCAAACAAACTCGCAGCTCGAAGCTCTCAACTCACAGCTATTCCCCCCTTACCAGTCTTCCATGGATTGACTATTTATTTTCCTGTATTCCTTTACAAGTCGTTCGTGCAATCCATCTTCCTTTGTGTATCCCGATACCGTAACAATTTCTTTGCTGGAAGTTTTGTTTGTTACAGGGGGTGTAACGTAACTCACGTTCATTCCGGCGCGCTGCATGCCGTGAACGCTGTTGGTAAAAAGATTATTATTTGTCCCTATCCCGCAAACTTCAAACGTCTTCTTAGAATCGTCCTTTATTATTTCCCAACATTTCGAATACATAGATGTGTAATTAATGCCATTGCATTTTCCGTAAAGGTAAGCAAAAATGGAAGGATTGCTACGGTGATTGGTATTGTATCTCACTCGCTAAAACGTCATCCTGAATTGCGCACCTTCAGCAAATGCACGATGAAGAATCTGCGGAAGGGCAGTAAGTGGTTACTCCTTTGCGCAAGCCCGCTGCTATCACGTCGTACCGAACGAACAGGACGATAAAATTTACTTCCACTTCCATTCCAGCTCTATGTTATGTTTAATTCCTTTCTTCGTAACCAATAGTTTTAATTCCTTTTTAATTGTTTCAGGGTCATCGGCCTTCTGTTTTGAAATGATTACAGATGTTCCTGTTCTTGTTTTGATAAAGTAGTAGTCCCTTATTTCATTTAATTCTTCTATTTCTGCTGTATTAATTCTTAGTTCACCTGTCTTATCTTTTATATCCACGCTGTCTTCATTAATCTGAAGGGTACATTCCTGCTCAAAACGGTTCTTGTAGGTATCTTGAATGTACTTCAGGTAGTGTCGCTTGTACCGCCACCGCGAGTAAAGGGGGTAAAATACTAAACATAGCCCAGATGCAATCAAAAAATAAAATCCAAGCAAATCGTTATAACTATCATAAAACAAGTAGGCTAAGCATAAAAATGATATGGTTGTTAGTACCCAACCTCTTGTTCGCGCCTTTTTAACCCTTGGTGTTTTTGATGCAGTGTATAACTGATAGGTGAGATAATCGTTTTCATCTAGTGTCATAGTATTTTATATAAGCGATTGTGAAAGTAAAGCTCTGTCTAACTTCGTTGATGTGAATGGTTAAGTTTTGTAATAAGGTTCATTCAATCGTTTTTTTTTCTGGTGCAGGATTTATATTCAATGTCCTAGCCGTCGATAAGCTACTACTTAGTAATCGGGCTTCCCGTGTAATGTCCGTTGGATAGTTCGCTAATTCTAAAAGCTTAATGGCATTCCTTGTGGTTAATTGTCCTGGTTTAAGCTTATGGTCGAAATGAAGTTCGTCGCTTTCAATTGTTTCTGTAAAATGATACAGGTCATATTCATCCTCAAGCATGTCAGCCAACTCGATGTCATGGGTGGAAACAATCACAATGTTGTCACCGCGATTTAAATAAGAAAGTATTGCTTTGGCGGCTGCAATCCGCTCAATGGCATTAGTGCCTTTAAAGACTTCATCCAATATGAATAAATTTTGATGAGACTGCTCAACCTCCGCTATCAGCGACGCCATAATATTAACTTCTTGAAAATAATAACTTTTGCCTTCGAATAGATTGTCGTTTATTCGTATTGAAGAAAATTGTTTTAGAATTGGGGATGTATATTCATCAGCGAAACAGGTATAAATGGTTTGCGCTAAAATCGAGTTGATGATTAAGGTTCTTAAGAACGTAGACTTACCAGACATATTTGAGCCTGTAATTAAAATACTCTTCTTGCTTATTGTGAGGCTGTTTTCTACGCACCCCTTGAGCAGCGGGTGATATATATTTTTAGTAATTATCTCCTTTTTCGCAGAACAAAAAACAGGCTTACATGTTTTAAGTTTTCCCGCTCGAAGAGATGCGATAGAAATGGAAGCGTCTATGTTTCCAACGTATTCAAATAAAGTAATTATAGAAGACTGTTTATCTTTTAATTCCCTGGCAACTTTAAAAATCATAAAAACTTCAGTCAGGAAAAGTGCTTTTATCATATCAAATACATACTGGCCGATTTCAGTCTGAAAACCGCCACCACTAAATCGTATGAATCTCGCATTGCGTTGGAATGATCGCATTTTTGCTACACTTTCTTCTGCTGGCTTGTTGAATAGCGCATTGTTTTTTAATAATTCCCGGGAAACATCGATGAGTATGGTAAGTTGGGGGATTGACCAGGTAAAATGAAAGGTGTTGTTTTTATTCCAAAGGTGTATTACCATGTTTATAGTAAAAGGTATCAAAAGAGAAATTAACAGGATTTGGAATTTGAAAGATAGGATGATCAAGCCAAAGATTACAACAAGATCAAGTATAAGGAAGTTAAACCATTTGGGCCTTTCTAAAAACGTTTTTCGGAATAGTGATGAAATATGATAGGCATCATTATCACTAAGCTTAATAAGTTGCAATTGGATCGCTTCTCGCAAAATTGTATTATCATTCAATAACTTAATAAGCTCTTCGTTGTGATTTTCTGTATCATTTGAAGGTTCGATTAATTTTTTATAGAGAAATTGTTGACCTACTTTGCTCGTGGTCCGGTCAATAAATGTAAAAAGTCTGTGGAAGTCGATGTCGTCAAGCGTTTGATCTGTGAGGCGGTGAAACTTCTCTTTCACTGCGTCTGCATACCGGCTGATCCTGACGAAATGAAATTGATTCTTTGATTTCGGATGGCCCCAATCCTGCCGAAGTTTTTCAAGGTCGCTTATTGATTTTTTCTTATTTAAACTTAGCATGCTAAGGGTTATCAATATGAGTATGATTGCGACGACAACGATGTATTCCATTCATGGCTTGTTCTTGAGTTACTTATGACGCTTATTATTTTGCAGTTTTCTTTTCAGGCACCGGATGTCGGAATAACATTATCCCATACGCAACGGCAAATACAGAATATAATAGCCGCGATTATCCATATGGCGTGGGGTAAATCAGGATTTGAGAATAATCCTTTGACTAGCGCCAGTCCGGCTATCAGAAAGTGACTTAAATTGGCAACAGCCACCGGGCGATTGTAGATTCCTCCAATTAAATTAGCCTTCGTCATCCAGTTCAACATGCCAAAAGCAAAATAGAACGCTCCCAGTATTTGTATGAGGAACAATGGCAAATTGTTGCGCGGGATGTTAAGAAAGCCTAATACAATTTCTGGTAGAAAAGTTAACGATATTCCGGCTGCTCCTAAGGTGACTGCACTAAGCGTCATTATCAATTTTGTATTCATGAAGATTTCTTATTTATCGATCCGATTTTATAACTGTGTTATTTCTGTAACACGTTAATCTTAATAGCGCACTGACTAGCAATCCTTGTACGCATGCTATGTTTCTCCTTGAATCAAAGATACCAATCATATTTGTTTCTATGGCCTAAACGTCTGATCAAACAATTTAAATAATAAAATAAATTTTCTGTCATATTTTTAATGATGTTGTAACTAAACAGATAGACCCCAACATTAAGATGGTAAAACACCTGGAAAACATTTTTCTGACGGCGCTGGCGCAAAATCAGCAGAAGCTCCTTAGGGTATGTTCTGTTTATGCGGAAGATCCGGATGACAAGAAAGATCTTTTTCAGGAGGTGCTGATTAACATCTGGCAATCTATGCCCTCATTTGAAGAAAAATCTTCCCTGAGCACATGGATGTTTAGAATTACCCTGAATGTTTGTCTTCGGCTACAAACAAAGCAGGTAAAAAAACGGGCGCGCTATTTTAAGTTAGACAGTCTTAAAATTGAACCGGCGAGTGATGATGGTACATACGAGGAGGAACACGAACAACTGATCAAACTCCGGAGCTGTATTAAAAAGCTAAACGAGGCAGATAAAGCCGTAACGACACTCTACTTAGAGGAACTGTCTTACAAAGAGATTGCTGACATTACTGGCCTTTCGGAAAACAACGTGGCCGTAAAGATCAAACGAATTAAAATGAAATTATTGACTTGTATAAATGAATCGATATGATCGAAGAAGAGCTGATAAGAATATGGCAATCGTCTCCCAACCAGGAGCAGGTAAAATTCGAAAAATCAAGGTTAATGATAGACGTGCAATCGAGCCTTGATGATTTTCATCGAAAAATAAAATATCGTGACTTGATGGAGCAAATCGCTGTGGCTATCATTATTCCTGCGTTCGCTTATTCGGCGTATGCAATTCCGCACGTCTTGACAAAGGTAGCTTCTGTTTTGATCATCGGCTATGCCGTTTTTGTAGCCATCAGGTTAAGGAATGCGAAAAAACATAAGCCCGGTGCGTACACAGAAACCTACCTGGAGTATTTGCATAAAACACGGAATTATCTGCTTGTTCAAAAAGCGCTACTCGACAGCGTGCTATATTGGTACATCTTACCGGGTATGACGCTCACGATGCTTTTTACGCTTGGGTTCGGCCTAACGGATAGATTGAAACCGATTGTAAAAATGGCGGTGATGAATATTATATTGGCTGTTGCCACATACTTCTTAAATAAGAGCGCAGTGAAGAAGGAAATTTTGCCGCGGCTGGCGAAAGTGGATGAGCTGATCCGTGCGCTGGAGAAATCGTAACAGGGTTTGCTTTACTTCTGTGTTGTTATATCGTACCTGACGGCACTTGATTCATGCCTGTCTTTTCTACCCAGATTTCATCCCTGACGGGATTTTGAAAGGCAATTCAAATTTGAATGCATTTCGAAGGGAACGAAAAACTACTACGTTGATTATGCTCTACATCTATTGGGAATAGACACGACCGAATATTCATTTAGACATTTCAGTTCTTCTATTTTTTTGTTTATCACTTCTTTCTCTGAGTCCGTCTTGCAAAGATTAAATGCTTGTGTTAAACATGCCATTGACTCCGTGGAATCAATTTGTTTGTAAAGCTCAGCCAAAAGCATAAAGTAAAATTGATTTGTCTTTAATTCTAATTTTTTTGCTTCTTCGATAGCTGCGACATTTCCGTGGACTTTTGAAAATGCCCAGATCCTGTTCAGGGCGACAACTTGCGAACTATGAACGGATAGAAGGGCATCATACAATCTTAATATGCTTATCCATTTTTCCGGTTTACTGTTGTCAACAGTATGCCAATATGCAATACTCGCTTCAATGTAATACGTTGATGTCACTTCCCATTTAGATGATTGTTGTAAGTAGTAGAATCCTTTTTCAATAAGTTCCGTATCCCAAAGTTTTCGATTTTGGTCTTCATATAATATAATGCTACCGCTATCAGACATCCGGGCGTCCAGGCGTGATGAATGAAAACACATTAATGACATTAACGCATTTGTAGCATGATTTTTTGTTAGTGGATTGTTCAGTAGCAAGTACGTTAGATTTATCGCTTCTACACATAGTTCTTTCCTTACAATCGCGTTGTTGCTTTCAGAATAATATCCTTCGCTGAATAATAGATAGATGGTTTGCAGAACGGTTTCTAATCGTTCGTTGATTTCGCTATCGCCCGGCATTTCAAGTTTAATTTGCTCGACATTAAGCTTTTCTTTCGCGCGTTGCAGCCTTTTGTGAATGGTTTCCTTGTTGGATAAAAAGGCGTCTGCAATTTCATTTAATCCAAAACCGCAGAGTATTCGCAGTGCTAAACAAATTTGTGACTCAGCTGATATAGATGGGTGGCAAATCGCAAAAAGCATTTGCAACTGGCTATCGGCGATGTTTTGATCCGAGAAGTCTATGCTTATTTCATCGAAATTTATTTCCTGATTTAAATTTTCGGATATATTGATTCTAAAGCGGTTGTTCCGGGTAAGGTGGTTTTTAATCTTATTCTTTGCTACCGTGTAAAGCCAGGCCGTTGGATTTGGTGGAGTGCCTTTGTAAGGCCAGGTGTTAAGGGCTGATAAGAAAGTTTCACTGGCGATGTCTTCGGCTAGTTCAATATGCCGAATGCCAAAAGACCGGGTTAGCACAGCTACAAGTTTGCTATACTCCGTTCTGAAGAGGTGAGGGATTATATTAGTTTGCATTTTAAAGTCGAGACTCCGGGTTAACGGAGTCTCAAGCATTCATTTAATGTGTTGTAATTTGTCGCACTTCCACCGTGTTGTCTTCGCCTTGTAAAACCGGAGCTCCCTTTGCAAATTCAGCCGCTTCGTCGGCCGAGTCTGCCTTCACAATAATATAACCACCCAGGGTTTCCTTGATATCGCCAAATGGCCCATTTGTAACGAACTTTTTGTGGTTGACTACTTTAGCATCGTCAAACAGCAGTCCCGTACCGCCGACAAATTTGTTTTGCGCAACAATATTGCCGATCCAGTCCATTTGTTGTTTCATCCATTGTTGCATTTGTTCGGGAGAAACTTTGCCGTTGGCATTTTCGTGTCTGAAAAGAAGGATGTACTCTTTCATTGATTCATTGTTTAATGTTAAGGAATGTTTGATTACACCCAATAACAACTGAAGATGGTCAGGAGGGACAGAGGCTCTAAGATTTTTTTCCAGACAAATTTATGCCGATGTTTTAATTATTTTTCGTTTGGCATTTAATATTCGCCTAATCATCGCCAAATGCGAGAACAATACCAATGGAACGACACAAGTGGGTAGCCAGATAAATGGGAAATGCAAGACTGCAATATTGGGTTGATCAAAAGCAAGCTTTTGAAATGGGGACGGAACTGAAAGGATAGCATTTCCGACTATATTAAAGAGAAGGCCCAGACAGATAAAATTCCATATCAGGATTATTTTGCTGTCTAACTTTTTTTTGATAAATCCGAAGTAGAAAATAACAGGGGCTGTCAGTCCGGATAAAATATCAAAATTTCGTCCTTCAAAAGTCATAAGTTCCGGAATAGTGTTATGAATGAATAGCCAAAGGAGAACAATTTCAACTGGAATTCGGATTGTATGTAGTATCGTCAGGGTCTTAGCGTCTAAGGTATCAATAAATTGTTTCCCTTTAGAAGTTGAAAAAAGTGCGATGATTAGAAGGAAAGGAGGTAAGATTAAGAGCAGAAATCTTGGTGGAATTGTATCGGTCATTGTGTAGAACCCTGATATTCCAATGAACGTTTGCAATAAGAGCCATGTCAAAATAATCGTTAAAGTTATTGTTGAATAGTTAGTGGCGATATAAAAAATCCCAACTGTTAATACTGTCGTGAGTCCGAAGATTATGCTGATGTGTGCTGGTAAGTTTTCCATTGCTTGTGTCTTTATAAAATAGAATAGGCTTAAATCGGACGATATCTGTAAATGTTTATTAGAGTCGAAACAATAATTAAGTCACTAGCCCTTTTACGCGAGGTAGTTTTTGTTCAATTAAATCTGTAGCTAATACCAAATTGCCCAGTCCTATTGTACTCCTTTACAGAAGTAGTTTCTCCGTTAACATCCGTAAAATTAAGTTCGGAAATGGAACTCAGACCTAGATAATATCGGCCAATTAAGGTGAACTTACTGGGTAACGGAACTCTTAGTCCTGCAATGAGCCCAAGATCCAAATCCTTATCATAGAACGTATCAATATTTTGGCTAGATCCATCACCTTTGGCCGCGGCAGAAATTTTGTAGCTGATATTCTGTCCGAAGTCAAGATTGCACCATTTGGCAATTGAATACGAGATTAATATTGGCAACTCAATGTAGTTGAGATTTATTTTTATGCCAGTGTTATTTTTTACACCGCGTTGCTACAATTGCAACTCCGGAATAAATGAGAATTTTTCACTGATGTTGATTTCGCCGTAGGTGCCAAAGTGAAATCCGATACTTGTGCTTGATTTATCTTCAATGCCTTTCGGTAAACCTTCTACTGCTATATCATTAATATTAAGTCCTGCTTTTACTCCCCAGGAAAATTGCCCATAAGAGTATAGTGAAAAAGAAATCAAAATTGCAGTTAAAACATATTTCATTGCAATAGGTTTGATGTCGTGAATGAAGAAATTCTTTTTTAATTTTCTAAAATGTAAGCAAGGTCGATAGAATCTGGTAATTACTTACGCTCAGTCTGTTGCAAATTAAAAACAGTCCCTGCCGGATCCGTAATCCAATGCATATTTTTGGGTAGTTCCTCAATTTCGTCACAAGTGTCAATTCCATTTGATTTCAAATATGCAGTTGCTTCCTCCACATTAGATACTGTTAATTGAAGCCATGTCTCTGAATGGGTGTAATTATCGACACAATCAAGCCAGATTATATTGTTCCCAAACTTTACCTGATGGGTCTTAGAAACCGTTGGATTGTCAATGGGTTTTTCTTCAACTTCGAGATTCAAAATGTCGCGATAGAAAATGACTGTTTGGTTGTACTTATTTTTCGGGATTTTGATTGCGATGTTAATTCCAGCTTCAAATTTTGGCTTCATATAAGGTTTGTTTTTTAATTACTATTTGATTTACGAATTTGTGCTGAATCTTTTTATACGATGTTATGTGATGCGATCTAAAAAAAATTCGCGGTCATTTTTCTTACTGGCTTATGAAATAATCCCATGCTGCTTTTGCGATGTCGGAAATGATTCGCTCGTTTGTTTTTAAATCTTCCTTCGATTCGGTAACAAATACGCTAATGATAAAGTATTTTCCATTGGGTAGAAAGATAATCCCGATATTATTAACTGCGGCTGTAACTCCCGTAGTTTTATTCGTTCCGGACCAACCTGTTTTATGAGCCACGATGGTTTCCTCAGGTAATTGTCCTCTCAGTCTGTTTTTTCCTGTTTGCGTTGCTTTCATTGTTTTCCACACAAAATCATGACTCTTGTGGGAAAGCAAACTATTTTTGTTTTCATAAAATGCTTGCAGGATTCGATTAGATTCTTTTGGTGTTATCCAATTTTGAAACTGCAAGTCCCAGTTATTTTGCATGGTTTCTTCGTTGATTTTGATAGCAATGTCTTTAAAGTTGTTATTTGAAAAATACGTTTCAACGGCTTGTGGCTTTCCAAGGAGTTTCAATAATATATCGCAACCAACATTGTCGCTTAGTGAAATTGTATACTCGATGATTTCACGGATTGTAAGTGTTGTCCCGTCAGGAAATTTTTCTCGTATCGGACTCCAGAGTCCAGGCAAAAGTTCGGTTTTGTTGATTTTTATTTTCTGCTCCAAAGAAAAATTATCTTTGTCAATTTCAGCTAACATGGCTAATGCAATTGGAAACTTGAATACGCTTTGCATTGGAAAATGGTTTGTTCCGTGGATGCTTAACGTATCTCCGTTATCTATTCCGCTAATGGCAACACCGACAACTGCGTTTTTTGATCTTGTAATTTGTTCGATGTCTTTCCTTAATGTTTCGATTGTTTGAGGATACGCTTGTGTTAAAATCAATAAGAAGATTAGCAATGTTAGTTGAAGTCGTTTCATATTGTTTTAAGCTTTTATCTTGCTTGTGCCCCACGCCAGCATATTGACCCTGGTGTCTTAAAGACCTTGTCCTAGTTTAAAAAGTTTAATCAAAAATCCAGAATAGCTTTAAGATCGGAATTGATTGGGGCAGAAGTATGTTGGTGAACTACTTTCCATACTGCATCATTTTTAATAAATCCCAGCGTAATTCTGTTTTTCATGTTCCGAATAATCGCATCATCAATTGAAATCGCCTGAAATGTAATCAGGGCACTTCCGAACGCGACATTCTCATTTTCGTGGATTTCGACCATTTCGAAGATCACATTGACCCTTTCGTCTCCTAAGGAACTTAACCAGTCTTTTACGGCAATAGACCATGCGGTTAAGCCTGTTTGATATCCTTGCTCCCATATATCAAAAATTACAACGTTGTCGTCATACAGTCCAACCATGCGTTGGATATCCTTCTCCCAAGCTGATGCCTTATAGATCGTAAAGAAGTCCTGAATGCTTTCCATTCTAGTGTTTTATTTTGGCGTCAAATGTTCTCTCTCTTTGTAAAATCTCCGGATCTCGTTGTAATATTTTCAGGTATGCATTGTCGCTTTGTTATATTTTTCTGCTAGTCGGACGACTAATCAAGGTAAAAGGCGAATACGCATATCAATACTCCACCACATCCCCTTCAAGCCTTCATCATAAACCATTTTGCCAGCACCTTATAATTCACTTTTGATCCATGCATCAGAATACCGATACGATACACTCTTCCGGCGATCCACGTGGTGAAAATAAAACCTGCGATAAGCAAGACCTGGGATAACAACAATTCCCATAGCGGAACGTCAAATCCCAATCTGCCTACCATGGCAATCGGAGAGGTGAATGGAATGATTGAAAACCAGAAGCTTGCCGTACTATGGGGATCTGTTAAGATAAACATGAATAAGGCAAAGTAAGAAATGAGCAGCGGCATCATAATAGGCAACGTGAATTGTTGTGCTTCCTGCTGATTATCTACGGCCGAACCTACGGCAGCGAATAAGGCTCCATAAAGCAGGTAGCCGCCGAGAAAGTAAAAGATAAAATTGAACGTGATGTAAAGAATTGGAATTTTGTCGATAATCTTAACGATTTCGACAACCGGGTTGTTATTGTTCGCCTGAACCTGGGCATCCGGTTGTTGCATACTTTGGACTTGCTCCATGGTTTGCTGATCTGCCATATCTACACCCAGTAGGCCTAACGTTGCAGAAGACAATACGCTGATTAAAACAGCCCATATCGTAAATTGTAATAAACCTACCGCCGCGATCCCAAGGATTTTTCCCAGCATCAATTGAAATGGTCTAACGGAGGAGATGATCACCTCTACCACTTTACTTGTTTTTTCATCGATTACACCGAGCATGATCTGCATGCCGTAAATCATCACAAAGAAGTAGATCAGCATACCCAGAATAAATCCGAGTGCGTATAGCGATTGCGTGTTGTTTTCTTTTTCTTCTTCAGGATCGCTGATGTTTATGTTGTGAAGCCGGATGTTGGTTTTCAGGCTGCTCAGTGTTTCTCTACTGATGTTAAACTGTTCCAGCTTAAGACCATGGATAAGATCTTCAATCTTACCTTTCAGTTGCTCCATGCGGAGAATGCTGAGGTTTTCTTTCGTGTATAGGGTGATGCCTTCCGGATTGGCTAATTCTATCTCCGGGATATACAGCAAGGCATAATGATCAGAAAGGTTAAAGGCTGTCTTTAATTGGTCGAGGTTGCCAGTGACGGGAATGAATTTGTATTTGTCATCTTCCTCAAACTGCATTTTGCCTGTGGCATCGTATACTTCAATGGTTTGTTTGACAGCGCTTTCTTCCTGTTTCATAAAAACATACACCATAACGGCCAGGATGGCCGGGAAGATGAGCGGAACAAGAATGGTTGCTATCAGAAATGATTTTTTCTGAACACGGTTTAAAAACTCACGTTGGAATATAAGCCAGGTTTTATTCATGTGTTTCGTCTTTTACAAGTGTGATAAATATCTCACTGATGGTAGGAATTTTTTCAATGAAGCTGTGTACTTCCGTAACTTCTGTCAGATCTCGGATCAGACGGTTGGGGTTTGTCTCAGGAATAGTTGTGATCACCGACTGATAAAAATCATCTTCCAAAACCGTTTGATCTTTTAAGTTGTAATTATTTTCGGCAAGTGTGAATGCACCCCGGTGATCAATTACATAGGTATTCGCACGGTACTTATCCTTCACTTGTTTTTTAGATCCTTCCAGAATTTTTTTTGATTTGTTGATCAGTGCAATGTGGTCGCACAAGTCTTCAACGGTTTCCATCCGGTGTGTGGAAAAAATAATGGTGCTGCCTTTTGCTTTCAGCTCCATAATTTCTTTGGTGATTAGCTGCGCGTTCACGGGATCAAATCCCGAAAAGGGTTCATCCAGAATGATGAGTTTCGGTTCGTGCATTACGGTGCTGATGAATTGCACTTTCTGCGCCATGCCTTTGCTCAGGTCTTCGACTTTTTTATTCCACCACTCTTTAATGTCAAATTTTTTGATCCAGGTCTTACTGCGTTCAGTCGCATCTTTTCTGCTTAGTCCTTTAAGCTGCGCAAAATAAATCAGTTGTTCTCCGACTTTCATTTTTTTATAAAGTCCGCGTTCTTCCGGAAGATAACCGATTTCACCGATATGTTTTGGATTCAATTTTTCACCGAAAAGGGTAATCTGACCTTCATCTGCATGAATGATCTGATTGATGATCCGGATGAGTGTAGTTTTCCCGGCACCGTTGGGACCAAGAAGACCGTAGATGGATTGAGATGGAACAGTAAGACTAACCTGATCGAGTGCCAGGTGGTTGCTATAACGTTTTGTTACGTTAGAGGCAGTTAATGCTTCCACAGGTTTAATGTTTAGATTCGGATGATTAGTATAAGAAAGCAAGTGAGAATTACACACAAAGTAAAATCATTTTTGGCGTGGAATGATCAAGATGGTAAATCACGCGTAGCTTTTTTTTACGACGTTCATAGCGGGAGTGAGTCATCCACCCCTCTACCACTGTCATCCTGAATTGCAGACAGCGTCAGCTGTCAGCGTAATGAAGGATCCCCCGGAGCAGCGGAATTCATCGCTCGTTATCGAAACCAAAATTAAACACGTTGAATGAACCGGTCAGAAAAATGGGATCGGCTTTTCTCTCGATCACAATTTTCATTTTGTGTGCCATGCGCGCTTTTCTCCTGATCTACTCGCATCTGTGGCACACGCTTAACATCAATAACAACCACGAGCTGCGCTCATGGCTACCAACATTTAGCTCCTCTGGCGCATTGATTTAGTTAGCGAAAGCGATTCCAATAACGACAGACTCCCAGTGCTCTCCTTGGAAATCCTTCTTGCGCGCCTGCGGGGCAATCGCAATTCAGAATGACGTTCATA
>DASPIZ010000035.1:0-8291 GCA_035628875.1 Ohtaekwangia sp. | reverse complement strand
CAGCCTAAGGTAAACCTTGGACAAATGATTTCCCGGAAGGCTGGTGTCGTTAAATCGAATGTTGATGGTATTGCCTATCTCATGAAGAAGAACAAGATCGATGTGCATACTGGCGTGGGATCTTTTATCGATAAGAACACCATCAAGGTTACTGCAAAAGATGGTAAAGAAGCGATATTAAAAACAGAGAAGGTTATCATCGCTACTGGATCGAAGCCAACACCGCTTCCATTTGCACCATTTGATAAGAAGCGTATTATCTCCAGTACTGAAGCGCTTGAGTTAAAAGAACAACCAAAACACATGATTGTTATTGGCGGCGGTGTTATCGGTATGGAATTGGGTTCGGTATATGCCAGATTAGGTTCAAAAGTTACGGTAGTTGAATTCCTCGACAGTCTTATTCCTACCATGGATGGAACCATGGGCAAGGAGTTACTGAAGGTAGCTAAGAAACTTGGGATGGATATCTATCTCGGCCATAAAGTTACGGCTGTAGAAAATAAAGGAAAGGAAGTTGTTGTTAAAGCTGAACCTAAGAACGGCGGCAACGCGCTTGAATTTAAAGGCGACTATTGCCTGGTGAGTATTGGAAGAAGACCGTATACCGATGGGTTGGGATTAGACAAAGTGGGTATCGAAACGGTTAAAGGACAGATCGTAGTTGATGATCATTTAAAAACAAAAGTGGATACGATTTACGCCATCGGTGACGTGGTACGTGGCGCGATGTTAGCACATAAAGCAGAAGAGGAGGGCGTTTACGTAGCGGAACAGTTGGCGGGACAGAAACCACACGTAAATTATTTACTGATACCTGGTGTCGTTTACACCTGGCCCGAGGTGGCGAGTGTGGGATATACAGAAGAGCAACTCAAAGAAGCTGGTCGTGCTTATAAAACCGGAAGTTTCCCATATAAGGCACTCGGTCGTGCACGGGCAAGTATGGATACAGATGGTTTGGTAAAAGTGCTGGCAGATAAACAGACCGATGAAATCTTAGGGATGCACATCATTGGTGCACGCGCTGCGGATATGATCGCTACCGGTGTAACGGCCATGGAATTCCGTGCGTCTGCAGAAGATGTTGCGCGAATGTCTCATGCACATCCTACTTATATGGAAGCAGTGAAAGAAGCATGCCTTGCGGCAACAGAAAACCGCCCTATACATATTTAAATCGGAAGTGGTCTGCATTACATTATTTCCGCGATAGCAAAATAATCACTATACGAAATGACATAATTGGAATGCCTCCAGTGCTTGCGTCGCGTATTATGATTCTTACGGCGGAATATTAGCCCGGAATTTTTGTCCGCAGCTTATATTGTGTAAAACTACGCAATGCAAGTGTTATTACGATGGGTATCAACGCATAGTGCAAACGTTGTGGCAACACAGGCCAGCTAAGTATCAGCAAGATGCAAATGGTTAGCGTTACGCCAAAATAGTTTTTGAGCCAGGGCGGATTTTTAATAAATGCAAACACGGCAATAAGATGGGTTGGAAGTGCCCATAGAATATTGAAGTTTCTGGCCGCAGCATTATGGTCGGTGAATAACCACAGCACAAGGAGTAGTAACCCAATGCTGCCGGTAACTGCGAAAAGCATAATGTCAAACCAATTGGATAAGCGCTTTTTCTTGAAATCAATAACGGTTAATACAATAGCCAACGCCGCAAAAATGCTGAAGACCAAAAGCGGATGTGGTAAGCCTTTCGGATCTTGTTCATCGCGCGTTTCATAGATGATTCGTTTTTCTTTCACAAGATTTACAAACGTTTCGCCATGCTTTACAATAGCATTATCAAATCCGGCTTCGACATAATCCGGTAGAAACATGTATTCAAAAGGTGTCGCTTTTTTATCCATGGGCAAACCCAGGCAGATATCTATGCCAAGATCACCCCAGGGTTGTTTATCCAAATAAATGTCGGTGAGATCGCGTATGGAATATTCCGTTTTGATATGTGATCCATCGAATTTTACATCATCGCCCAATGTCTTAAGGATAACATCCGGCATCTTCGTTGCGCAATTGTTATAAAAGTAATCGTAGCGGTAAGTAACATTTTCAGGTAGGGCGTTCCACTGAAGGTAATCAAAAATCTTTTGTTTTTGAGACGCTGTTAAATTCAATACCTGCTCGTGTACATACCGGTTGAAATAGATGTAGGGATATTCGAATTCGTCGTAGTGTTGGACACCGAGACGGTAGTATAAATAACCGCGTGCAAAATTCAGGTAAAAATTTGGTTGATTAAAATTGAATACACCGTAGTTAAAAGCGAGATCAATACCATTTTTTGGATCATGAACCCGCATGGCGCTGTGACCGAAAGCTGAATATAATTCTTGCTGACCGGGCCCGCAGGTAATCACCGAAATCTCGGCGGCTTCAGATAAGGCCAGCCCGGATTGACCGATCGCGTAAAAAAAAGGAATGCAAAACAGCAGGATTAAAATACTTTTCATACAAGTCCGTAAGGTTTTAAAGATAACTACATTATCATAATCCGTAAGCCATTTTTAGCGACTATCTTGCAAGTACTATGATGGGAGGATGGAACGATCGGTTTAATCTGGCATCGAAAACTACGGTTCTTCGTGCATTGAACACCGCCCGCATTTTCGGTAGTTATCATATTTCACGGGGCCGCGGAATTCCGATGATTACAGGCATGCCTACCAGCATTTCGATCGAGCCCACAACATCGTGTAACCTGAGGTGTCCTGAATGTCCGAGTGGACTACGCGCTTTTACCCGGCCAACAGGTATGCTGAAGCGTGATTTATTCGAAGGTGTTATGGATCAGATCGCGCCGACTTTATCTTACCTTACTTTTTACTTTCAGGGCGAACCGTACTTGCATCCTGAGTTTTTAAACATGGTAAGTTATGCTTCCAGAAAGGGCGTATATACGGCGACATCCACTAATGCGCATTATTTAAATGACGACGCAGCACGGGCCACCGTTAAGTCTGGATTGGACCGATTAATTATTTCTATTGATGGTACCACGCAGGAAACATACCAATCGTATCGCATTGGCGGAACATTGGAGAAAGTCATCGACGGCGCCAGAAAGATCATCCAATGCAAAAAGAAATTAAAGTCAATAACACCGCATGTCATCTTCCAGTTTTTGGTGGTGAAACCAAATGAACATCAGATAAACGATCTCTATAAGTTAGCCGATAACGTAGGCGTAGACCAGGTTGTTTTAAAAACGGCTCAGATTTATGACTATGAAAATGGCTCGGATCTTATTCCTTTACAGGAAAAATATTCCCGGTATCAAGAGAAAGATGATGGAACGTATGCGATTAAAAACAAGCTTTTGAATAACTGTTGGAAAATGTGGCACAGTTGCGTTGTTACGTGGGATGGGAAAGTCGTGCCTTGTTGTTTTGATAAAGACGCAAAATTTATTTTAGGAGATGTGCGCGAAAAAACGTTCCAGGAAATCTGGACAGGAGAAAAATATAATCAGTTTCGTGCGTCCCTGTTAAGATCACGAAGCGAAATTGAAATCTGTAAGAATTGCACAGAAGGAACTAAAGTTTGGGCTTAACCTTCAGCTTTTTTTTTTGCGAGGTGCTGCTCAATCTTTTTAAAGTCAATGCCGCACGAGCCGCAACCGCTGGAACATGACTTTGTCTGGAAACTTTGGTAGACCAGTCGCCCTACGTAGGCTAACGCGCCAATAAATAAGATCAATACAATCAAATGCTGGATCATAAGGTAAAGGTAATGATTCTACATCTTAACCAGAAATAACCGGAAGTCGTTCTGGAAACGGAATCTTTCATGTAACAGTTTGAGTTTTTCGTAGCAACAATTTGTCCGGGTCCGGACAAATTGTTGCGGAAGTGTACAGAGAAAAGGTAATAGGCCTGAATTTTAAATAAAACCGCGGATTTTTGTAAGTGGCATCGATATTGAATATGACCCGGCACTGAATACGCTCTATGTTTAAAAATTATCTCAAGACCGCGCTTCGTAATCTTCTTCATCAAAAGAGTAATACTGTAATTAATATAGCAGGATTAACTCTGGGGATCACTTGCAGTCTGGTATTGTATCTCATTGTTTCTTACCATAACAGCTTTGATACCCATCACTCAAAAAGAGACCGGATCTACCGTGTTGTTACCGAATCTGAGGGCAACCATGGGAAAGATTACCAGCCCGGCGTACCAACGGTGTTGCCAGACGCATTTCGGCTTGATTTTCCGGAAGCGGAAGAAGTAGTCTTTACCACATACCGTTCTGATGCGCTGGTTACGATTCCACAGCCGAATGGTCCTTCAAAAAAATTCCAGGAAGAGGAAGGCGTTGTTTTTACGGAACCGTCGTTTTTAAAAATATTTGATTGGGAAATTGTTTACGGTGATGGATTAAAATCATTGGACGATCCCAATGAAGCCATTCTTTCCCAACAATGGGCTATCCGTTACTTTGGAAAAGCGGATGCAATTGGTGAGGTAGTTAAATTCAATGATCAGGAATTTCGGGTTGGTGCAATTATGAAGGATCCGCCAAACAATACAGACTTTCCATTTCACCTGATGTTATCATATGCAACGATTGAAAAAGAACGTGAAGCGCAGGGATGGAATAGCATCTGGAGTGATGAACAATGTTATTTTCTTCTAAAGGAGAATCTCACGATAGAAGCCCTTCAGGAACGTCTGCCGGCATTCACAAAAAAGCACCTCGGAGAAGCTGATTTTGACCGCAGTGAATTTCTTTTTCAGTCATTAGTTGATCTTCATTTCGATGATCGTTTCGATACGTATTCATACAACACTGTGCCCCGTATGATGCTCTATGTGTTCGGTGTGATTGCTGCCATTCTCCTCATAACCGCTTGTATTAATTTCATTAACCTGGCTACGGCGGAAGCCATTAAGCGTTCAAAAGAAATCGGTATCCGTAAAACGATGGGTAGCACGCGTAGTCAGTTAATTATTCAGTTCCTGGGTGAAACTACCTTGGTTACTGTCCTGGCAGTTTTATTATCCTTTGGTTTATCGCAGTTATTGCTCAGTTTCATTAATCCATTTATGGATCTTCATCTAGTACTTGATTTTATAGGCAGGATTGATTTATGGATATTTGTTATAACGGTAACGATAAGCGTTTCAATTTTATCCGGGTTGTATCCAGCATTGGTTGTTTCTGGTTATAAACCCGCCCTCGCGTTAAAGAATCAAATCAATAATAGAAATTCATCTGGATTCAGAGTGCGGAAAAGTTTAGTGGTTCTGCAATTTTTTATTTCTCAATTTTTTATCATTGGAACCATCGTTATCATTCAGCAAATCAATTTTTTTCACCAGAAAGATTTGGGCTTTACCAAAGATGCTATTCTGGTTTTGCCATTGCCTGCTGAACGGGAGGGTACAGCGAGAGAACATCGTAGTAGTAAGCAGAGAACACTTCGACAAGAAATCAGCAACCTTGCCGGTGTTGAACAAGTCAGTCTCGGGAGTTCACCGCCATCGTCAGGTCATATTTCAAAAACAAGCTTTACCCTGGAAGGAGATGCAAAGGAATATTTAACACAGATTAAACGGGTGGATGGTAACTATGTACCGTTGTATAATCTTAAACTGTTTGCCGGCCATAATATTGCTGATCTTGATACAATAAACGGGTTTATCGTTAACGAAGAATTTGCCAGGGTCACGGGTTATCAGTCACCGGAAGGTCTGCTGGGAAAACAACTTACCATTTCCCAGAAAACATTTCCGATTGTTGGGATTGTACGCGACTTTCATACCCATTCTTTACAAAATCCCATTGAACCTACAGTCCTTTTCAATAACAACAACGACTACAACACAATTGCTATTAAAGTAAATCTTAAGCATATGCCGGCGTTAGTAGACCAGGTAAAAGATATATGGGAATCGGCATACCCCGAGGAGTTGTTCGCTTATGAATTTCTTGATGATAGCATCCGTGAATTTTATGAAAGCGAAAGGAAGATGGCGTTGTTGATTAGCATATTTACTTCGATCGCGATTTTTATCGGATGTCTTGGCCTTTTTGGACTGGCCAGTTTCATGACCAATCAGAAAACAAAGGAAATTGGTGTACGCAAAGTCCTTGGAGCGTCTGTTGAAGGTATCGTCATGATGTTTAGTCGGGAGTATGCAAAGCTTATTCTGATCGGATTTGTTCTGGCTGCTCCGTTAGCCGGATTCGCAATGCGACAATTCCTGAACGAGTTTGAATACAAGATCGATATTGGCCTGGGAATTTACCTGCTTGCCCTCATCGTTACGATATTGATTGCTACCATTACAGTGGGATACAAATCGCTTAGCGCAGCCGTTGCAAACCCGGTGAAAAGTCTACGGTATGAATAACTTTTCTGGCTGGATGATGAAGCTATGTAACAACCTTAATATACCAGCACCATGTAATGCGTTCGGCCGCTCAATAAATCCGAATTGTTTGTAAAACGGTTCACGGTTCTTACTGCACATGAGTCCAATGTTCGTATGTTTTACGGAGAACTTGGCAATGTATTCCATACATCGTTCAACAATGATTCTACCAATACCCTGAAGCTGATAAGCTGGGTCTACAATAACATCCTGGATATGAAAATATATCGCATTATCGCCAATGACCCTGCCCATTCCGACAATTGTATAGTCATGCATAATGCAGACACTAAATAATGTTCCCGCCAATGCGGATTCAATTATGCTTTGCTCAAAAGCTGGCCATTCAACAGTTGTGCGGAGGTGGGTATACTCCGCGACCGTCGCAAGGCGGAGTTCAATCTTATACTGCATTTCAACAAAGGCTAATCGTAAAACATTAAATGAAAATGGATAGCATTATGCTATCCATTTTTTTCAAAAAACTCAGTGAGCGAATTATTTCTCCGGATACAATACGATCTGTATAAAGTTATTCATGTCAAGATACTTCTTTGCCGCATCCTGTACATCTTTCGGTGTTAAAGCAGCAACACGCTCAGGATACGACAATAATTTTTCAGGACTTATTCCAGTCTCGACGGCATGAATGATTTGTCGTGCCCAGAAGCTATTGTCTTTCATATTCACTACATATTGTTGTCTCCACGTTTCTTTTACTTTGTTAAGATCTTCTTCGTTGGGTCCGTTGGTTTTTACTTTTTCAAGTTCCGCCATAGTAGCTGTAATCAACTGGTCTACGTTTTCCGGACCGCAGGGAAACGCAATGCCTATACTATAGCCAGGATATGGATATTTTGAAAGACTTCCGAACATGCCACCGCCATAAATTCCACTCATCTCTTCCCGCAAGCTTTCGATCAGTTTAATGTTCAACACCTCCGTTAAAGCCTGGAGTTTAAGTTGTTCAACTTCGCTGTAAGGCGTTTCTCCATTCCAGTAAAAACGAACGAAACTTTTTTGTTCCGTCCCTTTCCGGACTTCTTTTTTAACGACGCCTCTAACGGGGCGGAGGCCAACATCCTTAAAGTTCGAACTGCTTCCGGTTGATGGCAGGCTGGCAAGGTAGGTCGCGATAAGGGGCTTGATCGAGTCAACATCAAATGCGCCGACAATGGCAAATGTAAATCCATTGGCATTTGCGAATCGTTCTTTGTAAAAAGCGAGCGCATTGGCTAAATCAATTTTGCCGAAAATTTCCGGCTTGGGTAATTTTGGTGCCCATGGATGATCCTTGTACAAAATTTTCATGATCGAATCCTGGAAGGTAAACTGGGGATCTGACATCATATTCTGGTACAATGCCTGTTGTTTCGAGATAAAACCTTTGAATAGTTCTTCATCTTTTCTTGGCGCAGTAAAATACAAGTGTGTAAGCTGAAGCATGGCTTCAATATCTGATGCGCTGCATTGTCCGTTTAACGTTTCACTTATTGGGCCAATTCGTGGCGAGACGCTTGCGTTTTTTCCGGCGAGTACTTTCCGGAGATCCATAGGAGAGAACGCACCTACTCCCATTTGTGTTATTACGGTCGAAGCAAACTCTGCATCAAACCTATTCTTTGCATCAAATAAATACTGGCCACCAAAACGGGTTGCGCTCATGACGACCTGGTCATTTTTAAAGTCAGTAGGTTTTAAAATTATGTTTACGCCGTTGCTCAACGTAAGCTGGATGGTTCCAAGTTCTTTATTTTCCTTTTCAGAAATGATCTTTCCGGCAGCAGGAATTTTTTCGAGCAACGAAGTGGCTATTGCTTTTTCTTCATAAGGTGTGATGGTTTCCTGTGCGGCGGTTTGTGCCATTTCTAGTAAGGCCTCATTGGTT
>DASPIZ010000034.1:0-7446 GCA_035628875.1 Ohtaekwangia sp. | reverse complement strand
CCGTATCCCAGCCTTTGTCACCGTTAACCGCGTCACTTTATGCCACGCCGGTATGTTTCGGAAAAGACAACGGAAGTATTTCTGTCACCGCGACAGGCGGAACGTTTCCCTACCAGTACGCTATCAATAATGGACAAACTTTTCAAGCGGAAAATGTTTTCGTATTAGGCGCAGGCGAATATGCTATTGTAACCAGGGACGACAAAGGGTGTATAGCGCAAAAAACGGCTACGGTTATTCAACGAAATGATCAGCCATTACCAAATTTTCTCGCGGCATCTAACAGGAATGCATTGGATACGCTGATCCTAACGGAGATTTCTATTCCAAAGCCAGATTCCATTCACTGGGTGTTTGATGAAAACGCCATTGTGATTAATAACGATGAATGGAATCCAACGCTTAAGTTTCAGGAAGAAGGTGTTTATACGGTGACAATGACGGGCTTCTTTGCCGGTTGTGACTACAGCGTAGCCAAATCGTTATATGTCAATCCTTATGATCCATCTATTGAGAAAGAGAAAGATCCGGAGTTTAAACCGATTCAGGAAGTTATCGTTAGTCCGAATCCATCTCCCGGCGCGTTTGATGTTACGGTACGAATGAACAGCACCTATAACGTTTCAATAAAAGTTTACGACGTGTTAGGCGCAATTCATTATGCAAAAGAATGGATCGCAGTAAAGGAAGCCGCTGACCATGTAACGATGGAGCGCGCTTCTTCCGGTGTTTATGTTTTAAGGGTCGTCACCGAACGTGATGCCCACGATGTGCGAATTATCATCAACAAATAGTTTCTGATGGCATGTAAATATTTCACAGATAGGAAAAGTCCCTGGATAAATCTGTTCAAGTTATTGATGGTGATGTTCTTCTTCTTCATCGTGCATCGTACCCATGCGCAGATCTATCCTGTTCAGGTCACGACGCAATTGATTCCGCCTTACTCGGTTTATCTATCAGATTACGCATCTGCCGGAAACGAAAAACTTCGCGTGATCATGATTCACCGCGACCTTACGCAACCGGCCTATCAACTGCGATTGATGTTGCGCGTTGAATGGAATGGTAAGGTAATCATGCAGACGTCACGCGCTTTCAATCCTCCGCCATTGAGTTTGAATCCGGGTATCCCTACCGTTATATCGGGTGCTGATCTGTTTCCTTATCTCGAAAGCAGAAACATTGACTTTGTTGGCTATAGCCGCGAACAATATGAGCGCACACGTGCCCTGCCCGAGGGAAATTACCGCATCAGTTTCACGGCTTATGATTATCGCAGACAGGATGTGCAGGTAAGTAACGAAGGAAATTCATTTTACTACCTGGCTAAAAACGAACCACCGCTGATAAATTTTCCGGCGTGCGGAAGCAAGGCACCTATACGTATGCCACAGCAGATCATCTTTAGCTGGATGCCGCGTAATACTGCATCACCGAATTCGGCAATGGAAACGGAGTATGAGTTTTCACTCTATGAAACCAGGCCTGAAGGACGAAACCCAAACGATATAGTGATGTCGACTCAGCCGGTTTTTAAAACGCGTACTTCGTTTACACAACTCGTGTATGGCCCGGCTGAACCTATGCTCTTAGAGAATATGCGCTACGTTTGGCGCGTGCAGGCCATAGATCTGCGTGGTCGCGATGCCTTCCGAAACAATGGTTATTCCGAAGTATGTACGTTCACGTATGGCGGCATTGATGCAGCGTATGATATCGGCCGCGTCCAAAACTTACAAGCTGAGAGTGAAACAGAAAGAAAAGCGAAAATCTGGTGGAACGCCTCGGATTATGATGAGTACCGGGTTTACTATAAGAAAACATCCGGTGGATATGAATGGGCAACCGCCGATGTAACGAACACGGAGTACAAGCTATTTGATCTCGAACCAGATACCGAATATGAAACAAGGGTGCAGGCGATGAAGCGTGGAGTTTCCGGACCGTACAGTGATATTGTCAAATTCAGAACCACGCCACGACGTATCATCCAATGCGGAACGAATGAAGCACTATTCACTGTGGATCAATCAAAGCCATTAGAAACAGCGCTCATAGGAGGGATCATCGACGTTGATGGAATGGAAGTCTTCCTGATTGATGTTACATCCCTCGGCTCCGGATGGTACAAGGGGATGGGAACAGTTACCACAAAATTACTTGGCGCCAGTTTCAACGTTACGTTTGAAAGATTATTTATCGATGAAAATCATGTAGCCGGAGCAGGCCGGATCGATTTCCTTACCAATGGTGTAGCTAAGCTACAGTACGAACAGATTCAGGAAAAGAAAGATCAACAGAAAGAAAAGGTACAATCCGAAAACCGCGGTCAATGGGCGGAGACGGTATTCTATGACGAGATCTTCCTCTTCAGCAACACGGATATCGAAAACATCACCGTTGACAATCAAAGTTACATTACCATAACAAACTCTGATGGCAATGCCACAGCGAATGCAGAAGTAATGCAGGTACTCGTAAGTGTTCCCGAAGAGGCAATCATTATCGAAGACAAGAACGGAGATCAATGGGTGGTGCAAAAGGATGCTGATACAGGCCAAACCAAAGTGACGAAGGTTGCGGGAGGTGGGTTGAGCCCGACAAGTAACATTCCAATAAACGCCGACGATTTAGTCATTGTTAAAAAGGCATTGAAACTCTTACGGAAGGAATATGATGAGCAGCTTTTTGAAGACAAATCAAGTCAACGATTGGCCACAAAAGCAACAGTTGATGCGTACATAGACTTGAGACATCAATCAATGCTGGCAACAGACCTAAGCAATGATGGCAAAGAACCTTATTATGTTGAGATGATAGAGAATACGGAAATAGTCGCGCAAGGGCAAAATGAATTTGAAGAAAGATCCAAACAATACAAGTTTGCAGAACGCGAATATAATAAGGTAGTTATTATTAAGTCGTTTGCCGGCGAGAATCGTAAAGCTGAAGAACTGAAGGTCATTGCAAGTGGTCTGATTATAAACGATAAAACGTTCACCGTGTATGTGTCTGAATCGCGATCAAACGGAATAACCGAAGATCAGCTTGTTGATGAAACAAAATCAGCGATCGTTCAGCTAATTGACAAAATCCTTAATGAATATGTTTATGAAATTAAATAATCAGATTAAGGGATTTTTCCTTTTCGTATTTTTCTCTCTTGGCACACTGAGCGCTTTTGCAGGAAATAACGAAGACGAATGGAAGGAAAGATTAGTTAAAAGAATTGCTGCTCAACTAAAGGAGCAGATGCGTCAGAATTCAATCCATGAGAGCAAAGGAGAAACTCACCGGAATAATTACGTTTTATCTATCAACCAAGCCAGAGACTGGCAGCAGAAATTTGATTGGGTCGATGAACGCGGATTCGAACAGAACAGAATGTTTCGCGACGATGAGCTTGACGACTTCAATAAACGGCTCCTCAATATCAATATCAATGATGCTTTATTAAACACAAAGACTGCACTCTATGTAGTGGTCGTGAATGATTGGGAATTACTGCTTGAAACAACAATCACTCCCTTCGAAACAATCACCACCCTTGACCAACTTGGGTCGCGCGCACGAGAGGAGGCGTTCAAAGCGCTGAAAAATAAAATGTCTACCGTTTCAGCGGCTGTCGAAAATGAAATTGAAAGTACAAAAGGTCTTAGTAAAGTCTATATCCATTTAATGGCAAACATCCGGGTGTTTGACAAACCCGATGTTACTCAAAACAAGGTTACTCCTAAACAGTTTACCGTTGTTACTTTTCCTGAAAGCTTGGTACGCTACGGTTTGAAAGGCGTTAGTCATATTAACGCGCTTGGAGGAAAGGCGGAATTAATTAAGGAGAACATCCGTCTTTTTGGGCAACATTTTCAGAAGCCGATTGATGTTAATCTCGATTATAACCACGTCATCCCGATATCTGAACGGACAAATGTTGAGAGGGCTTTAGAACAACCCGTACGGATTATCGAAGAAAAGCCTTATGATCCCAAACGTGCTGTTTATGATTATTCAAATCTGATTTCTGACGACACAAAACTAGCTGCGCTTGAGCACTTATGTAAGGATCTGCGGAAGGGCGACGACAATGATATTTACCTAAAAACGTTTTACACGGACTACAGGATGTCATCCATGCAACTGGATGAAATTCTTAACTATACGAAAAGCCTTGGGCGAAATGATCTTGTCGCCTGGGTGCATCTTGAAAATGCCGCGGGTGACGTAACCAGTGGCTTATTCTTCGGGCCTGGACTTGAACAAAGGTTGAGCAAGGGCTTCCTTGATCATACGAAGGAGCTTCTTGTTCAAAGTGTCAAAGTCTATCATAAATTTTCCGCTATTCCGGTAAAGGGACTCGCATGGGTAGCGGGAGGGTTGGGAAAAATAATTCGCCTCACGGAAATATCACCAAAGTACTATGATCCGTCCTTGGGGCAGGCGTATGATCCGACCATATTTCTATTTTACTACATGGGACAAAGCACCGCAACGCTTGGTTCCGGTGTCGTTGCTAATACGATCTTAAGCGATGATGATGACTTCGCTGATAAAATTGGAGATGAACTGTCAAAGGATTTAGGAGTTAAGCAATACGAGTTTGCCCTGGTCACCGGATTTTGGAATGGCATTGTCGAAGAACTGGCAGGCGTAGCCGAAGCAGCGGAGATGTTATGCCACGCCTATACAGATCCGCCAACAATTGACCAGGTGAATGTGGTAATGCATTCAATATTGAATGGCTCAGCATTCAACGCTATCGGCACACAACTTAAGGACCGTTACACTTCGGATAATTTTTCAGACTATCAGAAACTGCACCATACCGGTAAGGACATCATCGCTGCGGCAACATTATTCATCGGTGTGGGTGAAATTTCAGGAGCCGCGAAAGTGAGCAAAGCGTTTGCTGGTTTGGCAAAAGCCTCCAGAACTATAGAACTCATCTCGCTTACGCGTTATGCCTTTAATGCCGGCAAGGGACTTCAGCTGTATAAATTGGGAAGCCAGGCGCGCATGTTTATCCGACTGGTTGGCGATGAGACCAATGTTGTAATCAAGCTCGTTAACAGTACGGGAGATATTCTAAAAAATACAGACTTCAGTCTGCTTAAACAGGTTTCATATTCCGTCCCGGGATATGGCACTGGCCGTGGGATTGTTTTCGTTGATCCGTCGGAAAATTTGAAAGGTGCGATCCATGAGATACGCCAGTTGGTGACAGACCGATATGGAAACAAAGCGGTGGAGATCACCGATGACGCAGGAAAACACCTGGGCGTTGACGCAAAGGATCCCGGATCCCTATTGGATGAAGGTGCAGAAATTACGAACTTGCTTTCCAGCTTAAGAACAAAAGTCGGTGGGGCGCACTGGCCATCTTTCGCGAAAGATTTCGACCAGAATATTGAGATGCTCAGGAAGTTTGATGGGGAGGAGGGGTTGGTTGACGCGTGGGAAGTATTGCAGATTGATGACGCACTGCGTAAAAATCCTGCTGGTTTAGAGAAGCTTTCTAAGTTTATGAAAGAAACAAGAGTTAATAAAAAACAACTTACAAATAGTTTCAAGAACACCCCAGATGCCCGTAAGTGGGTAGAGATGAAAATTCCGCAATCTGAACTTGGCAACATTTACGATGGGTTCAAAGATGATCCTCCCTTTGATTTAGTTCCTTGGACACCAGAACACAAGGCGCAGAGGTGGGATCAGTACAAAGTTCGAGTGCGAGAAGAGGGTAAGAACACAGAAACTTTTGAAACGTGGAGTAATAGATATGATGGGAATATTGAGAAGGTAAGTGCTGCGACAAAAGCAACGGATGATTATTTTAAGTCCCTAAAACTAGATTGCCCTTTTGCGTCTTGTAGAGAGGTGAGTCTATCGGTCAACGGCAGAATAAGAAGATTAGATATAGCTGATCGAAGCACAGGTAGAGCAGTGGAGTTTAAAAAGTATTCTGAAGGTAAAGTTTATAAATCGAAAGATGTTGAGAATGAAATACTTCTTGATAAAGCTCTCCTTGAACAAGGCATAATGACGGAAATTGAATGGGTGTTTAAGGCCTGTGAACCGAGTGGGCCCTTGCGTCAATCATTAGAAAGCGGACCCTACCCTATTAAAATAAAAATCATTCCTTAATGCTATTTTATGACGAAAAAGGAAAAAGAAGAGAAGTTAGAGAATTTTAAAACATGGGTCACTTTTATAGATGACCGTGTTAATAATTGGAAGAAGGAAATACCAGAAGATATAGCAAATCAATTTGATTGGAGTTTGAAATCCCTCCCTCAGGTAGAACGTTACATACTTTCTCATTACACTCGTGAACGCGTTGCAAATATAGAAAACAAGAAAGACATCGATGCAATTGCTTCGTACATAGGAGAGACGTTTCGGTTGCATCTTCCTAATGCCCGGTGGAGTTTAGAAATAGATGATAAAAGAAATATTGATTATAATATTCCTACTGTTGTAACAACTCCTCTTGCAGGAGCTCCTATAAGCCCTTTTTCTATGATTCTTCGCGTGCTGAATGATAAGTCAGGAGATGTGTTACGTAGAATTTTTGAAGGGACAATGAGTGTTTATTCAAAGATGCAACAGACAAAAAATTAGGTCCCGAGATAGTTAGGCTCTTTGCAATAGTTTTGTGGCTGAGTTCTAAAAACCTGTTCGCGATCTAGAAACCAAGCTTTAATGTGTTGGAAAAAACCGAATCACCTACCTATGTCAACCCGTTGTTGTTATTTCTTATTACTACTGCTACTCCTCGCTATTAACACCCCTTCCCACGCCCAAAACCTCGAGGAAATCGGTGTCAAAAAAGGCGTTAAGGTAAATGGATCGATTAACCTGAATGCTGTAGGTTATCATGTTGATGGTATGGAGATGAGAAGAGATCCATTCAACTGGTTTCTTACGGGTAACGTGAATATCAAATTGTTTGGTTATGATGCACCATTATCTTTTAGCTATAGCAATGCCAACCGAAGTTTTTCTCAGCCATTCAACCAATTTAGTTTTCAGCCACATTACAAGTGGATAAAAACCTACATCGGATATAATTCGATGACGTTCTCGAATTATACGCTTGCCGGACATGTATTTCTTGGTGGAGGTGTTGATTTGAGTCCGGGTAAATGGAAAATTTCAGCCATGGCAGGGAGACTACGCAAAGCCGTACCTTTCGATGTTAATGATTCGCTGCAACACTTTAACGCATCATACAAGCGGATGGGCTACGGGCTAAAAGTGGGTTACGAAAATGACGGTGACAGAATCGCCATCAGCATTTTCACCGCACGGGACGAAAAGAATTCTATTCCCTTTGTGTACCCCGAAAGTGATCTAACGCCTATGCAAAACGTAGCCATTAGCATCGCAGGCCGTAAAACGTTTTTGAAAAGATTTTTTGTGGATGCCGAATACGCTATTTCGGCCATT
>DASPIZ010000033.1:0-2222 GCA_035628875.1 Ohtaekwangia sp. | reverse complement strand
GAGATTTTTCAATCGTCCTCTTGTTCGTTCTTCTTGAAGTTTACGTAAGCTATGAATAATATAAAACCAACCTCAAACGTCAAACTTGAAACAAATGGCAGTTACTTTTTATCAAAACCAATCGGACCCGTGGTAGGATCTTTGAACCATGAACTTTGAACCATGAACCTTAAACTTCGAATTTAATTCGTCGCTGCAATGCGAATCTTATTCTCAACCTTTACAACGCCTGAGATAGACGCCGCAATATCTTCGGCTTTACGTTTTAAAAGTCGATCTTCAACAACCCCCGTCAACGCTACTTCACCATTGTTTACGCGAACTTCAATTCCAGCGGCATGGATGTATGGATCATCCATTAATCCATCATTAATGTCTTCCATGATTCTTTCATCTGAGCGCTTATAGGATCGTGTCCCTTTTCCCCTGTGGTATCGATCACGACGGTATTGTGGCTCAGGACTTCGTTGATACCCAGGTTCATCGTTTCCCACATTACGCTGATTATAATTACCGTGTGTACCATGACTGAAATCCTGCGTATGCTGATGTTCGTAACGCAAGCCACTTCCCAGTGCAGGACGGTCATAGTTAAGATGATCCTTGTCGTCGGTCCGTTTTCCGTATTCAGCGTAAACGCAACCAATTGCTTCGCGTTGGTGATGACTAACGCTCAGATTGCTGTGGTTCAAACGGTGCTCACGGCCCGTTCCGGTATCTTCCCCATAGGGCCTTGACCCAGCACCAAAATTGGCACCCAATGAATCACGTCGACCATCGGTACCGCTACCATATTGTTGCGGGATTTTATTCCTCATCTGTTCGTTTTCCATGATAGTTGCTTTACAATCATAATTAGATAAATCCTTATGCCTGCTTTGTTATTTCATCGAACGAACAGCTTTTGAATAAAAAAACAAGCTGATCTGTTTCAGAACTATTAAAGGCATTGGATTTTACGTTTTACTGAATGAAGACTGAGTATGGAAATCGGCTTTTAAAGCTGCGGAATTAAAACTTCTGATTATGATGATCAAAAAGAACGAGGTTACCGACAATACAAAACCAATTGAAACAGGCGATGTATTGGACAGCAAAAGGAAAAACGAAGTCATTGAAAAAATTCTTGCGCAAAAGAAAGTAGATAAGTCAACGGGACAGGCACAATATCCAAAAGATCTTGGGTATCATGGAACTGACCCGGAAAAGAGCCTCAACCCGGAAGAGTAACATGTCTGAGGTCTGAGGTTTGAAGTTATTAGTGTCCGGGAAAAATGAAAGATTGTTAAAAATCACATTTAGAATCGTAAAACAAACTATTTTGATCGTTCATAGAAAGAGGGCACACCCACACCATCCTTCAGCATACTGGTATTGTCGCATAACATTATCTTTGGTCTGGAAGGGGCATGTGTTGGATCATGTTCAGCGACAATACCAGTATGCTGGGCCAGCCGGCCCGGGAGGCGGAAAAAACGTGAATGAAAGATCATTAATCAATATTGATCAACACTGCCCCACACAATTTTTCCGAAAGTGATTTGAGTGCGTTGACGTTTGAGTCCTTGAGTGTGTCCGGAAAGATTAGGTTTTAGAATTATCATACGCTCTAGTTGGAATCATCATAGAGAGCGTGCGCATTCACACTGTTCCCCTGATTCAAAATTGTTAAACATCAAAGACAGTCAACAAAGCTATAATGCCATTTGAGGATTAACCATGCCGATCAGAATGGCGATAACGAATAAGATAATGAGTATCCAAAAAAACCTGCCTGCTTTTGGAATGGGAAGGTCGGGACGGATATCGGTAGGTCTACCGGCTTTTTTCTCCCGATTCACGTCATCCCGCAAATGACTGGCATCAGGCATTACGGCAATCAACAAAATAGAGAGCATGATACCGCCAAACACGATGGGCAGCCAGGAGACACCCCAATAAACAGGACCAATTGCACGAACGTAAAGGGAAAGAGCCCAAAGCCCCAGAAAGAGTACGAGAAAAAAACTCCATGCCGTTCCCCATGGCCCGCTTCTTTTAAACACAAACACGGATAGGATTGTAAGCAGTAGCGCTATAGTTAATGCTGCCAGGAAACCAGAATACATAACAAAAGTTCTTTTAACCTATTCGAAATTATTTAAAAATGATGCCCGCACGCCACTTTAACAGAGGGAAACTATTGCATTACATCAACGTATCCATAATGTTTCAATCGCTGT
>DASPIZ010000032.1:0-2753 GCA_035628875.1 Ohtaekwangia sp. | reverse complement strand
ACAAACCCAGAATATTCCTGGTTCGTCGCTTTGTAAAATATCACGGCTTGATTCCTGAAACCCTTCCAGCTTATGACGGATCTCAAAACCGGTTTTACTGTCATACACCATCAAGTACAGTCCTTCGTAGGTGCATACCAGGTAATGATGTGCCTTGTTATTAATTTCGATGACTTTCCATACGCCACTCACGCCAGGTATGCGTATCGTACCGTTTGTAGTAATCTGAAACAATCCGCGATCATGGCTGCATAATACGGTGTTCTCAAAAAACTGCAACGACCAGGCCTGTCCTTCAAGTCCGCTTATATTGATAAAGCTAGCTGTGGAGATATCGTGACCAGCGTCTTTAATTAGGGTAGAAAACACGCCCTGATTGGTTGCGAGATAAAGCTTATTTTGTTTAGGTAAGACATCATAGACAGAAGCATTTTCAAAAAGTAACGAAAGTGGAGAAGAGAGATCAATACAATCAATTCCGTTATTCAGCATAACCCAGATATTTCCTTCACGGGTTTCGAATAAGTTTAACACCGTATTATCCTGAATGGTATTGAACGCCGCATTATTTTCAATTTTGCCGTCTTTCGTAAGCGAAATTACTTTGCTACGCAAGGTGCCAATGTAATAATTTCCATTTTCAGATTCGATGGCACAGGTAAGCAGGTTGTTGGAGTTTGGCGGTAGTAATTGTTGCCATAAATCTATTTTGTTTGCCTGATCATCTATTTTAAAGAACGACCCCTTCTTGGTCAACGCTAATATTTCATCCGGCATACTTCCGGGCAACAAAGTAAGCAAGTCTTCATTATTTAACTCAGGGAATTGCAATGCCGGCACAATCTCGAGCGAATTCAGATTTACCACTTTAAGTCCTTCTGCATCCTTAACGTAAAGTTTTTCCCTTACAACCGTGGAGAAGTCATAGGCACTGGAGGTTGGTATCGTTACGGCTTTGTTGTTTGCAATGGCTACCAGCATACGATAACTGCGAAAAATCATGTGGCCTTGTACCTCGTGGATCTGCCAGATATTTTCGAGGCTTTGATCTTCCGGCCGCAACAGACGAATCAACGATTTATAGTGGTATTTCCCAAAAGCATCTTTTTCAATCGTACCAAGCTCGTTATAACCCCCGGCATACACGACGCCTTCCGAACTTACTTTTAGGCTTCGTATAGAGGAATTGTTTGGTAACGTTACTTTTTGCCAGACCTCACCATCATAAATCAGTGCACCATCATTGTTTCCAAAATATAAAATACCATCACGATCCTGGGCCATGGTCCAGAATTGCGGATCTCCCTGAAAATCTTTTTTTGTATAATGAATAATCCGTGGCGTTCCTTTTATGGAAACCGGTTCTTGTTCAGGCTGAAAACTGAATGCTGTTATCGAACAACAAAAGCTCAACCACAACCACATTACCAACACCTTTTGTTTTTGTTTACTTCCCATTCCTGTCTTGTCCCTATCTTCTAATACATTGAATTACAGCTCCAAACCTTCTATTGAAGTAATAAAGACGTATTCGTTTTTTTTCCTTGAAGTAATTTAGATGTAATCCAACCCTTAATATAAAGGAAATCATAAAATATACTTGAATGATTGAAAACGATTGAACCTGTAATCTTATAACATGAAGAATTTTACCCTCCCAAGCCTATTCAGACAAGTGCAGAAATGCTTTGCAGCGTTTCACATTCATAAAATTGCGATGTTTGCTTTACTCGGTTTAATGCTGTGTAATACAACAGCCCGTGCCCAATATTTGCATCGCAGCGGTAAACAAATACTGGATGCCAACGATCAGGAAATCATCCTACGTGGAATGGGTCTTGGCGGATGGATGTTGCAGGAAGGGTACATGCTTGAAACCAACGCGTTTGCCAATCCACAACATGAAATCCGGGCCGCCATTGAGGGATTGATAGGAACTTCGAACACAGATGAGTTTTACGAAGCATGGTATAGCAACCATTGCACAAAAAGAGACATTGATTCGCTGGCAAAATGGGGTTTTAACTCTGTGCGACTACCTATGCATTATAACCTCTATACCCTTCCCATTGAAAAAGAACCGATAGCCGGACAAAATACCTGGCTCGAAAAAGGATTCGCTTTAACGGATAGTCTTGTAAAGTGGTGCGCGGCCAATAGCATGTACGTTATTTTAGATTTACACGCAGCTCCGGGCGGACAAGGAAAAGACGCTGCAATTTCGGATTATGATGCCACCAAGCCGTCGCTTTGGGAAAGCGAAGAAAATAAAAAGAAAACAATCGCGCTATGGAAAAAACTGGCTGAACGTTATGCGAATGAAAAATGGATTGGTGGTTATGATCTTATCAACGAGACAAACTGGAATTTTACGCCCGGTGCCAATAAAAACGGCTGTGACGAAACAACCAATGCACCGCTGCGAAAATTATACATAGACATTACCAATGCGATTCGGGAAGTGGATCAGAATCACATCATCTTCATTGAGGGAAATTGCTGGGCAAATAACCATAACGGTCTCTTTCCGGTATGGGATGAAAATATGGTATTGAGCTTTCACAAGTACTGGAATAACAATGACGTTGCATCACTTCAGGGTGTAATCAACTTGCGCAATCAGCATAATATCCCTTTGTGGATGGGTGAAGGTGGGGAAAATTCAAACGTATGGTTTCGCAGCGCGATCGATGTACTCGAAAGCAATTCCATTGGGTGGGCGTGGTGGCCGATGAAAAAAGTAGGATCCATCG
>DASPIZ010000031.1:0-7729 GCA_035628875.1 Ohtaekwangia sp. | reverse complement strand
ATGGAATTCATTTCTTTCAAACCATCTCTTGAGCCATGAACCATTTTCAGACTCAGCATCTCGGTGACCTGTGGTTCGAAAAAACTTCCAGACTTCAGAAACATCTTATCGCCATAGGTTAGTATGTGATTGAAATTCCATGATGCCTGCATCACGTACGTAAAATCATTACCATAAAGGGTCCGGATTTCTTCCGCCATCTGAGCGGGATTCGCCTCCTGCGTCCCTATTTCGCCATTAAACACCTGGTTTTGCATAACCTGGGTGATGTGGCTATAATTTTCAAAATGCCTGTTAAAACTGAGTTCATCGTAAACCCAAAGTCCGATTAAAACAGCAACACCCATCCCCACGGCCAGACCGCCAATATTAATGATAGAATAAACCCTGTTCTTCAGCAGATTTCTCCAGGCAATTTGAAAATAGCTTTTATACATAAGGTACGATTAGATTGAAATAATGTACAGACCTCAAGACTTCGGCGAGGGTTGCATCTGGATACAATAATTTTTCCGATTAAGTACAGTACCAAACAGTTTAGACATTACTTTTTATGCCGGCGTATTAACGATTGTACCCCTGTACCATCGTTTCGTTTAGAGGCGTTAAAAAACATAAACTTTGATTTGTTATTCAGAGAAATCATTTGGCGCAGCACACCTCCTCCAATACTCCATGATTACACGAATTGTATTTTCTAATTCAGCAATGGTACTTTGCTTTACAAAAAATCCCTGTACGGATTGACTATACGCGTCAATCACCGCCTTTTGATTTAATGCGGTTGAAAAAAATAAATAAGGAATACATTTATTGCTCAATTTCGCATCGGTCTTTAATTTTTCTCTTAACGCGAAACCATTCAGCTTAGGCATGTTAATATCCGAAAGAATAAGGAACGGCAGATCATTTGTATCATTGATGTAGTCCAGCGCTTCATTGCCATCAATGAAGAATAGAATTTTGTTCTGGTAGTTTAACTTTGCAAAGATTTCGGTCAAAATTTCCTGATCATCCATGTCATCTTCGATGATGATAACAGGACCTTTTTTGTTTAAGATAACCTCTTTTCGATCTTCAATCATTTGCTCGCTATTTTTTATTACAAGGATTCCCTTGCCATTTCTTTAAAGGTAGCATTTACCATCATTCTTAACAAAACTGGATAAACCAGCTATGCCCGTTCGGAACCTCGGGAATCATTTTTTTATTATTGTCTTTATGAAGCATGTACGAATTGAAGGCAGCAAAAAGCTTTTGACATTTATCGAGCCAATGAAAGCCCAGCTTACCGACCAACCAGCATTTGATAGCCCCAATTGGCTGTTTGAAATCAAGTGGGATGGATATAGGGCGATCGCTGAAATAGCCAAAGGCGGAAACAAGTTATATTCGCGTAACGGCCTCACCTTTGATAAAGCATATCCCAAGATTTTCGATGCCTTATCATCCATAAAAAAAAACGCAATTATTGATGGCGAAATTGTCGTGTTTGATGACTCTGGAAAACCTGATTTTCAAAAATTACAGAACTATAAAAATAAAGACAAATACCTCATTCAGTATTATGTATTTGATATTATTGCACTTGACGGAAAAACACTTACCGATTTGCCTTTAATTGAGCGAAAGCGAATCCTGAAAGGACTTATTCCCGACGGGAATGTAATCAGGTATTGTGATCATGTTGACAATGATGGTAAATTATTTTTCAAAGAAATGCAAAAAATGAATTTTGAGGGAATGATTGCCAAGCGAAAAAAAAGCAAATATCGTATTGGTAAAAGAACCACCGACTGGCTGAAGATTAAAAACATTAAAACGCAGGAAGCTATTATTGTTGGATTCACAGCACCTAAAGGGGCACGAACATATTTCGGATCACTGATACTTGCAGTAAGAACGAAGGGTAAACTCATTTCGATTGGCAACGTTGGAACCGGTTTTACCGATAAGAGTTTAAAAGAACTTCATTTAAAAATGAAGAAACTTATTCGTACCACATCACCATTGGATGTTCCTATCAAAGAATCTTCTGATATCACCTGGATAAATCCGGAATTGGTTTGCAATATAAAATTTACAGAAATAACGGCAGACGGAAATGTAAGACACCCGGTGTTTCAGGGCTTGCGCATTGACAAAACGCCTTCAGAAGTTCAATTGGAAAACGTAAAACATACAAAAGTAAAATAGACGGCTGATGATAGTGACAAAACTCTTTAATGATTTTTTTCATAGTGAAAAATCCGGCGGCATATTTCTTATCATATGCACTGTTATTTCGTTGATCCTGACGAACTCAGTGCTCCAGCCTTATTATGCTTCAATTTGGAATTATGATTTAGGAGGTCATTCAGTAACACACTGGATCAACGATGGTCTTATGGCGATCTTCTTTTTATTGATCGGCCTTGAGCTTGAAAGGGAAATCTATATTGGTGAATTGTCTAATTTTAAGAACGCATTACTTCCCATCTTTGCAGCTGTAGGTGGTATGCTTTTTCCGGCAGCTATTCATCTCATGATAAATTATGGTTCTCCATTCCAGGCTGGGGCTGGAATTCCCATGGCGACCGATATCGCTTTTGCTCTTGGCGTGCTTTCCTTGCTTGGAAACCGGGTGCCGCTTTCGCTAAAGATTTTTCTTACGGCACTGGCGGTAATCGATGATCTTGGTGCCATCCTTATAATCGCCATATTTTATACAGGTTCCATCGAATGGCAAAATTTATTGACATCGCTTGGCATTTTTGCCTTTCTGCTTGTGTTAAACAGATTAAAAGTAAAAAATCTTATTCCATATTTAATTGCAGGAATTGGGATGTGGTACTTCATGCTACACTCAGGTATTCATGCAACCATAACGGGTGTACTCCTTGCATTCGCAATTCCTTTTCGTGATGGTTCTGTAAAATCACCCTCTTATATATTGCAACATTTTCTGCATAGGCCCGTGGCCTTTATCATTCTTCCATTATTTGCACTGGCCAACACAAGTATTGTAATCAGTTCACACTGGTACCAGGTGTTACTCACCACCAACAGCATGGGAATTATGGGCGGCCTGATCCTGGGTAAACCATTGGGAATAGTAATATTTAGCTACTTATCCATACGTTTCAAATTAACGACTTTACCAGGAGATTTCAACTATAAACAAATGATCGGCGTCGGCTTCTTAGGAGGAATAGGATTTACCATGTCTATTTTTATTTCCATTCTTGCTTTTGACGACGACGCGCTGGTTCAACAATCCAAAATTGCAGTGATGTTGGCTTCGTTGGTAACCGGATTGGTTGGGTATCTGATCCTGAAGTGGTTCTCTACCCAAAACAGCCAAAACATCCAAGCAGTTTAATAAACGCTATCGGTGTTCAATAATTAGTGACATGATTTCCTGTTTTGCAAGTTTCGACTCCCTGAAATTTAAAAGCATCCATACATGCACCATATCTTCATACTCACGATAGTTGATTTTAATTCCTTTTTCTTTCGCCACAATGTATAGTTTTCGCGCATCAGCAACAAAGATATCCCTCGACCCTATGAACAAGGATATTTCTCCAAGTTGATCCAGTGGGCCATTAATCGGACTTAACAAAAAGTTTCCCGGATCGGCATCGCCCGCATAGGCAAGCCCCGCCTTTCGTAAGCCGTGAATACCCAAAAACGGATCTATCAAATCAATTTTTTTGATATCAGGATTCGTTAATGTAATGTCAAGCCACGGAGATAGTAAAATAATTTTGTTTGGTTGTAGCGCATCTTCCTGCCGCATTCGTTGTGCAAGCGCGAGTGCAAAGCCGCCACCGGCGGAATCACCCATCAGAATAGTATGGTTTGAGCCAACCTCCGTAATCAGCGTCTTATACAATGATATTACCAGATCAAACGCCGCTACAAAAGTATGCTTTGGTGCCAGGGGGTAGTCAGGTGCAACGATTGTACAATGCGTCTGCTCCACAAGCATGGATAAAAAATACCAATGTTGTTTTACGAAGTTCTGTACATATGCACCACCATGCAGGTATAAGATATGAGTACCGGTAGCTTTTGATTTTGGTGATAAAGTAAAGACCGCGCGATTGTTTACGGTGTGCTTTTTAACATTGATCTTCCTGGTTAATTCAACAGGGGGCTCTTTGCTGTTATTAAAATCAAATTTTCCGAATGCGAATTGCATTTCAAGAAATTTCTTCTTGTTGATCAGCCTCAGAAGAGAATAAAACAACCTGCTTTCTATACTTGCCATTGATGTTTAAGGGTTACTCGTCATGGCGTCCACTGCGATCAGGTGTGAAAAATCTTTTGAAGATCTGCATTATTCCTCGTTCTGAAATACATAAACAGTATTGCGGCTGTTACGGGCAGCAGGCATGCCGTTACGATCACGCTCCATTGCAAGTTGATCGTTTCCTGAAAGTATAATGAAATTGTTCCTTCAATAACGATGCAAAGGACTGCAATAAAAACGAATGTTATAGCCAGTACGTTCAACCCTTTCGTTTTAAGGTTCTTAAAAATCAAATGGCCGAGGATCACGATCAAATTAGCAAAAGATAAAATAGGAAGGGCAAGCAATACTGGCCATTCTTCCTCAAAGTACCAATACACAAGCATCAGGATCATCGCTGAAGCCAGCCACCCCGCCAATACCTGAAAAACAACACGTGTATGCCATAGCGCCATAAGCGAAGCATATGATAACGCAATAAGGCATATGGATACCGGATAGATCGACCAGGTGATCCTTCCATGTACAGACAGGTCAATCACGAATGTTGCAATGATTCCCGACAGGAGTAAAACTGCTGTTATCTGCCATAAGATATTTTGTAATAACTGCTTTTTTCTTCCGGTAAACTTAAGCCCATTTTGGTTCACGTTAACCTCCTTACCAGTCAATTTACCATTAACCGAGGTTTCACACAGTGGGCAGAATTCCATGTTTAAGTCTAACTCAACACCACATGCTTTGCACATCGTCATATTGTTATAAATTAATAGTTCATGATTGTAACATGGATTCCCTGACTTACTAAGAACTTAAAAAATAGTCTTTCCAGTTCTTTTGATGCTGTTATATTGCCAAAACTCATCATCAAATGATTCCCAAAACCAAGCACACCGCAATTCACGCGAAGTGTTTTATTGGGCGGTGGTGGAATAAAAACAAAATAGTCAATCAGGTTATCGGCTTTTCCTAAAGTGACTTTACCAAGATTCGTAATTACACCACTATACCGGCTCGTCCCGGCGATGTTATAGGTCATGTACAAGATGAGTGATTTAATAAACAATGGTGTATTCTTGAGTAAAATGTTTCGTTCTGCCCCAACATTTCTGGCTATCATTTTATTGATTAGTTTCTTATCCGTTTCCAGCTGCATCAGGTGATGCACTGTCTTGACAATCTCCTCAAAGTTGTAGCTACCTAAGGACAGATCGATCTCCGGAGTAACAAAGAGTGAAAAGTTCCGCATTGTTTTCGATGAATAAATTCTGCGCAGGTTTACCGGTACCTGTATTCTGAATATTTTTCGAAGTATTCGTTGTCTGTGCTTTGGTAAGCTTGAAAAAATGGATTGAAGGGAATAAAGATACGCTGCCACCAGATACTCGGTTATTGAAACGTGATTACCTTTCGATTTTTTAATGATGTCTTGTAAAGAAACTTTTGCTACGAGCACCTTAAACCGGGGCGGTCCATTCAGTCGGAATGGAAGATGAAATGATCTTGGCTTCTTTTTTGGAACTGGAATATCTTGTTTGAAAACCTTAGAAAAACTGTCTTCATACTCTTCATCAGAAGGTTTTTCATCAGGCTTAATGGCAACTGTATTTTCAATCGTTGATATGCCACATGCTTCAAAATAGGTAAACAAAAGAGTTTTGAGGAATTCGAAACCACCACCTCCATCGGTGAGTATGTGCGAAAACTCAACACTCAGCCGGTTATGCTTGGCCAGTACCCTAAAGATCAAATCGTCCTTTTTAAATGCACGACATGGTATCCCAAAATCTGGGCGCAAGGGAATAGGCTCATTGTGAAATTCAAGGTAGTACCAGAAGAAACCTTTTTTTGGTTTTACCTTATAGTACGGAAACCGATTTTCAATCTTTTGAATGGCCTCCAGTAGCGGCCGGATTTTGATACGGTCTTTGAGAACGCAGGATAATCTGAAGACAGCTGTTAACTCTTCGTTTTGCACCGCCGGATAAATCTTAGCGGCATTGTCAAGGCGCATCCAGAATGGTTCAACTACTTCGTGCCGGACCATAAAGTTAATTTGAAATATGGATTGACGTTTAGTGTTAAGATTAAAAACTTAGTGCCAAAAGGAGGCATCTTTAAACCCACCAACCATAATGTCTCGTTCTTCAGGCATTGGATTTATATCCCATCAATAAATATTCCCAATGAAAAACAATACGATAATTTGGATGTTAGCCGTTATTATTTGTTTCGCTTGTGGCGAAGGAAATACAGATTCCAACGTTGAATCACCCGGAGGGGAAAAAAGTGGTAAATCAAAATTACTGGAAACCGGGGCAGACCTTTTACAGGGCAAAAGTCCATTGCGCAAGATCAATACTTACCTCGATGGTTTCCACTTCTATAACGGAAACATGGATGCGCAAATGGAAGCACACCATTACGTTTCACAACTTAACGAAGATATACACCAGGCAATAATATATGATGGCAACGGTGAGAATGCCAAGATCATGGGTATTGAATACATCATTTCAGAACGACTGTTTAAAACACTCGATGAGGAAGAAAAAAAATTGTGGCACTCCCATCACTATGAAGTAAAATCAGGAACGCTCGTTGCTCCAGGAATTCCTGAAGTAGCCGAACATGAGCTCATGGAAAAACTTATCTCTACCTATGGTAAAACGATCCACACCTGGCATACTGATCAGCAGATAACCCTGCCAATCGGATCCCCGATGATTATGATGGGCTTTACCAGAGACGGGCAGTTAAAGCAATCATTGATTGATGAAAGAGATAAGCGATTCGATATCTCAACGGAGGAGAAAAGAAAAAGCCGCGAAAATATCCCTATGCCTGCTGTTGATCCCATGGCAAACGCGTGGCAAAACGGTGAAGTAAGGCAATTCATCATTACAGAAAACGCTGATAGCGCTTTACACAAACACCAGGGACCAGCTCAAAAAGAAAAATAGTTTCCTGCTGACCTTACCAATCAACTGCTTGCGTTCAACAAAAACGGCACTAAAACAAATGCTTTAGTGCCGAAAACCATATAGACTATTAAATAGAAAATCCTACTGTAACAACAAAGGATCTGCCATCCGACGACCAGATGCCAGGTCCAGGATAAAATTGCGGTCGTTTTGTAAAATACTTTTGATCCGTTACATTATTTACATTGACGCGCAGTCTGACAAAATCCGACAATCTCCAGGAAGTATTGATATCAAATATTCCGTAGGCAGGAACAAGCCCGACCGCCCCATTCTCACTGGGTGTTTTCGTATTGCGCGCATCTGCATAACTTTCGGCTGTATAGCTGTACAGGAATGAAACACTTCCAAATGGCAAATTAATGTTTATTCCATTACGGGAAATTATTTCCGGTGTGCTTTCCACTTTATTATCATCAACACTTACGTTAACATCGTTCACCCGTACATAGGCTTCCCGGTATCGTGCATTTGTCCATGATGTTGATGTAAAGAACGAAATGTTCCA
>DASPIZ010000030.1:0-29026 GCA_035628875.1 Ohtaekwangia sp. | reverse complement strand
TGGTTTCATATACACGATGTACCAGCTTTCCTTCAACCACAACTTCACTACCTTTCTTCAGGTAATTTTCCACAATCGTAACGAGCTTACCCCAGATAACGAGGTTATGCCATTGGGTATCTTTTACTTTCTCACCTTTTTGATTCGTGTAGAAATCGTTGGTCGCGATCGTAAGCGTAGCGACTTTTTTTCCTTTGCTTAATGATTTTACTTCAGGGTCTTTGCCCAGGCGGCCAATCAATTGCACGCTGTTTCTCAGGTTTGCCATACATTTAATGGTTAACGTTTTTAATTATCCAGCCGGTATTTCCGGTCTGCAAGGCAAAATTGAAGGAAGAAAATTTTTCGATTCGTATAATAAACGGATAGTTTCGTTTATATTCGTTTACTACCGTTGTTAACCGTTTATAATCGGATATCGTTATGTCACAAATCATGGGAAAAACATGCCTTGAGTGCAAGGATTCACTCCAGGGCAGAATCGACAAAAAATTTTGTTCTGATCAATGCCGAAGCGCATTTAATAACCGACAGAACACCTTCCAGAGTGAATACATCAGAAAAATCAATTTCATCCTACGCAAGAACAGGCGTATTCTCTCGGAGTTAAACCCTGAAGGCAAAATCAGAATCGGAAAGGAAAAGCTTAAGCTTAAAGGCTTTGATTTTAATTATTTCACCAGCACGTATACGACCCGTGAAGGCATGCAATATTTCTTTTGCTATGAACAGGGTTATCTTCCCCTTGATAAAAATTATGTCTTGCTTGTGGTTAAAAAAGATTAGGTGTCCTGCTTCGCGAAAGGTTTAAAGAATAATAGTTTACTAATTGTGTGTGTATTTCAAAAGGACTAGCCTCACCGTTGAGAATCATTTTTTTTCTTATCGAAGGTGGAAAGTTCCAGGTACGTCCTTACAACGGATAAGCTATCCCCGCAAATCAAAGTAACCTTTTGAATGAAGTAGACCTCGCGTTGGGAGTCGCTTTTAGTGTGCCAAGCATACTGAAATCCGCTCTCTACGCCGCACTTTGATGGCCATTATAACGAAAAATGGGTAAAATCTGTCAGCTTTTTTGCTAAAGGCTTGACCCATACGAAAAATAGTCTTTACTTTAAGTGACGCCTGTTATTCAAGTTATAATTTGAGAGGCGTTATTTTGCTTTTTCGGCTACCCGGGGAATGAAAGTTATTAGAACATGTTGCAAAGCAAAGAATCCATCAATCGCCTTAAATGTGATGGATTAAGCCATGAGAAAAGCAAAATGTCTGTATTTGATAGCGATGCACAAATGAAAATGCCTTGTTGAACATTTTCATATTATATAATATCATAACGATTGTACACTTTACCGTATCAGCAATATCCTGATCTTTCAAGTACAACACATGATCTAAGTGCTATCATTTCAATCGCATGTACGACGAAACAAATATCCTGTTAACCTTAAAGGGCGCACCCCTGGTTGGCTTTGTTATGGAGACCATCCTCCACAGCGAAGTCTCTACCATGTCCCCACATGCTATACGCGTGGATTGCGTTTTAAATCTGAACAAACATTTAATGCCCTTTTGTAGCACATTCTGCACGGATCTACGCCAAATCAACCATTGCACTACACGCACTTAACCTAAACCTTAATTACTAATCTAATCTAACAGCACCTTACCTTTACAAAATGTCAACGACTAAATTAACAAAAGTAAAATTCCTGGCTGGCGAACGCTGGAAGGAACTGGATCTGAAAAAAGGCACAACCACAAAACGGTATGCTGTTTCAGACAAAGGCCGTATTATAAGCTTTAAGACTAAAATGGAAGAAGGTTATATCCTGAAACCACGGCTCACACAAGGTTATCCGAGCATTACGATAGGACGGGAAGATACAAGGCAAAACTATTACATCCATCGTCTTGTAGCTGAACATTTTTGTAAGCAATCCAGTAATAAACATGAATTTGTAATTCATGTCGATCATCGGAAGGATAATAACAAAGCTACCAACCTGAAATGGGTAAAACATCTCGAGCAGATCGGTCATGCTAAAAAAGATCCAAATGTATTGGTGCGCATGAATCCGGATGAAGGACCTAAGCTTACCGCAGATAAAGTGAAAAAAATTAAGCTGGCACTTTTCAAATCCAAGAAACAGCCTACACTTAAAGCGCTCGCAAAACTCTTCAAAGTCTCTGACATGCAGATTCACCGCATTAAAACAGGCGAAAATTGGAGCCACGTTAAAGTCTAACGTTTAAGACTTCAATAATGCCCATAGTTATAGAGCCCTCCCACGAGGGCTTTTTCATTCCTTACAGCATACAACAAAAAAGCCCGTCATTGCACGAGCTTTTCGATTCCTTAATTTTCGTTAATACGAACCTTTCTGTGGTACCCGTTCGACAACCGGTTATAGGGTAAATGCACAACGAGTTCTTCCCCTTCGTATGTGGCGTGAATCTTACTGATGTCAACGTAATACGGTACCGTTCGATTGTAAACAATCTGAGGAACCTGTACTAACTTATCGTAAGATGCAATGTTGATATAATAGTAGATCGTTAAATGGTTATTATGTATTTCAACATGCATGAAGTTTTTATTAACTCCTGCTACGCGCACGTGTACTTCCCGTCCGTAGTCCGATTCGTATACCGTTTGTTGTGGTTCGCTGATTCCACCACTCAATGTATTAAGCACATCAACTGTAGTGAACAAATCAAGGTTACCGCTATTGCTATTATTTTTCTTTTTCATTTCACGATTCTCCTTCTACAATTTTTATAACAATCCATATACCAACATAATTTCAGGTCAAATCGACATGGTTAGGTTCACATTGCCGGGGAACTTTTTGCTTAAAAATCATCAAAAGAAAAAGCCAATTATATATCCACAGGAGAAGCAAAAACGCGGGCTTTTGTAGGCCAAATAACACCCTGCCTGTCGCCTGACATATTGAATAGAAACGTGACACTGCTACAACGTAAGAGCTGAAGCGCTATTTGTTGTATTACGGCCGATATCAGCCCTTTTCAAGCCAGTTTTCCAGTAGAAGTTTTTGGTCATTCTGGTATGCTTTGTCATCATGCATTATTAACAATAAGCTACTCAAGTAACTCAACACCGTTAAACAAAACATCTTACAAACCGACCAATAGTCACATGATTAGGGTATTTTTTAATCGTCTTAATGAAATACCTTGTATAAAACTGCCTGTAAATTTTAACTCAATGATTAAAAAATCGATTACGCTGATTATAACGTTTCTATTGCTGGTTCACGTTACTTCGTCCCAAACCAAGCCAGTTAGTGGAGATTTTGATCTTGTTATAAAGAATGTAAATCTCATTGACGGAATGGGGACCGAGATTAAGAAAAACAAGGACCTTTTTATCAAAGACGGCAAAATCAAAAATATTACCGATGCGAAACAGGTCACCTACACGAATGAGATAGATGCATCCGGCAAATACCTTATGCCCGGATTAATCGATGCACATACGCATCCGTCGCCAACAGGTTTTGTTCGGTATGGACCAGAGAACTTCCCGGAAACGTTTGCTCAGTTTGTACATTTTGGCGTAACCACCATTTTAGTTCCCGGATGTTCGAGATGCAGCTATGAAAATATGGCAGTGATGAAAAAACTCGGAGATGACCATCTGATACCGGCCCCCAGGGTGATTCATACGAGCCCGCACTTCACCATGAAAGGTTCACATCCGGTAAAAACATTTCAGACACCAGAATGGGTAAACGGCTCATCGATATACTTTATTAACAATACACGTCAAATTGATTCGCTGGTTGATCTGGCTGCTAAAAACCATTCAGTTGGCATAAAGGTAACACTCGAAGACGGACCTACCCGACCATGGGTTCCAAGAATGCCCCAGGAATTGGTTAACGCGATTGCTGCGCGCGCTGAAAAAAATCGACTTCAAGTGTTCGCCCATGTTAGTGATATTCATGAGGTTAGAATGGCAAACAAAGCAGGAATAAAAAATCTTCTTCATTTTGTTGGTGTGGACATTGACTGGCAAAATGATCAGGGGCTAATCGATTCACTACGCCTAAAGAAAATTAACTGGGTAACCACGTTGATGATATACAAATCGTTCTTGTATCCCTTTCATCCGGAGTGGCTTAACCGGAAAGCGATAACCGACGTTTTTGACGAAGAAGAACTGGCTACACTTAGAAACAGTGACGCCATGATGCGTCGGTCAAAAGCATTTGTTTCAGATGAAACCATCAGCATCGAACAATTTTTAAAGCCCATGCTGGAGGATTTAAAAATTCTTCATGATCAAAAATTTAACCTAGTGATTGGAACAGACCAGGGAAACCCTTTCGTCTTTCCCGGGTTAAGCATGCATGAAGAGATGGAGATGATGTCGCTTACCGGAATTAAACCCCTTGAAATTATCAGGATGGCAACGCACAACGCAGCCGTAATGTTAGGTGTTTCTGATCACATCGGAACGATTCAGATTGGTAAGTATGCTGATATGATTTTATTGGAAAAAAATCCCGCCGAAAATATTCAAAATACCCTTAGCATATGGGCGATTTTTAAACATGGCGTAAAACAAAAAAGAATTACCGAATAGGGTCCATGTCGTTTAGTTAGGCTTTCATATACCTCCTCCGAAGAGGCAGTGTGTGTCCATAAAAACAAGCTTAAGTAAACGACATCGAAACAACTCTAATTTATCGTTGCATTATTTAATGGCGGGAACCGACGACCCGGGAAAAAATATCTTGAATAATGCACCCTCATCCAATGTACTTTCCGCTTCCACTTTCCCGCCTAACGCCTGCACCTGTGTTTTGATCATGTATAGCCCAAGCCCTTTGCCTTCAACATGGTCATGAAATCTTTTATACAGCTTAAAAAGGTTGTCCCTGTTTTGTTCCATATCAAATCCAATACCGTTATCGCGAACGATCAGACAAAGGTCGTCGCCTTCACGGCAAGTGAAAACATGAATTTTTAAAGGACGTTCTGCATGACGGTATTTGATGGAATTGCTCAGTAAATTATACAGTATATTTTCAACATAAGAACTGATGCTATATACGTTATCGGCAACTGAAAAATCTGTCGTGATCGTTACACCACTCTCCTGAATCTGAACAGCGAGGGTCTCTTTAACTTTGTTAATCTTTTCAGAGAATGAGATTTGCACGTATGCATGACTCAAGCCTTTTCTAATTTCTAAAATAGTATTTAAATCCTTGATAACTTCTTCAAGGCGTTGTGTAGCAATGTCGATACTGTCGATATAAAACTCAACAGGCGGTGTAACCAGCGACTCCAGTTTCATAAGGTTGATCAAACCTAAAATCCGCGCGATCGGTGCCCGCAGATTATGAGCAACCATAAATGCAAATTGTTCCAGTTGATTATTTTGTTCCAGCAACTCCTTGTTGATCACCATCAGATCATGTGTTCTTTGGCGAACTTCGGCTTCCAGGTTAATACTGCGTTTCTTAAGTTCCCGGTTTTTGGAATGAATTAATTCACGCGCGCGCTGAAGCTTCCGGTTTTTTTCCGCCAGGAAGTGAGATTGATTATTAAGCATCTCCTGTTGTTGGATGTATTCTTCGTGTTGCGCAAGCATCTCATCATTTTTTTGCTTTAATTCAAATGTGCGTTCCGTTACTTTTTCTTCAAACGTTCTGGTTAACGTTTCCGCCGCTGTCAGTGCATCCTGTGCCTGTCGTAAAGCATGACGTAACTCCATTGTATTGTCATAAACGGGAAAATCAGCAGCCGAAATCCCAATTTTTCCTAGGTATTCGATCTTATCGAATACAGGCGTAAAAACAAACAACACGCGATGCTGTTCCTCCAAAAATGTCATTTGCCCTTTTACGTCAATGATGGGATCTTTTACAGATTGTAATAAAAAAATACTGTCCTCATTGGCTTTGATGGCATCAAATGAAGGCGTGGCGAAAGGTTGAATAAAAACAAAATGATCTGTCACGGGCGTTTCCAACACCATCGACGGCAATAATTTCGCAGCAGATTTTCCGATCTGAACAATACGCAGCTGGTGATCAAAGATCAGATGAAAAGGAAATAACTTATCAAATAATTTCTTCATTGGAGCATAAGCAAATATGCTGTGACGCATCACTAAATCGTTTGCGTCTGGAAATATAAGGATTGTAACGGGGGCTCCAATGAAATTTTAGCACGAAAAAGAGAAAAACAACATCAGGTCATTCAAAACCTAAGCAAGCCTGATAGTCTGCTATTGATTTTTCCATCTGAGTTTGAAGAACAATAGTGTAGAAGCCAACATCAACGTAATAAGATTCGCAGCAATTACCGGAATGTCATTGACCATAAACCCATAAACCAACCACAATGCCACGCCAAGGCAAAATAAACTAAACATGCCCAATGAAAGATCTTTTGCAGAACGCGTCTTCCACGTTTTAATAACCTGAGGTAAAAACGATGCTGTTGTTAAAAAACCTGCTATCAGTCCTAATATTTTTATTGTGTCCATGTTTTAATGATCTTGTTTCGCCCTTTTGAAAGACTGGATTCAAAGATACCACACCGTTATGATAAACGGTTGAATTAAGATTTAAGTTTACATTACACATTTTACCAAACGTTTGCATTGTAATTATTTTTTTGATAACGATCGACCGCCACTTTGCTACGTAAAGAAGGGCGTTTAGAAAGCTAATCCTAAACGCCCTTTGGGTATACTCTCAATTATTCTTGGTTCAACAGATGATCGGCTGCCAATATTAAAAACAAAAAATCAGTGGTGCCGCCGCCCAATACATATTCGGTTTGTTGCCATAGAAAGGGCCAATGCAATAGTTCCGGAAAATCAGGACGAATGAGTGCAGTTCCTGATCCGATTCCACCGGGAATATAAGACCAATCAGCCCGGTTAAATCCATACGCTGTAGTTAACGATCGTGACCCTACACCGGAAGCAAATGAAGATGTGTTCGTTCCTGGATGACAACCCAGGACAAAATTGATCGCATGGAGCATATAGGTATCTGGAAAAATTTCCGGAAAGTACGCATGCAGGTAATAATGTTGAACACCCAATGACTGAATGCCCCAGCCCGCTCCCCATATGTCGGGTTTATACGGAACACCATACGGATTTTTCTTTTCTTCCGCCGCGACTTTCAACTGATGTTCTTTTACAGCCTTCCGGACCGCCGCCGAAAACTTTTTATCGTTCAATGATTCGAGTACAGGAGCAACAACCCACCCGGTACGCGCAATTTCCCTTACAATAACATCACGCTGATTGATCAGCCATGTGGCGTAGGTCTTATGTTTTGTAGCCTGGAACAATTCTACTACAGCACTCAATCGCTGCAATGGATTTTTCTCTTTCGTAACTGAATACAATGTTTCGGCAATATGCAAACATTCACCGGCGAGTTTGGGATTAAAGTCTTGCATCACACGAGACGTTGCTGCCAACGCCGCTGCTGTTTGTAATTCACGATGTGGATTTTCTTCTGTAAATACCCATCGATCATCAGGTGACCCCGGTAATCCAACCGGTGGTGTATTGGTCGTTGCTTCACCGGTAAATATCTGGTTATCCGTCATATTTACGGCATCGCCGAGCAAAACATATTGCTGTAGTGTTGGGCAAATCACACCACGATACAATCTGCCAAGCGCATTATATCCGGCTACAATAGGCAATGCGCCGTGTTCGATCTGCTGAAGAATATCGTTTTTACCATCAGGCTGCTGAATCTCCACCAGTTTATCATTTTGATCGATGGTGGTGTTGTCGTATGGTGTTTGAAAAATTTCATAGGCAAGCGATAACATATGAATCGTTTCAGCCTGTGATTCAATCCGTAGATCAAAATCACCGGCATCGTGCCAGCCACCCTGATCAAGACCAGGAACATGGTCACCGGGTTTAAATTTGTCTTGCAACGCCGAAGGTCCCTGGATATAGCCATCAAAGTGATTATGGTTTAACGGCGCCATTCGCGCATCGTCAAGGTGACAGGCACCGTGCCAAACACGATATCGCTCGTTCACACGCATGTGACACATCTGTGCAGGAAGAAAATATTCGAGCGTTGGTTGCCAGACATGCCTTTTGTAAACGTCTGTACTGACCTGGAATGACGCTGTTTGATAGTCGCCATACTTTACGGCATACATACCGGCTTCTGTAACAGAAGAAAAATCAAATTGCAGGTAGCGGTACCGTAAAAAGGTACCCCAATCTTTCGGCGTAGTTTCAATGATCTTCTTTTCGCCATTCTCAGTGAGCCGCACTAAAGTCACAGGAAGTCGACGATCATCTTTAAGGTCGATTTCAATATTGGCAATCTTTTGTTGGCGTGGGTGATAGCCTACCTGCGAAACCTGGACAACCGGTTGATGCCGCCACCCGGGGATTGCATGTGGTGTGATTAACCATTCAATGGCATTTTTTGTGGCTCCTTTTTCTACCAACGAACGAACCACAAACCATCCGTTATTGTGTTTGCCGCGGCCATCAATCAACTGCAGCTTATTACCATTGAGATTCTCAATCACCATGCGTTGGCGGTCTGACTCCGGCGCAATAATTAGTTTTTTTCCTTCCGCCATAGGAACAATCTGCAACTCACCTGCAGCATCTTTGAACATCGGACCATTTGCTTGTTGTGTGAAGATGCCGAATTGATCATCTGCATAATAAGATTTACCAAAAAGGATACCTGGAAACAATTCAAAGTTAAATCCCACTTTTCCGATCCATTCTTCTTGTATTGGCTTATCAAGATCAACGATGATACGAAAAGATTTTCCTTCAGGCCTAACCTTAAGGGTATACGCAAAATTCAAATCCGGATAAATAATCGGATTAAATCCCTTCCGGTCCTTTGATTCATCCGGATACTCCATACGGATGCTTACCTCTTGCGTTGCACGATCAATGATCCGTGTACCCACTTTTGGTACCGGTTGCCATTGACCCGGTGTTGGTTCCAACCGCAGGTCACCATTGGTTGCAACGCGCAATCCATTTTGTATAATACCGACACCACCCTGATGACTTTCCGGATAAAAATCATGGGCGAGCATAACATTAAGCCCTGTCATTTCCAGGTATTCCTGTTCATTGAGCTTGAGCGTCTCTTCCTGTGCATTACAAAATACTACGGAAACAATAAGTGCCGCGAAAGAAAATAAAAGTCTCTTCATTGATCTTTGGGTTTGGTTTGGATTTTTATTTGGGTTAAGACAATGAAAATACGATCTGGTATCGTATTATGAAATAAGATAATACTCATCCTATGCTGCAATATGAAACAGCATAGTAATTTCAAAAAAAAACAGCAGCGTTGTTAAACCTTGATTCTCTTTCCGCCTTGCTCAATGGATTTATAAATTGCTTCTATCACTTTTAAATCTTTCAAGCCTTCTTCGCCACTGGCGGTAGTTGCGCGGTTTTCCCGAATGCATAAAGACATCCCATCCATCTGTTTTGCCTGATGATTTACTACCGGAAGATCAAGTTTTCCCTTATTTGTTTGTCCGCTCAAGGGACCGTATCCATAAGCGGGACGAAGCTCGAGCCATCCGTTTTCAGCACTGATCAACAATCTCTCAACACCAGAAGCATAGGTTGTAATAGAATTGGAAACGGCACCACCAGGAAATTCCATTTGCCAGAAAATCGTCTCATCCACGTCCTTAAATTTTACCGGGTCCGTTTTAAATTCCTGGGCAGTAACATAAACCGGTTCTTCCCCTACACTATAACGCGCTCCCTGAATCGCATAGATACCAACGTCCATCATCGCGCCTCCACCGGCCAACGCCTTCTTCAAACGCCATTGTGTTGGGTCGCCTATCTTAAAACCCATTTCACTATGAACAATTTTAACCGCACCAAATTCTTTGTTTTGTCCCACGCGACGGGCTTCCTGATTGAAAGGTTCAAAATGAAGACGATATCCAACAAATAATTTCACGTTGGCCTGTTTACATGCCGCTATCATTTCTTCGCCTTCCTTCACCGATACAGCCATAGGTTTTTCGCATATTACATGTTTACCTGCTTTCGCTGCGCGAATTACAAATTCATGATGCATGGAATTGGGCAACACCACGTACACAATATCGATATCCTTGTTATTCACAATGGTATCGAAGTTCTTATAATCGTAAATGTTTGTGTCCGGTATGTTATGTTCCTTTTTCCAGGCCTCTGCTTTAGCAGGTGTTCCGGTAACGATACCTGCTAATCTGCAATGGTCGGTAAGCTTCAACGCCGGAGCAAGTTGATGCGTACTGTAATAGCCTAGTCCGACCAAAGCGATACCGAGTTTTTTATCTGCAGGTGTCGTCACATTTTCAGCGATGGCAGCGGTGGAGAACGTAAGAAGCGATGCACTCATACTTATTTTGGTAAGAAAATCACGACGGGAATAATCCATAGAAAGTTTTTTTATTCAATATAGCAACAATCAATGTGATCACCTTCGCAGGGTTTATATTAAAGGTAAAATCGGCTACATTAAAGGAGGTTAATTCAAAGTTTGATATGTCTCACAGGCCGAACCGGATTACTTGTAATCTTTAATTAACTTCCCGATGGTTTTTATAGCCTCTTCTACTTCATCACTCCACGGCAGTCCATAGCTGATGCGTAAACAATTTTCAAACCTTCCCTGCGACGAAAATATTTGACCGGGTGCAATGCCAATGTTATGTTTCAACGCACGCTTATGAAGTTTATAGGTATTGATCTTTTTGTTCAACTCAATCCATAACACATAACCACCCTGTGGCCGGGTTACCCGTGTATCTTCGGGAAAATATTCAGAGATTGCCTGGATATATCGTAAAGACTGTGTATGCAATGCGCGTCGCAGGTGCCGGAGATGTAATTCAAATCTTCCATTGCTTAAGAAATCTGCAACTACGGCCTGCGCCAGGGTATTTGTGGCAACGGTATGCATACGCTTCAATTGAATAATCTCTGCTTTAAATCGTCCGGGGATAACCCACCCAATGCGATAGCCCGGCGCCAATGATTTTGAAACTGAAGCACAGTGCAACACCAAACCTTTTTTATCAAAACTTTTACACGCTTTCGGCCGGGTCTTTCCAAAATACAGCTCGCCGTAAATATCATCTTCAATTAAAGGAATTTCTTTTTTTGCAAGCATTTCCACGAGTCGCTTTTTATTTCCGTCTGGCATGCAACTACCCAAAGGGCTGCTGAAATTACTTACAAAGAGACATGCCTTTATACCAAAACGATCAATCGCTTGTTCCAGGTAATCCAGATCCGCACCAGTAACAGGATCTGTGGGAACTTCAACCACTTTTAATCCAAAAGTTTCCATCAATTGAAAAATCGCATGATACGTTGGGCTTTCAATTGCGATGGCATCACCAGGTTTCGTAACCGCTTTAATACAAAGTGAAAGCGCTTCTACGGCTCCGGCAGTTACTACAATATCACTTTCACTCAAAACGCCGCCCCAGTTAAAAGCCTGTCGTGCAATTTGTTTTCGCAGTAAACTATTTCCCTGCACATGCTCGTAGTGCAAACAACTTGTCGCTGATTCGCGAACGACATGCATCAGCGTCTTATTTAGTTTCGCCATGGGCAACAAGGAGGGCGCCGGAGCTGCAAGTGAAAGATTTACAAGTTCAGGTGACCGAAGATCTTCATAAACGCTGTCGATCATATCGTTGATACTAACCGGAACAGCTTCGTCTGGCGTTGCGCAGACAGCAGGAAGATCAAGTATATGAGCGGGTGAATATTTTACATAATATCCCGACTGGGGACGTGCTTCAATAAGGCCTTTGCTTTCGAGTAGATAATATGCCTGGAAAGCTGTACTTAAACTTATTCCCTGCTCTTTACTGAGGGCACGAACAGACAATAACTTATCGCCCACTTTAAGCACATTCCTTTCGATTAACGACTCGATCCGGTCTGCTACTTCGTGGTATTTATAATCCGACGTTCTTACTGCGATCATAACTCAAACTTATCGATAAAGTTCCAGTATTTCCGGTTACAATCCAGTACAGTTCATTTTTTTTTTGCGTCACAGAAAAACAAAAGGTGCAGCAAATCGCGGCACCTTTACTTAAAATAAACAGAATGGAAAATTTAATTTTTATCAAGATAGCAAAAGAACTCACCAACTGTAAGACTGTGAATGGCTACAATTTTGGTGAGACTCTTCAGCGTAAGATTCGCTTTTCCTTTTTCCATGCGCCAATATTGAATCTGTGGCAAATCGTAGTGTGAAGTAAATTCTTTCAAGCTATTATATCCCTTTTTTATTCTTAATTCACTAAGGGATTTTCCGATCTGCTTTAATAAAAATTGAAATGATCTCTTGGTTTTCATATATCTACAATTAAAACGAGCAAGAATTGGATTATCGTTTAAGATAAACATGTATCTTACTTCCTTATAAGCTGAAAAACAGCTGCCAGTCTGTAAAAATTAATGTATGATCGTATATCTTTGTTTTTACATTGAGACAAAAAACCAAAGTGTTGATTATGTTCCACGGTTTTAAAGTGCACAACAGCGTTGTATCGTTGATATTTAATCATGAAAAAAATTACCATTGTAGATGACGATTCTGACTTAAGAGATCTGCTTCAGGTTGTTTTGCGATTTAATGACTTTAAGGTGGAAGTGTTTTCTAACGGTGAAGATTTTATTACGAATCATCGAGGAGATACAAATCTTTATATCATCGACATTAACCTGGGAGGTGTTACTGGTCTGGATATTTGCAAAGATTTAAAAGCTAACGAAAGCACCAAACACATTCCGATCATCATCATTTCTGCTCATCCTGAAATTGAAAAACTTGCCAAAGAGGTCTGTGCCGATGCCTCTTTATCAAAACCGTTTTCTCAAAAGACGCTCATTGAACTGATCTCTTTCTATCTGCAGAAAACTTCCTCTTGACGGCAATTAAGCCACCATGGCTCAATTTTCGCTCCCTAAACTGATACGGTCAAAATATCAGAAACTGAAACTGTTATTTATTCGTATTAAATGAAACTTTTGCATCAGTATTTAAGCTGGCGCATAAACATCATAAAAAGGTTAATAAGCGTGAAAAGAGAATTATTGTTGGCATACCTGGCACTCACCGCAGTCTGCATTATATGGGGTACTACTTACCTTGCGTTGCGAATTGCTGTTGTACATTTCCCGCCCTTCTTGTTTACCGCACTTCGCCAAACTATTGCAGGTGGAATCATTCTGCTCTTTGCTGTCTTTATCAGTAAAGCGGTATGGCCATCTAAAGCACATGTTTTACGGCAGGCAATCGCTGGTTTTTTTATGATCTCCCTCGGCAACGGATTGGTAGCCTGGGCCGAAATGTATATTCCCAGTGGAATCGCTGCAATTATTTGTTCGATGATGCCTGTAACGGTAATCTTAATCAATATTTCGATCCACCGCGAAGAAAAGCCCACGCTGCCCATTATCGCAGGTGTAGCCCTCGGGTTGGTTGGGATTGTAACTATTTTTAGTGAACACCTGCACGAATTCTCTAAAGCAGAATACCTTGCCGGGATTGCGGCTATCCTCATTGCTGTTATTGCGTGGGCGGGGGCTAGCATCTGGCTTAAGAAGCAAAACACAGAAAGCAATTTATATATCAATGCTGGGCTTCAAATGTTCTTTGGCGGACTTTGGTTATACCCGGTAAGTCTTGTCTTTGATAACTATAGCACCATCACGTGGTCGGCTGACGTTATTTATCCATTTATCTACCTTGTGATTTTCGGTTCAATCATAGCTTACATTTCCTATTCATACGCTCTGAGAAAACTTCCCATGACGATCGTTTCACTTTATGCATACATCAATCCCCTGGTTGCAGTGTTGTTGGGATGGTTAATACTCGATGAAAAACTGAACAGCAAAATCGGGATCGCCTTTATAATTACCGTTGTTGGTATCTACATCGTAAATAAAGGATATCAACAACTCAAAGAATATCGCACGACGTTATCCAGATCGAATTAGTAAAATGACAGAAATACAAAGTGTGTCAGTTCGGAACTATGAACCAATGCATCAACCATGGTTTGAAGGGCTTAACCGCGCATGGATTGAAGAATATTTCTTCATGGAAGAAATAGATCTTGAAATTCTCCAGCATCCGGATAAACATATTTTGGATCAGGGAGGCGTTATTCTCATGGCTTACCTTGGTGATGAAGTGGCTGGCACGGTAGCATTAAAATTTGTAACCGGTGGTGTATATGAATTTACCAAAATGGCGGTAGATCCTAAATTCCGGAGACAAAAAATTGGAACGATGTTGGCCAACACGGCAATCGAGCAAGCGAAGAAACTAAAAGCATCAAAAGTGGTCCTGTATTCCAGCACAAAGCTCGAAAATGCGCTGGCCTTATACCGGGGCATCGGATTTACGGAGGTACCCGTTGACAGACGCTATCAACGAAGTGATATTAAAATGGAATTGAATTTACAAGATTAAGATCGAAATGGCACACCTACATCATTACAAAGCAACTACAACATGGACCGGAAATAAAGGCGCCGGCACAAAGGATTACAAATCGTATGAGAGAAATCACGACATCAGCATAACAGGAAAACCGCAATTACTTTGTTCTTCTGATCCAAAATTTCGCGGCGACGAAGCAAGACATAATCCTGAAGAACTCCTTCTTGCTGCGCTTTCCGGTTGCCATATGCTCTGGTATCTGCATTTATGTGCTGTAAATGGAATCATCGTCATGGAATATACTGATGAAGCCACTGCTGTTATGGAAGAAAACAGGGATGGCAGCGGTCAATTCAGAGAGGTTGTACTGTATCCACGCGTACTTGTGCAGGATGCTGGCATGATCGAAAAAACCAACGAACTACATCATGAAGCCCATACCATGTGCTTCATTGCACGATCAACAAATTTTCCCGTTAAGCACGAAGCTACGGCTGCAGTATATGGCGTATCAGCTAATGTAAAATAAGCTGTAGTGTTTTTTATGAACATTAAGATTCAATGTCGTTTACTTAAAGCTTGTTTGTTTTTTGCCTCACCCTGCCCTCTCCGAAGGAGAAGGTTGACGGAAGCTTAAGTAAACAACATTGTATTAAGATTACTTATTAAGCATGGAACTCAAATCATTACAAGAAATATTTGAACGTGATCTCACTAAACTCAGTCAGGAGATCGAGGCTTACACCAACGAAGATAAACTTTGGTATACAGAGAAGAACATTGCAAATTCAGCAGGCAATCTATGCTTACACCTCGTTGGAAATCTGAATACATACATTGGTAAAACCCTTGGCAAAACAAATTACATCAGGAACCGTGATCTGGAGTTTTCGCAAAAAGATGTGGCAAAGAGCACGCTTTTAAAAATGATCTCCGAAACGCGTGACGTTGTACGCACGTCGCTTTCAGATATCAATCCGGTACAATTGAATGAACCATTTCCCGTTAAGGTTTTTAGTGAAACGACCACCACCGGGTTTATGTTGATCCACCTGGCCACTCATCTGTCATACCACCTCGGGCAGATCAACTATCACCGCAGGTTACTTGATACACCTTAACAACGTCTTGACTAATGTATGTCCCCCACCACTTTAAAAGCGATAATAGCGCAGAGGCTATTACCAATGCAATGAAAAGACGAGTATTCTGATCCTTTTATAAACCCGCGAGATGAACACTGTATTAGCAAAAGATCAACATGACATAAGTAACATTCTTATGCACACGGTTAAAGTTGCTGAAAGCTATTATGCGCAGCAGCAAGAACTTCCACCGTCGCTGCACGTATCGGATCTTCCATACACGGCCTTGCCTGAACACGGGATGGGCGCGCAGACAGTATTGTCTTATTTCGCAAAACATCATGCACCATATATGGCCAACAGTGCAGGCCCACGCTATTTCGGATTTGTAACCGGCGGATCAACACCTGCCTCCATTGCTGGTGACTGGCTGGTAAGTGTATACGATCAGGTGATGTCAGGCAGTAACGACTCCGTTGCGCACGCGCTTGAACGCCAGACCATTCAATTTTTGATTACTTTATTTGGTCTTGGAAAAGACTTTTCCGGAACATTTGTTACCGGGGCAACCATGTCAAATTTCGTGAGTCTTGCTACAGCGAGACAATGGGTTGGTGAACAGCATCATGTTAACTTTAGCGAAGATGGATTAAGTGATATACCTGTGCGTGTGTTCAGCGCAACACCACACTCCAGCATTCTTAAATCACTTTCCATGTTAGGCCTGGGAAGGAAAGCATTGATACCCGTAGCTACTTTGTCCGACCGTGAAGCCATCGATGTTCAGGCACTGGAAGAGCAGCTCAAAAAACATCGTGAACCATCCATTGTAGTGGCAAATGCCGGCACCGTTAATACCGTTGACTTTGATGACGTGAAAGCCATCGTTGCGTCAAAGAAAAAATACAACTTTTGGCTTCATGTTGATGCTGCATTTGGTGGATTTGCATCTGTTTCGCCCCGATATGAACATTTTACGCAGGACATGGCATGCGCCGACACGGTTACCATTGATGCCCATAAATGGCTCAATGTTCCTTATGACGCAGCCATGCAGTTTACCCGCCATAAAAATTTGCAGGTGAAAGTATTTCAAAATAACGCAGCATACTTAGGTGATCCTGAGCTTATGCCTGACGCGATGCACATCACACCTGAAAATTCGCGCAGATTTAGGGCGTTACCGGCGTGGTTCTCACTTATGGCTTATGGAAAAGAAGGCTATCGCGACATCATCGAAAGAAATTGTGCTGCTGCTTTTCAATTGGGAGAATTGATTAAACAATCGAATGCATTTCGTCTTTTGGCACCTGTTCGTATGAATGTTGTGTGTTTCACCCTGACACGAAAAGAAACAACAATGGAAGAAATTCGTTCTTTTCTTCAGGCCGTGCGCGATGATGGGCAGGTGTTTTTTACACCAACGTTATATAAGGGCGTTCCGGCCATCCGGGCTGCGATTTCAAACTGGCAAACTACGTTTCAGGATGTAGCACTGGGATTTGAAGTATTGGAAAAAATTCAAAAAACATTTTTTCCTGGGATTGTCAGACATTTTGAGCAAAATTTAAAAGATTATTAAGAAATTCACCGATCAATATTTACTATCATGAGTTCGTTAACAACTACCATCCCTGTTCAGCGCATCACCAAATCAAGAATCGAGGAAACCGATTTCAATAACCTTGAATTCGGTAAATATATGGCCGATCATATGGTTGTAGTCGATTTTAAAAATGGAAAATGGCAGGAACCCGTTATTGTTCCTTTTGGCGACATCACCATTAGTCCCGCCATGCTTTCCTTGCATTACGGCCAATCTATTTTCGAAGGCTTGAAAGCGTTCTGGATGGCGGATGGTAACATCAATATTTTTCGTCCGGATAAACACCTCGCGCGGCTCAACAGATCGACTGATCGCATGTGCATGCCGCAAGTCCCCGAAGAGATGTTTATCCAATCGCTGCACACACTCATTGAACTTGATCAAAACTGGATCCCGAAACAGGAAGGATCTTCACTTTATATTCGTCCGCTGATTTTTGCTTTTGAGCCCAGGCTGGGCGTGAAGGTGGCGGATCATTTTAAGTTTATGATCATGAACAGTCCTGTAGCTGCTTATCAGGCTAAACCATATCGTTTAAAAGTAGAAGAAACCTACGTGCGCACAGCAGAAGGTGGAACAGGCTTTGCAAAATGTGCCGGCAATTATGGCGGTGCTTTCTACCCTACTCAACTGGCCCGCGAACAGGGTTTCGACCAGATCTTATGGACTGATCATAGAGAACATAAGTACATCGATGAGGTGGGCATGATGAATGTATTTTTTGTTATCAAGGGAAAATTAGTGACGCCTGAACTCACCACCGCCATTCTTGATGGTGTTACACGCGATACCATCATCACACTGGCCAAAACTATGGGAGTGCCTGTTGAAGAACGCAGAGTAAGCGTGGATGAAATCGAAAAAGGATTTAAAAACGGTGATGTAACAGAGGCGTTCGGTTCGGGTACCGCAGCCGTTGTAGCTCCAATCGCGGTTATCAATATTCATGGTAAAGACCTTGAAATCCCGGAGCCTGCAGAAGATAGTTTTCAGTTGCGCGTAAAAGAAAAACTGAATAACATCAGATTGGGTCATGAGCCCGATGTTAATGGATGGAATTACATCGTAAGGATCAAGTAGCCTTAAGACTCATCCTGACTTGCACCTCAGAAGCATGAATTACTTCTAAGGTTCCATCTATCATCCAAATTAGAATTTGAACCACCAAGCGCATGAGAGCCGTCTTTTTCAAAGGCAAAGATTATCCATTGGTTATCCAACCACTCAAAAAATTAAAGCCCGTCAAAGATCAGGTTCTTGTTCGTCTGCATAACGCCGCCATTAATCACCGTGATCTCTGGATCATTCGCGAACAAGCGCAACATTTTCCTGAGGGAATAATATTGGGGTCAGACGGCACCGGCGTTGTTGAAGCCGTCGGGGAGGACGCCAATGCCTTATTAGTCGGTTCGGAAGTGGTTATTAATCCGAGTCTGAACTGGGGTACTAATCCCATCGTTCAGGGTGATGCTTTTAAAATACTAGGCTTCCCAGACAATGGAACTTTCAGCGATTACATCCTGATACCACGCCAATACATTTTTGAAAAACCGAAACATCTTTCTTTTCCCGAAGCGGCGGCCGTTCCTCTTTCAGGCTTAACCGCATATCGCGCATTGTTTTCAAAAGCCAGACTTCGCGCAAACGAAAAAGTTTTAATCACAGGAATTGGCGGCGGTGCTGCACTCTGGGTATTACAATTTGCCGTAGCTTATCAGGCACGCGTTTATATTACTTCGGGATCTGATGAAAAAATTCAAAAAGCAAAATCACTTGGAGCAAAAGAAGGTTTTAACTACAATGATCCTGAATGGGTAGATAAAGCCATCCGGGAAACCGGTGGTTTTGATATTATTATCGATAGCGCAGGCGGTGCAAATTTTAACAAACTATTAACCCTGGCTCTCCCCGGAGCAAGAATCGTTAATTTTGGCAGAACCGCGGGAGACATCAACGAACTCTCTACACGCACACTATACTGGAAACAGATTTCAATTTTGGGAACCACCATGGGGACGCGGGATGAATTCCTTTCGATGTTGGATTTTCTGGAAAGCAGGAAGTTAAAACCCGTTATAGATACCATTCTCCCTTTAGAACAAACCGACGATGCTTTGCAGCAAATGGAACAACAAAACCAGTTTGGTAAAATAATACTTCAAATCGCTTAACATCAACACACAACTGCGAACGTAGTTGGATATCCGGTTTGGCGACTGATTACGATACTTTAGTAATCCAAAATACAATGATAACTTATCACCACAACAAACCGATAAGCCCGTTAGAATTTATCGATGTCTTAAACAGGTCAACGCTTTCGGAACGAAGACCGGTTCACGATGCTGAACGAATCGGAAACATGCTGAAGCATGCTAATATTCTCGTTACAGCGTGGCACAATGATCTGCTTGTTGGCGTATCGCGCGCAATGAGTGATTTTTCCTTTTGTTGTTATTTGTCGGATCTCGCCGTGGACGTGAAGTACCAAAAGCAGGGCATAGGAAAAGAATTGATTCGCCTTACCCATGAAGTTTCTGGTGCGGATACCACCAACCTGATTTTACTTGCTGCCCCTGCGGCCACAGCGTACTATCCGAAGATTGGAATGGAACAGTTTACGGACTGTTTTTTAACTCGTCGTAAACAACACTGATATGGAAAAATTTGATATCACAGAAAAAACTGAAATTTCACGCCTTGCAAAACGCGGTAGCTACGACAAAGAAACCATATTCGCCATTCTTGATGAAGCGATATTTATAACACTCGCCTACGTTCGGGATGGTATTCCATTTCAGATTCCAACAGCGCATTGCCGGATCGACGATTATATTTACATCCATGGTTCGGTTGGAAGTGGCTATATGCGCGAGCTTGCCGAAAAGAAATCCCAGGTTTGTATCAGCGCGACACTGATCGACGGGCTTGTACTCGCGCGTTCTGCCTTTCATCACTCCGCGAACTATAGATCTGTCGTGATTTTTAGTCATGCTGAAAAGGTTGAGAATCAAGATGAACTTTATCAAAGTTTAGAAAGCTTTACCAACAAGATACAGCCAGGCCGTTGGGACGATGTTCGTAAACCAACGACAGGCGAATGGAAAGCTACTATGGTGATCAAATTCAAAATAGAAGAAGCTTCTGGTAAAATTCGCTCAGGCGATCCAAAGGACGACGAGAAGGACTATGATTTACCGATCTGGGCTGGCGTGGTTCCATTAGAGATTAAACGATTAAAACCTGTTACTGATCCCGCTTTAAAGCAAGGCATTAAAATACCTGACTATTTAAAATAACTGACTTTGAGAATAGAACACATCGCGATCTGGACCAATGATTTGGAAAGACTTAAAACGTTTTACCAAACCTATTTTCATGTAAGCGCAGGAGAAAAGTATACTAATCCAGTCAAAAAATTCACCTCATATTTTTTGAATTTTGAATCAGGTTGCCGACTTGAAATCATGCAAATGCCAGGCATCAATCCACATGATCAGGATTCGCTGAAGCAGTTTATAGGGTTAACACACTTCGCGATTTCGGTAGGATCCATGGATCGTGTAAATGAATTAACCGAACAATTCCGGAAAGATGGTATCATCGTGGCTTCAGAACCCAGACGAACAGGCGATGGATACTATGAAAGTGTCGTTCTTGATCCGGATGGGAATCAACTTGAAATTACAATATAGTTTACATCCGTTTCCAACCGGGTATTTTCCGTTTATCATCCTTGTGTTGAACGATCAAGTAAAATGTTCTATATTCTGGCCTTAATTTAAAAATGATGAAGAAACAAACCCGCCGAACATTTATTGCAAGCGCTGCTGTTTTAACCGCTGGAGCAATTACGACTTCAGCTTTACCGCTAACGACTATGGAAACAAAAAATAAAAAACAACTTACGCACCATGTCTTCTTCTGGCTCAAAAATCCGGATTCAAAAGAAGACGTGAATAAACTTATTGAAGGGTTAAAGACGCTTCGTAAAATTGAAACGGTAAAGAAACTCCATATCGGTGTTCCTGCAAGCACGGAGAAACGTGATGTGGTCGATAACAGTTACCAGGTTTCAGAACTGATGTTTTTTGATGACGTTGAAGGGCAAGATATTTACCAGGTTCACCCGTTGCACGAAAAATTTATTGCTGATTGCGGACACTTGTGGAGCAAGGTGGTCGTATACGACTCCATCGATGTTTAACTAATTCAAATGTATTTGAATTGTTAAGAGTTTCGTTCTTAAAAAATCCTGTTCGGCCCTGAGTGTTGTTAAACTCAGGGCTTTTTCATAAGCTTTCGTCGCTTCTACATTCCGTTTTAATGTTGTATAAATCTTACCAAGTACAGCATAATACAAATAGTAATTCTTCAGCCAGGTTAAATGATTTGACTGTGATAAAGCTTTCAGAGCATCTTCAGGGCCGGCAGCGTAGTAAATGGCAACCGCGCGATTTAAATCAACAAAGGGCGTTGATTGTAACGCAGCAAGACGATCGTATAATCCTACAATAACCGTCCAGTTTGTAAGCTCAAACTTTTCTGCAATACTGTGTACCGAGGCGATTGCCGCTTCTAAAATAAAGCGTGTAATTTTATTTGTATCGTGGGCCTGCCTGAGGTATTGTACACCCACAGAAATTAAATCACGATCCCAGCGCAACCGGTCTTGCTGCTCCAGTTCAATAATTTCCCCTGCTGTTCCAACGCGTGCCTCAAACCGTGCCGTATGAAAACACATTAATGCAAAAAGCGCAAACGTATCGTGATTTCGGACCGAATTAATTTCAAGAATTGATTTAATGAGCCGCATCGATTCGATGCATAAATCTTTTCGTATCACCACATCGCCACCTGTTGCTGCATACCCTTCATTAAACATAAGGTAGATTGCTGTGTGTACGATATTTAATCGTTCGTGCGAACGAAGTAAAAATGGCACCTGTAACTGAATTTGTTTTTCCGCCAGGGCCTTTTTACTTCGCGAAAGCATTTTTGTTACAGCATCGCTTGTCGTTAGCAACGCCTTACTAATTTCCTCTACCTTTAATCCGCAAAGGTTTTTAAGAATAAGAACAAGCTGTGCTTTGGGTGATAAGACAGGATGACAGCATGCGAATAAAAGCCGTAATTGATTATCGTGAATTTCATGATCAAGAAACAGATGCTCCAATTGATAATCAACGGTTCCACTATCTGTTGTTATCGATGGACCGGATACTTTTGTGCTCCCTTTTTCAAGCAGGTTCATCGTTTTGTTTTTACACACGCGAAATAACCACGCTTGTGGATTATCAGGCCGCCCTTCTATTGGCCATTTCTCCATCGCTGCCACAAATGTATCCTGAACAATATCCTCCGCAATCGAGAAATTTTTCAAGCCGAAATATGAAATCAAAGAAGCAACCATCTTACTATACAAGTTCCTGTACAACGAGTCGATTGCTGATTGCATATTTTTACGCGGCGGTTAAAATTAATAACAACTTTCAAATTAGTCGAAGATTCGTTGAAAGTCAAAACTTCATAATTGGCCGAACCTCTATGCTGTTGACTACACTACCCATTAGTGGACAGTCTTGTGCAAGCTTCGATGCCTGTTCAATATTTTCTGCCATTATAATCATGTACCCGCTGATCCCTTCTTTCGATTCAATAAAAGCCCCATCATGAAGAATTTCTTCTTGTTTCGCCAAACGTGCTTCCGGTTCCAGCGGATCCCCGGAAACAAAATTTCCTGTTTTACTTAGCGCTTCTACCCACGTTAACATGGATTGAATATACTCCTGATTCTGTTCTTCCGATAGCTGTTTTAATAATTCAAGATCTTCGCGGATAAAAAGCATGTAGTGTTTCATAATGTTAAAGTTAGTGGTTTAAATATTTTGAGGCTGGAAATCATTACCGTCGAACATCATAGTAGGTAGCATCACGAATCACTTTACCATTTTTAAAGGTGAACACTGTACAGACGGGTAGTGTAAAAGATTCGCCGGATTCGTTAGTGCCGGTCGAAACAAATTCAACAATAATGGTATCAGCTGCTGCGTAAATAAACTTTACCTCGTCATGAATGCCTTGAAAATGCTGATGTAATTCGGTATGATGTCGTATCATAAAATTCCGATCACCAATCGTTTCTTGAAACGAAGGATCAATAAAAACAGCATCATCCGCATAATATTGCATCATGCCGTTCCAGTCATGTGCATTAAAGGCCTGGAAAATGGATTTCACAACGGACACATTATTGTCAGGAATTTGGGCTTGACCCTCCAGTATAGAGGCAAGCAGCAAACAAGTTAAAGCCAAGGTTTTTCATTTGAAATCGTGGTTTTACGTTGTAGACAGAATCATCTCCCTTTTTCGGACATCATTTTACGTATTTATTTGCGCTTGAAGTTTCATTATCCAAATTTCGTTTTATCGACGCACTTGTGTATGACCTTTCGCTCGCTGCTGTTCCCGCATGGGCATGCTTGGGAAACCATTAATGGGATAAGTGGCGATGAGGCTCCGGGTAGAATTGCTTTTACTTAAGACCGTTACCCTGAACGACTCCAAATGGCATTTCTTTTTTATTACTTCCAAATGAAATAACCCTATCGTATGAAACTATTATTCATCATGAATCCAAGCTCAGGAAGAACAAGTAACGATGAAGTAGTTCATCATATAAAGGAACAAGCTGAACAGCTAAATTTTGACCATACAATTTATTTCACCACTGGAAAAGCAGATGATAAAGCCATCAAAAAAACACTGCATGAGTATTCGCCGGACCGGGTCGCTGCCTGCGGAGGTGATGGCACGGTGCAACTTGTAGCCAAAACGCTTATCCATACCGATATCCCGATGGGGATACTGCCTCTTGGTTCTGCCAACGGACTGGCCAGAGCGCTTGACTTGCCAAAAAATTACGAAGAGGCCCTTGCGCATTTTATTCATGCAAAAGAAACAATTCCACTTGATTTGCTTCTCATCAATGATAAATACATCTGCACTCATTTAAGCGATATCGGAACCAATGCGATTCTTGTTAAAAATTACGAAGAAGCCGGAGATAAAGGCATGCTTGGCTATGCGAAGCACCTGTTGGCCTCCATTCAACAAAGTGACCTGATGCGGTTTGAAATTCAGACATCACAAGGTATTATTTCCAAAGAAGGATATATGCTGATGATTGCCAATGCCCATAAATATGGAACTGGTGTCCAGATTTCTAATGGATCCGTTTCCGATGGTAAATTTGAAATTTGTAATGTCCAGCGTATAGACTTGGAGTCGGCTATCAAAGCAGGATTAACTGCGATGAACATTTTTATCGATCCAAAAATGTTTTCTGACGTGATCACATGTAATCAGGCTAAAATAAAAATCACACCACAGGCACATCTTCAAATAGACGGAGAATATATCGGCGAAGTAACGGAGCTTAAAATCGATATCATTTCTGCTGCCCTTAAAATATTCGCTGGTAATGAAGAATAAAATGCCTGTCCTGCTAAGCTTCTATGGCCTTACCAACGGCACAACAAATATTTTCTTTGGAAAACTTGCTTATTCCCCCGTGCGGGATCTGAGCTTTAAAGATTTCAGTTGGTTTAGAAACTTTCGAACTATTGTTGGCCTTTATCGTACCCGTGCTATTGCCCATGAAAAATTCGAAATGCAGTTCGATCATGGTGTTGTTAAAGGTAAAACCGATATTTCCGGTGGTTTTTGGTGTGAGGTAGACCTGCTTGAACAACAAACGAAATTAGTCAATATAACCCTGCTTTCTACCGGCGAATCGGTACAGCTCACAGAAGATTTGTATCCAAACCGCATTCATGCAGTTGACTCACATACCATTGTTATTTCTGACCTTGACGATACACTGATCCACTCTTTTATCAAAAATAAATTCAGACAGATTCGCACACTTCTTTTCACTACAGTCGAAAAACGCAAGGCGGTGAAGGACATGTCGCACCTGATCAAACGTTTTTCGCTGGCCGGAACTCATTCCTTTTACCTCAGTAATAGTGAGCAGAATCTCTATCCCATGTTATACCGGTTTTTAACCATCAACGAGTTTCCTCCAGGACCTTTATTCCTGAAGCAATACATCCGGATGCGCGACATGGTAATCAGAAGACTACTGGGTAAAAAACATTCGCACAAGATGAATACACTTGGAAAGCTGATGGAGCTTTTTCCAAACAAGAAATTTATTCTTATTGGTGACAATACGCAACGCGACCTTACTACCTATTTGAAAATAGCCGACATGTTTCCTGAAAGAATAAGGTATATCATCATTCGGAAAGTGCGTGAACGTAAAAAGGATAAAGCTGTCTTAAAAGAAGCCGCCACCAAACTAAAGAAACACAATATCGGATTACATTACGAGAGCAATTACCCGTCGGATTTACCCTGGGAGGTTTGAGCATTTAGTCAGTTTCAAAATTTGGATTCTTCCAACTCATTGGAATATCAGCTTCGTATTTTCCATCCGGTAATTTGAACCGCATTTCCATTCGTCCCTCAATTACGAACCCAAGGGATTGATACAAAGAAATTGCCCTGGCATTACTTTCATGTGCGATTAATTCAACTCTACCGATATCGTTACGATGAAGAGCAATCTCCTCAAGAAAAATCGTAAAAATGGTACGACCGATTTTCTTTCCCTGATGATTTGGGTGAACAACGACTGTAAGGTTTGACAACACATGATTAAACGCTGCTACTCCTTTTTTGTGGGCATGAACTTCGGCAATAAGATGGTTAGGATTTACCGGATCTTCACATACAATGATTAGCCCACCCGTTGTACTTTGTTCTGTGAACGTTTTAACGTATGCGTGGGTAATCTCATGGGGGCGTCTGGCAATCCCTCCAGCTTCAGCGACGGCCTGATGTAAAGCTAATATGGCAGGAATATCCTTCTTTGTTGCTTCGCGAAAATGCATGACCAAGTAAGATTAAAAACTAAGCAAAGGAAATGTCATACAAAAACTTAAGTTGCTTTTCCGCAACACGCGCTGGTGTTAAACGCATACCAGCATTCCTTATCTTTACAAGCAATGGGTTCTTGAACTGGCCTACTTTTCCAAGGCTGAAAGAGGTATTGACAATCTTTGTTGTACGGTTAATTCGTTGTCGCTCAAAATTGACGAACGCATTTTTTACATCATTTGATTTTGAAATACAATTTGCAAGGATTACAGCATCTTCAATGGCCATACACGCGCCCTGTCCAAGGTTAGGCGTAGTTGCATGGGCAGCATCACCCATCAATACAATAGGACCAAATGCAAATTGCTTTACTGGGACAAAATCCATAATGTCGTTGTGAATAAGCTGTGCTTGTTTCGTTTGTCGGATTATATTTTCAATAGGTGCATGAAAATCTTTAAACAAATCACCCAGCAAATCGGGTGTAAACGCAGCTATGCCAGCATCTTTCATTGGTGCATCGGCCGTAGCAAACCAATACACTCTGTTATTACTTAACGGTACAGTTCCAAAACGAAGGCCTGCGCCCCAGGTTTCAGAAGCTACTGAATCATTAAATCCTTCTGGCTGTTGATCAACGACAGCGCGCCAGCAAGTATACCCTGAATATCGAAGATTAACGGAGGGCAACAGACGTTTTCTAAAAATAGAATGGATTCCATCGGCGGCGATAACTGCATCTGCGGATGCGGCAGAACCATCACCAAAGAAAAGTGTTACCCGGTCGTGTTCCTGTTTAAAGTCGATACAATTTTTATCAAGCAATACCGTCCCCGGAGCAAGTTGATTTAATAAGACGGCATGAAGATCAGCGCGATGCAGTGTGAGTGTGTTCACCACATCAAACTTTGCATTAATTTTTTCCGCATCGGCCCGACTAAGTGTTTCGCCTTGTTGATCAAATATCACAAACTCCTTCATTTCTTTACCCGCCTTGAGAACTTGCTGATCCAAACCTATTGTAGCAAAAGCCTTCATGGCATTTCCTGCAAGTACAATACCGGCCCCTAATGGTTTGATCACGGGCGCATTTTCATAAACCGTTACAGCATATCCCTTTTGCTGGAGCGCAATGGCCAATGTTAAACCACCAATACCACCTCCAACAATTGCGTATGTTTTTTGTGTCATGTTTGTATGATAGGTAAATCTGAGCTAAAGAATCAACAACCATCAAAACGAAACAGAAGCACAATAGTTTCGCGTTGAAATGTCCTTAAAATAAAAATGCCTCCGTTTTTTAGGAGGCATTCAATAATGTTATTTAATATTCGGTTGTGGCGTGGTCCTTAAATATGGCTTCACGCGTGTATGACCTTTTGGAAATTTAGCCGCAATATCTTCATCTTTAACGGCTCCGCTAATGATCACATCGTCACCATGATTCCAGTTTGCAGGTGTCGCTACACTATAATCAGCGGTAAGCTGCAGACTATCCACAACACGAAGGATTTCGTTGAAGTTTCTTCCGGTAGTGGCGGGATAAGTAATTGTTAGTTTGATTTTTTTATCCGGTCCGATCACAAAAACAGAACGCACTGTAAATTTATCGGTAACATTCGGGTGAATCATCCCATACAGGTTAGCCACTTTAAATTCAGGGTCAGCGATAAGCGGATAATTTACGGATGTGTTTTGTGTCTCGTTGATATCACCAATCCATTTATGATGAGAATCCAGCGGATCCGCACTGATGGCAAGTATCTTCACGTTACGCTTTTCAAATTCAGGACCCAACTTTGCCATGGCGCCAAGTTCTGTAGTACATACCGGCGTAAAATCGGCAGGATGTGAAAAAAGAACACCCCAACCATTGCCCAGCCATTCGTGAAAATTAATTTTTCCCTGGGTGGTCTCAGCGGTAAAATCCGGGGCTATATCGCCTAATCTAAGTGACATAATTATATAGGGTTTTAGTTAAACATTAAATATAAAAATACGATTTGTGCCCTCATAAGGTTCGCAAATTCTTTCAGGTCTGCCCGGTTAACGTTTTTTTCGTGCGATTAGTTTGGACTCGCGTTTCACCATGGTCTCCAGCGTATCTCCTTTCAGCATTTCCACGGTAGCATTCCGCACTGCCAGGAACGAGTGTCGCACTGTACAGGTTTCCTCATCTTCACATTCATCACACGACTCATAGAATTTATACGTTGCACACGGCACAGCCGCAATAGCGCCATCAAACAACCGAACCACCTCAGCAAGATTAACATCGGCAGGTTGCCTACGTAGAAAATAACCTCCACCCTTTCCCTGTTTGCTGCCTAAAACCCCTGCCCGTTTCAAATCCAGCAGAATGGCTTCCAGGAATTTTTTAGGAATGTTACACGCCAGTGAGATATCTTTAATCAGAAATTTTTCTTCCGGCTCCCGCGCCATGTGAACCAGCGCATGAATCGCATATTTGCATTTTTTCGAAAGCATCAGTCGGAAAGTTACGGATTTGCCGCCGCTAAACTAATGAATTGTTTGTTATTGGTTTTACCGGATTTGCCGTCTAATTTTAAAGTTCAAAGTTCAAAGTTCAAGGTTCAAGGGTTGGACAACAAGGTTCCAGATTTGAAATTGTTTGCCGAGGTAGCTCAGGGGTAGAGCAGCTGATTCGTAATCAGCAGGTCGACGGTTCAAATCCGTTTCTCGGCTCTTAAATACTAAACAATGTGAGGTAGAGCATCCCGTCTCAAACGGGAAGGTCGTGGGTTCAATTCCCATTCTCGGCTCTAAGCAAAAAGCATGTCGAGGTAGAGCATCATGCCTCAAAGCGGGAAGGCCGACGGTTCAAATCCGTTTCTCCGCTCTACGCAAAAGCGTGTCGAGGTAGAGCATCC
>DASPIZ010000029.1:0-69814 GCA_035628875.1 Ohtaekwangia sp. | reverse complement strand
CAACTTCTACATCTTCTGAATAATCGGAATCGACTTTTCTTTCGTCAAGTTTAAGGATCACTGGCTCGGCAAAGCTGTTAACCAAAGGCAGCGGGCCTTCTATATAAATTGAATCGGGCCGAAGCCTTGGTTCACTGATCCTGATGTAATCTTTTTCAAGATGAATCGATGATGGATCAAGCTGGAGGCTTATCCACCGATTTGACTTAGGCTCGATTGCAATGCGAAAAGTATCCGATACCACGAAGTTTATATCAAGGCGTTCCACCTGATATGCAAACAATGCTGGAATAGCAACTATTTTTTTTATGTCGGAAGGGCGCTCCAGTGGAATTACAAGCGGAGGAATATTAAAGCCAAGGCTTCTGCGGAAAAGATCCCAACCCATACCGGTTACGTTAATGCGTACACCGGCAGGAAGCGGTTTTACAGGGATGTAGTTTTCTTCATCGTATTCAAATCTTACGGGGAATGTAACATTCGTCGTATAATCTTTATTCAACGAATTAAAAAGCCAGAAAATCGTAGCGGCAAAAACACATAGCATTACGGCACGCCAATTTCTGCTATTAAAACGAAGTACATTGAATATAGATTTTATTACACCCATGAAGAAAATTAACCGCGTGTTGTTCCATCGCCTTCAACGATACTAAACTTTTATTTCTTAGCTGCGGCCTTTGTGGCTTCCAAAGAAATGGCAGTTTTATTATACCGGATACGACCTCCTTTTTCCACTTCAAGAACAAACGTATCGCCTTCCATTTCTGCAATGTATCCGTGCGCTCCCCCGATGGTTACGATATAGTCACCCTTCTTAAGGTCTTCAATAAACTTCTTCTGATCCTTTGCTTTCTTTTGTTGCGGGCGAATCATAAAAAAGTAGAAGATGACAACCATAAGCCCCATCATGATGAAGAACTGAGGATTACTGCCGGAGGAAGCTTGTAGTATGATAATTGAAAACATATGTAATTAAATTAAGGAGCCAAAGGTATTGCATTTAAAAGAAACATCCCAATCCACGTTTAAAATGGATTGGGATGTCCGAGAATAAATTTCTATAAAGGTTTACTGTTTCAGCGGACCGTTCGCAGGAGGTTCCTGTAGTTTGGGTGTTACCATCGCTTTGAATTTTAACACCGTTTGTTTCGGAAATGTATTGGCCGTAACTGTGATGGTCTTTTGCTGAAGGTTAGGTTTTCCATTGCTGTCAAACTTAGCTTTTACAAAACCTGTTCCGCCTACCGGTATCGGCTCTTTAGTCCAATCGGGAACTGTGCAACCGCAGGAAGGTTGTGCGTTTGAAATGATCAATGGCACTTCTCCGTTATTGGTAAATGAGAATGTATGTTCTACAACAGCGCCTTCTTTGATTGTTCCAAAGTCATGTTCCTTGTTGGGGAAATTTATAACAGCTACCGGGCCATCAGGTTCTTCATTGGTTGATGCTGCCTCACCCGTTACAACCGGCGATTTTGTTTCCACCGCTTTATTTCCCTTCATTTCCGCAAGTTCACTCTCCAGCGCTGCAATTCGTTTTTCTGCTGCTTTGTCTTTGCATCCTGTCGCTAAAACAGCAAGTACAATTAACGTTGTTACCGATTTTAAGATAGTGTGTTTCATTTTATATTTACGCTTGTTCTGTTTCAATACATCATTCTTACGTGCCTAATTCAAGGCTATGTCAGTATTAACTCTTTTTACCGCGAATCTGTTCCAGAAGTTCGTCAACATCTTCCAATAATCTTTCGGCTTTACTTTTTGCCTCGTCAACTACCTTTTGTCCTTGCGATTTTGCTTCCGATGTTAATGGTGTCTCTTTACCGGAAATAAAATCGTCAATCAATTCCTGCAGCAGCGTACGGTATTTATCCAACTGAAAAGATAACTTTTCGCGGGTATTTGTCCCCTTGTCGGGTGCATACAAAATTCCCAGTATTGCGCCTGTTGCAGCCCCTGCCAAAAAAGCGATTAGTGTACTTCCACTCTTTTTACCCATAAAAACTGTAAATTAATTTTGCTTAAGTTGCAAATTCAAAATTTTAACAAATTTTAACAAACGCCGGCCATGAATTCTGTCTGAGCAAGCGGTTAATTGTTTAAAAAAAAGACGCGTTTATATCGTTTCCGCCTCTCATTTAAATTATTTATTAATATCGACAATGTCGTTCCGTGTAGTTGTTTTTGGCCTCACCCTGCCTTCTCCGGACGAGCTCCGGAGGAGAGGGTTATGGAAACAAGTTATTTATTATCGATAAGTCCTCTTCCGCTTTTCTTCAAATTACCGCGTTCCTTCAAATCTTTCGCGATAACGTCAAGAATGCCGTTGATAAATTGCCGGCTATTCGGTGTACTATAATTTTTAGCAAGTTCAATATACTCATTGATGGTAACCTTCACTGGAATGTTCGGGAACACCAGCAGTTCGGCAATCGCCATTTCCAGAATCATACGGTCGGTTAACGGGAGGCGTTCAACTTCCCAATTCCGCGTGTTCTGCGCAATGAGCTCTTTGTATTCTGGATCTAACGTAGTGGCTGTGTCGTAAAGCTTTTCGATAAAGTCCTTGTCCTCGTCCCAGTTCACCGAAAGGGTATAAAGGGTAAAGAAAGCCTCGGCTTCCGGATTAAATGACTTTACTGTTTTCTCCACCATGCCTTTCACAATGTCCTTATCTTCACTCCACCGCAATACCTCCTCTTCAAAGTATTCGTTTATAATGGTTTTTCCGAGAATTACCTTCTTAAATAAATGATTGATGAACTTTTTCTGATCATCGGTGGTAATGGTCTTTTTATCCAGGTAATGCAGATATTCACTATCCTGACGAACCACATCGCGAAACCAGCCCTTCACGACGTCGGTTTTATCATTCCAGTGTTTACCTAATTTCAAAGCCTGTTTCTGAAGTTCCTGATGATTGCCGAGGGCCTTAATGTAGATGTTGCTGACAAAATTTTTATGACTTACTTTTTTATCAGCTTCAGCGATGCGGGCAAAGGCCGGAGGCAAACTCAGCACAGCGATATAATGGTCGTAGATGCGCTCTACCTCGCTAATGAGATTTTTTAAAAAGAATCCTGTATCCTTTTTGCATTGTACCGCATAAAAATGAAATGAATCGTTTACGACTTTTTGAATCTTTTTATCGTCGGACTCGACTTTTGATTCTCCGTTGGCAAAAGCCTTTTCGAATAACTTGGATGCTGTTTTTTTCTGAGCATTCAACAACGTTTTATCCTGCACCTCCATCGAATTTAAATCCGGTAGGAATGCCTCATTAATCTGATCCAGACTCAATTGATGATTCGCATCCTTGCATTGTTGCAGGGCAAATAAGCTTTGCATAACTTTTACCCGTAGACTCCTTCGATTAAGCATGATAAAGAACGATAAGTAAGAAATTGTAAACGTCACAAAAATAGAATATCCCGTCAGCTTATGCCAACGGGACATTCTAATTGTTTTTAAAACCGGTTAGTTTTCCAGGTTATCGGGCCCCCTGGCGGCTATAACGTCATTTTAATTCTTCCAATTTGTTCGATTCTTTTCTCAGCGAGTTGAATGGCTGCCGCCTGGGACGAAATCTGGTCCTCAGACGCCTTATCGAGAATGCTTAAACAAGTAGAATAAATTTTTTCGGTTTGTTCCATTACGCGCTTACGATTGTATGTTCCACCTAATTCATTATACACGTTGATCAGTCCTCCTGCATTAATTAGAAAATCCGGTGCGTAGGCAATGCTGCGGTCGATGAGCATATAACCATGTTTTTCTTCATCTTTTAACTGATTGTTGGCAGCCCCAGCAATCATTGCGCATTTTAAGCGTGGGATTGTATCGTCGTTCAGCGTGGCGCCCAACGCACAAGGCGAAAAAATATCGACGTCAAGATCATAAATATCAGCTTGGTCTACGCCTTGAACCTTCCAGGTTTTAGCCACTGATTTAACACGATCAGCCACAATGTCGGTAATGTACACTTCAGCGTTTTCTTTAACGAGGTGTTCAACCAGATGTAACCCGACTTGTCCGATTCCCTGCACAGCTATTTTTTTTCCATTCAGGTTATCTGATCCAAAAACTTTTTTTGCCGTGGCTTTCATGCCCATATAAACCCCATAGGCCGTAACCGGAGATGGATCACCACCGCCACCCATTGATTCCGGTAAACCCGTTACATGCTTTGTTTCCATGTTGATATACTCCATGTCAGCAGTTTTCATGTTTACATCTTCTGCTGTGATGTATTTACCATTCAGGCTGTTTACAAATTTTCCAAATCTTCTGAGAAATTGTTCTGATTTCATGGTATGTGCGTCACCGATAATGACAGCTTTACCTCCGCCGAGGTTTAATCCGCTGATGGCCGCCTTAAACGTCATCCCGCGTGATAACCTTAACACATCGGTAAGCGCTTCGTGTTCGTTTGTATAGTTCCACATCCGTGTTCCGCCCAGCGCCGGTCCGAGGGTTGTATTGTGAATGGCAATAATGGCTTTAAGACCAGTGGCCGTATCGTTGCAAAAGACAATTTGTTCATGGCCTGATTGAGCAAGTGTACCGAATAACCCCGCATGCTGTACTTTTTCCAGTTCTTTGATCTCCATAATTAAACTTTTTACGTTTGATTGTGTTAGTTTTAAACCCGTGTACCTGCCAAAAATGTGGCAAACAGATATGCAAAATTATTGTATTTCAAACGTTTGCATTGAGGTGAAAAGGATATTTTGTATTCCGCCGGGCAGGCCAAATATTTTGGAATGAAAGAACTTAAGTACCTCAATAAATACCTGTATAAATACAAGTGGCATCTCGTTCTCGGTACACTTTTTATTATCATCTCAAACGTTTTTCAGATTATTCCGGCCCAGGTCGTTCGCCATGCGCTCGACCTTGTTGTTGACAATATTCAGATATATGAATCTTTTGAAGGCACTTCCCTTCAAGCGGATTTCTTCCAGATATTCGCCTTTGGTATTCTGATTTATGCAGCGTTGATATTGGTGATGGCTTTTTTACGCGGCTTGTTCCTTTACTTTGTAAGGCAAACGCTGATCGTGATGTCACGGCTGATTGAGTATGACCTGAAAAATGAAATCTTTGAACATTATCAATCCCTTCCTTTAAGCTTTTACAGGAAAAACAATACCGGGGATCTGATGAACCGGATCTCTGAAGATGTTGGACGGGTAAGGATGTACATTGGCCCCGCGATCATGTACGGATTAACATTGGTTACGCTTTTCCTTATGATCATTCCCTACATGTTTTCCATCAGTTCAACGCTAACATGGTATGCTTTAAGTCCACTTCCATTTTTGTCGCTCAGTATCTTTATTGTAAACAATAAAATTGAAAAACGTTCTGAGGAAATTCAGCAAAAGCAATCGCGTCTTTCAACGTTTGTCCAGGAAGCATTCAGTGGAATCCGTGTATTAAAATCATTTAACCGTGAGCATGAATCGGCTACCAAGTTTGAGAAAGAAAACAATGCTTACAGGAAACATTCTCTTAAGCTTACACGTGTTCAGTCGTTGTTTTTTCCTCTCATCATGGGGCTAATTGGCTTAAGTACGATACTCACAGTTTATGCGGGAAGTCAACAGGTAATTCAAGGCAATCTTACTTTCGGTAACATTGCTGAATTTATCATTTATGTAAACTTGCTAACATGGCCTGTTACTTCGCTTGGATGGACGACCAGCCTGGTGCAACGTGCTGAAGCTTCTCAAAAAAGAATCAATGAATTTCTTCACACACAAACCAATATTTTTTCTGCCAAAAACCTTGAGCGGTCGATCGAAGGAAAGATTGAATTCAAGGATGTTAGCTTCACTTATCCCGATACCGGAATAAAAGCGTTAAAAAATATTTCCTTCCAGATTAATCCCGGCGAATCGCTTGCTATTATTGGAACAACCGGTTCAGGCAAGAGTACCGTTTCAAATCTTATTTCTCGGTTATACGATATTGATCAGGGAGAAATATTGATTGATAACATTCCCATTACACATTATCAGCTAACATCATTACGCAGTCAGATCGGTTATGTGCCACAGGATGTGTTCCTGTTCAGCGATTCGATTTTTAATAACATCGGTTTTGGGATTGAAGAAAGGGAAGAAAGCAAGATTACTCAGGCCGCCAAAGATGCTGATGTATACCAGAACATCATGAATTTTCCCGAGGGTTTTTCTACCCGTGTCGGTGAACGCGGGATCACATTATCCGGTGGACAAAAACAACGTGTATCCATTGCACGCGCCATTGTGCGGGAGCCTAAAATACTCATGCTCGATGACGCTTTATCGGCCGTGGACACCAAAACAGAACACAACATTCTGAACAGCATGAAGCGTATCATGCAGGGTCGAACCACGATTATTATATCTCATCGGGTGTCGTCGGCAAAGCTTGCAAGTAAAATCATTGTGCTGATGGATGGGCAGATCGTTGAAGAAGGCACACACGAATCGCTTCTGGAAAGAGATAGCATCTATCGCGACCTCTATGAAAAACAAGGCCGCGTTGAAGAAGCGGAAGAGACTTCGCAGGATTAAAAGTTTTTTGTTATCCGCTTTAGAATATATAACGAAGGCCCACACCACCCTGAAGTCGCGTCGTGCCGGGATCGGCGTGTATGTCTGTGAAATGTTCCAATTCCATAAAGGCTGAAATGGGAATGCTGAAATATGAATACTCAATTCCCATCACGAGTTCCGGGCCCATGGTCAACCGGTCGCGCTCAAACCGGCCAAACTCGTCTACGCTGTTAAATTCACCCAGGGAATAGGTATAGTCGTATTGGACTTTTGTTTTTCTGATTTCCCAGCCGGCTCCCACATAGAATTGTAATCCCTGTGATATCTTGGTAACATCAAAATGGTAGAGGAGTTTAATGTCACCAACAATATCAAGTTTTACCTTATGCGTAATGGGAACGATAAAAGCATCGCTGGTAGAAAATGTATCACGTACAACATACTCGTCAAATTTGTCACCATAATAACGGCTGTACAAACTACTTGCAGGGCGTCCTACATCTACTGCGACGGCAAATTTAGAACTCGCGTAATATTTATAGGTTATCGCAAAAGGATCGCCAAGTTTAAAACCAATACCATGGTAAGGATACTTACTGTGCTCAAATATCGGGCAAACCACTTTCGCTTTTGCTCCACGAACGCGCGCCGAATTGTAATTATACCGTTTTTGGGTATAGGTGCTTTTACCCGCCCGTGACTTTTGTCTCTGTGCAAGAGCCGGAAGACACAACGCGCAAAGTAAACACAGAATAAGGGGTTTTCTCCAGTGCATTAGAGACAAATATAGTTTGTTTTGCCGTGTATATCGTGAATACGGGCTGATTTTAAACGGCCGGTAAATCAAACAAACTCTTTATACTGCATTCTGTGGAGTTGAAAGTAAAAGCCCTCCCGGGCAATCAGTTCTTCGTGCGTTCCTGATTCCTTAATTTCGCCATGGTCCAGCACGATAATCTTATCCGCTTTTTTAATCGTAGATAAACGATGGGCGATTACAATGGAGGTACGACCATTCATCATTTTATCAATGGCCTGCTGAATCATTTCTTCTGTTTCACTATCAACAGAAGAAGTAGCTTCGTCGAGTACAAGAATTTTAGGGTCATAAACCATGGCCCTGATAAAGGAAATCAGCTGCCGTTGTCCTACTGAAAGTGTTGCCCCACGTTCCATCACGTTATAGTGAAGCTTACCCGGCAAACGCTCAATAAATTTTCTTGCACCAACCAAATCCGCCGCGTGCCAAACCATGTCCTCGGTAACTTCTGGATTATCAAGGCTGATGTTATTGTAAATCGTATCCGAAAAAAGAAACACATCCTGCAGTACAACGCCAATGTTTTTTCGCAAGGTACCCAGTTCGTACCTGGATAAGTCAACACCATCAATAGTAATGGAACCACGATTAACTTCGTAAAACCGGTTTAACAAATTAATGATCGAGGATTTTCCTGCACCTGTGGCACCGACCAGTGCGATGGTCTCACCAGCCTTGATGTCGATGTCTATTCCTTTCAATACATACTCAGGCTCATTATAGGCGAACCAAACATTATCAAGTTTAACCTCACCGCGGACGTGATCCGGCTTGTGCGTACCGTTCACCTGTACATGTTCATCGTTATCCAGTAAGTTTAGTATACGCGAAGAACTTACTATGCCCATCTGCAGGGTGTTGTATCGATCTGCAATCATTCTGATTGGGCGAAAAAACATTTGGATATACATGATAAATGCAATGAGCTTGCCAACCGTAATATTGGTTTCTTCCATGTTGATTACCCCTTTGGCGCCATACCACACAAGCAATCCGATACCGGCTGCAGAAATAATTTCAGCTACCGGGAAATAAACCGAGTAGTATAAAACAGAACGAAGGTTGGCTTGCTTATGTTCATCATTAATCCGTCTGAACTTTTCATATTCGTGCTTTTCACTGCCAAAGATCTGCACGATGTTCATACCCGTAAGGTGTTCCTGCACGAAGGTGTTGAGATTCGATACCGCATTACGCACATCATTAAAAGCCACCTTAATCTTCTCCTTAAAAACATACGTACTAATAAGCAATAGGGGAATTGTTGACAAGCTGAGTAAAGCGAGTCGCCAATCCTGGTAAAACATGAATCCGAGAATAAAAGCAATCTGTAAAAGATCGCCTACCATAGCTGCCAATCCTTCGCTAAAAACATCCGAAAGTGTTTCTACATCCGAGATCGTACGGGTAACTAATCTTCCGATTGGCGTTTTATCAAAGAACTTTAACCGAAGGCTGATGATGTGATTGTATAACCTCGATCTGATATCACGAATAATTTGCTGGCCAAGCCATCCCGAAAGGTAGGTATGGGCGTATTGTGCAATGGAGTTAAGAACAAGCAACCCCACCAGGATAATCATGACCCAAACCATCGCATTATAGTTTCCTTCAGCCACGTGGTTGTCGAGGGTATACTGAATGAGGATCGGACGTGTTGGTGCTAAAACGCCTAATAAGATCGTGAGAAAAATAACACTACTGAATCGCCAACGGTACGGTGTTACAAAACGCATCAGCCGGCTGAGGACAGACCAATCCAGAATGTTTCCGCTACTTACTTTTTCTTTCTCCACTGATATCGGATGAATTATTTTTTATTTTTTTAAAAAAATTGTTTCCGGATACTTCACGCGCACCAGAAATAAGCCTTGAGCTGGTACGTTCGCGCCGGCTTTTTTGCGATCACGACTTTTCAATATCGCTTTAACGTCATTCTCTGTGATGCTGCCCGTACCCACATTGATCAATGTACCTACGATTGCTCTTACCATACCACGTAAAAAACGGTTTGCCGTAATCGTGAACACCAGTGTATGCTCTTCTTCAGTCCACCTTGCCAGTTTAATGTCGCAAAGAAAGTGATTTACATCTGTATTTACCTTGCTAAAGCATTCAAAATCCTGCTGGCCGATTAATAAGGCTGCAGCCTGATTCATGCTTTCAACATTGAGCGGCTTAAAGAAGTGCCATCGCATGCCGTAGGTAAACGGATCCTTCTCCCGCACAATTCGGTATTTATATGTTCGTTCGATCGCGTCATACCGCGCATGCACATCGTCGCGAACCGCGTGAATGGAATGAATGGCAATGTCGGAAGGAAGAAAAGAATTCATTTTTTGACGAAGCTGGATCTCATCAATTTTGTCGGTATCTACATGAAAAAACTGTTGTTCACAATGAACACCAGTATCCGTTCTGCCACTTCCGGTTACTTCAACCGGGTTCCGCAATATTTTGCTTAAGGCATTTTCCAGAACAGCTTGTACGCCAATGCCGTTATTTTGCGATTGCCACCCATTGTAACTTGTTCCTTTATAGCTGACTTCAAAAAAATAGCGCATGTTTAAAAGTTAGCATAATGTGTAAAATCTGTTTCAATACCTGTCAAACATAGACCAACGCATTTCTTTTCATTTAATCGCTTCTTACCGCATTGGGTAGATGCTAAATTCTTTGACGCACAGTCGCGAGAGTTAATGAAAACAAAGCAAGATTACCTCAAATCAGTTCCAGTTGAATTGAAAGATCCAGGCTCTAATAGATCGGTTTGATTTTATTTTTACTTTTGCCAGCAATTTAACTGAACACGCACATGTGGCAAAGAATTCAAACTGTATTTCTGTTGATCGCTATCCTTAGTTTAATCGGTTCAATCTTTCTGCCGATCTGGATCTATGAATCCGGCGAAAAGACTTATGAATTATACGCCTTGCATTATTCGATTACCGAAAACGGGGTTAAATCGACACTCTACGTGCCCTATGCCCTCACCGCCGTGCTTCTTATGGCTTCTATGATGCTAACCGTTATTGAAATTGGAAAATATAAAAACCGTATGCTCCAGATAAAACTGGGTGCCCTTAATTCACTTTTTCTGGCTGGTGGGCTAGGTGCGGCGGTTTATTTTGGAAATACCTTTCTTAACGAACGCGGTGGTAGTTATAGCCTTGGTTTGTGGTTACCTGCCGTGGCCGTACTCTGCAATTGGCTGGCCATGCGGTTCATTCGCCGCGACGAAAGGATTGTTCGCGACTCAGATCGCTTGCGGTAATTTTAATCTAACCCATTTCACCAGTTGGGATGATTGCTTAGATTTACTTTCAATCAAACCCAGCTGTTATGAAAAGACCCTTCTGCCTGGCAATTTTGCCCCTGGTTTTCTTTGCGTTAACACAATGTAGAACCGAAGAAAAACTCACTAAGGAAGATCCAGCTCAGCCTGTGGCAATGGAAGATTTTTTTAAAGATCCGTTGCGTGCCGGTTATCGCATTTCGCCCAACGGAGAAATGATTCTCTTTCGCGCGCCACATCAGGGAAGAATGAATGTGTTTTTCCAGAAGCTTGGTGATACTACGGCCATACCGCTTACCGCCGAAACAGAAAGAAGCATTTATAATGCTGAATGGGAAAGTGACGAACGTATTATTTATGTTAAAGATGTTGGCGGTGATGAAAATACGCATATCCTTTCCGTTAAACCGGACGGATCAAACCTCGTTGATCATACACCATTCGAAAAAGTACAGGCTTCGGTGGTTGATATCCTCGAGGACCGACCCAACGAATTGCTTATTCAGCATAACAAAAGAAACGCACAGTTATTTGATGTCTATTTATTGAATACCAATACCGGAGAGATGACCATGGTGGCAGAGAATCCGGGAAATATTACGGGGTGGGTTACCGATCATGAAGGAAAAATAAGAGCCGCAGTAACAAGTGATGGTGTAAACAACAGCTTGTTATATCGTGAAACTGAAAAGCATCCTTTTAAAACGGTCCTCACTACTTCGTTTAGAGAAACATTAAGCCCGGTAATTTTTACGTTCGACAACAAAAATTTATATGCGTTATCGAATATTGGGCGGGATAAAACGGCGCTTGTAGAGTTTGATCCCAACACCGCGAAAGAAATCAAAGTAATCTATGAACATCCTGATGTGGACCTCGACGGATTTGATTATTCACGCAAAAGAAAAGTCATTACGGAGATCTATTATCAAACTGATAAACCACAACGCCATGTAGTGGATGATCAAACAAAATCCATCGTTGAAAAAATTGAAAAAGAAATTCCGGATTACGCTTTCTTCATTGCACGCAAAAATAAAGCAGAAGATAAGCTCTTGGTCTACGTGAACAGTGATCGTTATTTCGGCGGGTATTATTTCTACGATGTGAACGGGGACCAATTCACCAAACTTGCTGACTTCAAACCCTGGCTAAAGGAAAAAAACATGGCACGCGTACAACCCATTACCTACACGTCGCGTGACGGGCTTACCATTCATGGTTACCTCACCTTACCGAAAGGCGTAGATCCTAAAAATCTTCCGGTGGTTGTAAACCCACACGGTGGGCCCTGGGCACGCGATGGATGGGGATTTAATCCGGAAATTCAATTCCTTGCCAACCGTGGTTATGCTGTGTTACAAATGAATTTCAGGGGATCGACCGGATATGGAAGAAAATTCTGGGAAGCCTCGTTTAAAGAATGGGGCGGGACCATGCAAGACGATATCACCGATGGTGTACGGTGGCTGATCAACGAAGGGATCGCCGATTCAACACGCATTGCCATTTACGGCGCAAGTTACGGCGGCTATGCCACACTTGCAGGTATTACAAAAACCCCTGAATTGTATGCTTGCGCTGTAGATTATGTTGGTGTATCAAACATGTTTACGTTCATGAATTCGATACCGCCATATTGGGAGCCCTATCGTAAAATGTTATACGAAATGGTTGGTGATCCAAAGGCTGATAGCCTTGCGCTCGCAAAGGTATCTCCGGTTAATAACATCGATAAAATAAAATGTCCGTTGCTTGTGGTTCAGGGAGCCAATGATCCTCGGGTCAATAAAGCTGAGTCAGATCAAATCGTAGAAGCTTTGCAGAAAAAAGGGCTTGCGGTAGAGTACATCGTTAAGGACAATGAAGGTCACGGTTTTTACAATCAGGAAAATCAATTCGAGTTTTACGGTGCCATGGAAAAGTTTTTCGAAAAGCACCTTCGTCGCAGTGTTCCGGAAAAGACTACGTTGTAGGATAATGGTTTGATGAGACGATAGAATGCACGTCGGTTGAGAAGTTGGCGGGGAGTCGTAGCTGTTCATGACGAGCCCTTAGGTCGGTATGCATTTCTAACGCGTTTTATGTCGTGCCTACGGCACTTGTTGTTTATTGTGATTGGAGTCCTACCAATATGTCATCCTAACGGTACTTTAATGCAGATCTTGGTATTCTGCTTCGCCTTAAGGGGATGCTCAATTTTATTTGCGCCTAAGCGAGACGCTTGCGCGAGTTAAGCGCGAGTTAAGAATTTCTTTTTTTCGGAGCTGAAACAAAATTCAGGGTTTGAAGTATAAGGTTGTATAATTTAATACTATGATTAAAAACAGCTTAACCGTACTCCTTCTACTGGTTTGTATTGTGGCATCTGCACAGGAATACCGGGTAGTAACCACCATTGAATCCATTGTTCCTATGGGAATCGGGCGGTCCCGGATTATCGACCATAAAGATCCGGCGGATTATAAACCATTAACTACATCGCGGACGAATGGCAAAAAGTCTGACCAGGGTGATGTAAAACGCGATGACATCAAAATCGAGAATTTTGATGAAACCAAGTTGCTGAACTTTTACAGTGCGGCGGGCATAAATTTTCAGAACATCGCTTCTAACGACGCTGTTATCTCCTCCAAACTCACTGAAATGGCAAAAGAAGGCTGGGAACTCGTGTTCGTTTCAAGTGGCGTGGAGAGCGATGCAGGAGAGACCGACGGGAATGGTATCTTCATCACACGCTATGTTTTTAAGCGGTGAAATACTGTCATCCTGACATCTTAACGTTTCTGGAATAACATTTGAAATCCTCGGGCTTCGAGGATTTTTTATTTTATAGCTATCAAAACTGACAACTATGGCAGAAACATTAGAAAAAGGGACAATATCGATTCATACGGAGAACATTTTTCCGATTATCAAGAAATTTCTTTACTCCGATCATGAAATCTTTTTGCGGGAGTTGGTTTCCAATGCAGTAGATGCAACTCAAAAGCTGAAGAAGCTTGCTTCCATGGGCGAATTCAATGGAGAACTGGGTGAACTGCAAATTGATGTGAGTTTTGACAAGGAGAAAAAAACCATCACCGTTAGCGATAAGGGACTGGGTATGACCGGCGAGGAGATTAAAAAGTACATTAACCAGATTGCCTTCTCAGGAGCAGCCGAGTTTGTTGAAAAATTCAAGGACAAAGGCGACGCCAAAGACATCATCGGTAAATTCGGACTAGGGTTTTATTCTGCCTTTATGGTGGCTGATAAGGTGGAGGTGATTTCGCGTTCATATAAAGTTGGTGAAAATGAAGCAGCTCGCTGGGAATGTGATGGCTCTACTGAATTCGAATTGTCTGCGGCTACACGCACGGAACGTGGCACCGATGTGATCCTTCATATCAATGCCGATTCAGAAGAATTTTTGGATGAATGGAGACTCAAGGGAATTCTTGAAAAATACTGTAAGTTCTTACCCGTTGAAATCAAATTCGGTACCGAAGATGAAAGCGTTGAAGATGGCGTAGATGAAGAAGGTAAACCAAAATACAAAACGGTTAAAAAAGACCGGATTATCAATAACCCTTCCCCACTCTGGACGAAGTCACCCAAAGACCTGAAAGATGAAGACTATCTTGCCTTCTACAAAACATTGTACCCGTTTTCAGAAGACCCTTTGTTCTGGATCCATCTCAATGTTGATTTTCCTTTCAGTTTAACCGGGATCCTATATTTCCCGAAAGTGAAAAACGATTTTGAACTACAGAAAAATAAAATCCAGTTGTATTCACGGCAGGTATTCATCACCGATGAAGTGAAGGATGTTGTACCTGATTTCTTAATGCTTCTACACGGAGTATTAGATTCACCAGACATCCCGCTAAACGTGTCGCGTAGTTACTTGCAAAGCGATACCAGTGTAAAAAAGATCAGCCAGCACATCACCAAAAAGGTAGCGGATAAATTACAAGAACTGTTCAAAAAAGATCGCGCTGATTTTGAAAAGAAATGGGATGATATCAACATCTTCATCAAATATGGTATGATCAGCGATGAGAAGTTTTATGAAAAAGCAAAAGATTTTGTGCTCTTTAAAAACGTAGACAAACAATGTTTTACACAGGACGAATACAAAGAGAAAGTAAAAACAAATCAAACCGATAAAGAAGGGCAACTGGTTTACTTATACAGCTCTGATCCGGGCAAACAGGATAGCTTCATCCAGGCTGCGAAGGCAAAATCATATGATGTACTTCAACTCGATGGCGTTTTAGATAGTCACTTCATCAACTCACTTGAACAGAAACTTGAAAAGACTCAGCTCAAGCGTGTAGATAGCGATACCGTTGATAAGCTGATCGACAAGGACACGAAAGTAGAAAGCGTGTTGAGCCAGGAAGAACAAGACCATGTAAAAGGTATTTTCGAAAAGGCCATTAACAACAAATCATTTTCAGTTGCCGTCGAGTCGCTGTCACCGGATGAATTCCCGGTGGTTATTACCATGAGCGAATTTATGCGCAGGATGAAAGACATGGCACGCACGGGAGGTGGAGGTTACGCCTTCATGGGTTCCATGCCCGATAATTATAACCTGGCCGTGAATGCCAACCACACTATTGTTCAGAAAATTTTGAAAGCTGACCAAGAAGAAGAAAAAGTGAAGCTCGCAAAACAGGCTTGTGATCTCGCATTGTTATCACAGAACATGTTAACAGGAGCTGAGCTTACAAGCTTCATTAAAAGGAGTGTTGAACTGGTTTCGTAACCATCGATATCAATGAAAATAAAAAGAGCACGTTCACAGCGTGCTTTTTTGTTTGTAGGTCTTCCAGATCTTCATTCATCTGCTTCCGCCTTTTCCAGTTCCTGGTCAATTATTTTTTCAATAAGATCGCGTTGTCGCTCATTTACAGTTTTATCCACCTTGGCCTGCTTCTTCATATACCGGAGCATGGCGTTCTTCTTAATTTCATAAGCAATAAAGACGGTGTATTCATTACTCTTCTCATTAAAGTATTTCTCCTCACCTATTTTCCGAACATCGGCGATGTCGGTATTCATGACCTGTCTTACCAAACTTTGGAACTTATCTGCAACATCAGCGGCATCGGCGTTTTCAGTTTGACCCAGATATTGATCAGCAACCTGTTTCATGGTGGTATTCACCTGGCCTGCAAGTTGTGATTTTGCATCGATATCAGCCTTTCCCCGGGCAATGTTATCCTGCAAGCTTGTTCCTTTCCCGCTAGCCCGCCAAAAGCGGTTATTGGATTCATACGCATTGCCTTGAAACGGTTCACGTACCTTGCTTCCAAAAGGCATTTTTGCGCATGCCGCAAGTAACGCGATTAGCATAACGAAAATAAAGGGTTGTATGTAGCGCATAAGTTGTGAATTGATCCGAATTTAATAATTACTGATCGTGTTAGTCTCACCGCGCATTTCAACAAGGAGCAGTTTACGAAAACTAACTGAACGACTTGTATCAAAATTAGTAAAAATTATGCCAGTTATTTTATTCAAGACCCCGGCTTCAAGATGGATATAATACGACCTCCCATCGGAAAGCCCATTTCCATTGTATGGTATACTTCGGGTACCCGGCCTGATCGAAGATGAATCGCAGCTCTTCCTTCTTAAATGCACGCAATACAGAGAGTGGTGCATCGTGAATAACCATCGCAGATTTTGAAAAAGTTTTTGTAAGCATTGCGATGGAATGATACGCCAACGGATGACGATGAATATCGTTGATGATGACCGCAAGCTTAACTTGTTGCCTGAGCTGGCGAAAGAAGTCAATCAACTGATCTGAGGTAAAATGGTGAAAGAACAATGTTCCTACAACAACATCAAAATTCATCTTTTTGAATTCGTCGGAGAAAATATCCACAGAACAAAATTGAACATTTGGCAACGCTACATTATTTCTAGCAAAAGCGATGATGTTGGGATTCGCATCAATGCCCGTTAATTGCACTTGAATACTTCGTTTAATTGCCCAATTATTAATTAATCGCAACATATCGCCGCCCCCGCATCCAAGATCTGCTATGCTCAAAGTTTTAATCCCACGATTGGATTGAACTACTTTATCCAGCGCATGTAGCGTTACCGCATTTCCCCCAAGCCAGGTGTTGATAAACTCCAGTTCGCGAAGGGTTTGATCAATGATCGTTCCCGATGAATTTAAATCATCCATTATTTCAATTGCCGATGAACGTTTGGAGAAATCAGGCATTTATTTGATATTATTGTTGTACAGATTTTTCGACAAGCGTCAAGCTTCAAGGGACAAGCTTCAAGTTGTTTTCAACTACATTAGTCGCGTTTCGAAAGAGACTTGAGTTGCGAGCTTCGAGCTACGAGTTTGCTTATCGTAACCGAGGCATTTTACAATCAGATTAATCTTCAGGTTATTTACATATACGGGTTCTTTATGTTGTTTCTATTTTCAAAACCATACTTTCCAAGGTTAGGCCGGGACCGAAAGCAAGACTTAAAATGAGCTCATCGTTATGTTCTGATGTCATGGTTTTAAATAGTTCGTTCAAAACAAAAATAACGGTAGGGCTAGACATGTTGCCATAATCTTTCAGCACAGCGTAAGCAGGCGCATTTTGGGACTTTGTAATGCCCAGGGACTTTTCAATTGACTCGAGTATTTTAACTCCGCCGGGATGAAGCGCGAAAAACCGGATATCGCCTATGTGTTTACCAATTTTGCTCAACAATGAATCGGTTAGTTTCGAGACACCGTTTTTAATAATTGCAGGAATGTATGATGTAAGCTTCATCTCAAAACCCAAATCACCAATCGACCACGCCATATCGTTCTCACCTTCAAGCGCAAGATCGCTGTGAAATGCTTTCATGGCGAAGCGTTTTTTTTGTTCTGTTCTTGCTTCTACTAAAACCGCTGCCGACCCATCGGCAAAAAGTGTATTGGCCAGCAGATTGTCTTCTGAGTAAGTATGTTGAAAATGAAGACTGCACAACTCCGTGCATACAACCAACACCTTTGCGTCTTCACTCCCTTTACAGCATGCATTTGCAACCTTAAAGGCGTTGAATGCAGCGTAACATCCCATGAAGGTAATGCAGGTTCGTTCGATTGTAGGTGCAAGCTTCAATGACTTCACCAATTCAATATCAAGGCCAGGTGCATACATGCCGGTACAACATACCACCACGAGGTGCGTGATCTTCTTAACATCAAACTCGGGCAATTGATTAAGCATAACCTGTACAGCACGAACACTTAAGGGTAATGCGTTCTCACGGAAAGCCCTGAGTCGCGTCTCCGTTGAAGGAAAGTGATCACTAGCAAGGCCATTCGGATAAAAAGTAAAGTTTTCTTTCCTGCCATAATCTTCAATTACGGAATGCCTGTGATCTATTCCACTGGCTTTAAAAAGTGTACGAAGTTTCCGTTCATTCGATCCATCAAGCTTCATGGCCTGAACCATAAAGTCCGCAATTGTCGTCTGATTGAAACGATGGTCTGGATTAGCGGTGCCTATTGCAGTAATGTAACTCATTTAAAGACTTTGCCGATCTAAGCTGTTGAATCGTTTCAATATATCGTTTAAAATTCTAATTTGTGAAGCTTTCTCGTTACTTAAGTTTTTTTCCATTTGTATCGCTGCGATGGAAACGTACCTAATAACGCGTGGTTAAATTAAGCCTATGTTCTCACGGTCTTCCTTACTTCATCTGCGGATTCTGTTTTCCTATTTTCTACTGCCGATCTTCCTATTCAGTCTTTCTCTTTCACCCAATATTCAGCGCGAACCCCTGCTTTGGACGTTCATCATCATTCATCTTTTTCTCTATCCCGCGAGCAACGCATTCAACAGTTATTTTGATAAAGATGAAAACAGTATTGGTTTACTTAAGCGTCCACCGCGCGTAAAAAAGGGACTGTATTACCTCGCCTTGTTGTTCGATATTGTGGCAATTTTGCTTGGCTACTTTTTTATCGGCTTAACGTTCGCCATCATGTTGCTTGTCTACGGTCTGGTTTCAAAAGCTTATAGTCATACCAGCGTACGGTTAAAAAAGTATGCCATAATCAGCTGGATCGTCACAGGATTATTTCAGGGGATCTTCACCTTCATCATGTGTTACATTGGAATAAACATGTTTGGAATCGGCACCATCTGGAAGGCTGAACTATTACTCGGGGGCTTGCTCACGAGTCTTATGCTTTGGGCTAACTATCCATTAACACAAGTGTACCAACACGAAGAAGATGCAAAGCGGGGTGATAATACCTTCAGTATGCTTTTGGGTATTCGCGGAACATTTTATTTTGCGGCAGTAATGTTTGGTATCGCTACCCTGGGATTCATATTTTATTTCAATACCTTTTTCGATTCACGATATAGTTTTGCTTTTGTGCTTGCCCTTACTCCGGTAGTTTCCTTTTTCTTGTATTGGTTTTGGAAAGTTTATCAGCATCCTGCCAAAGCAGACTATAAACACACCATGTGGCTGAATTTTATTTCAGCCACATGTTTAAATGTTTTTTTTATCTATCTGTTTTTCGAATCAACGCACATTCTAAATGCTTTTGGATGAATGCATCAGGAAACCAACGCACCGGCTTTTTCAAGCAAAAGTTTCGTTGCCTTTATACCGTCGGATTCAGATAATTTACTTCCCTCATATTCAATACCGATGTGCCCAGTGTAGCCCGCATCTTTAACAATCTGAAGCATTTTAACATAATCCGTTTCAATGCAATTTCCATCCGCATCAAACTCGTGCGTCTTCGCACTTACACCTTTTGCATACGGCATCATTTCAGCGGTGCCTTTATATCGGTCATACCATTCTGAACAGGTGTGATTCTCACCATACTTCACGCAGAAGTTTCCGAAGTCAGGTAACGTACCACAATTTTCCATACCGGTATCTTTGATCACAGAAGAAAGCCATTGACCATCTGATGAATAACCGCCATGGTTTTCTACAATGATATTGATACCGGCATCCTTACCATATTCGGAAAGCATGCGTAATCCATCCGTTGCAGCTTTTGCAACCTCCTCGCGCGAACCTTCCCCATGGGCATTAACACGGATGCTGTGACATCCTAAGAACTTTGCCGCATCAACCCATTTCTTGTGATTATCCACCGCTTCACCTCGCTTTTTCTTATCCTGTTCACCAAGGTTGCCTTCACCATCAATCATGATAAGCACACTGGTTACATCGAGGTCAGCACAACGTTGCTTCAGGTCACTGAGATACGCCTGATCCTTTGCCTTGTCTTTGAAAAACTGATTGACATACTCAACGGCAGAAATTCCATAATCATTTTTTGCAATTTTCGGGAAATCAAGATTTGAAAATGTTCCGGCAAACAACGCTTTATTCAATGACCATTCTGCCAATGAAATTTTAAAAAACAAAGGTGATGATTTAGTTTCGGATGTAGTTGAAACGGAATCAGTAACGGAACCCTTATCGTCTGATGTTTTATTACAAGAAGATAAGAACAGTGATCCTGCTGATGCTCCTACGGTAATCAAGCCAAGGGAACGGAGAAAATTCCGGCGATTGCTCTCTGCTGTCATAGTTTAAAGATTAGGTTTAGTTTGGATTAATAAATAGGAAGATAATATTTATTCCATTCCGACGCTCAACATTTTGGTTAAAAGGTTTTTCCATGTGTATGGCGGATGATGAAACGGGCCAGTGGTTTAATGTGAAGAGTTAGGTTGATGGCAAACGTTGAAGCTGTTTCAGAACCAAAAAAGTGCTGAATCTGTCGTCCTGCCCATAACCGTTTTGCCAAATGTTTGTTCCACGATTTTGCATAGGCGCCTTCCAATTCCGGTCGGGAAATCTCTTTCTTAAAATACAGGACAATCAGTTCGCTCAACATTTTAGCGGCATGCATAGCCATAGCCATGCCGTTACCACACAACGGCGCAATCATACCCGCAGAATCTCCTGCCATAAGGATGTGATTTTCTACCGGCGCTTTAGATGCAAAAGATATTTCATTAATGGTTTCTGGTCTATCGAACACCTTTTCACTATTACTGAGAATAGATTTTAAATTCGGATTCTTGAAAAGAACTTCCTTTTCCATATCATCGATATTTTTATAGGCTTTCAGCACATTGCGATGAACAAGGTAACACAAATTGGTTGTGTCGTTCTCGACCTTACCGACGCCACAATACCCCCCCGGAAAATTATGCAGCGCGATGAGGTCTTCAGGATGATCACTTTTCACGTGATATTTAATTCCCACAAACGGAGATCGTTTTAATATGAAGGAGCGGTTCAGCTCCATATCAAGTTTCGAACGCTTGCCATAAGCGCCGATGACGATTTCAGCTTCAAAAATTTTGTCGTGGGTTGTTACGACAAAAGAATGCCCCATAAAGTCAACACTTGTTACTTCTGTATTCAATGCGAATTCTACGCCCCGTTCTTTTGATTTTTCAAATAAAAAATGATCATATGCATATCTGCTGATCCCAAATCCACCCATGTCGAGCAGCATGTTTTCGTATTTGCCATCACTGGATGACAACATAAAGCGTGACATAACGGGTGGATTAAACGCAGCCGGATATAAATCAATAGATTTAAGGTAGGGCGTAGCCTCATTGGAAATATATTCCCCACAGACTCGATGAAGCGGATATGATTTTTTTTCGATGACAAGACATTGAATACCCGAACCGGCAAGTTCAAAAGCGGAAATTAACCCTGCTATACCGCCACCGATAATGATGACGCTTTTCAAAATAAATTCAAAATTCGGTGAATCATTGATTTAAAACGTTTTATGGCCGCTGGCATCTAATTTTTCCATCGGAAGTAAACCTTCTTGGTAATCCAATACGTTAATATAATTCTAAATGTGGATGTAAATGAAAATGCTGGTGAGAAATAAGATAATGGAACCGCTCAATATACTTCTGGTAGGAAACAATCCAATTGAATTGAGTGCCGTGCTGGAGAAATTAAATCAACTCAGGAGCCGCAAACTGGTGATTAACATTGCTTTTGATGTTAAAACTATTTTAGAAAGACTCGCCACCTTCCATCCGAATTTTATTTTAATTGACGACAACATTGGACGACGGGAACTCGTTGATACCGTAAACAAATTATCAGCGAATAAAAAGACGCGCGACGTACCAATTACCGTTCTCAAAAATTCCAATTATCATGAAGCGCTTGCTTCTCCTGGCATCCTTGATTATATATTAAAGCAAAATATTTCGACCGATGCAATCTATAACATGGTGAAGAACACCTTGAAATTTAAACGTACACAACAGTACTTGCTTGACGCTTATAAACAGCGTAAAAAGCTTATCATGAAACTTCAAAAGCGATCATTAAATCTGGTCAGCTAGATAGAATTGCTTCCTGAGCCTTTCACCGTTTCTATCGAGATACAGTTTAATTTTTTTTCCCGGTCGTCTATTAAGGTATGAGTTGACGATATTAAGATCGAGCATACTACTTTCCAGGCCGTTAATAGACAGGATGATATCGCCCTCTTCTATTCCTGCTTTAAAGCTGACGGACTGATCTCTTACTTGTGTTACCTCGAATACATTAAGCCGCGCGCCTTTTGCCTTAATGGTAAGCCCACTCAGATTGTAATGGAAACCTTTCTTAAACGAAGCATTTTTTTTAAGATATACTTCTTCTTTTGGAAAATTATAAATGGTGGTAAAGCGGCTAAGTATTTCGCCCCCAATGGTACCGTTGCGATCATCGTTTCCTCCCTTTAAGCTATCCATGTAGCTGTTGGGGTCCGGAAAATTGGCGATCACTTTATTGATCGTATAGTCAGCAAGTGATATTGATTTTATTCTTCCGGCTTTACCGGTAATCTCTCCTCCCAATCCACGTCCAATCAGACTACTAACAACATTTTCCGGCACATTGATTTTTTCATCGGAAGCAGGATCCAATAAAAGGGCATGGCTTGCACCTGAATCCATCAGTAATTTGGCGTTGATCTTAGTGCCGTCCTGCAGTACAACAGGGACTACCGCAAATGGTTTGGTATCCTGAACTGTGATCGGCACGGTTTGGAAGCGACGTTTTTTCGTGAACCGCTCCGGACGATAAAGCGTGAGCAGCTTATCTGCATAGTTAATTTCAACAATAAAACGGCTGAACAATTCGTATCCGAGAATACCATGCACATCGGTTCCAAGGTAATTTCTTAGTTCGAGATAGTCTTCTTCCAATACCAGTAAGGCATGTCCTCGCCCATTTACACCCGGGAGTTGAATGGTGACATTGTTAGTAATGTATGCGTCTACAACTTTAACACCACCAGGTCCGGCAATGGAGTATTTGCGTGTATAGGGAAGGTTGAGAATGTCGCTGAAAGTCTTTTGCGTGAGTATCGCGGTGCGCACACCGGTATCCAATACAAATTTGAGTGGTAACGTTTCGTTTAAAACAACCGGAACAACCACGAGATTACTATAAATCTCAATGGGTATCTGTACTTTCTTTTTTCCGTTAGCCAAAGAAAAACCAAGTGTCTGACCATGACCTGTGGCTGTCACGATAAAAAAGAAAATCAGAAAGAGAAGGCTTTTTGTCATAACTGAAATGTGCACTGCTTCAATATAGCAATTAATTCCAGCACAGAAGAGAAATTAGCCGAGCAAAGCAGCTAACAGGGCGGTTGCATCTTCATTTATGGTTAAACTTTTGAAATTCATTTCCATGAGGAAACCTTCGTCTACCATTTGTTTCATCTGAAGATGGAGCGGATCGAAAAACCGATTAACATTTAAAAGTCCAATGGGTTGATGAATAAGGCCCAGTTGTTTCCAGGTGAGAATTTCGGCAAGTTCTTCGAGCGTTCCCCATCCGCCCGGAAGGGCAACGAATGCTTCAGCCAGGTCTGCCATTCTTTTCTTTCGGTCGTGCATACTGGTGACTACTTCAAGCGAGGTAATTCCGCGATGTGCGACTTCCCGTTTTTCCAAAAATCCGGGAATAACACCGATCACTTCACCACCATGTTTCAGCACAGCATCCGCCAAAATGCCCATGAGGCCTACATTTCCACCACCATAAATGAGGCGGTGAGAACGAAGGGCAAGAAGTTTTCCAAAATTTTCTGCAGCACGACCATAGATTGGGTCATTTCCGGAGGCTGAACCGCAGAAAACGCAGATATTCATGGGAGTTAAACTCCGTTAGTACTTATTGTCGTGTTTGTTTTTGCTTACCATTTTGTTTGGGAATATCCATGGGGATACAATGGCAAGAAGAAAAAGGGCGATTACCACAAAAAACGGCCACCAAGATGCTACATCCATAACTATTTTATTTAATGCACGTAAAAATAGGCGCTAATACTATATTTTGTAACACATTACAGTTAAAAATTTGTTCTTTCACGCTTGAATGCTGTAACTGCTCGCCTGTATGAAAAGGTTTATCATCTTTGCCGGAATTGCCCTTGCCATCATAATCCTGCTTGGCTGGATGGTTTCGCGCTATAATACAAAGCAGGAAAAATCAGCCAGTCCGGAAGAAACGGTTTCTTTTCATGATGGCGAATTACATATCGAACTGTTTTACAATCGACCCTATAAAAAGGGAAGAAAAATTTTTGGTGGACTTGTTCCTTTTGATACGGTCTGGCGCACAGGTGCAAATGAGGCGACAACCTTTTCGACCAATCGCCAATTAACGATAGAAGGTAAAGTCCTTCCACGGGGAAAATATTCTTTATGGACCATTCCCGGAAAAGAAAAATGGGTTGTGATTTTCAATTCTCAATATGGTCAATGGGGCGTTAACGCTAACGGCGTGTCTAATCGCGATCCTCAATTTGATGTTCTCCTTGTTGATGTTCTCGCCGTAACGCAGGAGAAGGAATTTGAACAGTTCACCATTGCATTTGAAAAAATCGGAGAAGAAGCGGAAATGGTTTTTATGTGGGATAAAACCCTGGTCGCGTTGCCCTTCTCATACTAAACCGCATTGGAGAATGGTTTACAAAACCGGTGATTCACTTTCGATGAATCAGTTCAGACAAACAATGTTATTCTACCGTATGGCCGTCTTAATTGTTAATGTATAATCCTCTTCCGATTCTCCAGGAATTGCATTCACGAATGTAGAAAGGTTTGAACCGGGGGCTCCCGCTTCGATCAGATAATCAACAATGGCCTGCGCCTGCTCCGGCGTTCTGTCGTTGTGGTAATAAATAACCTTAACCGTTTCGAAACTTTCAACCTGCGTTGTATCCGTTGAATCGGAAACGCCTGATGTACTGTCCGTCTGAACCAATGTGGTGTCTACCGGGTGGGATAAACTGTCTTCGAAAATAGTCGTGTCCCTTACAACCGGAATGGTTTTCAACTCCTCACGTATTTCAGTCAACGTTGGATCGGACAAATCCGTGCTTTCTCTGTAACCTTTTAACAAGACCTGTATTTCAAATTTCAAGGAAGGATTCGCTTTGATTAATCGCGCAAGTCTTTTTAACTCTTCGGTGGAAAATGGCTCGAGTTCGGCACTGTTTGGTTTGAACTTCACCATATCGAGATTAAGTTCGTCTCCTGGTGATGGATTCTTTAGCGTTATATTAACCTTTTCTTTCTGTGGAATCCTTTCGTTGGTAAGGTCAAAGATACGCGCGAAAAAAGTGGTGTTACTTTGTTCGGGGTTGACGGAAAATTCATAACGCTTACCTTCCTTAAGATAAAAAAAGTACGAGCCATCAGTTAATGGCCTGCTACTATAAACGCGCTTACCGGTTTCTATATCTGTAACGGCTATGTAAGCAGGAACCGGTAAATCGTTCGGATCGGTTATTTTTCCTTCTACTTTTGTTAAGCCCTGAGGTCGTAATTGTGTTGGAAAAAGAAACTCTGTTAACTCATAATTATTTCGCGTGCCACGTGCTTCTTTGATTAGATATCGGCCCAATGCATCCGCTGTAACGAATTGATCATCTTTGTCGGTATTAACAAAAGTCAACGCTATCGGATCAGTCCACTTGCCTTCCTGAAATCGGGTTTGATAAAGGTCCATTCCTCCTTTGTTCCCTGGAAATTTATCGGAAGAGAAAATGAGTGTTTCACCGTCCGCCATAATACGCGGCGCTTGTGAATTACCTGTGTTGATGTGTTCCGGCAATTCAACCGGCTCCTGCCACTGACCGTTTTTTCTGCTGGCCCGAAATATTTTACATCCTCCCGCTTCGTGCTGATCCATTTTATCACAGCGCATAAAGTAGATGTTGTTACCGTCTGGTGTAAGGGAAGGCGCGCCGTCGTTTTGTTTCGAATTAACCGGAAGCATTAAGTTTTCCATCGGAGACCAGGTGGTTCCATTTAATTCAGAAGTAAAAATATCATATCCGCCAATAACAGGTGATTTCGCGCACGTTAGATATAGCTTTTTTCCATCAGCACTTAGTGCAAACCCACGAAGGTAATTTAAGCGGGTATTGATATGCTTGGGCAGTTCTTTGGGTTCACTCCAGTCAGCAAGATTTTTTGTTGTGTACGACACAGTAAGTGCGCCATCCTGTCCAATATTTGAAACAAACAACAACGCATTGCCATCGGCACTGATATAAGGCGAAAAGAGATGGAGTGATGGATGATTAATGTTGCTGGGTAACCTGCGCACCGGTGCCTGGGCATGACCGGCAACAGAAATCAATAACAAAGCCAAAAACGCAATAACAGGATTTTTCATAGCGATCAAATGATATGCTAAAGATAGAAATTTATTACCAGGCAACTTTCAAATATAAGGCCATTTAATTTAAAGGCTTTTTACGCTTGTCCGAGGTTTTTTTGTCCATTGCATGTAACTTCGCTATTCTATCATAATCTATTCCCGATGATCCAGGTAATTCCATCCATAGCCATTCGAAAGGGCAAGGTTGTTAAGATGCGTAAAGGCGATCCTTCCAGCGAAAAGGCATATGATGAAAATCCCTTGGATCTTGCCCGTCGTTTTGAAGATCATGGAATTGAAGTTGTTCATCTGGTGGATCTGGACGGCGCAGAAAAGGGCTCACCTAAAAACTGGCATGTTCTCGAGGCGATTTCAGGACATACGACCCTAAAAGTCGATTTTACCGGAGGTATTTCAACGGATGGCGATATTAGTAAAGCCTATGAGTTTGGCGCAGATTACATTACGGCGGCAAGTATTGCTGTTACTGATCCTGAATTGTTTGCCTCTTGGATCATTTCCTATGGTCGCGAAAAAATGACCTTGGGTGCTGACGTTGTTGATCGGACTACAAAAGAAATTCTCTTTCGCGGATGGCAACGAAAAGCTCACCTTACCTTATTTGAACACCTCGAGTATTTTTACAGCCGTGGTTTGAAGTATGTGAAGTCCACGGATGTGTCGCGCGATGGCGTACTTGAAGGACCTGCCTTTGATTTTTATCAGGAGCTTGTTAATGCCTTTCCTGAAATGTGCATCCTTGCAAGCGGAGGCGTTAGAAGTTTGGATGACATCAAGCGATTAAATGATATGGGTATCTTTGCAGTGATCTTTGGGAAAGCTTACTATGAAGGGGTGTTAAACCTTAAAGAGGTGGAGCAATTCCTCGTAAAAAAAGAAGCATAAGCTGGTTCAACCTTTCGCTGAACCAGCCGCGTTCATTATTCATTCAGATTCACATTAAAGACGACCTCAATGTCAGTGTCTCCTGCTGCATTGGTAATATCACCATTAGCAACACCTGCTGCATCCTTTTTTGGCTTATGACGGAGCGTCACGCCTAAAGTACCAGTCACTACATCGTGAGCATGACCAACAGCAACATGATTTATAAGCCCGATCGGCTTACCATCTGCATCCTCGTCATTGTACGTAATGTCAATATCCAAATCTCCAGGATTAACCGTAAAGAAAAACTGATGTTCCGTTCCTTCTTCTTCAATTTCCGAAGTGATATCCTCAACATCATTGGGATTTGATTCATCTTTTAATTCCACGGACAGGCTGTAGGCCGCATGCGCATCAAGTTCAATCTCATCAATAACCGGCGCTCCTGCACCTGTTCCGTCAACGTCTTTCCACTCAAATCGTCGCGCAGGTTCGTCTGATTCCAGCTTTTGAAACACCAGGGCTACCGTTGTAATTAATTCTTCTTCATTGGCCGGCTTAGGATCATCATCATTTTTACAAGCCTGAAATACCAAAGTTAAAGCAATCGCATACACTGTTACCGGCAGGCGAAAAAGTCTAAAGTTCATGTTTTTCATGTTAATGGGAATTGATTTTTATTTATGAGAATGGAATGTATAAGTCATCCGTAGGGTAAAGTTCCTGCCTGTTTCATCGGCAAAATACCGGAGGCGATTCATGTAGTTTCTATAGGAAGTGTTAAGCAAATTTTCCGCGGTAAGGATAATTGTCAGGTCACGGTTGGTCCACGGAAATTGAGCACCTATCTCCAGATCCATGAGCAGATAGGCTGAAGGTGAAGGCATAAAATCAAACAGTTTACCATCGGATGTATCGTGACTATCAAGATCTGCAGGATATATCGTTTCTGGCGCCCGGGTTTGTTTTAATCCCAGGGGAAAGCTTGCCTTAACATAAAGATTCCGCCAATTGTGCAATGCGGGTAGCGTGTACGTGATTTCATTGTCGATCATGGGTGGTGCTACCATGGGCAATCGATCATGTTGTGTCAGGTTTGCTGCATACAGATACGAAACACTTGTTGCATACGTCCACCGCTCCGTCAACAACCAGTTTACCGAAGCATCGCCACCGGCAAGAAGTGCATCGGTCTGTCGATAATGAAACACAGGAAAGTATCCACGGATATCCAGCCTTGTTTCATAAGGACGGAGATACACATAGTTGTTTATGTAGTTCAAATGTGCTGTCACTTCAAATGTTAATTGGTCACCCGCATATTGATATGTACTCACGGCTTTGTAAGACACTTCCTTATTCACATTCTTGAGATCATCATTCCATTCACCATTCGAAATCATCAATCCTTCTTCTATGGCTGCAGCACTATGGTGTAACCCCTGGCTGAATAATTCACTGCTATGCGGTGGTCTTGATGAGACTGAAGTACTCAATGACAAGCGCGAGCCGGGGTTAAAGTAAACGGAACTTCCCAGCGATGCCGATGCAAAGTAAAAATTGTACGATGGCTTCAATAAATTGTTTTGCTGATCAAAGACGGCAACATCGAGGTGTTGATAGTCCATGCGTACGCCAGCTTCAAGAAGCCATTTATTCAGCTTGCGTTTCTCAATAAAAAAGATTCCGGCTGAACGTTGCTGATAGTCGGGCAATATCCCTGTGCTCAATACATTATCGTTTTGTTTCCACGTACCGTTCAGTCCTACACTACCAGTCCACTCCGCATGTGTATGGTCGAGGGTCAGGTCCAGCACATGGCTGTAAAGATCCAACGATAGGGCTGGTGTATTATTCCGTGCTCCCCTGCGAATATCATATTCCTTGCGTTGATTTAGCTGACCTCCATATCTGAAAGAAAGCTTTCCTATTCCGTTAATGATTTTGTTAGCATCTACTTTTACAAGATGATGGTTTGTTTGTTGACGCGGATTCTCTATAGCATAGGTAAAGTCTCCGATATACCAGGGCCGTTTTTTCTGAATCGAATTTTGAAGGTCCGTCAGGTTGCCTGTGTGCGCACTGCGAAGAATTCCTATCGCTGTATTGAAGGTGCTGATAAATACTTCGATCTCATGGTCTTTTCGCTTTAGACCGAGTGCTCCGGAAAAATTCAGTTCTTCCATCCCGGTATTGGAGAGGTTATAATCAGGTGTGTGAAAATCACCACCTTTTTTAACAGTACCTTGCACGCGCCAGCCAAAGTCTTTTGTTTTACCAAGACCTCCTTCAACCAAAGCTGAAAAAACACCCATTCTGTTGTTGGATGAGATGGCTGTATTGAACTCACCACCAATTGCATCAGAGTGTGGAAGTGAAGGTGGATTGACCATGATTACACCTCCAAGCGCATCTGATCCATAGCGAACCGTTTCAGCTCCTTTCACTACTTCCACCTCAACTGCGATGTATGGATCAATTTCAGGAGCATGCTCAACTCCCCATTGTTGACCCTCCTGACGAATGCCATTGTTCAAGATCAGAATACGTTGACTGTGCAACCCATGAATCACGGGCTTGAAGATACCCGGACCTGTCATCATCGTTGTAACACCCGGAACATGACGGAGAATTTCACCCAGGGGTTTTCCCTTTCGCGCTTTTAGTTCGTCAACCGATACGATGCTAAGCGATTGTGACAACCCATGTTTCTGAACGTGCTCACCTTCAACAACGAGATCATGCAGTACTTTTGTTGAAGGTTTTAATTTGATGATTAAGTTTTTCGACACTGGTACCCTCACCGTAAGATGTTGCTCTTCGTATCCCAGGTATGATACCCTAATTGCATGATTCCCCGCGCACAGGTCATTTAATATAAAATCTCCTTCCAGGGCACTGGTGGTTCCGCGGTTTAATGCGTTGATCCAGATGGTTGCACCAACCAATACCACTCCTTCGTGGTCTTCAACCGTTCCCCGGATTTCGTGTGAACAGGTTTCCTGCGCATGGATTTGCGAGGAGATAAAAAGGAAAAGTATCAGAAGATGGCGGATCATCGTATTTGCAACAACGTTGCAAATATAGGAATAGAAAACAAAAAAGAAAGCTAATCGATAATATCCTGTAGTTTGTATTTCTCTATCAGATAATAAAGGAAATTGAAAGAAAGAATAGAATCGTCGGTTTCCTGTGGCTTGCTTTCCGGTTTTGATGCCTCCGTTTTTTCCATTTCAGCTTTAACAGGGGGCAGTTTATTAAGAGAATCTTTTGATGTGGTTTTAATAGCAGGTTTGTCTTCGGCAGTAGGTTTTGCCGGATCGGTTAACGTTTCGCCGGCGGTCAGGAGTAATCGTTCGCGGCCTGGTTCCATATCATACGCCTCAAAACTCGGACTACCAACCTCCTGAGCATAAGCGGACTGTACACCAGTGCAGAGTACACCGTATATCAGGAATAACATGCTGCAAATGCTTATTCTCATATTCAGTTTAGGTCCCTGTCGTAACGGCCAAATTTACTTTTATGTTTCACAGAGAAAGAAAATTTTTATTTTATTAAAGATGTCGTGAACAATGAAATAGTTCTTTAAAATTAGTGTTCGGGAAGGTATCTGGAAACTCTTTAACAAATCATTAACTTTTAGCCCAACACATATTTTTCAAACGTATGACGATAAATTGGGAAGATTTCAGCAAAATAGATATGCGAGCGGGTACGATTGTGGATGTGAAGGCATTTTCCGAAGTTAAAAAGCCTGCGTATAAAGTCTGGGTTGATCTTGGAGAATTTGGCATAAAGAAATCCAGTGCACAGATAACATTTCACTATACACCCGACGAACTTATTGGCCGCCAGGTAATTTGTGTTGTTAACTTTCCACCCAAACAAATCGCCAACTTTATGTCTGAGGTCTTGATTACCGGTTTTCCGGATGACAAAGGTGAAGTGGTTTTGTGCTCAATCGAAAAAAATGTACCGAATGGGGTGCGCCTTTTTTAAATATGATTCATTTCTCAGCGCTTACTGATATCACCAAAGGCAAGTGTATTTGCTTCACGAAAGATTTACCGGTACATCACCTTTTACTGGATAGTCGGAAAGCCACCACACCGGCAGGAACGATTTTCTTTGCGATAAAAGGTGAACGCCATGATGGTCATGAGCATCTTGAGAAGTTGTATGCATCCGGATTCCGGCAATTTATTGTTGAAAGGGCGCCAAAAGATATCAGTCGGTTTAAAGAAAGTAATATGCTTCTGGTACCCTCTGCTATATCGGCATTGCAAGCCATTGCGCGCGTGCATCGGGATCAGTTTCAATATCCCGTTATCGGTGTAACGGGAAGTAACGGGAAAACTATCATCAAAGAATGGTTGTTTCAAATCTTATCGAAGTTTGAAGTGCCGGTAAAAAATCCGGGAAGTTATAATTCCCAGGTAGGGGTACCGTTGTCGGTATGGCAAATGCAATCACATCACACGGTTGGAATTTTTGAAGCTGGTATATCAAAACCCGGAGAAATGGACAATCTCTTCCAGGTGATTAAGCCTACCTTCGGTGTATTTACAAACATCGGCCCTGCGCATGATGAAGGATTTAACGATCTTGAACAAAAGATCAGAGAAAAAATCAAGTTATTCGGCAATGCAGAATTTGTGGTGTATTGTAAAGATCACAGCATCATCGATGAGGTTATTCAATCTGCTTCCCTGAATACAATTTCGTGGGGTATATCAACCGAAGCGGATATACGCATCAAAAAAGAACACTACAATTATAACCTGTGGTGGAAATCCAGTCATTTCATCTTTACACTTCCATTTCAGGATAAAGCTTCTGTTGAAAATTGCCTCCATACCATTGTGGTTTTATTGTGTATGGGATACCCTCCCGAACAAATTCAGGAAGGCGTCAACGGGTTAAAAACAATACCGATGCGTCTTGAACTAAAGGAAGGGATTAACCAATGTCAGATCATCGATGACACATACAACAATGACCTTGGTGGAATTGAAATCAGTTTACAATTTCTTTCACAGCAACATCAGAAAAAGAAAAAGACTGTCATTCTTTCTGATGTTCTTCAATCCGGACTTGATGAAGAATCTCTTGCCACGCAAATTGCCAGCCTTATTCACGAAAGCGGTGTACAGCGTTTTATCGGTATCGGACCACAAATACAAAAACAGCAACATGCTTTTACAATCCCTTCAACGTTTTATCCTGATACCGATAGATTCATTCACAGTTTTAATCCGGATGAATGGCAACAGGAAGTGGTTCTTGTAAAAGGCGCGCGTACTTTTGAATTTGAAAAAATCGTAAGTAAGCTACAGCGCAAAGTGCATGGCACTATCATGGAAGTTGATTTAGATGCGCTTGTCCATAATTTCAATTTTTTTAAATCAAGGCTGCAACCATCCACCAAAATTATGGTCATGGTCAAGGCATTTGCTTATGGCAGTGGAAGCAACGAGATCGCCAATATTTTACAGTATCATCGGGCTGACTACTTGGGTGTAGCCTATGCCGATGAGGGTGTTGAGCTAAGAAAAAACAACATCGCCTTACCGATCCTGGTGATGAATCCATCGGAAGATAGTTTTGATAATATCATAACGCATCGGCTGGAACCTGAAATCTATAATTTTAATATTTTGATTTCATTGTTGCGCTTTCTGAATGGACGAGCCTGTAACGTTCACATTAAGCTTGATACAGGCATGCACCGGTTGGGTTTTTCACAGCCTGTGCTGGAGGAGCTGGTCTTTCTTTTAAAACAACATCCCAATATTAAAGTAGCTTCTATATTCAGCCACCTTGCGGGAGCTGATGAGGCATTACATGATGATTTTTCCAATACACAAGCGACATACTTTAGAACATGGGCCGCATTTATATCTGATAACATCGGTTATCGTCCGCTTTATCACTTGCTTAATTCTCCAGGAATACTCCGGCTTCCTCAATTTCAGTTTGATATGGTTCGCCTCGGCATTGGTTTGTATGGTGTGGATCCAACCAACGATCAGGTGCATGACCTTCGCACGGTAGCCACATTAAAGACGGTGATTTCACAAATAAAAACGATCGCACCGGGTGAAACTATTGGCTATGGTCGTCGCGGTGTCGCCAGCCGGGAAATGAAAACTGGCACCATTGCCATCGGTTACGCTGATGGATTCAATCGTGCGTTTAGCCGTGGCGTTGGAAAAGTCCTGGTGCGCGGAAAAAAAGTACCGGTTATCGGCAATGTTTGCATGGACATGACGATGATAGACCTTACCGGAACAGAGGCTGAAGAGGGTGATGAAGTGATTGTCTTTGGACGAGACCTTCCAATCCAGGAGGTTGCAGAAGCCATCCACACCATTCCCTATGAGATCCTTACAAATACCAGTGAACGTGTGAAGCGCGTTTTTGTCGCAGAAAGTATTTAACCGCAGCCGAGGTTTTTTTTCAAATCGCGATCCGGAATTCCGCCATAATCATTTGGTTGATCCGACGCCGTAGCGCGATTCACCTCGGACGTTGGCTTTTGTTCCTGTATTCCCTGCTTTTTTTGCTGTTTCTTCTTTGATCGCGCCATAAGGGTAAATTGTTTTTTATCTTCTTGTAAATCGTTGCACGGAAGGGGAACCACCTATATCTTTGCCTTGTTTGAAATTAATCTAAATAAGATGAATGGCAAATTCAGCTAAAAACGTAGCGGAGATGAAGCCCGGAGATGTTGGGATTGTATCGGGTTTTACCGATGATGATTTATCGGTGAAACTTATGGAGATGGGATGTCTTCCAGGCGCTGCCATACGATTTAATTTCTCTGCTCCTTTTGGAGATCCGGTCTGCATCAGCGTTTCGGGCTATGAGCTATCGCTTCGATTGGAAGAAGCGGCTACGATTTCAATTGTTAATTAATGTCTTCAACCAAAAGGATAAAAATTGCGCTCGCCGGAAACCCTAACTCGGGTAAATCTTCTTTGTTTAACCACCTTACAGGGCTAAATCAGAAAATTGGAAACTTTCCCGGAGTGACCGTTGAGAAGAAATCCGGGCTATGTAACCTTCCGGATGGCGGAGTCATTGAAATCATCGATTTCCCCGGAATTTACAGCATTTATCCCAGGAGCCTCGACGAGCGAATCGTTTCCGAGGTGCTTCTAAATCATCATTCCCCAAACACACCAGCCAGAATTGTTGTGGTAGCCGATGCTACCAATTTAAAGCGCGGCCTGCTGCTGCTTACGCAGATTATTGACCTGGGTTTGCCTACGGTATTGGTCTTAACCATGATGGATCTTGCTGCGAAAGCCGGTATCAGCTACGATCTGAATTCACTGTCCAGGAAATTAGGGGTTCCTGTAATTCCCGTTAATGCCCGAAACGGCGTAGGTGTTGCTCAGCTCCTTCAGGAATTGACCGCACCTGCAAATTCAAACCAACAAACCATTTTTCCGGTTTGGACGGAAGTGGCTGCACCAGTAAAAGACCTGCGAAACCAATTAGGTGTCGACAACGATTATGAGGCCTACCTTTTCCTTGAGCAACCACAATCACTAGGATTTCTGAATCCCGGTCAAAAAAAACAGGTAGATGATATTCGGGAAAAGCATCAGTTCTTCTCCGGAAAATTTCAAGGTGCTGAAACGATACAACGGTATAGCTATATACAAGACTTGTTGAACGAAGTGACGTTGAAAAGTCAAGACCCATCGTGGAAAAAAAATTCAACGCGCATTGACCGCATCATCACACATCGTGTATGGGGTTACGTGATCTTCTTCGTGGTTTTGTTCCTCATCTTTCAGGCCATCTTTCCATGGGCATCAGTACCGATGGATTTTATTGACGCCACATTTGCTCAATTAAGTTCGTATTTGTCCGACATACTACCAGCGGGTCCGCTTACAAGCCTTCTGGCTGATGGTATTGTGCCGGGAATCGGCGGCATTGTAATTTTCGTTCCACAGATTGCTATTTTATTTGCTTTCATTTCAGTGCTGGAAGAATCGGGCTATATGGCGCGCGTTGTTTTCCTGATGGATAAGCTGATGCGGAAATTCGGATTAAACGGAAAAAGTGTTGTTCCACTTATGTCTGGCGTAGCGTGTGCGATTCCTGCTATCATGGCAACGCGCACGATCGACAACTGGAAAGAACGCACCATCACCATCATGGTTACACCTTTGATGAGTTGCTCAGCGCGATTACCCATTTTTACGATCCTCATCGCATTGATCGTTCCTGAGCAAAAAGCATTGGGATTTTTTAACCTCCAGGGCCTTGCACTCATGGGTCTTTATCTCCTGGGGTTCGTGGCTGCCCTTGTTTCGGCCTGGGTGATGAAACTAATCATTCGCGTGAAGGAAAGGAGTTACCTCATCATGGAGCTTCCCACTTACAGGATACCCAAGTGGTCGAACGTGGGTTATACCATTCTGGAAAAAACAAAAGCTTTTGTTTTCGAAGCAGGCAAAATCATTCTTGCGATCAGTATCATTCTGTGGGTGTTGGCCAGCTTTGGCCCTGGCGACGCAATGAATAATGCGGAACAAAATGTGCTGGCACAATCCACTGAAAGGGAATTGTCCCCAGCGGAATTAGACGACGCCGTTGCCTCTTACAAGCTCGAACATTCTTATGCAGGAATTATTGGTAAAGCGATAGAACCGGCGATCAGACCACTTGGTTACGACTGGAAGATCGGTATCGCGCTGATCACTTCTTTTGCTGCCCGTGAGGTGTTTGTTGGGACCATGGCCACCATATACAGTATCGGTAGTGGCACAGACGATGAAGGAACCATTAAGCAACGCATGAAAGAAGAGGTGAATCCTGAAACCGGTGGCCCGCGATTTACAACTGCCGTAGGATTATCTTTGTTGGTATTCTACACCTTTGCCATGCAATGTATGAGTACCCTTGCCGTTGTATACCGCGAAACCAAGGGATGGAAATGGCCACTCATCCAGCTTGTTTATATGACCATTCTGGCCTACGTTTCAGCCCTTATTGTCTTCCAGGTCTTTTCCTAAGCGCAGGCATGTCATCGTCACCCAACAAATTGTAGCTGGAGGTCGATGAAGATTTCGCCATTCACTATTTCGATGATCGTATCCTGAACCTTTTCGAAGCGCAAGTTCCGTATCACTGTGTTTTCTCTTACTTTCGCTTCAAATTCATTTGGTTTGGACGGAATATTTCAACAAAATTTCAAGATAGGTGTGCTTGGTGGCGGCCAGCTTGGCAGAATGCTTATTCAATCGGGCATCGACTTCAATATATCATTTTCAATTTTAGACCCTGATGTACATGCGCCATGTGCTTCGCTTGCTGAATTTCGTCAGGGAAAACTCACGGATTACAATACGGTAATGGATTTTGGGAGGTCGTGTGATATCCTTACAATCGAAATCGAAAATGTAAATGTTGCTGCGTTGAAAGATTTGGCTCGGCAAGGCAAAAAGGTTTTCCCGCAACCCGAAGTAATTGAACTGATTCAAGACAAGCGGAAACAAAAAGCGTTTTACAGAGAGCACGCCATTCCAACCGCAGATTTTATTTTAACAGAAAACGCAGAAGCGGTTCAGCGTCATTCTGATTTTCTACCTGCTGTGAATAAACTTGGCCGTGAAGGTTACGATGGTCGTGGTGTACAAATCATGCGATCTATATCTGATTTGTCGAAAGCCTTCGATGCGCCAGGATTGTTGGAGAAGCTCGTCGATTTCGACAAGGAGATTGCCGTTATCATTGCCCGAAACGAAGCCGGAGAAATCAAAGCTTTTCCTGCTGTTGAAATGATTTTTCATCCGGAACATAACCTGGTGGAATATTTATTTGCGCCCGCGGAACTGAGCGATCTCGTTACACAAAAAGCAACGGCAATAGCCGAAACGATTATCAGCAAACTCAACATGGTAGGTTTACTTGCCGTGGAAATGTTTGTTACCAAAACAGGTGAAGTACTGGTCAATGAAATTGCACCGCGTCCGCACAACAGCGGTCATCAAACAATTGAAGCCAACATCACCTCACAATATGAACAACATTTACGCAGCATTTTAAATCTTCCTCTTGGGGATACTAGTATTGTATTACCGAGTGCCATGGTAAATCTATTGGGAGAGCCGGGGTACGAAGGGCCGGCACGATACAAGGGATTTCACGACGTTACGAGTATAAGCGGTGTTCACGTCCACTTGTATGGGAAACTGATCACTAAACCATATCGTAAAATGGGACACGTGACAATTGTTGATCGGGATGTTGATCAATTGAAAAAGAAAGCCCAATTTGTTAAGGAAAAATTAAAAGTCATTTCATAATTATGAGTCATGCTGTAGTGGGTATTATCATGGGCAGTCAATCCGATCTCCGGATCATGAAAGAATCTGCCGAGGTGTTGGACGAGCTGAAAGTTTCGTACGAAGTCACCATTGTATCGGCACATCGTACACCCCTGCGTATGGTTGACTACAGCACGAAGGCACGTGAACGTGGTATTCGCGTCATCATTGCAGGAGCAGGGGGCGCAGCCCATCTTCCCGGCATGGTAGCGTCTCTTACTTCCCTTCCGGTGATTGGCGTGCCGGTAAAATCATCCAACTCGATTGACGGATGGGATTCTGTTTTATCGATATTACAAATGCCTTCAGGTGTTCCCGTGGCTACCGTGGCGTTAGATGGAGCCCGTAATGCAGGAATTTTAGCAGCCCAGATACTTGGTGCCAGCGATGCTGAAATTGCACAGCGACTCGACCAGTATAAGGGAGATCTTAAGTTAAAAGTAGAATCCGCCGCGAAAAACCTGGAACATAACGGATGGAAAGGCTTAATCTGAAAATTCTCTTTCCCACTCTGCCTACAATTCTTTAACTTGTTACCGGTTGAAACCTACTCCATGACACCACACGATAAAGGCTGGCTTAAAGAATATCTTGAATTCCGGAAAGATTTGCTACGCGATTTAACGCTTGAGCCGCAGCGTAAATTATCTCATCCGGAATATTCACTGTACCGTATTATCCAGCCTACGGGTATTATGTATGGTCACTCCGTTGGCGAAATTGATTTGCCTGACTATGATAAATGGGATGAGCGTGACAAAATGAAAGTCTTGCTTGCGGAAAGTCTCATCAGTAGTTCTCTACTATTCTATGATAATCCGATCCGCAGCCACGAAGAAATGTCCGGTGTGATTCTTAAGACTATAGACAGCATCGGCAATTTCTATAACAATATTTTTCCTGAACTGGCCACACCGGCAAAAACTATTTTTGGACGGAGGAAAAGTCCGCTGGAACTTGCAGAAAAAATTCTCGATAAACGAATTGAAAATACTAACGTCTTCGAGGGTAATTTCTGGTCGACCTTCTTTCATAACAGTTTATTATTTCTCGATGTCTTTATTTTTGGTCAATGGATTCATACCAATGCCGATAAGATTGTGGCTGATTTTTTCCGCTATGAAAGGGAAGAGCTTCGTTTCTCTGTGGTGAAGGTGATTGCTGCAGCGGCACACGCCAACAAAGTTGTAGCCTTTGAAGAGAAAAAACTATTCGACTATTTTTTACAGAGTACTGACCTTTCAAACGAACGGAAAAAAGAGGCGATGAAAATTTTCAAGGAAGGTATTGCGATTGAAGAGATCAATTTGCCTTCAGAGAATTCATGGATACTGAAAAAGTTCTATATTGAAATAGCCATCCTGACGTTGTGGGCCGATAAACTGGTGGAGGATGTTGAACGCGATTTCCTTTCGCGTTTTTGTCGTTATTTTGATTTCTCTGAAGATGAACTTGAAAACAGCATGATCGCCATTGAAGGATTTGTGCTGGAGCATTGGGAAGAACTGGAATACCTCCAGGAAAATAAGGATTATGAACATGTATCGGAACAATACATCGGGCGTATGGCAAAACTTGCGGAGAAGAACAGATCGCGACTAATCGTCCACCTTCAAAGTAATCAACAGGTTTTGGAGTTACTCGAAAAGGCCCGGGCTTATGACCTGCCGGAAGATGAGAAAGAATTGGTTCGGAGTGGATTGATTGATATCCTGAAGATGATCCCGACTTTTTCAATCATTTCTCTTCCCCATAAATTTTTAACGTTACCAATCCTCTTGAAGATTCTTCCAAAAAATATTTTCTAAGGCATCGCGAGTAAATGCAATTTACCGCGAAGGCGCTGAGACGCGAAGAAAGGCAAAGAAGATACATCAAATCATTCCGTGCTTTCTTCCGTGTATTCCGTGATTTCTGTGAGCTGAAAAAACGTCTCACAGAAGCACACAGAATTCACAGAAGGCTTTGTGTAACTTCCTTAGTTTTTTTGTATGCAGTTTACCGCGGAGGCGCTGAGACGCAAAGTTTCGCAAAGTAAAATCCTATTTAACACTTCGCGTGCCTCTGCGACTTCGCGGTGAGAAAAACACTACCATTGTACCTATCGCAAGTTGATAAATATGCTTAACCGCAAACATAGGAGGCGCCGAGACGCGAAGAAATCGCAAAGAGAATTCACCAATCATTCCGTGGTTTATTCAGTGTATTCTGTGATTTCTGTGAGCTGAAAAACGCTCACGTCAGGCATTGTGGTTCTCCTTTTCTTCGACGATTTCATGCTGGAGCTGTTCTTTCCTCGGCACCAAAACGGATAAGACAATAGACAGGAACAGCGTGGCGATAATTACCGAGAAGGAAGTATATACACCCACATGGATATCGAATATCTCCAGTAACATTTTCGCACCAATGAAAAACAAGATAATCGAAAGGCCTTTTTGTAAAAGGTAGAATTTGTCGATGATACCGGCTAACAGGAAGAACATGGCGCGCAATCCCATTACCGCGAAAATGTTGGACGTATAGATCAGAAATTCATTTGTTGTTATCGCGAAAGCAGCCGGAATGGAATCCACAGCAAAGATCAGGTCAGTTGTCTCGATCAATACAATCACGAGAAACAGTGGCGTGAACATGATTTTGTTGCCGTGTTTCACGATAAACTTTCCGCCCTCATCATCTTTTGCTATGGGCAGATATTTCCGGCATAGCCGCATGATTGGATTCTTCTCTGGTTCAATTTTTTCATCGCCATCTTCAAAGTAAATCCGAATACCTGAATAGATCAGAAAGACGCCGAAAATGTAAAGAAGCCAATGGAACTTGTGAATTAACAACGCGCCAACGAAAATAAAAATGGCCCTGAACACAATCGCCCCAAGTATACCCCAGAAGAGTGTTTTGTGGTAGTACTCCTCCTTCACTTTAAAATATTTTAAGATAAGGAGGATGACAAAGATATTATCAACCGATAACGCATACTCGGTCAAATAAGCAGAGAAATACAAAACAGCTGCATCGGTTCCCGCGAGGACTTTTGTTACCCCTGATTCGACATATTCGTAAGGACCTTCGAGATACACCAGATAACCAAAGATTGTACTTATGGTAACCCAAAAAATGGATTGATACAATGCTGACTTCGTAGAGATCTTGTGAGCTTGCTTATGAAACAACCCAAGATCCAGGACTAAAAAGAGGATGATTACAAAGGCGAATACCCCAAAAAGAAGCAATTCGCGATCATTATAACCACTAAAAAAGGAAAGAAGTATGTTTAGCACAAGGGGCAAAAGGGGTCGACCGGTTAGTTATGTAAAAGTCTGATAAACGTTAAAAAAAGCGTACTACAAATCCGCCAATTCCAAAACTACAAAATATTTTCGTCCCGAAAAGTTAGACGCCTGATTTATCTTTAGTCAAATTATCTCGAACCCGGGTCAACAATTTCCTATTTACTACAGCGTTCGCAAATTCCCTGAATCAACACATTGATCTCCTTTGGTTGATAACCCTTCGGTAGTTTAACATGGGGAACTTCCTGATCCAGGCAATTGGTCTGGCCACAGCGGGTGCATTTAAAATGCACATGATCGTGATGGTGTTCTGCTTCAGAGCAAGCTTCATTGCACAAAGCATACTTCAGACTTCCTTCATCATCAAGCACTTTATGAATAAGCCCTTTGTCCAGGAAAGTTTTTAACGTGCGGTACACCGTTACACGGTCAAGCGAGTTACTGATTTCCTTTTCGATATCGCTGTGAGAAAGGGCATAATCCTTTTTCAGGAACAGGTTTAGTATTTCCTGGCGGCTCGGGGTGGAGCGCATTTTAAAAAGTTTCAATAATCGGTCGGAAGCTGCGATCATATCAATGGATTTGCAGTTTCAGCAAATTACTATAAATACCATTATCAACGGTACTAAGTTCATGGTGAGAACCGGCTTCGGCCAGTTTGCCTTCGTTGATCACAAATATTCTGTCTACCTTTTTTATGGTGCTGAGCCGATGGGCAATTATGATCGTTGTTCTCCCTTCCATGAGTAATTCCAGGGCTTCCTGAACGAGCACTTCAGCCTGTGCATCCAACGAACTCGTTGCCTCATCCAGAATGAGAATGGACGGGTCTTTGAGAATGGCCCGTGCTATGGCAATCCGCTGGCGTTGACCCCCTGAAAGTTTAATACCACGATCGCCAACGATGGTATCAAATCCCTCTGGAAACCGTGTAATAAATTCCATTGCATTTGCTTTTCGCGCCGCTTTTTCGATCTCCACCCTGGTGGCTCCCGGTTTACCATATGCAATGTTTTCTGCGATACTTCCCCCAAACAGAATCACTTCCTGTGGAACGATACCAATATTTTCACGATACGCAGAAAGGTTAAAATCATTAATATTCACACGATCAATGGTAATGTTACCCATAGAAACCGGATAAAACCGGAGCAACAAATTGATGATCGTTGATTTACCGGAGCCACTTTTTCCTACTAACGCCACCTTTTCGCCGGAGCGAATATTAAAGTTGAGTGATTTTAAAACCGTATAATCTTGTCGGGCCGGATACACAAAATCCACCTCCTGAAAAGAAATTTCACCGGCAAGCTTAAGAGGCCCGGTCCTGCCTTCGAACTCATCCTGTTCGTGAAGAATATCCAACACACGTTCTGAAGCACCAATGGATCGTTGTAATTGTGTATAGATATCACCAAGCCCTGCAATTGAAAATCCGATAAAAGAAGTATACAGGATAAATGAGAAAAGTTCGCCGGTGGAAAGTTGGTTCGTTTGGATCAAATGAGCGCCATACCATCCTACGGCAACAATTCCGCCGAACAAAGCAAAGATGATAAATGAGATAAAAAAACCGCGATACCACGAAGTGCGGATTGCCACCTGAACCACTTCACGAATCGCATCACCGTAGCGTTTGGTTTCAAACAATTCATTGGTAAATGCCTTTACAACTGATATGGATTGTAGTGACTCTTCAACCACTATATTCGCAGCGGCAAGTTTGTCCTGTGTTTTGCGCGAAAGTCTCCTGATGTACTTGCCAAAAAACAGGGCTGCTATGACCAACACTGGAAAGGTAAGCAGCATAAATCCGCTCAGCGTGGGAGCGAAATAAAAAATGATGACTGTACCTATGAGTAAAGTCATTACCTGCCGGAAAAACTCAGCCAGTGTAAAGCTGAAAGTATCCTGAAGGGTGGTAACATCGGAGGTGATGCGGCTCATCAATTCACCTACTCTGCGACTGTCAAAAAAAGATAATGGCAACCAGATCATTTTCCGATAAACCGCCTGACGGAGATCTGCCATTGCGCGTTCACTTACAATCGAAAAGGTATACACACGAATGAAGGAAAATATCGCCTGTACGAACAGAACAACGATCATGGCCAGGCCTGCCTGGTGGATGGTCTTAAAATAGTGTGGCTTCCCCGACGCGATGTCCAACAATTCTCCGGATAACCGTGGAAATGCCATCAAGGTGAAACTTGACAACAGGAGACTAACTAATCCGATACTGAATATTCCCTTGTAAGGTAGCATGAAACGCGCTATCCTTTTAAGATTTCTCAGCGACGCTTTATTGAGTGGCCGTTTTTCCTCCTCCGTCAAATCACTTTTCTTTCTTTTAGCCATATTAAAAACTACGGTATTGAAACTGCGGCGTTGATTCGGTATTGCAACGAATCGCCCAGAAATATTTTTTGTCCGCCTGTTACAGCGTAATAGGTAAGCACAGGCTTCTCATCGAATTCTTCAAATTCCATGTAGAGAAGGCGTGTACTGCGATACAACAAATTTGACTCTGTAAACCTGGATTCGATCTTCCGGATTTTATGCAATGAACCATCATAATATACCTTAAGAAACTCCACCGGAATTTCACGCGTGCTGGTAAACGATGTTATCAGCAAATTGCTCTTGCTATCCATTTCATGCTCTTTAACAGTATAAGCACCACGATTAACGGGCTTGTTCATGGCATGAAGGTTAAAAAACACATTGAGTTCTTTGGCCCAGCTTAGCGAATCGCGCGGAGTCAATTTCATTTTTGTTTCCTCATCATTCAGTAAGCCAACTTTTCGTACCGACGCGTTGGCTTTAAGTAATGTGGTAATCTGTGCGTTCAACAAACTATCGATGGGATAATAGAGCGCTGTATCAGATTGCTCCGACGCGCAACCTGATGCGTAGACCCAAAGGACACACACTAAAAAAGGTGCCCATGCGTTGGGCCAGCATAACCTGGCAAAAAGAAATCGCTTACTTATCCAATAAAACATTTCCAGTCATTTGCGGCGGAACGGGTATACCCATCAACGTAAGGATAGTAGGGGCCAGGTCACCCAGTTTACCGCTTTTCAATTTTTGCTTATATCCATCATCAACAAGAAAACAAGGAACGAGATTCGTTGTGTGCGCTGTATTGGGAGTTCCGTCGTCGTTGATCATCATATCAGCATTTCCGTGGTCTGCGATGATGATGGTGGAGTATCCGTTTCGCAGGGCAGCTTCAGTTACAGTCTGTGCACAACTATCAACCGTTTCACATGCTTTTACAGCTGCCTCGAAAACACCCGTATGACCTACCATATCGGGATTGGCAAAATTAAGGCACACAAAATCCACTTCTTTTTTATTCAATTCAACAACGATCTTGTCGCGTATTTCTTTCGCACTCATTTCAGGTGCGAGATCATAGGTAGCAACCTTTGGTGATGGACAGAGTATACGACTTTCACCTTCAAACGCTTCTTCTCTCCCGCCGGAAAAGAAAAACGTAACGTGTGGATACTTTTCCGTTTCTGCGATTCGGATCTGTTTTTTCCCAGCATCAGCAACCACTTCCCCAAGGGTTTTTTCGAGATTGTCTTTATCGAAGATTACGTTTACGTTCTGGAAAGAATCATCGTAGTTGGTCAGGGTAACATAGTGTAATGAAAGCTTCTTCATTTCCGCCTCAGGAAAATCCTGTTGTGTCAGCGCCTGGGTAATTTGTCTTCCGCGATCTGTTCTGAAATTGAAACAAAGTACCACATCCCCTTCCTGAATTGTTCCAACAGGCTGGTTTCCTGATGTCATCACGATGGGCTGAATGAATTCATCCGTAACGTTTTTATCATACGATTGTTGAATCGCCTTCAGCGGATCCGTTGCTTTTTCACCAATCCCTTTCACCAGCAAATCATACGCTAGCTTTACACGCTCCCAGCGTTTATCGCGATCCATGGCATAGTACCGGCCAATGATGCTGGCGAGTTTTCCGGATGTCTTATTTAAATGTTCAACAATTTCGCGTACATAACCAAGCCCACCCTTTGGGTCGGTGTCGCGCCCATCAGTAAATGCATGGACGAAAAGATTTTTTACGCCTTTTTCGTGTGCGATGGTAATCAACCCTTTAAGATGTTCAACGTGAGAATGAACACCACCGTCCGAAACGAGCCCAATGTAATGAACACTTTTATTGTTCTTTTTAGCATACGCGAAGGCCTCATTCAATACCGGGTTGTCGTTGAGTTCTCTATCTTCAATAGCTTTGTTTACACGTACAAGATCCTGGTAAACGACGCGGCCGGCGCCAATATTCATATGTCCGACTTCAGAATTTCCCATTTGGCCGGCAGGTAATCCTACAGCAAGTCCGGAAGCTTCCAGGGTACTGTTGGCATATTTTCCGTATAAGGAATCAACAAAGGGTGTTCTGGCTTTATCAATGGCCGAAACCGCCTTATTTTTAGCGATTCCCCAACCATCCAGGATCATCAAAACGACTTTTTTATTCATTTTTGCACGTGTTTTTAAACAAGGCGCAAATATAAACAGTTATGGAGGTTATGTGGATAAAACGACGAAGGGAAGATTCAACTTTCAGAGGTAATAGTTATCGATTCCAAGAGTAAGCAGGCTAATATAATTTCCTTATCTTTCGGTTGTGGCATAGTTTTGGCCTCACCTTGAAGTTGCTATGAGAGTGAAATATATTTTTGTCGGCTTGCTTTTTTTGCTGGTAGGTTCGGGCGCTTTCGCACAGTCTGATGTCATTAATCAGGTAAAGGAAACTATAAAAGCCGGTAGCGCTAAAGAGCTTTCTAAGTTCCTCAATCAAACCGTGGATGTTACGTTGGAGGGAAATGTTCAGTCGTACAGTAAGACGCAGGCGGAATTCGTTTTACGCGATTTTTTTAAACAACATCCGCCGAACGAGGTGAACATTATCCATCAGGGTTCCTCGAAAGGAGGTCAGCCGTTTGCCATTCTGCAGTACAAAAGTAATACGGATGTTTACCGTTTGTTTATGAAAATAAAGACGGTAGGGAATGCCCAATTCCTGGATGACATACGTTTTACGCGTGAATAGTTTATAAGTAGTGGTCCCCTGATTCAATTATTCTTTACAAAACAGCTTATCCGCTAAGTTTGTCTTCTATTTTTGCAACGTGAAGCCAAATTACATAACGGATGAATTCCTGCGCGAATTTATTGCGGATGCCTTACGCGAAGATGTAGGTGACGGCGATCATTCTACACTGGGTTCTATTCCTGAAAATGCCATAAGTCGGGCAAAATTGCTGGTCAAGGAAGCCGGTATAATTGCCGGTGTGGACCTTGCCTTATCGATTTTTAAGATTGTTGATCAACAGCTTACAATCGATGTAAAAACTTCGGATGGAAACGCAGTTCGACCAGGTGATATCGTCTTTACTGCTGAAGGTTCCGCGCGAAGTATTCTTACAGCAGAACGTCTCGTACTAAACTGCATGCAAAGAATGAGCGCCATTGCCACTAAAACGCGCCATTATACGTCTCTTGTGAATGGTACGAATGCGAAACTGCTTGATACCCGGAAAACCACACCAAATTTCCGTTTACCCGAAAAATGGGCCGTTTTAATAGGAGGCGGTTTCAACCACCGCATGGGATTATTTGATATGGTTATGCTAAAAGATAATCATATTGATATGGCCGGAGGTATAGAACAGGCAATCATTCGAACAAAAGATTATCTTCGCATCCGAAATAAAACGCTGAAAATAGAAATCGAAACGCGTTCACTGGCAGAAGTTCAGGAAGTGCTTCGGGTGGGCGGTGTTGACATCATCATGCTCGACAACATGACCCCGGAGACGATGCGTAAGGCCGTAGAACTAATAGGCGGGCAGTGTAAAACCGAAGCCAGTGGAGGAATCACGGAAGAAACACTCCGTGAAGTGGCTGAGACAGGTGTTGACTATATTTCGGTAGGTGCGCTTACCCATACCGTTAAAAGTATGGACCTCAGCTTAAAGGCTTATTAAAGATTTGAGATTAATGATATGATTGTTAGAACGAAAAACTACAAACTGGAAAAGAAGGCCTATATCAACCTGGCATTCAAACGCATCATGGTTAAACAAGGATGGATTGCCGGACTGGCTGCACTTGCCATTTGTGCTTTGTATTTTTGGATACCAAGTATATGGTGGATCATTGGTGCTGTGATCGCATTTGGTTTATACATGCTCTTTTGGTACATCCAGTTTTATGGCGTAACACAACTTGAGCAGGGAAAAATGCTCTTTGAAAAATTCTCTTACGAGATCAACAGCCAACAAATACTGATGAAGCTTAACGCACGGGAAGGCATGCCAATTAAATGGGATCAGATTCAACATGCACAGGTCGGTAAAGATCATTTTGTTTTGTTCGTTAATAAAGCGCAACTCATTCACTGGCCATTCCGGATTTTCAACACCGACAATGAACGTAAATTCGTTACGAGTGTTCTCAAGACAAAAGGACTTATTAAATAACCGCTGGTTTTTAACATTTAAAAAGTCGGGATCCTCCTGACTTTTTTTATTTTTAGCTGTGCAAAAAAGACATTCTCTTCCCGAAGCAAAGCAGAAAATCTACCGGTATTGCGCATACCAGGAGCGTTGTCACCAGGAGGTAAAGGATAAACTGTACGAATTGGGTCTATCCACCAATGACGTGAATGAAATGCTATCGCACCTGATCACGGAAGGATTTCTTAATGAAGAACGTTTTGCCAGATCCTTTGCCGGTGGAAAGTTTCGTTTAAAGCACTGGGGCAGGATAAAAATCGTAAATGAACTTCAGTCACGTGGACTTACCGCCAACTGCATCAAGGCTGGACTAAAAGAAATTGAAGAACCTGTTTACGAAGCGGTATTAAGATCGCTGCTGGAAAAAAAAAGCGCCAGTTTATCAGCCGAAACAAATGAATTTATTAAACGCGACAAAATTTCAAAATTTGCCATTCAGAAGGGTTACGAGCCTGAACTGGTGTGGCGTTTAATAAAAGAGTCACGTCTATAGTACTTACGTAATTTTACAAAAACCGCTTGTCGTGCTCTAAATGGTAGCTGGCATAAAACTTTACATTAAATAATATTATTTGTGCACTATGGTTTACGCAGAAGATATTCGAAAAATAATATTGAAACTTGCAGAAGAGCGGGGACCTGAACAGACCTTTGATCCTGCTGAGGTCATTCAGCGAGTATCCCTTGAAAGTTCTCATGATATCATGGAACAGGTTCGTTTTGTAGCTTCCGTGCTGGTTAAAGAAGGTAAAATCACCACCATCGTCCCATCAGATGAGCATACTCCAAGTCACAACTTACATTTCAGGAAAGTAAGGGAAGCGTAAAATTTCAACTCCTTCAAAGAATTAAAAGAAAGCGTAAGTTAAACGACACAGGTGAAGCCATCCTGCGTAACACTACAAGTTCGGTTTTCTGTATAAAAAGTGCTTTATTCACGGCTTTCAGAGACCCACGACCATGACACGATTTTGCTTTGTGATTTTATTGTCTGTTTTAACATTTCAATGTAAGCAGCAGGCGATTGAAAATGCAACCGATGATTTTTTACCTCCGCAAAAGCTTTCCAAACTAGAATCCAAAAAACTCGAAGAGATTTCCGGTATAGTCTCCAGCATGAATAATCCTGGCAACTTTTGGGGGCTGAATGACAGTGGCAATGCTGCAAAAGTTTTCCTCTTCGATCAGGAATTAAAAATCAAATTTACCTGTACGCTTGATAAACTTGTAAACCGTGACTGGGAGGATATCGCTATCGGTCCGGGACCAGACACAACAAAAAATTATCTTTATATAGCGGAAATCGGAGACAACAGAGGAAAGTATCCACTTAAGTATATTTACCGGTTTGAAGAACCGAAGTTACAAGCCGGAAGTGCTAAAGCACTGATCACTGATTTTGATACCTTAATTTTTGAACTACCTGACAAACCCAAAGATACCGAAACCCTCTTGCTGGATCCTGTCACCAAAGACTTGTTTGTATTTTCAAAACGGGAAGAACCGGTATGGATATACCAATTAAAATCACCCACCTTTTCTTCTGATACAGTTACTGCGACAAAGCTTTACGCTATACCGTTTACACAAATCGTCGGCGGTGATGTTTCACCCGATGGTAAAAAAGTGTTACTTAAAAATTACGAACACGTTTACTACTGGGATAATCCCACGGGCAAACCACTTGTTGAATTGTTTAAGGATAAACCATTTGAAGTTCCTTACGAAATTGAGCCACAGGGAGAATCCATTACATGGGATCTCCAGGGCAAAAGCTTCTATACCCTCAGTGAAAAAAACGTAGGAAAGGATACATTTCTTTTTTACTACCAGGCCAAATAATATGTTAGTTGTTTAAAGCGCCTTTCCATCTGCCTGATTTCATGTAGAAAAAAGCCATCGTAAACATCGATATCCAGTACACCCATTCGGAGGCCCATCCCCAGACGATGGGTAACTGATAATACTCAAGGACGGCATAAACATACACACTATAAACCACGATGGTGATGAGTTCAATGCCCAGGTTCACCTTCGTTTTCCCGGTTCCCGTTACTGCGTTTAGCCATACCGTTGAAACCGCCATCAGCAGTAAGGCTACGGCGACAACACGCACCACCGGAATAGCTTCAGCGATAAAGCTTTCGCCTTGTCCGTAAAAGGAAAGAAACCATTCCGGTTTTAAGTTCAGCACAATAAAAATCAAAAACGAAAATGAAAGACTGAGGCCGGCGATCCGGCGTACAAGCGGTAACACTTCGGCATTACGACCCTGACCGATAATATTGCTTACCATGGTATTAGAAGTAGCAGCAAAAGCCCAGGAAAAGATGCCAAACAATCCGAAAATATTGCGCATGGTATTTGAAATGGCCAATGCGCGTTCACCATGGTGCTCAATCAGGATATAAAAATATTCCCAGCTCGCAATACTGATCGCATATTGGAGAATAAGCGGCGACGAGTAAACAAATATTTGCTTTATCACGCGCATGTCAATGCGTTTATCTTCAAACAATGCAAACGTGGTGTTGAAATCCTTTAAGTGGATGATCACGTAGATCACCATCAAACCCATTCCTTCAGCTATAATGGATGCATAGGCGGCCCCATTGAAACCAAGCTCCGGCATACCGAGCTTACCGTAGATAAGTCCATAATCCAGCACAATATTGGTAACGGCTTCACTTAGGGTACCCCATACAAGAAACTTCGTCTGGTTTGTTCCAACCAATAATGCGTTACGCATCACATACAGATATAGTAACGGCAAGCCCCAGATCCGGATCAATAAAAAATCAATAACCTGCTCAGCAATAACTTCGTTATGAATAACAGCCCTTAGCAGGGTGGGTGCAAAAGTATATGTAATGATTATTCCGAGCGCCGCGAAGAAGAGCGCAAGCCAAATACCCTGATAAAACAAACGTCCAATTTCTTTCGGTAAGTCTTGCCCGGCGCGTCGGGCGATTAAGGCCTGCAACCCATTGTTTAATCCATTCCCGGTAACGGCAAAGACAAGATAATACACACCTGTAATGCCGGCGCTGGCAAGTTCAGTTTGTCCGAGTCCGCTTAAAAAAATATTATTTGTAATAAAGTTAATCTGCGGCACCAGCATGGCCAGTGAAATCGGCAGCGCCATTCCAAGAATTTGCCTGTAACTGGTTTGCAGTTTAAGTTCCATACAAAAGAAGAGCGTAAAAACAAAGAAAGCTTATTTCAAATAAAATACTCCTTTGAGCCTTGCTTCTTCCCAGGGACGTTGTGCGCCGTTGGAAGTTTCTTCAACCCGGTTACGCGTATTCATAAATACATCTTCAATTCTTTGTGATACTTTCATTTGTTTAATCAGTTCTCCCGTGTATAAACCATTTTCTCCGGTACCATCTGAAGCCACGGACCCCGGATCTGTGGCATACGCTATAATCGTTCCACTCGGAGCATTGACCTTCGCAAGACCGGCTCCTCCACGTTTGCCAGTAGGGAATGGGTTGTTTCTGCACGCATCCAGAATGATCATATTTAAACCCTGGTCATTGGTCAATTCCATTGTTCTTAATAAGGCCGGTAATGGAATTGTTTTTTGCTTGATGTCAACAACGGATTGGATATCCGCGTCAACGGGAACGAGGTAGTTCGTGCCATCAACTTCCAACCCATGGCCGGCATAATAGAAGAGCGAGACATCAACATCCTGAATGCGATCGCCGAAAGCATAAATTGCATTTTTAATATCCTCGTAATTGCCATCGATAATTTTGATCACCTCGAACTTAAGGTCAGTCAATGTAGCAGCAACGGCATTTGCATCGTTCACCGTATTATTCAGTTTATTGGTGCTTTGATACGCTGCATTTCCGATCACCAGGGCTACACGTTTTCCAGATTTCAATTGGAGTGGAGCAGGCCCTTCCTTTCCAGGTTCATACGTCACGTAAAAGTCTTTGGTAATGGATTTCATTTCTGAATTTTGTGCCATTACGCGGATTTTATTTTTACCAGGAATCAGTTCAACTTCAGCTGTAAACCCTTTGTTAAAGTCCAATTCGGCCGGTGATTCATTAACGAATATTTTTGTGATCCGGTCACTTCCTTCAATCACACCAGCCACCTTCACTTTTTGTTGTTTTATAACCTGGGTGGCCATGCTGCGGTCAAGGGAAGGTGTTGAAATCTTTATTTCGGCAGGACTGTTTCGTTCTACATAATACACGCTCACGGTACCTTTTGTGGATCCCACAGCGAGGTATTCGCCGTTTCCTGCCAACTGAAGCGTGGATGGTATTTCTGCAACGGTTACGCTACTGCCCATCTCCCCTTTGTCGAGGTTCACCATCCAAACCTGCAATGCATCTTTGGAACAAAATGCAACATGCCCGGCACCCGGACCAAAAGCCATGGCATCAACCCGGTAACGGGTTGAGATGCGCTTTACCTCGGTTCCTGAAACCCAGTCGTAAGACAGAATCATATTTCGGCGTTCAGGCTGGTTGCGACCCTGCATTCCACCTTTGGGTATAAAAACTTCCTGCAGACCAACCACAAACCTGTCGCCGATATTATTGGTAGAAGCGGCATGGATAACAGATCTTGATCCTGCGTATTCCCCGCTTTGCAAAGAGAGTTCTTTCAGCAATCGCTGATCGTACGGATTCCAATGAAGCGCCTTCCCGAATTCTGTAAGTAATAAAATCTGTTGACCCAATCGATCAAAGCCAAGGAAAAGTGGTTTTTTAACATCGCTGTTAACGGCTATTTTCGCTTGCAACATCGAAGCTCTTAGATCTACAATTTCAATTTGACCCGGTGCATACGCTGCCAATAATTGCCCCGTTGCATCAAGGTTCACCAATTTTGGTTTAGCACTTAATTTTATTGTTGATGCTTCCGCGAAATCCGGAACGTTCAAGGTTGTGATATCGCCGGATCGCGTAACAAATATTAATCTGCTATCATCGGGGGTAAAACTTATAAAAATGATCTTATCATTGAAGGCGCGCTGATGTGCCTGTGAACGATTCTCCAGATTGTACATGGATACTAGGCCATCATCATTTGCCATTACCAGGAATTGGGTATTATTTGAAAATGCCAGTGTTGTAACTTCACCTTTTTGTTTGATGGTTTGGTAGGGGGTAAGGTAAATATTCTGCGCATACAACGGTAAAACGCAATAAATGAGAAAGACAGTGATGTAAAGCCTTGTGATCATACTGGTATAGTTCATGTGTACAAATTACTTAAAAGCACAACGTGTTTTGAAAATTTACGTTTAGTTTGCCATAACATTTCTAACCTAATTTTTTATGAAAAAAGCTTTAATCTTAATCGGCATTGTATTTAGTGCCTGCACCGCATCACTGGCACAACAGGAAAAGGGAGACATCAGTTTAACGTTTGGCGGAACCTACATTGGTGTTAAAGACAATAAAAGCGGGAGCTTTTATGCCAAAGCAGGTTATTTCATTACAGATAATATTGAAGTGGGCGTACGCCCTAACCTTACGCTTGGCGAAGGCATGACCATGTTCGGGTTCGGCGGATACGGAACTTATAATTTCTTAACCAGTGACGCTAAGCTCGCGCCTTATGCTGGTGCAGAATTAAATTTTAATACTGTTTCAATTGAAGGTCTGGACGGCATGAGCAGAACGGATATGGGGTTGTATGCCGGGAGCAAATATTTCCTTACTGAAAGTCTTAACGTGGATGCTGGTCTAAACCTCGGCTTTAATATTGGCAATAATTATGGTGAAGGGTATGAACCCGGTACAGTCTTTATGATGCAAATCGGTATTGGATTTATTCTTGGAAAGTTATAACTAACCAGAGGTCGATAAAAAAACAGGTTGAAAATTCAACCTGTTCTTTTTACATAATACCTTGGGCCTGCATCGCTCGTGCGACTTTTAAAAACCCCGCGATGTTTGCACCTACCATGTAATTCCCTGGCTTACCATAGTATTTCGCTGCCGCAAGACAGGCATGATGAATGTTTTTCATGATACCATGCAGTCTCGCATCAACTTCTTCCGAAGTCCATTGAGATCCCATGAAATTTTGAGTCATCTCCAGCCCGGATGTAGCAACACCACCTGCGTTAGATGCTTTTCCCGGGCCATACATCACACCATTATCAAGAAGCACATTGATACCGCCAATGGTGGTTGGCATGTTAGCACCTTCACCCAATAAGTGAATGCCATTCCGTACCAGGTTGTTAGCGTCCTTTTCGTTGACCTCATTTTGAGTGGCACATGGAAATGCACAATCTGCTTTTAAATTCCACAATGGGTTATGATCGGCAGCCGGATCAATATCGGCGTATACAACACCTTTATATCTGTCAGCATATTCCTTTATCCGGCCCCTGCGTTCATTCTTTAACACTTTTAAAAATTCAAGTTTCTCCATGGTAATTCCGGCTTCATCATAAATATATCCGGAAGAATCAGAAGCGGTGATTGCCTTGCCGCCAAGCTGGATAATTTTTTCGATGGCATATTGTGCCACGTTGCCGGAACCAGAAACGAGGCATGTTTTGCCCGCCATAGATTCTTTTCTTTCCTGAAGCATGTATTCGGCGAAGTAAATTAACCCATAGCCTGTAGCCTCGGTACGAATTAAGCTTCCACCCCAACCAATGCCTTTGCCTGTGAGCACGCCGGTAAATTCATTCTGAAGTTTTTTATACGCTCCGAATAAATATCCAATCTCCCGTCCACCAACACCGATATCCCCTGCGGGAACATCCAACCTATGGCCTATGTGTTTTGAGAGTTCGATCATGAATGCCTGGCAGAACCGCATGATCTCATTTTCTGATTTTCCCTTCGGATCAAAATCACTTCCTCCTTTGCCTCCACCCATAGGAATGCCGGTGAGCGCGTTTTTGAAGATCTGTTCAAAAGCGAGAAACTTCAGTACACTCGGATTTACGGAAGGATGAAAACGTAAGCCACCCTTGTAAGGACCGATGGCACTATTCATCTGAACACGATACCCGCGATTAACATGTACTTCTCCCTGATCATCAAGCCAGGTGATTCGAAATGAAATCAATCTTTCCGGCTCCAACATACGCTCGAGTATTTTGAGTTTGTTGAATTCAGGATGACTTTCCAATACCGGAAGCACCGATAGAATTACTTCTTCAGCAGCTTGTAAAAATTCCGGCTCATTCGGATTTCGCAGTTTTACTTTCTCCAGGATCTCATGATGTGTCATAAACGTCTCGTCGGTTGGGCCTGTATAATTAAGAATTTATTTGCTAAGCCAAAAACATAATCACCTAACAACAGTAAGGATGTATAAAGTTGATGGTTTATTAAAATAAGTACGCGAAGTAAATTAATTTCACGGATTGCTAAACGTTTTTTATGAAGCACGCTAAAATTGCCATACTCGGAGGAGGTAACTTAGGATCAGCTATTGCAGAGGGGCTGATCAAAAGTACGTTTGTTTCTCCGGATCAAATCACGATTACACGCCGTAACCTTGAACCACTTCAATCGCTGAAACAACGCGGTGCAAACGTTACAAGTGATAACCGCCAGGCTATTCTGGATAATGACGTCATTGTCGTTTCGCTTAAACCTTACAATGTAAAAGAAATACTGGAAGGCCTTAAAGACGCTTTTGATCCGAAGAGACATATTGTTATCAGTGTGGTAACCGGAATTTTTCTAAAGGATCTTGCGGCCATCGTTAATCATGGTGTTCCCCTTTTCAGGGCCATGCCAAATACGGCGATCGCCATTCAGGAGTCTGTTACCTGCCTTTGTCACAAAGATGCTTCAGCTGCCCAGATACAATACGTTACAGATTTGTTTAATCAATTGGGCGTGGCCATCTCCATCGATGAAAAATTAATGGATGCGGCTACGGTACTCGGTGCTTGCGGAATTGCCTATGCACTGCGCTTCATCCGTGCCTCGACGCAAGGTGGTATTGAAATCGGGTTTGATGCCAAAACAGCGAATCTCATTGCAGCGCAAACTGTAAAAGGCGCTGCTGAACTCCTGCTTAAGCTAAACCGTCATCCCGAAGAGGAGATTGATAAAGTAACGACGCCAAAAGGATGCACCATTGTAGGGTTAAACGAAATGGAACACCAGGGATTCAGCTCTTCCCTTATCAAAGGGATTGGCGCATCGTACGATAAAATTGTGAACTGATCAGCAGGCATCAGGTTGTTAAGCCTGATACCTTGCTTCCATGGTGGCAACGATTTAACGCGTCTAGAAGAATAAGCTATTTTTTGTTCAGTTTCTTCCGGACGAAATCGGCGGTGTGTCCTTTTCCTTTTTTGGCCATGTCTTCCGGTGTACCTTCAAAAAGTAATTTGCCACCATTTTTCTCACCACCTTCAGGACCAAGATCAATAATCCAGTCTGCACATTTAATTACTTCGAGATTATGTTCGATGATAATAACCGTATGCCCCTGATCTACCAGCGCGTTCATGGCTTTGAGCAATTTTGAAATATCATGGAAATGCAAACCGGTGGTAGGCTCATCAAAAATGAACAGGATATTACCTTCCACAGAATTCTTTCCTAGGAATGATGCAAGCTTCACGCGTTGTGCTTCGCCACCACTTAAGGAATTTGATGATTGTCCCAGCTTTACGTAACCGAGCCCCACATCGTTTAAAGGAAGGATTTTTTCGTAAATGGATTTTTTTTCTTTGAAGAAATCCAACGCATGCTCTACGGTAAGATCCAGCACATCGGCAATATTTTTCCCATTGTATTCTACCTCCAGCACTTCCTGTTTGAACCGCTTGCCATGGCAACTTTCACATTTCAAAAAGATGTCTGCCATGAACTGCATCTCTACACGTGTTTCACCTTCACCTTCGCATGTTTCGCATCGTCCGCCTTCCACGTTAAAAGAAAAGTGAGAAGGTTTGTATGCACGCTGTTTTGCGAGTGGCTGGTCTGCGTACAACTGTCGTATCGCATCATAGGCTTTCACATAGCTGATCGGGTTTGACCGTGATGATTTGCCAATCGGATTCTGATCTACAAATTCAATCTGTGTTATCCGCGCATAATCACCTTCCAGTTTATCAAATTTACCAGGAGCTTCAGCCACTGATCCATTGATCCTTCCCAAGGCGGGATACAATATTTTTTTAATCAGTGTAGATTTTCCCGAACCACTTACACCGGTAACCACAGTAAGCGCGCTTAACGGAAACTTAACCGTGATGTTCTTCAGGTTATTTTCACGAGCACCACTCACCGTAATACTGTCTTTCCATTTCCTTCGTTTTGCCGGTACCGGTATTTCTTCCTTGCCGGTAAGGTAATCTGTAGTGTGTGATCTTACTTTACCATTTATTTCGTTGATCGTTCCCTGGAAAATTAATTCTCCACCGTGGCTTCCGGCGTCCGGGCCGATATCAATGATCTGGTCTGCAGCACGCATGATTTCTTCTTCATGTTCCACCACGATCACAGAGTTACCAAGATCACGCAGCGATTTTAATACCTCCACCATACGGTCTGTATCTTTTGGATGAAGTCCAATACTTGGTTCGTCGAGAATATACATGGAGCCCACCAATGCGCTTCCCAAAGAAGTTGCCAGTTTAATCCGCTGAAATTCTCCTCCCGACAAGCTTGAGGTGAGACGGTTCAACGACAGATAGCCCAAGCCTACTTTCACCATGTAACTAAGTCTTGATTTAATCTCCATGAGAATCCGGTCGGATACCTGACGATCATGTGCGTCGACCTTGATGTTGTTGAAGAACACAAGCAAATCTTCAATGGGCATGAGCACAAGATCCGTAATGGATGTCCCTGCGATCTTTACATACTGCGCATCTTTGCGAAGACGCGTTCCACGACAATCCGGACAAGTTGTTCTTCCCCGGTATCGGGATAACATCACCCGATATTGAATTTTATGCAACTTCGATTCGAGGTATTTAAAAAAGTCGTTAAGACCTTCAAAATACTGGTTTCCGTTCCACAACAAATCCTGCTCTGCACGGGTGAGTTCGGCGTAAGGGCGATGGATGGGAAAGTCAAACTTAATTCCGTTTTTAACCAACGGTTTTTGCCATTCGCTCATCGTTTCACTTCGCCATGGCGCAATGGCGCCTTCATAAACCGATAACGATTTATCAGGAACCACAAGATCTTCGTCAATACCCAGCACCTTGCCAAAGCCTTCGCATGTCTGGCAAGCTCCATACGGATTATTGAAACTGAAGAAGTTGATCGATGGTTCAGTAAAGTGCATTCCATCGAGCTCGAAGCGATCAGAAAATCGAAATACCTTTCCTTTATCGTTGTGGACCAGGCAGTCGCCTTCGCCTTCGAAAAATGCGGTTTGTACGGAATCCGAAAGCCGGAAAACCGTATCTTCATCGCCCGGATTTACCGTAGTGCGATCAATCAAAACCTCGATGTCGCCGCTTATCTTCAGGCTTTTCTTCTTCTTACCCTCTGCTTCATCTGTTAAAATCTCTTCGATAAACTTTACTTCACCATCCAGTACGATACGGGCATATCCCTTGCTGAGCAGCAGGTTTAGTTCTTCTGCCAGCTTCCTGCCTTTCTTGATGTGAAGAGGGCACGTAATCATAACACGTTGCCCTTCGCCCCATGAATTGATTACATCTACCACGCTTGTTACGGTATCGCGTTTTACTTCTTTACCACTTACCGGCGAATATGTTTTTCCGATTCGGGCAAAGAGAAGTTTGAGATAATCATAGATTTCTGTCGTTGTTCCTACAGTAGACCTGGGGTTGCGCGTATTCACTTTTTGTTCGATGGCAATAGCCGGAGCAACACCGCGGATATAGTCTACCTCTGGTTTTTCCATTCTTCCCAGGAACTGCCGGGCATAAGAACTGAGGCTTTCCACATACATGCGTTGGCCTTCAGCAAATAGCGTATCGAATGCCAGTGATGATTTTCCAGACCCTGAGAGGCCGGTGATAACAACAAGTTTATTCCGGGGAATAGCTACGCTGAGATTTTTCAGGTTGTTTACCCTGGCTCGTTTTATTATGATATACTCTTTCGGACTGAGGTCATCGAGATGGAGGTCGTTTAACACTACTTGGGTCACAGGCTAATGAAATTATCGTCAATATTAACAGTTCTACAAGGAGAAACTGAAATTTTAAGTTCAATTTCTGTTTTGTGATCCAAAAACAAAAGGCATAAAAAAACCTGCCCGGAATAAGGCAGGTTTTTCTCCTAGGAGGTTGTTCTATTCTTCTCCGGGGCAATCGAACCAGTAGTCCCAGGCAGTACCACCAAAGCATCCAGACATATAAATATCAACGCGTTTTCCTTTGGTATACTCAAAATCAATTGTATTTACCCCGCTAACGAAGCCATTTGCGCCGTCATAGCATTCACTTGCCGGAGGAGTAGTGCCAGAACTCAACGATGAACCTGTACCAGCCACCCAATTTTGGTTTACAAAAATGTCCATTCTATCCGGGGCATCGTACATATCATATGTAAGGGAGATCGTACCATTTCGATCAAAGGAATAAGAACGAATTGTTAAGCCATCAGACCCAGACTCCATAACGGATCCGTCTTCACAGCTATTCTGTGATTCTACAATTTCAACTTCCAGTGACGCGATCTCGCTTACATCCCCCCCTGAGGTATATAAAGAATAATAAATAACAAATATTCCAGGTTCTACGTTAGCAGGGATACCAACCGGCAAAACAATCTGTCCATCTCCGGCATTACCAGACAGGGGTATCTGCCAGTAAGAATCGGCCAATTCATTAAGTTCATTTTCTACCTGGAGGTATATTCCGCTAAACCCGTCAGTCGAAGACACCGTGAAGGGAACATACAAATTATTATTGCTCGTTATCGAAGCACTGGATTGACTATTTGTTATCGTCGGTGCTGCTTGTGTAAATGTTGGCTGTGGAGCATCGCCATTCTTATTAGTTCCCTGAACTTTAAGTGCTGCTATCAACGCATTAACGTCTTCGGGATTAATGGAAGTTTTGCCTTTTTCATCTTCGCTACACGACAGCAAAAGGCTGAACGCCGCCAGTAGGAGGAATTTGTTCGTTTTCATAGATTAAGCCGTTTATTATAGATATCGCCAAACCTACAAAAAGAACCGACGAACAGCAATACCTAAAAACCAGTAATATCCAAGTAAATACTTGCCATCGGCTTGCTAAAGTGACATTTCCAACGAAATCGCAAAAAACAAACGGGAATCTGTAAAGGAGGACTTGATAATAAGCTTTTAGAAGCTTTTCAAACAAGAGATAAACAGACGCAATTAGAAACCCTATAATCCTAATGAATTAATTATCGAAATCGGGGTCATAGCTGGCTTCGCGACTTTTGCCACCAGCGTCGTCATCATAGTCATCGTTGCCACCGGCTGCATAACCATCATCAGATCCGTAGTCATCGTCAGGAGCTGCGTTGTCCAGATCCGGTTCAGGCTTGGATTCGACATCGTATTCACCTTCACTGTTTTTCGTAGCCGGCACCTTAATGAGATAAGTGGCGTCATCGGTCTCTAACGGAAAAACGAAAATTGGCTCCTTTTTCGCGTTTGTAATGCGGCTTATGCTACTTTCAAAACCGTTTGGATACTGATCCTTAATCAAATCCCTCAAATCCTCCGACAGATTTTCCAGACTTTTAATAACCTTCTTTTTACTAACTGCCATAACAGAATAAATCAACTAATATTGTGCGAGCAAATAGCTAAAGAAATTACAAGAGAGACAAGAAAATTTGGAAAATTTTTTTTGTGCTGTTCGCATTTCTTTCTATCTTTTCATTCCAATTTGTTCAACTAACCCCTACAATATCGAAAGAGAACTCTACGTTACCTTAAAGTGAAGCAGAATGATTGATAAAAGATTAAGCGACAGTGAACTCGTGTTGCTGTATCAAAATGGTAATGAAGGCGCTTTCGAGATACTCCTAAACCGTCACAAGTCTAAAATTTATACGGCCATCTACCTGATTGTAAAAGATCGGTACACCGCCGAAGATTTGTTGCAGGAAACTTTCGTCAAAGCTATCAATACCATTCGAGGCGGACGATATAATGAAGAAGGAAAATTTCTTCCCTGGATTAGCCGGATTGCACACAACCTGGCTATTGATCACTTCAGGAAAGAAAAACGCTACCCGGAGGTAGTACTGGAAGATGGAAGCCGTATTTTCAACTCCATGGAGTTTGCGGAAGATTCGGCCGAATCAAAACAGGTGTTGAGGGAAACTCGTACGAAGTTGCGTGACTACATTAAAGAGTTGCCAGCGGAACAAAAACATGTGTTAATCATGAGACACTACCTTCAAATGAGTTTTCAGGAAATCGCCGATCGCACAGGTGTCAGTATAAATACTGCCTTGGGTCGTATGCGGTATGCGCTCATTAACCTGCGTAAGAAAATGACGAAACACAGAGCCTATGATAAAAGTTTTTACGCAAACGGACTTGATCAGGTATTTATACCAAGAGACTACGGAGGAGGAGAAGGAGGAGATTGAAACAGCTTTAATTCGCGACAGCGAATTACAATCTTTATTCAATGAGCTTACCTCAGTGATTAAAGATTTAGACAAGAGCGATCTTGAACCATCATCCAAAACGGTGCTCAATATTTTGAGCTATTCCCGAAACTGGTCGCGAAAGACCTGATAAAAGGTGTTATAATTCCCATTGAGGAAATTATAACACCTTCTTTTTTTGCCTCCACAGTATTTCAGTTTCTGAACTGCTTCTTCTTGCTTTATTTCGGACACTTACTTAGATGTGGGCCGCGATACCTCATTTGAAAGAATCATTGATTAACAAATCCTGCAGTTCTGCAAGAAACTTACGTTTCTGAAAACGATTACGCGATACAGATAGCAGAGTTTTCTTTTCTTTGCAGCGTGAAAGTACTTATCCTTCATCAATACTTTAACACACCTGCAACGGGTGGTCCACTGCGCTCCTATTATCTGAGCAAAGCCCTGATCGACCAGGGGTTTGAAGTAGTGGTGATTACCTCACATAACGAGTCATCTTATAAAACAGCGTCGATTGAAGGTATACAGGTCCATTACTTACCGATCACCTACGATAACCGATTCGGCTTTTACAAACGGACCTACGCTTTTATGCGATATGCCATGCGTGCCATAGGTATCGCCCGAAAAATTAATGATGTCGCATTTTGTTATGCTATTTCTGTTCCGATAACGGTAGGGTTACCTGCACTCTGGCTAAATCAATTTTATGGCATTCGTTTCATTTTTGAAGTAGGTGATCTCTGGCCTGATGCGCCCATAGAATTGGGGTTCGTAAAAAATAAAGTACTCCGCGCCTTCCTTTATCGCATGGAACGTACGATTTATAAAAATGCCCATGCTATTGTAGCGCTTTCAACGGCAATCAAAAAACACATCGAAACAAAAATACAGGGCAAAGAAATTCATGTTATCCCCAACATGGCGGATACGATTTTTTACCATCCGGAACCCAAGCTGGACCAGGTTGTAGTAAAATTTAAAGCGAAAAATAAATTTGTTGTTTCGTATATCGGGGCCGTTGGATTTGCAAACGGGTTGGATTATTACCTGGAATGTGCGCGCGCCAGTCAGAAAGCCGGCCTTCCGATTTTATTTTTACTTTGTGGTGATGGGGCTTTTGTAGATAATCTCAAAACGGCAGCCTCCCGGCTTGTGCTTGAAAATCTCGTTTTCATTCCCTTTCAACATCGCGGGGGAGTTCGTGAAATCATGAATGTAAGCGATGCGGTCTTTATCAGTTATCGGCCATTTCCAATTTTAGAAACGGGCTCCCCGAATAAATATTTCGATGGACTAGCTGCGGGCAAACTAATTCTGATCAACTTCGGTGGCTGGATCAGGGAAGATATCGAACATCATCAATGTGGTGTCTATCTCGATCCAAGGTATCCGCATGAGTTTGTTCAGAAAATACAACCGTTTCTCGAGGACAACACATTCCTTCAACAACACCAGTTGAATGCCAGGAACCTCGCAGAACTGAAGTACTCACGTATTACGTTGAGTCGTCAATTTGTTGGCCTTTTTAGAAATTAGATTAGTCATTCGTGTTCGGGAATGTTAGTGTGATAAGAAATACATTTAGAACCATAAACCAAGGCTATTTTGAATCTTCATAGAGCAAGAGCCACTTTCACACCACCCATCAGCATACTGATCCCCACACAAATTTCTTTAAAGTGACTTGTTTTTTTTTACGAATTCGTGCCGAAGAGTAGTATGGCGTGATAAAAATGTGCCCCGACTAAAGCGGAGCACATTTCTCTTTTATTAATATTCAGTAGCACCAATATCGAACGCTGATCCGTTCGATCGGGATACATAATAAAAATCCTTTGTGACACGATATTGAGACATATCGACGCCTTTATCAATAGCGGGTGAAGCGGCAGCTAACCTGAAGTTGAAGGCCGAAGCATTCAAAAATTTAACATCGGCGATGTTCTTTGTAAAATAATTGTTTGACATCTTGATCTTTACAGTGGAACCAAGCCGGCCTACGTAGTGACTTTCTTTTGAAGCCTTCGTTTTTACGATGATGTTATTCGCAACCACGTTAAGCGGTACTTCATTCGTATAAAGTAACATGCCTTGTTCCTTAGATTCTATAATGGTATTGTTGATAAAACGGTATCCTGAACCAGGTTCCGTACGCTCATCGGCAAAAATCCCATATTTTCCAGCTTCAACAATAATGTTATTGTACACCGTATTGTTTGCAATACCAAACACAGAGATGCCTGAACCTGTACCTTTTTTAATCAGGTTATTATAACAATACCCACCGGTACCTCCACCGATACAGATGCCGCTGTTTTGACTTGCGTTCTTCTTTGTCCCATAGTTTTCAATAACGTTGTCATAGATCTCAGCGCCTTTTGGTGCGCTACTTATCTGTAAGCCATCCCAACCAGAGTTTCGGATGATGTTCTTATAGACCTTTACATTTTCAATAATATGGGGCAGTCGCATTCCACAATCGGTTTCTTTTCCGTTGTACGATGAATGCCCAATGTAAAATCCTTCACCGTGTGTATCGTGCAGGTAATTATGGTGAAAGGACACATCACGCATCACAAATTTCCCGCGGATTGTGGCATCATCGCAGGTTGGATCGGTTTTCGCCATGATTCCGGCAAAACCTACTTTAAAGACTTCAATATGGTCTACTTCAAAATTTGTTGTCAGGTATCCTAACACGAGTCCATTTGATTTCGATCCGGTCAATTTGATTCCATACGAATCATCAACATCACCGCCCGTAAACCTGAAATATTTACTTTCATTAAATCGTATGCTGAACGATTTACCAGGCGTATTGATCGTTACATCGCCATCACAGTTTGTTACGGTAACCGGATTATCAGGTGTTCCCACAATGTCTTCAAAAGTGATCAAACCATAGGCGTATGCTGCATTCAGACAGATCACATCACCGGGCTTAATACCGAGCTTTTTACCATTTACAGTTTTGGCATCTTTTGGAACAATGTACGTGCAGGAACTACAACTAAGTGGACCTGCAGGAGGAGCTGTGATCGCTTGTTCAGATTCTCTTTCTGATTCCGATGTTATTGGAACGATCTCGGGAGATATCTCTTCATCGGAACATTGTGAAAAAATGAATACAAAAAAAACAGCCACAAAGACCCGGGCCAGGGTTTTACAAAAAGAAGTTTCCATGGGGATTTCGCATTTTGAAACGCAGGGTCGTAATCCGACAAAAAATGGCTGCGTTTATGAAATAAAAGTTGAAGGCAAGCACTAACTAAGACGAGATGACGAGCGTTTAACTATGGCATGATTCATTTTTAATAAGGGTCCAAAAAATATTTTAAGGGTGCAAAGAAAACCTAAAATCACTGTACGGCTATACGCAATTGTAGCCTAAGCGCAGGAGTGTAAGATCTGACCAATATTAAAAATTAGTGGCGCTTGTATGTGAAGGGTTAATCCGGGTTTAGCTTAACTGGTACGATATAGGGATAGAGTTCATGAGCAACCGTCGCTTATCGAAACACTATACCTGTGTTAAGAGTAAACTTTGAAAAATGGATGTTTTGGTACGTGCGGTCTGTGAGATTTCTTTTTCAGCTCACAGAAATCACGGAATAATCAGAATGATTATCTGTTTTTCTTTGCGTTACTCAGCGCCTTCGCGACTTTGCGGTTGTCGCTTGATTTCTGTGCCCTCTGTGAGATCCATTCTTCAGCTCACGGAAATCACGGAACACACGGAAGAAAACACGGAATGATTATCCGTTTCTCTTTGCGTCACTCAGCGCCTTCGCGACTTTGCGGTTATCGCATTTAAAAACGCATCGCTAAATTAAAAGATAATGATGTAAGCCAGATTGATGATTCAATATAGGCAGTTCCCATCCGCCGGACCTCATACGTACCTTTCGCATTTTTAATGTATTGCATATCAACACCAATACTTGCCATGATGGGCGTTTTTCTACCTTTTCCAAGTTGATATCCTACGTGAAGGCTATTGTGTAAGCCTTGTTCAAAGTTGTCGCTTAACGGAATCGCATATCCTAATCCGGCTGACGCAAATGGGCTGTTTCCCTCCGGGTTTTTATAAAACCGCAAATCGAGTAAGACGGGAAACATGTTATAATTAGGTTGATGGTATCCTTCCAACCCTGCGGCTATACCCACTGAAAACTTTGGCCTTACAAAATAGCCTGCGACAAAACGAATGCGATAAAGATGGCCTTCATTTTTTATGGACGCTTCGGGCTTATCACTAACCCTGATGGATCCGATACCCACATCATACCCAGCCTGAATGATTACAAAAAAGCTTTTGTCCGTTTCTACTGACTTCGTAGAATCCTGACCATACACATCAACTGTAGCGAACATGAAAAATAAAATGACAACGGTGTTTTTCAGCATAATAAATAATAGTTAAGCATCATTTTGCTTCAGTGATTTCTATTTCTGTGCGTCGGTTAATTTCACGACCACCGATTTCATCATCATTGGAGACGATAGGTCGTTCTGATCCAAATCCTCTTGCTGATAAGCGTGCTGTCTCTACCCCTTTCGAAACAAGGAAATCAACAACCGCAGTAGCACGTTTTAGCGAAAGTACTTTATTTGAAGCTGCGTTTCCTGTGTTATCGGTATGTCCGTTGATTTGAACTTTCAGGTGGGGGTTGGCCAATAACAGTTCCTGAATCTTCTCGACCTCAGCAATGGACTCGTTCTTCAGTGCCGATTGACCAACATCAAAAAATATGTTCTTCAGAATAACTTTCGATCCTACTTCTGCACGCACCATGATAATGTGCGTATCGATTTCCTGGAATTCAGCAAACTTCGGTACGTTGAAGTTGATGGAGTTAAACAGGTACCCGGCTTTTTCAGTAGCCACACCGTAGTTTCCACCATGGGGGATAACGAGTTCGAAATCACCCGTTGCCCGATTTGTCGATATTTTGGCCAATACTTTTTTAGTTCCGTTATCTACGAGCGAGATTGTTGCTGCCAAGGGTTCTGCTGTCATTTCGTCTATTACTTTTCCTTTCAGTACAGTAACCACGCCTTTGTCCCGGCTGATCTTAACCGATTCATCCACGAAATCTGTGTTTACAGGCTCCACAACTTTCGGTTTTTCTTCCACCACAACAGGTTTTGGTTTTGGCTTATATTTCGGTTCAAGAAAAGTAATGGAATAGATATCCGTGTCGCCCAGTCCTCCCTCTTTCATTGTAGAGTAGTAGCCCTTTTTCTTATCCGCCGAAACGGTAAAAAAGCCATCGTATTCCCAGGTGTTGATTGGCCACCCGAGGTTCTCGGGCTTTTGCCACTTACCTGCAACGGCTTCACTTACGAAAATGTCGCTGTTGCCAAGGTTAGGATGACCATCTGAAGAAAAGTATAAAGTTTTTCCATCCGCATGGATGAAAGGTGCATCTTCGTTCTCAGGTGTATTGATTACCGGCCCCATGTTTACCGCTTTTCCCCATTCTCCGCGGCCATCAAGTTCACTTACATACAGGTCGAGTTCACCAATTCCTCCAGGTCTGTTACTGGCAAAGTATAACTTTTTTCCATCAGCCGAAACACTCGCACTGGTTTCCCAAAACATGGCTGTATTAATATTTTTATTTAGTCCTTTCGGAGAAGTCCATTCTCCATTCACCAGCCGCGAAGTGTAGATATCACCGGCACCTTCTTCGTAATACAAAAATAATGTTTTGCCATCCGGAGAAAGTGACGCTGCAGCGTCGTTGTATTTCTGGTTGAGGTTAGAACTGATTCGTTTGGGTAATGCCCAGTTATCCTGCGATTTTGTTGTGAAATAAATGTCTTCGTAGTTGGTTCTCTCGCGGATTGCTTTCTCATCGTCAGACCGATTGGAGGTAAAGATCAATGTATTTCCCTCAGAGGAAATAATCGGAGAATAATCATGAAAATTGGTGTTGACACCAGGGCCCATGTTTTCGATGACTACATTCAGTTCATACTGCGACAGTGAGTCCGCTATTTTACATTCCGCAATTTTTTTATCCGCGATAGCAGCAAGGTTTTGCTTTTTCTTTTTGAATTGCTCAAAATGGTCAATGGCTTTTAAGAATTCGTTGGTGTTCTGAAAAGCAATCCCCAGGTGATAATTAATTTCATCGTTAATGGTTGGATTCAGTCGATACGCTTTACTGATATATCTTGCCGCTTTTGATTTCGTTTCAGAATATAAATAGGTGAGGCCAACCTTCAGGTTTATGGAAGCATCATCGGGGTTCGACTCGAGGGCTTTCAGATAAAGTTCAAGCGCTTTCTTATACTCCTTTTTTCCATAATACCGATCGCCTGACTCCACCTGATCTTTAACACTTTGCGCATGCGTCAGACCAATGAGAAAAAAACTGAAAAGAAAGATGTAGAGGGACTTATACATGGATCCACCTGGTTCGTTGTAAAAGCCCATAAGTTCATCAATTTTTATTGCTTCCAGCCGGGTATAAAATGATCTTTCGGCCACATGTAAGATTTAAGACAAGAATTCACACCAGTGAACTCTTGTCTGTCATCGCATTATCGAATCCAAGCCTTAACCTACTTCGACATTTCCTGCTCAAATTTTTCGGAGTTACTAACAAATGCAATGGATTTACTGTCCGGGGACCAGCTCGGCACGTTGATGGTGCCCTGGCCACCATATAAGTAAGCAATAACCCGCGGTGCACCACCGCTTACAGGCATAAGACGCAACATAACACGTTTGTACGATGGATGATCATCTACAGGGATATCTACAGGGAAAGAGATAAACACAATCCATTTACCATCTGGAGAAATGTGGGGGAACCAGTCGTTATACTCATCGAATGTGAGTTGCTCTTTGGCAGAGCCATCAGGCTTCATACGCCAGATTTGCATCGTTCCGGATTGATTTCCATTGAAGTAGATATACTTTCCATCCGGAGAATATTCTGGCCCATCCGAAAGTGTTCCATTGTTGTGTGTAAGCTGAATCTCTTTGCCGCCATCAATAGACATTTTAAACAAATTGTAATTTTTACCGTCACGCTGTCCTACATAAACCACTTCCTTGTTATTCGGTGACCATCCATGCCAGTATGAGGGCGTTTTTTCAGTAAGCAATCTTGGTGTTCCTCCGGTTACAGGCAAAACATATACGGTTGATCCACCACCCGGAAGTCCATCGCGATGGTGACTAATGGCCAGCATTTTTCCATCGAATGAAATACCATGGTCGTTATTATTCCTGTTTGCAAAACCCGTGTTAATTTTTTGAGGTGTCCCCCCTTCAATTGGCATTGTAAACAAAGATCCGTTTTCATTAAACAAAAGTCTTTTTCCATCCGGCATCCAGTTCGGTGCTTCAAACCTTCCTGTCGACTCACGAATCACTTTGCGTTTGCCATCAAAAACATTCATGATTTCCATCCGGCATCCGATCCATCCTTCCTTATTTGGTTGGTAACCGTCTGGCACCGGCTTATCGATACGCACATTCCATGCAGTAGCTTCTTCAATAACTTCTGCATTGTGTGAACAAACGTACAAGCCTACAAACACTTCATCCGGAAGTAACACCGATGTTGTAGACCCAATGATCTGAAGAGGTTCTCCGGTATGTGCAGCGCGCATAATAATCTCTTTGCCTCTCCTTTCGAGTTGAATAATATTATAATTCTTCTTAGGTGAAAATATTTCATCTTCAGGATCACGCATAAACGCGCCACGTAACGTCCGCCATTGAAGCACGGTTGATCCATCGCCATGTCGCACAGCACTTACATGAGCAGCCTCGGGTTCAAGCGATTCACGAATCATCCAACCCGTTTTCCGGTGCGGGTCAATCCCATCACCCACCAAGGCAAAATTTGCCGTGAGGATAAAATCGCCTTTGATCTTCTTGTAAGCGTATTGAAATTCATCGCGGTTAAACCAGATATTATAACCGCCACCTTTTAAAGTGTAGACCTGGTCTGAAGTATCATATATTGTGCTTCCCGCTTTCTTCGGGTTACCGATGTCACTTTGGTGAGTAAAAATGCCGATGTTCTTTTCCTGGGGCATGGCCTCGCTGAGGAGGAACATGCATAAAATGGAGAATGTAAATTTCATAGGAGAGGTGGTTTGGTAAGCGAGTTTAAGCAGTCGGGGGAGAAATTGTATTACCACTTGTAAAAAAGATGTCGCAAGCTGGCAGGTTTAAAAACCTCAAAGGTCCTTTTAATGTTAATACACGGGTCGGTGAATACCGAAAGTCTTTGAAGGGTGTTGAATAGTTTGTTACTTTTAGAATAATTCCTGTGTTGATGAGAAGTGTCTTTTTTCTAATGACGGTACTGATTAGTTTTAACTCCTTTTCTCAAGTAGTTTTAAACGGCATTGTAAAAGACACCGAAGGAGAGGGTTTACCACTCGCCCACGTTTCTATCTTTCCTGATTCGGTTACCACAGCTACAGACAACACCGGCCAGTATCAGGTAACGTTATCTCCGGGTAATAAGATTCTTCAGGTTAGCTATGTCGGTTATGAGTTCTATCAATATAAATTTTATATAACAACGGATACAACCGTAGAAGCAGTTCTAACACCATCCACCAATCAACTGCGCGAAGTGGTTATCTCAGGCCAACGGGATTTTCAACAAGAGATCTTTGAATCCAATCGCACCAGTACCCATGTGCTTACGCAGGATAATGTTACAGGCATACCGGTGTTGGGTGGCGAGGCGGATGTAATTAAGACACTCCAATTACTACCGGGTACATTGCGTGGCATAGAAGGGACGTCGGACCTTTTCGTTCG
>DASPIZ010000028.1:0-7944 GCA_035628875.1 Ohtaekwangia sp. | reverse complement strand
TGCTACGGAATTTCCATATGCATCAAATGAAGATGTTGACTTCTCTGGCAGAAGTTTTTCAGGGTTGGAGAGACATTGCGAATGGACGTAAGATGTTTCTGCAAGCAATACCAGAAGGAACAGTAGTGGCTTGATATGACGTACAACGTGCATGCTATTGGCTAGGTCAGGGACAATGAATCGGCCATAAATATAGGTTTTAATGCTGGAAAAAAAGAAATCTTCTATCACGTTTCAACTGGTATCATAGCTCGTGTAAGATTTTCATGTCTGGGATGACGAATGTAACCGTATGAACACTAATCGATGTTTCTGATAGATACAATGTTCTATTGATACAGCAATATTGGAGAAATTTTATGGCGACTGATCATTAAAATTCTTCGCGGATCACCATTAAATAATAACGCGTGCTTTTATAAAACTAGCACCTCCCTGCTCGTCATCGTATTTTTGCTTTCGCAGCGACTAGTAGATTCATTTAGTTCCTGCTTTATCATTTATTTCATTTTGTAAGCTATAAAATCAGTTAAAAGAGGTTCAAGTCCGATCTGCCTGAACTCAGTCGCAATTTGTGCGCGATGATACGTAGAGTGATTTATAACGTGAAATAAAATATCCCTTATGCTGTTTCTGAAAGGCTGTCCTGTACTGAGTGTATAATCAATTACTTTGTCTGGGTCTAAGGAATTGAGTATAACAAGCGAGTCTTCATAGTTCTTTTTATCGATCTCGTGTAACTGATGAATATGATGTGTTTCCCACCTTCCATAAGGTTTTTCTTTCGATATAATTTTATCATTCCAGATGCCATGAACGTTGAGTGTATGACTTATTAATTTGATGCAGTTGCCTGATACACTTGTTTTATTATCGTTCAGAACCTTAATGATCGAACTATTGGAATGATGATTATACGCGAAAAGATCTTGAAAGAATTGTTGCATAGCTTTGTTTTTGATGCAGTATGGCCGTCAATGTCTGGGACGCGCGACAAATTTTGAGCCCGCATTATAGGGTTATAACCAAATCAAAACAAGATAACGGTTTATGCTTTGTCATAACGCTGACGGATTGTTAAACGGTTGCCATGGTTATTCGTTCAGACCCGCTCGTACTTTACATTAATCAGTTCCTGGCTGAGCTTAAACAAGCCAATAATATTTCGCGTAATCGTGTATACTTTGATTACGTAAATAAATTCAGGAAGGGATATCATCCGTTTGTGCAGCGCATGGACAGTGAAGTGAATGGATTGCAAAACATTGAAGGTGAGCTGCAACAAATGCAAGAGACAAACAACTTATCGCCGATATTTCTACAACAAGATACCTTAGCGTGAGACGATTGATCTACCAATGCAAGTGGAGCAACTTTTAGGGAGATATTAAAACGCGTTTTAAGAAAACGAAAATTGCAACCATATTTAAAGACCTCAAATAATTCCTTCAATTAAGTTTGTTCAATGTTCGAAGGAATGAAAACCCTTTCACATAAAATCAACTCCTGCAAACAGACCGCAACCTTTTGCTTTCGCGATTGATCAGCAGAAATGTTATCGGCTAAAACATTTGATAAACAAAGAGCCTGAATTATTGGCCAGGAAAGCAGGAACCGGAAAAGACTATAACCAGCAGGCGTTCGCTACAGTCCGAGCGAGTTTTGTGCTTCCGATAAGCCGATTTTTTCGCGAGAAACGGCTTATATTACCATTTTAGGTCAAATAAGGTTTTTATTTCGACCTTATTTGATAAATTGGCTTCAATTATGGCGCTAAATCCATTTTCAGAATTGCAAATTATTGCCAGGCTGCAGTTCGAAAATCCCTGGTGGGTAACGGGTAATCTCGATAGCTACTATCGCGCATTTAAACCCAGATTGTATTTCAGCCTTTTCTATCCGTTGGTTAAAAATTCAACGGTGCATCGCGCGAGTGTGCTTATGGGTCCAAGGCGAGTTGGTAAAACGGTAATGCTTTACCATACCATTCAACAACTTATTTCAGATGGTGTGCCTCCACAAAAGATTTTATATGCTTCCATTGAAACACCCATCTACAATAACATCCCCCTCGATGATCTGTTCACGATGGCCAGGAAAGCCACTGGAAATATGGATGCTACAGGGTGGTATATTTTCTTTGACGAAATTCAATATCTGAAAGAATGGGAAGTCCATTTGAAAACACTGGTGGATGCGCATCACAACACAAAGTTTATCGCCAGTGGCTCAGCGGCTGCAGCATTAAAATTAAAAAGTAATGAAAGTGGCGCGGGCAGGTTTACCGATTTCATGCTACCACCATTAACATTTTACGAGTTCATCCACCTTAAAAATTTAGGCGCACTCATTAAACCCGACACCATCACCTGGAAGGGCAACATTAAATTATTTTCGTCGACCACAAACATCATAGAATTAAACAGGCTCTTTATAGAGTATGTGAATTTTGGTGGATATCCGGAAGTAATATTCAGTCCGGAGATACAAAGTAATCCGGGCAGATTTATGCGGGCAGATATCATTGACAAAATATTGTTGAGAGATCTGCCGGGTTTGTATGGCATTCAGGATGTTCAGGAATTGAACTCATTGTTTACAACCATTGCCTGGAACAGTGGACAAGAATGTAGCATTGATGAGTTAAGTAAACGCAGTGGAGTAAAAAAAACTACCTTGCGTCAATATCTTTCATATCTTGAAGCTGCATTCCTGGTGCACATTGTAAAACGTGTCGATCATAAAGCAGGACGTTTTCAGCGAGAAAATTTCTTTAAGATCTACCTTACCAATCCAAGTTTACGAAGCGCGTTGTTTGCGCCACTTACAGCAGAAGCCGATGGCATGGGTGAAATTGTGGAAACCGCGATCTTTAGTCAATGGATGCAGCGCACTTCTTTTATTCCCTATTATGCCCGATGGAAAAGCGGTGAAGTTGACTTAGTGAACATTAGTCGCAAAACAAACAGACCGGATTGGGCTGTGGAAATAAAATGGACCAATCGCTATTTTGAAGCGCCAAACGAACTAAAAAGCTTGGTTTCATTCTGCCGTGAGAATGAACTTACACAGGCATTGGTAACCTCTATTGATAAATCGGGAATAAAGGAATATAATAACATTCAAATTCAATATTTACCCGCGGCTGTGTACGCGTATAATGTTGGCAAAAACACACTGGAAAGTCAGAAGTGATTTTCAATGAACGGATGAGCATGTACTTCATAAAAAATGGAGGCGTCGTTGAGCTGAGTTTACGCAAAATTACTTTGTGGTCGGTAATCATGTGAGCGTTCTCATTCAACTCCAAATTAAAAAATTAACATGCGCTGAATTCCACCGCGAATATTTTTCTCTCACACACTAATTCTGTTTTCTTTACACGACAAGCCTTTTGTATTCACGCAAGATACTCCATTGGCGCGCGTCCCGTCCAGCGTTTGAAGGCACGTGAAAAAGCACTTACTTCGTTGTAGCCCAGGATATTTGATATTTCTTTCATCCGATATTTTCCGGATTCCAAATAGTGTAGCGCGATAGATTTTCGCACATCGTCGGCAATTTGTTGGAACGTGGTGGACTCTTCCTGCAGCCTTCGTTGCAGACTCCTCGAAGTGATGTTAAAATTCGCTGCTACATCTTCCAAAGACAAAATCCCCAGGAAAGCATTTTTGGTAAGGTATTCCATAACCTTGATCTGAAAGCTTTCGGACGATTCAACAACAACGCTTACCTTACTCAATAGGTGCTTTTGTGCATCGTAGTTCGCCGTGATAATCGGTTCATTCCAATAGCCAGATTCAAATACTATCTCATAAACTGAACCCATTTTAGGAACGCAGCGCAACACCCGTGTATAGTCGGAGGCCGCGTCAGAAAATGGAAAAGTAACTTGCTTCGGCTTCACTTTCTTAAACAAGAAGCCATCCAATTCCTGAATGGTGAATGCCAGCAAAAACTCAGCGATTTGTTTGGTAATATTTTCATTCACGTGTTCGGTGCTAGTAAATGTTATACGGATTGTGCTTCCATCGTATTGCACGCTCATCGTAATGGCGTCGGTGATGAGCGGGGTGAGCGAAGCTGATATAGAAATTGCTTGTCCAACTGTTTCGCTGGTTTTGATTATTTCACCGACTACGCCCAGTGCAGCAAGTTGTAACGATTCGCCAAAATGAAGCCCGAAGAGTTTATCCTTGCTAAGCGTTGTAGCTGCCGACCAAAGATCATTCAATTGTTTCTGCTCTACTGCATAGTTGTTGTCGTTCAGCAACCGCAGAGGATCAATCCCGCTTGCCTGTGACAGGGCAGATGTTTCGATGTCGCGTTGCGCGCCGTACGCAAACAATGCCAGGATAAAAGGCTTTTGCTGAGGTGTAATGTATTTTACCTTCCCATTAGATTCTTCCATCGTGATCTGTGTTGCTTCCTGGAAATTAAATAAACTTTACTTTCGCTTCTTCTGATTGGCCGCAAGTTTATTGACATATCTCCGATTGACCTTACAACAATCGTTCAAGTTGCAAGGTATGCCTTGAAATATGAAATACAGTAAAGGTTAACCACTCAAAAATACTCATATAACCGAAAGGCGGCATTGGAAAGGTTTCAATTTTATTTCTAAAATCAAGTGTCCTGATACAGTCGTTGATTTCTTTGCTTATCGCGGACAGTTGCTGCGTATGCTGTTGCGAATTATAAATATTAAACGGAGGGATCAGAACATTGGGCGTCTTAAGTTTTTGTGTTGTGTTGAGCATCATCGTTCTTATATCCGGAACCTTTGAATCATAAGGATCTGAAGAAGAAATTGCTTCACTTAAGAATTGCTTTAAGCCCGAACTACTCATGATCACATGCTCCACGACCTGACCAACACTCCAACCGTTTGCTACAGGCTTGTTGTACAGGTCTTGCTGTGCAGAATCAACAAAGGAAATGAGTTTGCTAAAAGCGTTTTCGCAGCGGGATGTCAAGTCATGCTTTCCGGATTCATACTTGATAATATCCATCGTCTTAACGAGTAACTCGACAGTGTCGCTATAATGTTTTTCATCTCTAAAACCATCTTGTGCTATTGTGAATTCACAACTCCCATCGTGCAAAGGATTGATTTTATAAGAAATGAAGCAGTACTCTTCAGGCGTGTCAGCCACCTCCCAAAAAGAACTCCAATATGAATATTTAAGAAAACTGTAAGCTTGGTTAATCATCACTTCACCCTTGTCAGAATATTCAACATTCTCCCAAATACCACTAAATCGAATTTTTGCGCCTGGTTCCCACGTTGTGTTAAGTTTAGCGCTCCAGGCAGTTTGATATAATTGTTCGGATAGCAATACTTTCCAAATTGATTCCCTGGCGGAAAAAATGATTGCTGTTTTCGAAAAGGTTATCTCCTTATTCATGCTAATTTTAATTACGATGGAAAATTTATGCGATGGTAGAAATTAATATCATGTGCTCACCAAGCATCTATACATCATACTGGGATACTGAAAAGCGATTTTAAAGAATGAATCAGTTTTTCTGCGTAGGAGAGTACTTTACGATATCAATACCGATTCCGTTTGGATCTTCAATGGCAAAATGTCTGTCACCCCAGGGCTCATCGCGAATGTCAATTTTAATTGGTACACCTTTCTTCCTGATGTCATCGTAAATCTTATCGACATCATCAACTTCAATGGTTACGTACATTCCCTGACCCTGAAAGGGTTTATGAAACAGCGGCTGTTGACTGGGATGGTTTGGTAGTAAAAAACTGATCTCTGATCCATGATTGGGTGTGTGCATTAACAAGTAGAATTCATTTTCGAATGTTACGCCGAATCCTAAATTGTTCACATAAAATTCTTTCGTCTCTTTAATTTTAGAAGTAATGATGCCGGCATTCAATTTCATGTTTCGCTGAATTTTAGTGGATGATGGTTGACAGATGGCAGTCGTCGTTAAGACAATCTGTACTGCGATAATGAGTAATTGCGTTCTCATGGTTATGCGATTTGAAATTACGTCTCAAAAGTGCATCTGTATCTGGCGTTGTCATTGTAAAAAACGGACATTCATGCTCTTTTAAGCGAAATGCGATGCAAGAAATTTTATCTTTTGTTCTTAGCTAAAGGCCTCGGTGGGTGTAACTCCGTACAACGTACGGAACTCTTTAATGAAATGTGCCTGATCATAGTAGCCGGCATCAAAGAAAAGTTTGTTCTGACGTAGACTTTGAAGGGATGGTTTGGCTTGCAAAATATTTTGAAAACGAACCACTTTCGCAAAACTTTTGGGCGAATCTCCGATGTAAAAATTAAACAATCTGCGCATTTGTCGCGAGCTGAGTCCAGTATCAATATCACTTCCAATGCTCAGTACGCCTTGGGTCGAAAGGATATGCTGAAGTGCATAAAAAAAGCGATGATCCAGATCATGATTCATACGTGTCAACCGGGCGGTGAAGTATTGATCAAGCAAATACACTACTTGAGTGACTGGATATTCGGGATGGACATTGTTACGGATGAAATGTGCAATCTTTGGCAGAACGTCATCCAACGTATGAATGCTATTGCTGAGTTCGGATGCGTCGATAGCAAACGCTACTGGGAACATAGCCGGCAAAAATCGAATGCCGATATAATTAAATTCCGGTTCAAGGGCGAATTGATTAAACGTATCTTGAAAACCTATCGCGATACTTTCCGCTGGCTCATTCAGGTTAAACGCAATATCGATACAGCCATCGGCTACCACCCGATAGGAGAAAGTGCTTTGCAAGGGTTCGGAAGTTTTTAACTGCCAGTAGCAATAGATGTAAGGTTGTAACGGTGGACCTGGCGAAAACTCCTGGTACGTTACGTGACTACCATTCTCGGTAACAGCAGGCTGTAATGGACGATATAGATTTTTCGATACATCGCCCAAGCGCAATTCGTTATTCTTATTTGCTCCGTTTCTCTGCATGGGATGTTCTAAACGCTATTGCATTTTTATTCTGATAATTCCTTCAACTTCATCAGGCTGCCAAAGTTCGACAAACATTTTATCAGATACGGATGTGAGCCAATGTCCATCCATGATCTTCACATATAAAGTTAATGAGTTTCAGACAGTCTTTTAGCACGCGCGTATGCCTTTGTCGTAAAATGGTAACGCGTTGACGGATGAAGATAATATCAACCTGATATGTCACTCGTAATTTTGATAAATCAAATTAAACAAAGGCTGATATGAAAACGCTAAAGAACATTCTACTTATTAACGCTTTAAGCTCTGGTGCTACTGGGATCGGACTCACTGTGATGCCCAATATTTTTGCTGAGCTGTTTGACACCACCGTGGCCGCGCCATTTGTTGGAACGGGACTATTTCTGATTGCATTTGCGGCATTGGTTTTTTCTGAAAGCAGAAAAAAAGAAGTAAATGCGAACAGAATACGATTGATCATTGTGCTGGATGTGTTATGGGTAATCGCAAGTTTATATATTATCGTTTCAAGCGCATTCGCGATCTCTTTCCTGGGCTATTTTATGGTTGGCGCCGTTGCGTTGTGGGTAGCTTTAATGGCTTACCTGCAATTTACTGGATTGAAGAAGGCGTTGATGGTTCAATAAAGCTTAGTTTTCTGAGGATTCGGGAGTTGGATAGGCCCGAAGTTCGCTCCGAATTCTCTGAGGAGACCTACGGAACTGGCATACTTAATTTCTGATTTGCCTTAGTAGCTTGATTTTGCTTTTCGGTAACGGGTGATTAATTCCGTTGTTCCGGGGGATCCTTCATTGTGCAGACAGCTGCACTTTCTGCAATTTACAATGACGTTCCTTGTTTGTGGTTGATAATCACAACATTGCAGGCTGAAGATCATATCCATACTTGGAAGCTTCTTTCATAAGCCTTGCTATCTTTCGGGCTCGTTGTTGTTCGAAGTTATTTCCTAACCTCGTTTGA
>DASPIZ010000027.1:0-15756 GCA_035628875.1 Ohtaekwangia sp. | reverse complement strand
CGATACCGACGTAGATGGCACGATCGATGCATCAACTGTCGACCTTGATCCAAACGCAGCTGGAATTCAGAATACTTTCTCAACCACTGAAGGTGACTGGTCTGTTGATGCTGATGGTGATGTTACTTATACACCAGCATTAAACTTCAACGGCTCGGCTTCGATTAGTTACACAGTTGAAGATAACAGTGGCGCTACTTCTTCTGAAGGTACAATCACCGTAACAGTAAGCGCAGTAAACGACGCGCCTGTTGCCGTACTGGACGAACCGACTACGAATGAAGATACACCACTTGTTGTGAATGTAACATCCAATGATACTGACGTGGATGGAACAGTGGATGGCTCAACGGTGGATCTGGACCAGGGAACGGCCGGGATACAACAAACGCTCACGACAACTGCGGGTACCTGGGCCGTTGATGGCTCAGGCGATCTGACATTTTCGCCTTCAGCGGATTTTAATGGTACTGCTGATATTTCCTATACTATACAAGACGATGATGGTACTGTCTCAAATGTGGCTACCATCACTGTGACAGTAACTCCGGTAAATGACCCGGCCGTTGCCGTAATGGATGAGCCTACTACCAATGAAGATACACCACTGACATTCAATGTAACATCAAACGATACGGATGTCGACGGAACAGTAGACCCTGCCACCGTTGATCTTGATACCAGTACACCAGGTACTCAGAATTCCTTTACCGGCCTCAATGGCACCTGGTCTGTCGATGCATTGGGAAGCATCACGTTTACGCCGAACCTTAACTTCAATGGTGTAGAATCAATCTCATATACAGTGAACGATAATGACGGCGCCACTTCAGATCCTGGTACCATTTCTATCACTGTGGTGGATGTTAATGATCCGCCTGTCGCCATCGCAGATAATTTTAGCCTCAATGAAGATACACCACTCACATTTGATCCGCTGACGAATGATTCGGATGTCGATGGTACGCTCGATGCATCTTCACTCGACCTTGATCCGGCGACTACAACTGTGGAACATTCAAAAACGACCATGGAAGGAACATGGTCTGTCGACGCATCAGGAGAAATTACTTTTGTTCCCGTCTTAAATTTTAATGGAAATGCTACCATAACTTATGTTGTACGGGATGATGATGGTGGTGTTTCTGAAGTCATGTCAATTGAGCTTACTGTGGATCCCGTTAATGATGCTCCCGTGTTGCAGGATAATACGGTGACAACAACGCAAGGGCTACAGGCATCAGGAAATATCATCAATGCCGGGGATTTTGATCCCGATGGAACACCATTAGTCGTTAGCACCATTCCTGTAACGGCACCGGCACACGGAACGATTGTGATTCATGCCGATGGATCGTATCAATACACTTCTGATCCTGGTTTCACCGGCACCGATGTCATTGTAATGCAGGTTTGCGATGGTGGATTGCCATTACCTGCAAGCTGTGTAACGACAACATTAATTGTAAAAGTTGTAACCAATCAGCCCCCCGTGGTGAGTGTTAAAAATCCGATGGGTACAGAAGATATTCGTTTTGATGGTAATGTGATCGGAGGGGGTGATCATGATCCCGAAGGATTAGGCCTCGTGGTGAGTACTTCACCAGTGCAGGAGCCCGTGCATGGTGTTGTGAATATAGACACCGATGGAACGTATTCTTATACACCGGATGAACACTACTATGGTACAGATGTGTTCAAAATAGAAGTATGTGATACGAACCCTGCCCCGGCCTGCAGCGTGGTGGAAATCACAATTCAGGTTGCCGCTGTGAATGATGCTCCGGTAATTACAGATGATGTTGTCCAAGGACTTATCAACGGTACAGCTACTGGAAATATTCTCGTCAATGATACGGACCCGGATAATGCTTCACTGGTTGTCAATATGATTCCGGTTTCAGGTCCTTCTCATGGCTCAATTGTTATGGATGCCTCCGGCATATATACTTACACGCCGGATCACAATTTCACGGGTACCGATGAGGTCGCTTTTGAAATATGTGACGATGAAACGCCGGCCTTATGCGGTACGAACACAATTACAATTACAGTGACAGATCCGCATGCAGGTGAAGTCTTTATTCCGGAAGGTTTTTCACCAAACGGAGATGGTGTGAACGATCATTTCGTGATTGGATACACGGGTGATAAAAAGATTCATCTCGAAATCTATAACCGATGGGGAAACCTGGTGTACAAGAATGAAAACTACCAAAATGACTGGAACGGCGATTCAATGTATGGCCTGGTGGTTGGAAGCGACGTGCCGGATGGAACGTATTTCTATAAAGTTCAGGTAGGCAAGATTCAAAAAGTAAAGTCGTTCACCATTCAACGTTAAGATGATTATGGTTATGAATAGAAGAAATAAACACGCGTTAATTGTACTGGCTTTGTTTTTGGCTTTATGTACAGGTGACGTTTTTGGACAGCAAGACCCTATGTATTCGCAGTACATGTTTAATATGTTGTCAATCAATCCTGCTTACGCCGGAAGTCGTGAAATGGTGAGTATGACCACCATGTACCGCAAGCAATGGGTAGGAATTGAAGGCGCCCCGACAACGCTTACCTTTAGTGCAGATGCGCCAATTCAGAATCAGCGTATGGCGCTGGGGCTGAATGTGATCAACGATAAGATCGGTATATCCAGCGATCTGATGATTAATGCTGTGTATGCCTATCGGATACGGTTGGTCAATAATGCTGTTATTTCGTTTGGCCTGCAGGCGGGAGTAAATCAGTATAAGGCAGATTATTCGTCGGTAAATACATCAACGTATTATTCGGGTACGGTACAAGACAATGCTTTCGCCGGCTCAATGAGTAGCTTTTTCCCGAATTTTGGTTTTGGTACATACTATTATACAAGTCGCTTTTATGTTGGTGTTGCACTGCCCAAAATGATCAAGAACAATTTGAACGGCGAAAATAATCCTACGCTTGATTTCAGTAGTTTCCCCAACCGCCAGAATCGTCACGTCTTTATTACGGGTGGTTACAGCTTTGACCTCAACGAGAACATTGCTTTAAAGCCATCGGTGTTAGTAAAAGGCGTCAAAGGTGCGCCGCTTGAGATGGACGTTAATTTGAACGCCTGGTGGAAAAATACAGTAGGCGGTGGGTTGTCTTACCGCTCCGCCGATGCCATAGTGGCGATGGTAGAATTCAAACCCAAGCCGGAGTTTCATATTGGTTACGCCTATGACATGACAATTTCGGGATTGTCAGGAACGAATACCGGAAGTCACGAAGTGATGTTACGCTTTGAACCCCATGCGTCTAAAGTCAAATCACGTGCGCGATTTAATAATGCAGGAGCACGTAAACAAAAGCAAGTTCAATCCCTTAAGCGCAAGAATTGGCGGAAGAAAAACCGGATGATGAGAAGGCGGTAGTGAGTCACGTTTAGATGTTTGACGTTTGATGTTTGAGGTTGGAGTATCAAAAAAAGTTTTCGGTCTGCGAAAAAATACCTTGAAACCGTCTGTTTATTGCCCAACAAACTCGCGGCTGGAAGCTCGCAACTCGCAGCTAATTCTACCGTCAAGCTCCGAATAGAAACAAATACCCTCCTGCATCATAGATACAGAAGGGTATTTTAACCTTAGATTGTAATTGAATTATGCAGGCTGTGTGTTTTCTACGACAATAAGGTCGGCAATACCGGTAACAGTAACGACTTCCTCATTATGGTCCACATAGGTAAAGGAAAAGTTAAAAACTAATTTTCCGGTTTCCTTATTAAAGCTATAATTTGTAATTTCAAAATCATTATCTTCTTGGTAATAGTTGTACCAGATACCAAATAATTTCATGTCGTCAATGATAGTAGTGTTGAGATAGAAACTATTTATGATTAATCCTCCCTCACTAGTGTCAAACCTTAATTCAATGGAATTATTATTGGATGCGTTGGGTCTTCCGTTACTAACTATTTGGTTTTTGAATTCTCTTTCAATATTAAAATGAAGTTCTTCTTCATACTCGTAATACGAACTTCCGTATACTCCGCTATTTTCTGGGATATAACGGAAATCAAGTACTTGTGAATAGGCTATGCCATCCTCTCTTGTGCCGGCAACAGTTAATTTAATGTTACCAAAAGTTGCAGCTTCTTCGCTGCCTTCACCTTTTTCGCCAGCAACACCCTGATCACCTTTGTCACCTTTTTCGCCCTGAAGACCAGTTGGACCGACCTCACCCTGATCCCCATCACATGCAGATAAGCCGAGCACAAGTGCCAGCAAAATTCCATTCATTAAAACTGTAATTTTTTTCATTTGTTGTTTTTTTTAATAGCACAAAGATGAATCGATTAACTGCGTAAGCTTTATGATTTTGTCGACGAAAATTACATGTAACGCTATAAGGTGAATTACAAACAGAATGTTATCCGTATGATTACGTAGGAACAGCCAAATCATAGGGTATAACGGGATTTCATCATTTCCTTTAGGTAAAATGGTTGGTATTATTGTTCAATATATTTAGCGAAATTTTAGAAAATTATCAGCTTGAATCAGCGGGCACACGGCTAATTAAAGCACGAATAAATTTGAAACGGTATGCCTGCTATTACCTGTCTGTAGGTTCTTTCACGTGAGTACTGGGCATTTTACATCCGCCACTGAGCTGAACTCTTCCGATTTCAGGACAGACCGACCATTCCTTGCTTCGACTTAAAAGTCGTGTACACTATGCATTAATAAATATTTCCTGTATGACAACTTCCGTAAAGCGATAATTATCGGCCAACTCATTTCTCTTACATTTACGTTTATGATCAACGCAGTCATTCCACTTCCCGAAGATTACAACGTAGCATTCAATTTTCAATTTTTGAGACGTTCGCCAAAGGAACTATTGCATGTTATTGAGGGAGACGCTGTGCTTAAGCTTTTTATTATAAATAATGCGAAATACCTCGTTAAGATTATCCCCGGTAATGGCGTTTTTACAATTACCTTCCCTGCATTACAACCTGACGAAGCAACACAGGCCTCTATTTCGTCTTACATTAAGGAGTGGTTTGATTTGACATCAGACCTTGGTCCTTTCTATAAAATTGCTTCACGTGATAAGTTGTTGGCCCCATTGGTGAAACGTTTTTACGGGTACCGGATTGTCGGGCAGCCTGATTTGTTCGAATCGCTGGTGTGGGCGGTTATTGGCCAGCAGATTAACTTGCAGTTCGCGTATACATTGAAACAGAGATTTGTCGCGGCATATGGCACGATCCTTCAATGGAACGATCGCTCGTACTACGCATTCCCTGTGCCGGAAGTTGTTGTAACCCTTCGTGATGAAGATTTACTGCCTTTACAATTCTCACGGCAAAAGAGCAAATATGTTCAGTTGATCGCCCAGGCTTTTGTGGATGGCAGGATTTCTAAGTTAAAATTAAGTAGCCTTCCCTTCGAGGAAGCAAAAGAACAGCTGATTAAAATAAAAGGTGTTGGCAACTGGACAGCGAACTATGCATTGATGAAAACATTTCGTTATCCGGATGCGTTTCCCCTCGAAGATGCCGGAATTCATAATGCGATTAAAAACCTAAAGAAGATGAACCGAAAGCCAACGCTGGATGAAGTAAAGCACGTCTTCAAAAAATACAAAGGTTGGGAGGCATATGCTACGCTCTATTTATGGAAAAGCCTGGAGTTACCGCAATAGATAGTCATGGCCGGAAGCGTGTCAGGCTTATCTTGTTTTCATGAATATTTTTTCCTTTTTGTCGAGCATTTCAAAACATGATTTTTTATCTGTAAAAAGAAGAGATTCTTTGTTGCCTAGTCCTAAAAAACCAAATGTGCAAAGGCTGTCATAAAAAAGATTGATCACCTTGTTCTGTAATTCTTGATTAAAATAAATCAATACGTTGCGGCAAAGGATTAACTGAAACTCGTTGAAGGATTGATCGGTGGCAAGGTTATGCGGGGCAAACACCATATTCTTTTTTAGTGACCGATCAAAAATTGCATGGTTATAGTTGGCGATATAATATTCTGAAAATGATTTTGTTCCACCGGATTTCTGATAATTCTGGGTGTAATTCTTCATGTTGTCCATCGGAAAAACACCGTCTTTCGCCAGATTTACAGAATGCTGATTAATGTCTGTAGCATAAATGACAGACCGGCTTAGCAAGCCTTCTTCCTTCAACAAAATGGCAACAGAGTATGCTTCCTCTCCGGTTGCGCAGCCCGCAATCCAGATTTTTATTACAGGATAAGTTGCCAGCCTTGGGCAAACCCGTTGTCTTAAACTTTGGTAGAACAGTGGGTCACGAAACATTTCCGTTACCGTAACAGAAATATTCTGTACAAATTCTTCAAATATCTTTTCGTTGGATAATAAAATTTTCTGGAGTTCAGCAACCGAGGTAATTCTATGGGTAGTCATGAAGTGCATACTCCGGCGCCTGATTGAAGCATCTGCATAACCGGTAAAATCATAACCGTAAGCTTCATGCAGGAGATTAAGTAGTGGTTTAAAATCATCGGGATTCGTCTCTACAAACATACTTCAGTGTTGATTATTAGTGTAGGCTTCCCGTTTTTTTTGTTCGAATTATGCATACAGCCATACGCGCATGAGTGACACCAGTTGTTGTATATTAAGTGGTTTTGAAACGTAATCAGACATGCCGGCCTCGAGGCATTTTTCTCTATCTCCCTTCATTGCTTTGGCTGTTAGGGCAATGATCGGTAAATGCTGAAATGCCGTAGATTTTCTGATCTCTCGTGAAGCTTCATAGCCATCCATTTCCGGCATCATCACGTCCATTAGGACCATATCAATAGCTGGATCATTTTGTAACGCTTCTACTGCAGCTTTTCCGTTTTCGGCGGTAATGCATTCAACACCTTCCTGTTCGAGCACCGTAACAAGCGAATAAACATTTCGGATATCGTCGTCGGCAATCAATACTTTTTTTCCCTTAAGTACTTCGTCAGTTTTATGAAGTTTTCGGATGATCTTCTGCTTTTCTTTTGGGAGTTTGGATTCTACGCGGTGAAGGAACAGCGTTGCCTCATCCAGTAATCGTTCGTGTGAATGGGCAGTTTTTAACACCACGGTATTGGCCAGCATCTCCAGTTTGCTGTTGTCTTCCTTCGACAGATTTTTGCCCGTGTACACAATGATCGGAATTTTTCGAAAAGGCTTGCTTTCTTTTAGGCTTTCTAAAAATTGAAAGCCACTCATGTCTGGTAGCCCCATGTCAATAATAATACAGTCAAAAGAATCTGTTTCCATCATCTTAAAGGCCTCCTGGCCGGAAAACGCAGAATAGCAATTGACATCACCATTACCAATCAATTCTTTAACAGCAAGGTTATGCTGTTGATCATCTTCGATAATCAATAATTTTTTTGGCTTACGGGTAACAAAGTTCTCAATGTTATCGATGGCTTTCCAGAACGCTTCACGTGATATGGGTTTTTTAAGGAAATCCAGGGCACCTTGTCGCAAGCCTTCTTTCCGGTAATCAAATCCGGAAATAATTTGTACGGGGATGTGACGCAAAGCCGAATCCGATTTCAATTGCCTGAGTACATGTCCTCCACCCATGCCGGGAAGCTTCATGTCGAGCAGAATAGCGTCAGGTTTATAACGCACGGCATAAGTTAATCCAGATCCGCCATCGTGGGCTATGATGCCTTTATAGTTTCGTTCGCGAACAAATTCAAGCAGCGCAGATGAAAAATCCACATCATCTTCAATGATCAATATTTTGCGATCAGCTTCAGAAACGGATTCACGGTCATCCGAAATGGTACCCAATGCGTTGTTATCCGGTTCAGGTATTGCTGTTATGTGTCTTGTCGGACGCGTATAGAGCACAGGAGGATTAACTTGCGCGTGTGGCTCAACCGATGCGGATGTAACAGCAGGCAAATAAAGTGTAAATGAACTGCCTATTCCAGGTTCGCTTTTTAAATGAATTTCACCACCGAGCATGAGGGCGAGTTCGCGGCTGATGGATAAGCCCAGACCAGTGCCGCCATATTTTCGTTTGGTTGAACCATCGACCTGTTGAAATGCTTCGAAAATTACATCTGCTTTTTCTTTAGGAATTCCTATCCCGGTATCACTTACTGTAAACGCTAATACATGCTGTGATTTATTGAGGTTTTTATTCCTGAATATGAGGTCACCGGAAGCAGATGTTATTGTTAAGTTAACCTGTCCTCCGCGTTCGGTAAACTTGAATGCATTGGCAAGGAAATTTTTGATGATTTGTTCAATTCGCTGTTGATCAGAAGTAACGGTAAATTCATTTAATTTATTATCGAGTTCAATATTGAATTCGATGGATTTATTCCTGGCCACCTCTTCAAAGGAAGTGTGTATATTTTTGCAGATTTCACCGACGTTGAAATCTCCAATGTCCATTTCCATTTTTCCAGCCTCAATTTTAGAAAGGTCGAGTATTTCGTTGATGAGGCTTAACAGGTCATTGCCGGAATGCTGGATTGTTTTTACAAATTGTATTTCCTTTTGGCTTAATGTGTTATTCCGGTTCTCCATCATTACCTGCGAAAGTATAAGAATGCTATTTAGTGGCGTACGCAATTCATGCGACATGTTCGCCAGGAAATCTGTTTTGTATTTACTGATTACCTCCAGTTCATTTACTTTTTCTTCGATCTGAAATTTCGCAAACTCCAGTGCTTGCTTTTGATCATTCAGAATATTGGCTTTCTCTTCCAGCTCCTCATTCGTTTGCTGAAGTTCTTCCTGTTGCGCTTTTAACTCTTCTTCAGACCTTTGAAGCAGTTCTGTTTTTTCCTGTAATTCCTCGTTGAATTGACGTAGCTCCTCCTGTTGTGTCTCAAGTTCTTCTGCCTGCCGTTGCGTTTCTTCAAGTAATTGTTTCATCTGGTCCCGTGATTGCGCAGCGGTAATGGCAATCCCGATGTTATTTCCAACAATGTTTAGTAAATCCAGATCGAGGTCAGAGAATGGCCTGAATGAACCAAGTTCAATGACACCTTTAACTTCGTTTTCATAAAGAAATGGATAAACGATCAGGCTGTTGGGTTTAGTTTCCCCGAGTGCAGAGTTTATTCTGATGTAATCTTCGGGGACATCATTCATGATCATAGACTTTGAAGACAGGGCAGTCTGCCCGATAATGCCCCGGCCCAATTCAATTGTCGGGCGCACCCTTGTCGCATCCACCGAATAGCCACCTGCAAATTTTAGATGACCATTCTCTCTTACGTAAAGTGTGCCAATTTCTGCGCGTAAATAAGACGCCAGTTCGTTTACAATATCTGCTGTAAGATTTGCAAGGTCTTTATCACCGCGCATACTGTCATTCAACTCGCTGTTTCCCGTGAGTAACCATGTCCGTTTTTTGTTTTCGTCTGACAAGCGCTGAAGATTCGTTTTCATGTTATTCAACGCCTTACCGAGTGTGTCAGATTTACTGCGAATTTTCACCAGTGGACTGTAATCACCCTGACCAATGGTTTCGGCCGCGCTGGCATATTGTTTCGTAACAGCGATCATCTGATTGAATGACTTGGCCAGATCGCCTATTTCATCGGTTGAATCGACGGTTACCAAAAAATCAGAATCTCCCTGAGTGATTCTTTCAGCAGCTTCTTTTATTTGTTTGATCGCGGTTAAGATTTGTTTAACGGTGAGGACAACAAGCAATGTGATGGAAATAATTAACATCACCGCAAAGGTGATGCTTAGCAGGACGCTTTGGTTAATTGTTGCCAGTTCAGTCTCAGCGCGCTCTTTAATCCTTTCAAGTGAAAATTTTTCCGTATTGTTCAATGCATTCACGGCAGCAGAAGAGTTCATCCACCATAAGTCTTTGTCCATTTGTGCAATGAATCCTGGATTGTTATAAAGCGAATCAACATTGCTTTGTACAAGGTTAATCGATGAACTATTGAATTGTTTTTCAAAATATGCGGCTAATTCGGGTGAATAGGTTTCTTTGAATTTGTTTAGGTTAACGGTGTATTGGCCATTTCTCGCGGCGAAGCGTGCAAACTCGCGGCCTTTAAACTCTTTTGATAAAATGGACGGCATGAGTATACTCCGAATTCGGGCGAGATATTCTTTTGTGTATAGCAAATACAAGTGGGCTTCCAGCTGATTTTTTATATCTGCATTTTGTGAATACCGCGCGATAGTATGAATTTCAGATAACAACTCGCTCTTTACACGGTTAGCCTCCTCCGGATAAGTTTCTAAGTTGTCACGCAATTGATGAATGCTGTCAAGCAAATTAAGAATGGGCGTATTCTTTTTATGTTGATGATATATGCTCCGGACATCATTAATCAACTTGTCTGTATTGACCCGTTGTTCAATCATTTTATTTCGGTCATCTTCACTTTTGCTAAGGTGGTAAGTGAGGACTAATCCCCGTTCTATTTGAATTTCGTGAATGAGATTGGACATTCGGCTCACCTCCTCGAATTCCTGGTAGACCCGAGACGTGATTTTTTTGGCACCAAACTCAGCTTGTAATTTGTTTTGAAGAAGATAGACCAATGCCAACAGAGGCAAAAGGGAGATCAACAGCAGCTTGGTTCGAATACTAAGGTTTTGTAGAGAAAGCATGATTAGACGTTAGGCTTTAAACAACTGCGTAAGTTATAACACGCTTTATACTTCTCCAATAATTTTTGAGATGGATTGATTTCGTCTTGTGACAGGCCTTAAGTAGAGATACACGCGCGAGAACTTTTACCGTTCTTTTTTTTCGGCAACTCAGGAGAAGGACTAAATGCGGATCACGTACATTTTGCAAATAATGAACTGCAGTAACGAATCAATTAATAGCGCATGAAGTTTCTTCGAACAACTGGTTTTCGAACGCGAGCTGCGCTCACAATACACTTAACACTTTTGGGTGAACCGGAAAGAAAAAAAGCCAGGTGACGGATCACCCAGCCATACTCAACCCAAACCAAAGGGAAAGTATTATTTTGTTGCTATCAGTACATGATTGTAAATTGTTTTCTCAAGATGTGCTGTAAATTTTTCTCCCTTGTCCGAAGGAATAATGTGGTAGATGGTTGTCATCTCAGGCGACGTAATTTCGATCCAGAATTCGTGACTGCTTATTTCGCGAACATCATATCGTTTTGAAAACCCTTTTGGGTAATTGTTACCTTTAATACGATCACTGCTAACGTTGCCACGTTTGGTTCGGAATGTTATGGCAACATGGTCGTTGATTTTTTTTGCATAGACCAACCTGATAATGCCAGGCTGATCTGTGCGTAGAATTTTTACTCGCGTTTCGTCTGGCGATTGAGCCACACTTTGGATGCTGGCAAAACATATTAAGGCGGCTAATAAAAGAATAATCCTGGGTTTCATACACGGTGTTTTATTGATCACAATGAATGAAACGCAGCTCCTACCCGCGGGATGTCACTGTCCGGTAAGGAATTGTAATAAATTGTCACGTTGCCAAAAGAGTGAAACGTAAAGAGATCGTAGGTAAAAACCAGGATTAAATATCAAGCCCATGAAAACTCACCAGCTCTGATAAACTTTAATACTTTGATTGAGGCTGTTCCGTTAGTCTGATATGAATTTTGATTTTTCTTTCGTGTATAAAAGTGTAAGCCTGTGCATGGCACGGGTAACGGCAATGTATAACATGCTTCGGTCTACATCGGTTCTATAATTTCGAACAGAAACAAATGGGATGATTACTTCGTCAAACTCCAGTCCTTTGGCCAGATGGACTGTCGTAATGATAATTCCGTTTTTAAATGCTGTGCTTTCTGCGGTTAGCAAATTTACTTCAGGCGATTTTAATTCGCGATGTAAAGTTTCTGACTGGTCCTGGGTTTTGCAGATAATACCTAACGACTCGTGGCCCGAATTCTTAAAAGCTGCCAGTAGTCTTTTAATTTCTTCAGCTTCTTCCGGATTGCTGTTAAACCCCTGTACTACGGGAATAGCACCGTGTCGTTCCATGGGGATAAGGTCGGGATTCAGGATAATGCGTTGGGCAAAATCCGTGATTTCCCATGTCGACCGGTAGCTTCTTAAAAGTTTTACCGTGTCTGCCTGTGGATAGATTTGGTGTATGCCTTCCAGCGATGAAGCGCTGTACGGATTTACCTTTTGGCTGATGTCGCCGAGAATAGTTTTCTTGCATTTGAATAATCTGGATAGCACACTGTATTGAACAGGGGTATAATCCTGCATTTCATCTACGAGTAAGTGTTTTACATGATCATATGTTTTCACGCCTTCCAGCCGGATTGTACAATAGATCAAAGGAAAAACATCCGAATATTCAAGCACTCCTCCGGTACTCATCCGGAACAGGTCTTCTCTTCCTATCCATGAATAAAAATTTTTATACAAATCAAATACGTTTCCCATTTTAATCATCTGCGGAACTGCCTGCCAGATCTGTGCTTTTTCCTGACCAGTTAATTTTCGTTGCACACTGTTTCTTACAAACTGCTGAATGTCCTTCACAACTTCCTGGAAGCGCTTAAGTAACGGAATGCGGTAATATGATTTAAATTTTTCGTGAATAAACGGTGATGGTACTACCGTTCGGCCTACACGCAATTCATTCGCAACAAAGAAGTTGTTTTCGAGGTGGATAAGATATTGGTTAAGTTTTGATAAGAATGCAAAGGAAGATTTAAACTGAATACGCTCGACGAATCCTTCATCCGGATCCTCAAGGAGACGGGACACCTGTTGAAAAAAGGATTGAAACTTGTACTTGTCTTCCAACACATCTGTAGCAAGTTCTTCGATGATCATCTCCGGAATTTGTTCTTCGCCCAGTTCGGGTAACACGTTAGAGATGTAATCGGCAAAGACCTTATTGGGTGAAATGATGAGGATATCTTTGGCTGAAATAGTTTCCCTGAACCGGTATAACAAAAACGCAATGCGGTGCAATGCAATGGAAGTTTTACCTGATCCGGCTACACCCTGGATGATCATTACCGGTGCTGTCTCATTCCTGATCACGGCATTCTGGTCACGTTGAATAGTGGCAACAATGTTCTTCATCTTATCATCCGACGACTTGCTCAATTCTTTTTGAAGCAGATCATCTTGGATGTTGACCGCATTTTCGATCATGAATTCCATGTTTCCTTCACGAATTTTGTATTGACGTTTCAGGTCAATTCCGCCCTCGATTTTTCCGGAAGGCGTTTCATACCACGCATCACCTAATTCGAAATCATAAAACATCGATGAGATAGGAGCACGCCAGTCGTAGATAAGATTAGCGCGTTGGGATTCATCTGTAAAGGTATAGATGCCAATATAAACAGGAGTAGGCTCACCAGAATCATCGGTCATAAAATCGATTCTGCCGAAATAGGGCGAGTCACCCAGCTTCATTAATTTTCTTTTTCTTGCCACTGCCGATTCACCTGTAAATGCCATCCTGTTTATCGATTGTTCAGCAGCTACCATGTCAGCTTCATCCATGCCTGATTGGTGCTCGAAGATGTATGCTTTGTTTTGTCGAAGCTCTGCTGAGGATTCTTTCACGCGATCATCCACCCTCCGGATGGCCAGCAGTAGTCTTTCCTTAATTTCTTCCAGGTATTCCCGCTCCTCGTGTTCAGTTTTATTAATCATTGTATTGATTCAAAATTTAAAGTTCCAGATTCAAAGTTCAAAGTTAGGGTTTGGTATGGTTTACAAAAACACATATGTGTAGAAACCCTGCAATCCCATAATTATCGAAAGTATGAAACTTATGATCCAAACAAGTTCGAAGCTCAGAGCTCGAGGCGGCTCGAGGCTCGTAGCTATTTCGAAAGGCGAGTTTTGTTTCGAAGATATCTTGCAGCTTGTAACTTGTAGCCTGCAACTGATCGAAAACCCGGAAATTTTCAAATCCTATATCTGTGTCCCATTCAGCCCGCTAAAAAGTCGCTTTAGACCAATGTTTGCAATTAAGCAAAGCCATATGTTTGTGTCAATATTAATAATTAAACAGAACACAAAATATGGAAACAAAAACAGCGATTACCGTAGAGAGCACGATTGATGCACCGATAGAAAAAGTGTGGTCATTCTGGGCAGAACCAAAACACATTATGCAGTGGTGCAATGCTTCTGAAGAATGGCATGTTCCTTATGCTGAAAACGATCTTCGTAAAGATGGAAAATTTAAAACAACAATGGCAGCGAAGGATGGTAGTATGAGTTTTGATTTTGAAGGTGTTTATACAAACATCCAGCCGAACCGTGCAATCGAGTATGCGATGAGTGACGGTAGAGAAGTGAAAATTCTTTTTTCGGCAGCTGGAAACCAAACCAGGGTTATTGAAACTTTTGATCCTGAAGGACAAAATCCGGTAGAAATGCAACGTGCGGGATGGCAAGCCATTCTTGATAATTTTAAACGGTATACTGAAGCGAATTAATCAAGATAGAATTCAAGCGCGGAAGGAGGCCTCCGTAGGTTTTCTTTCGTGTGCTACCTCGTTTTGCAAAAAGATGCAGTTGATCTATCAGTCAGATTTCAGTGTTTAAAAATTTCCGAAACATGAAGTGGCTTGAGGAGACGCGGCTACACGTTGAATTCGAGATGAACTTGAGTTTGATTATCCTTTACGACAATAAACATCGTGTTGCACTGGCATTAAATTTTTACGAAGCCGTGCTATGTATGCTGAATCTCGGCAGTTAATGATATTTTCTGCTTTGCATCGTTAAGCGCTTCGTTCACAGAAGAGTAAGCTTTCACTTTTCCATCCTTGGACAATATTGGCGTAACCCAAAGCCTACGACCCGATTTGTCCTTTGCAGTAACATTAACATAGAGGTGATTTTGATGTATTTCGTCGGGAGCCAGGCCCATTCGGTAAGAGAGATCGTGAACTGAAATTTCTAGTCTTAAATTACCGATTGCAAATTCTTTTGAAAGTATTTCCATCCGCCGCTTATTAAGATCTATTATTTTGCAATAAAAAATAATGCCTCTAACCGCCCGCATCAAATTCACGAAACGGTTTTGCGTTTAACGTTGGTTGTTAAGAAGATATCGTTATGCCTGGCTGTTCCGGGGAGACCATCAGATGTTTTGTGCCATGCAATGAAATAGCTGTAAGTTGCGAGAGCTTCGAGCCGCGAGTTTGTTGGACCAGGGTCAAAGTACGAAGATACAAGGTACAAAGTACGAGGGAGAAGAAGGTTTGAGGTTGTTGTTATCGATAGTTAATGAGTTTTTCGAAATAACGTGAGCTTTCAGATTCGGGCAACGAATCATTTTTCCTTGATCGGGGGATTCTTCTGCATGCTTTGTGCGGAGCACATGCGCGCATACCGATTACAACAAAGGTGATGAATGAATAACGAATGAGTCGATCAGGACATGATTTTTGGATTTCCTGTCGACCGCAGATTGCCATATGTGTGCCGTGGACGCTTTCCGCCTGATCTACAAGCATCTGTGCCACAATTTCATATCGCAATATCAGCCACGAGCTCAGCTCGTGGCTATTCACATTTAACTCCTCCGGAGCATTTGCTTTAGTTAGTGAAGCGGTTCTCAATCTGTTGAAAATTCTTCAGCCTGCCTTACGCGAATTGTCATCTCAATTTCTTGAGCCGCAGGCTTAATTCTTACAATGACGTTCCTTGTTTGTGGTTGATAATCACAACATTGCAGGCTGAAGATCATATCCATACTTGGAAGCTTCTTTCATAAGCCTTGCTATCTTTCGGGCTCGTTGTTGTTCGAAGTTATTTCCTAACCTCGTTTGA
>DASPIZ010000026.1:0-17716 GCA_035628875.1 Ohtaekwangia sp. | reverse complement strand
GACGCCGGTTATCGGGCAGAAATGATCTATACCGGGCAAACCGGTTGGATGCAAGGCGCACGCTATGGGTTTATTTTTGATTCCACATTGAATGATTTTATTTCCGGAGAGCTGGAGCATGCTGTTCACCAATGTTACACCGAAGAAAAACCAGATGTTATTTTCATTGAAGGTCAGTCATCATTACGTAACCCAAGTGGGCCAGCAGGGGCAGAGTGGATTGTATCGGCGAAAGCAGATGCTGTAATTCTTCAACACAATCCGACACGCAAACATTATAAGGGGCTGGAACATTTTGAGGCGTTGGTGGCGCAGCCCAGGGATGAAATTGCCTTGATCGCCATGTATGGAGCGCCTACCCTGGCCGTTACACTCAACACAGAAGGTATGGACGCAGCCGCTGCAAAAACAACGGCAAAAGTATTGGAGGAGGATCTCAGAATTCCAGTAGTCCTTCCGTTAGAAGACGGTGTTCAACGGCTGGTTATACAAATTGTAACACTGATTGAAAAAAATACTAACAAATAAGAGATCAATGTCGTTTAGTTAATTTCCACTCACCATCTCGTCAGGAGAGGGCAGGTGAGGCCATATAAAACAAGCTTATTAAACGACATCGAAAAAGAGATATACTATTCAACGGGAAATACACAAATTAATATTAACGCTTTCATGAAAATTAAGGACATCGCGGTATGGAGTGCCGATCTTGGAAACACGAAACCATATACCATAGCATTCAAAACCATTAGTGACGTAAAAAATGTATTTGTTGAGATTACACTCGACAACGGAATCACCGGTATTGGTTCGGGAAACCCAAGCGAATATGTAGTCGGCGAGACAATCGAGCAAAGTATAGAAGCATTGGATGAAAAAAACCTTGAGTTTTTAGCAGGGCGTGACATCAGGCATTTGCATCAGCTTACCTATGAAGTGTGGTCTAATTTTCCGGAGAATCCTGCTGCACGCGCGGCACTTGATATTGCCCTCTATGATGCGTTTACAAAATACATTGATATACCATTGGTTAAGTATCTCGGACAGAAAATCAAAAAATTACCAACTTCCATTACGATCGGAATCAAAAATGTGGAAGAAACATTAAAAGAGGCGGCTGAGTACATCGAGCGTGGATTTCGCGTGGTTAAATTGAAGCTTGGAAAAAACCTGGATGAAGATGTAGAGCGTGTGATGAAGCTGCGTGAAAAATTTGGCAACACTATTGTAATCCGCGTTGATGCAAACCAGGGATACAGCGTTCATGATACCATTCAGTTCTATGGCCGTATTTATGACTTCGATATTGAGTTAATAGAACAGCCCCTTCCGGCGAAAGCCATAGCCGAAATGAAAGCGCTGCCAATAGATGTTCGTGAAGTAATTGCGGCAGATGAATCGTTACTTACGCCGGCAGATGCATTAGAATTGATTAAGCCACCGAAAGCGGCAGGAATTTTTAACATCAAGCTGATGAAGTGCGGCGGTATCAGTCAGGCCCTGAAGATCGCTGATATAGCACAACACGAAAACATCGACCTGTTTTGGGGATGTAATGATGAAAGCATCGTCAGCATAACGGCAGCCCTACACGCAGCATTCTCCTGTAAGAACACAAAATACATCGACCTCGATGGAAGCTTCGATTTGTCGAAAGATATGGTGAAGGGCGGGTTTATTCTGAAGGATGGATACATGTACTGCTCCGAGAAGGCCGGATTGGGTGTGGAAAGGATTTAGGCGTTAAGTTCAAGGTTCAACGTTTAAAGTTCAAAGTTGGAGTCTTGCTAAGCGATAAGCTTGCGAAAGTGTTTGAAGTTCGCGGTTTGATGTTTGAGGCTGGCGTCGACAAGTTTACGTTATCGAATACAACCTCAAACTTGCACTATCAAGTTTATAAGATCTCAAGAATATGTATAGGCTCAATACAATATCCATTCGACGTTGTTCTAAAGTAGGATGGAAATATGGCTGGCCGATGATCGATTGGCGACTAAAATAAACTTCTGTCAGGTAGTTTACGTTTTAGAAAGAAAAGGGCTAACTTGTAGTATGAGCAACTTAATCAACCGAATTACGATCGATCCGGATACTTGTAATGGTAAACCTATCATAAGAGGTAAACGGATTACCGTTCAAACTATTCTTGAATTTTTAGCTGCTGGAGACACGTCAAAAGACATTTTAGCACAATATCCCAGTTTAGAAGAAGATGACATAAGAGCATCATTGGAATTTGCTTCAAAAATGATGAACAATAGCTTTATGGTTAAATCGGTAGCCTGATGGCCCATTTTTTGATTGATGTAAACTTACCTTATTATTTTTCACTGTGGAATAGTCCTGATTATATTCATCAAATTGACATAAATGATTGCTGGACAGATACACAGATTTGGAACTATGCAAAGGAGAAAAGATTAACAATAATTACAAAAGACGCAGATTTTACAAATCGAATCCTTTTAACTGAACCTCCTCCCCAAGTGATTCATATTAAAATCGGAAATCATAAGCTAAAGGAATTTCATGCCCTATTATCTAAAATTTGGGCCGATGTATTGGTGCTAAACAATGAACATAAATTGGTTACAGTTTACCCGGATAGGATTGAAGGAATAAAAGGCAATCTTAGTTAATAATACTCACCACCATGGTGTCACCGATCAATGAAAAATAATAACCGTCACTCAGTCCATGGAAGCCTAAACTTTTGTAGACGCAAGACGTTCGAATCGTTTTTATTATAATAAAGCTGTGGGAAATTGTTAAGGTCCAAGCTATAATGCTTCCTAACTTATAATAATCAAATAACGAATCATTTTCGAGACTCTTAATTATTAGTGTCGGGACAATTGGAGAAGTTTAAAAGATTTACGCGTCGAGGCAAAAACAAACTATTGTGAGAAACCATAGGATGAGGCACACCCGCACCATCCTTCAGCGTACTGGTATTGTCGCATAACATTATCTTTGATCTGGAAGGGGATTCCCGTAGTAACGGGGCAGGTAGTGCGGATTGCTTGATCCCGTCACAACGGGAATGTTCAGCGACAATGCCAGTATGCTGGGCCCAGCCGGCCCGGGAGGAAAAGAACTTGAATGAAAGATCATTAATTAATATGATCCACACTGAAGGAGGCATCCCACTCCCCCCACAATTTGTCCGAAAGTGATTTGACGCTCTTGGTGAGTTTATCCCGGACACTAATAGTTTGATGTTTGAGGCTGGCGTTCGAGAATTTTAACGTTATCGAAAACAACCTCAAACATTTGTAGCATGAAGCTTATAGTCAAACCTGAATTTACTACCGAACAAAACTCGTGGCTCGAAGCTCGCAACTCACAGCTCTTTTCGGCCCTTTGTACGCCTAGTACCTAATACCCAATGTCAATCCTCCTTACCAAGATGTTTTTCATGTAAGGCATTGTATTTTTTCACATCACGTTTACGGATTACATTGCCGTTAATCTTGATGTCGTCATCATGCCAGTGCATGTGTTCGATTTTTTCGCCTTCTTTCAGGTAGCCGTCTTTTTGAAGTTCTTTCTGCAATTCCTCTTCAAAAACTTTCATTCTATCATGCCGAACTTTCATCTGAGCTTCCAACTCTTCAAAATGTTCCTTTCGTTCGTTTTCCCACTTGAGCATTTTGTCTTCCATTTGTTTACGGATCGCTTCGTGCTTCTTTAATACTTCTTCATTCTGCTGAAGACGGTGCCGATGTAGCTGTGCTTTTTCTTCATGGCGTTTTGCCCTCGCCTCCATTTGATGTGCCCAATCTTCATTAAACTCTAATTGCATATTATCCTGAACCTCATCCATGAGTGCTTTAAGTTGAGCTTGGTTTTCCGCATAGAAATCAGCGAAGTGCTCACTAAATTTTTCCTGAAATTCTTTTTCAAATTTTTCCCACTTTTCAACATCCTTAAATTTAAATCGATGCGGGATTGTATCGAACATAGCACGCGGAGGAAAAAATTCCAGGGGAGGAGACATCATGGCGACTGCGTGCAGTGCAGGAAAATCAAAAGCCATATCGAAGTTGAAATCTTCCAACAAGGGCCGGAGATCTTCATCACCAATGTATTCTTCGGTTACTTCTTCATGTGGTTGTCCATCTGGAGATGCAGTGATGATTTTTTTTCGTGAGTACGTCGCTGTTTTTTCTTTTTTGTTTTTGATAACAGTGTCGGCTGCAGTTTTGTTGTTGTCACTAAAACGATGGTGTGTTGTAGGATGCGAAGAATTAAGTGTTATCCACGAAGCGCAGATAAGACCTATGACCAGTAAGATTAGCGGAGTTAATTTTTCTCCAAGGGAATAGTCGTTTACGGATTTTTCCATAAGGCGTTTGATACGATGTAACAATTCATTTTTTGTTCCCCCGAGTGACAGCGCCAATGCGGGTTTTGTGTTCCGGAGTTCTTCCAGGCGAGCTAAGGCCAGTGCATACGAACGCGCATTTTTTCCGGCCATCACTACTGCATCATCGCAGCAGTGTTCTCTTTCGGTGCGTATTTTCGCGGAGATGATCCATACAAAAGGGTTGAAGAAGAAAATTGCTTCTACTATGGATTGGACAAGGTTAAGCAAATAATCGTGTCGTTTGATGTGCGTGAGTTCATGGACGAATATTGCTTCAATTTGCTCGGTGCTTAGTCCAGCGATGAAACCAACAGGTATCAGCAAAATCGGTTTAAAGTATCCGATTATTAACGGTGCATGAACCAAAGCTGATTCACCCAACCGTACCACGCGTTTAATATGAAGTTGTTTTCCTAATGCTAAAAGTCGATGCGATAATTCGTCATCCAATATGATGGTGTGTTTTTTTATTCGCGAGAGGTACCATAAGCCGCCGGATAAGCGCAACAGGAAAATAAGTGTTCCTGAAATCCAGATGATCACCATGTACGGCGCAATGGCATGTATCATTTGATCCACATCTTCTTTAAGCGTTGTTGATGTATCGGTGAACAACAATGCCACACTAATTTCATTCGCGTGAATGGCGGATTTTGCAGCTACCATCTCAGGCTTGGCAAGGGATAGGGCGTCTGTAAAAGTATATATACTTAAAAACAAGATCAGCAACATACTTCCGTAGGCAACGCCATAGCGCAAGTGTGATCGCCGGGAGGGAATCACCCGGAGTAATACAACAAGAATGATCAGGACTCCTGCAGATTGCCAGATCGAATGAAGTAACGTTTGCGTTATCAGTTCAGCAAGCGGGGAAGAAAATGCATTCATAATTGTTTTCATTTTTCACCTCCTTCAAGTTGTTCCAGATATTTTCTTATTTCTGATAATTCTTCCGGGGAAGATTTTTGATTTCCCAGGGCGCTCATCACCAGTTTCGCCGCCGATCCCTGAAAAACGGTATTGATCATCTTGTCAACCATTTGCTGTCGTGTATTCTCCAACGAAGGCACTGCTTTATACAGATGAAACTTTCCGCTTTTCTGGCGTGTCACAAGACCTTTTTCACACATGATTTGCATTAATTTTAGAATGGTGGTATAGCCATTGGCTTCTTCACCCCCCAATGCCTCATGTACTTCTTTCACAGAAATGGATTCTTTCTCCCAGATAATCTGGAGAATTTCCAATTCTTTTTCGGTGGGTTTAATCAAGTTCTTTTTCATATACGAATGTTTTCGTACCACTAAAGTAAGAGATCAAACTTTAGACTGCAAGAGTTTTACGAAAAAATTCGTAGAAAGTTTGGAGCGGTTCAAAGTTTAAGGTTCGAAGTTAAGATTGGAGAGCAAAAACGAGGTGTTTGCGAAATTGTTGAGGTTTGATGTTTAACGTTTGAGGTTGGTTGAATGTCCCAGCGCGATGGTCACTGACTAGATAAGGGTTGATAAACCACATAAATTCCGAATAAACAAGCTCGCGGCTCGCAGCTCGAAACTCGTAGCTTTCCAAAAAACCGTTTCATTATCGGACTCAAGCTGAAGCTTACCGCAATTTCGAAAAGGTAACAAATCACCTTGAACCTTACAGCTTGTCGCCTGAAGCTTGTAGCAACTCAAAAAAGACCAATCATTTATCTAAATTGCTGGCTGGCGAAAACGTACTGATCGCTTGCAGATTCAAATCATACTATATGGATGTATTGCTATTTCTGATTCTTATTACTGTGTTGATCGTGGTGGTTGGAATAAAAAACACCGTTTCTTCAAAATTCCTGGATCTTCAACAAAGGATTGACGTACTCTCCAACGAGCTTAAACGATATACTGCAAATCAGCTTACCGCAAAAGTAGATACTCCGAAGGTTCCTGTGGTGGAGAAGGAAGCACCGGTGAGAACCGAGTTTAGTAAACCCGTTGCTCAACCTGTTAAGGAGACACCAATACCTGTCCCTGAAAAGAAGCAACCCATACCAGTACCAGTCGAACAACAAGAACCGGAGCGTATTACAGCATCAGCAGTGATTGAACCCCCTTCAATGAAGGTGCCGCCCAGGCCAACCGTTGCGACACCACCCAAGCCGGGATTTTTTGAGCGCAATCCGGATCTTGAAAAATTCATTGGTGAGAACCTCGCAAATAAGATAGGTATCGCCATACTCGTTTTAGGTATTGGCTTCTTTGTGAAATTCGCCATCGATCAGAATTGGATCAACGAAATAGGCAGGGTGTTTATTGGCATTGTCTGCGGTGGAATTCTACTGGGCTTTGCCCATCGGACGAGAAAAAACTTTGCGGCTTTCAGCTCTGTACTTGTGGGTGGGGGAATAGCCATCTTGTACCTCACCATTGCAATTGCTTTTCACGAGTATCAGATCTTTAATCAGGTAGTTGCCTTTATTTTAATGTTGATCATTACAGCATTCACCATCGTGTTGTCATTGTCATACAACCGTATTGAGCTTGCCGTGTTGGCTATTCTTGGAGGATTTGGATCACCTTTTATGGTAAGTACCGGCGAAGGGAACTACGTGGTTCTTTTTACTTACATCTTTATATTGGATGCAGGCATGTTGGTATTGGCGTATTTCAAAAAATGGAATCTCATCAACATAATTGCCTATGCATTCACGTTGTTACTTTTCGGATCATGGCTATCCATGCGTTTTGATGCAGCAGACCCGGCGATGATACGGGGCGCGCTTATTTTTGCAACCCTGTTTTTCCTGGTGTTTTTCGCCATGAACATTGTAAACAACCTGAAACTTAAAACTTCATTCAAAGCCATTGAGATCAGCATACTGCTTAGTAATACGTTTCTTTATTATTCTGCGGGTATGTTTATTCTCAATAATCCTTACGGCGAAAATTTCCAGGGCTTATTCACTGTGTTGGTAGGTGCTTTTAACTTTGCTTTTGCATACGGCTTGTATAAAAACAAGTCGGCAGACCGGAACCTGGTTTTCCTCTTGATCGGACTTGTACTTACGTTTATCAGTTTAGCGGCACCTGTGCAGTTGGATGGAAATTATATCACTTTGTTTTGGGCTGCTGAAGCCGTCTTGCTATTGTGGTTATCGCAAAAATCAGGCATTAAGTTGATGAAGCTCGGCACCCTTGTAATCATGGGGCTGATGGTTGTGAGCTTGCTGATGGATTGGGATCAAATCTACAATGGTACGGACGCGATAGGCATTGTATTAAACAAGGGTTACATCACCAGCATTTTCGCCCTTGGATCGATAGTACTTACAATTGTGTTATTAAAGAATGAAAAGGGTGAATACGCTGAAGCCGCAAAATTATACAGTACAGTGCTTACGATTGGAGGCGTGGTTTTGTTATACACTTCTCAATTACTGGAATTAAGATACCAGGTTGAAACCTTCATCGATAACTTTTCGACACAGGAGATTATTGTCGGTGTCTACAACATGTGTTTTATGCTTGGACTTGTGTTATTAAATGGTCGGTTAAATTTACCGGCTCAAGTAAAACAGTCTTTCGCTGCCTGGGGTATTGTCGGAATTTTATCCTATTATTTTGTTTATCATAGTGAAGTCATTGCAGTTCGTAATCAATATCTCGGCGGCGAGTCTTCATTGGGATTTCTTTTCCATTACCTGTTGATTGTGCTATTGATTATCCTCTCGATTTTAAGTCTAGAACGCATTCGTGCACTGAAGGATTTCAATGACAGGACTTATAATGCCTATGGATGGTTTTTTGTGTTTTTCTTTGTGTTCATTGCCAGCGCAGAGTTGGATCATACCGTTTTACTCGTGGCCGACGCTACGATAACATCGGCTGATCACATCCTTGCGCAAAATCATAAAATTGGATATCCCATCCTTTGGGGACTGGCGTCTTTCCTGCTTATCGCAGCCGGATTGAAATGGAAATTGAAACATCTGCGTATCATCTCTTTAACTTTAATGATGGTTACGCTCTTAAAATTATTCCTGATCGACATTAAAGGTATTTCCGAAGGTGGAAAAATTGCTGCGTTTATTTCGCTGGGAATCCTGTTACTCGTTGTTTCGTTTATGTATCAACGGCTGAAAAAACTATTGCTTACCGATGAGGTTTTGGCCGATAAAAACGTACCTGAATGATGAAGCGACGATTAATTTTTTCTGTATTCTTTTTGGGTTTGACTCACGCGTTGTTGGCCCAGTCATATTTGGGTGAAGCAAACCTGCAGAAGGTACATCACGATGGTTTTTACCGGATCTTTCTTTCACCTGAGATTACGCCTTTTCTTGATCAGGATTGTAGCAATGCCCGAATTGTAAATCAGAACGACGTTGAGATTCCTTACATTCTTGATGAAGACGTTGCTTATGATGCCAGGCAGTACACACCATACGAGATTGTTGAAAAAAATCAAACTCCTGGATGCTGCACCTCGCTTGTCGTGGAAAATACGTCGCGAAGCATGATCAATAACATTCATCTCGTGATTCGAAACGCTGAGGTGCGAAAATCCGCCTCGCTATTAGGAAGTGACGACCGCACACAGTGGTTTGCCCTGAAAGATAATTTCGAACTCGAAAATATCAATGCAGTAGATGGGTCATCAGCAGTGCGAATGGTTCAGTTTCCGTTGAGCAGGTACGCGTACTATTGGCTTAAAATAAATGATTCAACTTCGGCGCCGTTAAACATTGAAAGTGCCGGATATTATAAGACACTCCACCAGGCACCGTCGTATACTCCACTTAAAAAATTTAAGCTAGTGATAAAGGACAGCCTGAAGACCAAACAGAGTTTCTGGTCTGTTATGTTAGATACAGTACATTGGGTGGATCGCATCATTTTCCATGCATCGGGTATGCCGTACTTTTTTCGTCATGCATCGCTATATGAGAAAACGCATCGAAGGACTAACACAGGTAAGACCGAGTTTCAATTAAATTATGTTAAAGATTTTGAATTAAAATCGGGTAGCCATTCCGTTGTAGACATACCCCGTTCAAAAGGAAAAGAATGGATTGCCATTATTCGGAACGAAGACAACCCTCCGCTCGTGCCGGATTCAATTCAGGTGTATCAATTGAATCGGTACATGGTTGCTTATCTAAAAACGGAAGATTCGTATAAACTGAAAACGGGCAATGATCTTCAACCGCCCGTCTACGATTTAGCAAGTTTTAAAAATAAAATACCGCAAACAGCAGATGTAATTATGCCTGCTGCTTTTCGGGTGCATGCTGTTACAGATTCAGCAGAATCGGATCCTCCCTTTTTTAACAGTAAACTTTGGATTTGGGCAGCCCTCATCGTAATCATAACGGTACTAGCCTTTATGTCTGTGCGCATGATCCGGGAATCTAATGCAAATTCCCGGCAATAAGGCTGTACCCAAAAGTCACTTCTTAAACAAGCTTGCTCCAAATAAAATTGTAATCACAAAAAGAGCAAGGAAGATAAAGAATAACACTTTTGCTATGGAAGCGGCTCCTTCAGCGATGCCACCAAATCCAAAAATTGCAGCGATAATTGCAATGACGAAAAATATAACAGACCAGCGTAACATAGTTTTAAGATTTTAATTGAACATCCGAAAACAAAATCGTTTTCATTGAACCTAATAAAATCTTTATACCATCGGGAGGGTTTAAAAATACGAAGCTTTGATAGCTATCTGTAGAAACTGTACCCCAGCAGGAAACTGAAACCCGGATCAGTGCAGTTGCTTGTTAATTAAGTGATGGGACATGGCATTGTCACATTTGCAAAAAAAAAGCCTTCCCAAACAATATGGGAAGGCTAAACCAAACCCCTCTACCAACAAATCCCCCGAACCACCAGGGGATACCAATCCTTAAACCTAATTCCTTAACAGGCCTTCCGCCTTTTTTGTTCCGATTCTTTTTAATTATCTTCACTTAACCTGACTTTATACTTTTGTGGGAAAAATTATCTTTTCAATCGTTGCGGCGATTTGTTTAACGAGCTGCGCCAGCACGCCTAGACTGGCTTTTAAAAATGGAGCCTCCTTTCAAACGCTTAATATTTTTCTTGAACCTTCGCCAGGCGTTATTCCCGAAGTATGGCAAGGGTTCAATCGGCAGCTAGATGATTTTATTCTCCGGCATAATGCTTCGCATAAAAAGTCCTTTTTACTTGCACGCAGCACGAATGCGAACGTAGCAACCCTCCGCATCAAATTAATTGCGACGCAACTGGTTTCTTCACAAAAACAAACTACAGGGGTAGTTGTCACATTAATTGGTTTATCGTTACCGGTTATTATGGCCAGTGCAGGAGCGGAATTTTTTCTCTTCTTTTATTATTTCCCGGATGTGAGATCGATGACTGAAGTTTCTCTTTCGCAAGATATTGATGCGTCTGCTGCTAAACCTTTGGGAATGATTTTAGCCAGCCCTGGTTTTTTAAAGAGTCCCGGCAGGCAAGTAAACAAGCACGTAATTTACTTTGATAAGTTTTTAAATAAACTGATTCGTCAATTGAGTAAAGAATATGTAAAAAAGAAGGCTACTGTTTCCAGCAGCCTTCCGGTTAATTGAATACCTGGACGTTTTCGAGGTTTTCGAAAACAAACTCCACCTCGTTTTTCAAGTCAACAAAAATGAGCGCATCTTTTTGGATCTTACCAGCAAGAATCTGTTTAGAAAGCTCATTCAATATTTCGCGCTGAAGCACCCGTTTCAACGGCCTTGCACCGTATTGCGGATCATAACCCAGTCGTGCGAGTCGTTCCCGTGCAGCATCTGAAACTTCAATTTTAACACCTGCGTCTTCGAGCCTTTTCTGTACAATGTTCACCTGAATATCTACGATCTTTCTTACGTCTGCACGGCTAAGCGGCCTGAACATAATGATTTCATCAATTCGGTTTACAAATTCAGGGCGCACTGTTTTTCTCAACACACCCATCACTTCTTCTTTTGTTGATTCAAGTACTTCAAAATAATTTGTGTCGTTTATTTTTTCGAAGTTTTCCTGAATAATATGAGAACCAATATTGGTTGTCATAATGATGATGGTGTTCTTAAAGTTTGCTACGCGGCCTTTATTATCTGTAAGCCGGCCATCATCAAGTACCTGCAACAGGATATTAAATACGTCAGGGTGCGCTTTTTCAATTTCATCAAGCAATACCACGGAGTAAGGCTTTCTGCGTACCGCTTCTGTTAATTGCCCGCCCTCATCATAGCCTACATATCCCGGAGGAGCACCGATCAAACGGCTTACACTGTGACGTTCCTGGTATTCGCTCATGTCAATGCGAACCATGGCATTTTCATCGTTAAACAGGTAATCCGCGAGGGCTTTCGTAAGCTCCGTTTTACCGACACCCGTTGTACCCATAAAAATAAAAGATCCAATAGGGCGTTTAGGGTCCTGTAGCCCGGCGCGACTTCGTCTAACGGCATCGCTAAGCGCTTGTATTGCTTCTTCCTGGCCGGCTACACGCTTTCCAAGTTCCTCTTCCAGCGAGAGTAATTTCTCACGGTCGCTTTGCAGCATCTTACTCACCGGTATGCCAGTCCATTTTGCTACGACTTCGGCAATATCTTCACTATCTACTTCTTCCTTCAGCAAGGTTTTCTCACCCTGCATGTCTTTCATCTTTTGCTGATATTCGTTTAATCGTTGCTCAGCTTCAGTGATCTTTCCATAACGAATCTCTGCTACTTTACCATAGTCACCTGCTTTTTCTGCTTGTTCAGCTTCAAACCTAAGTTTATCGATGTGCTCTTTTTCTTTTTGGATCCCGTGCACAACTTCTTTTTCGCTTTCCCATTTTGCTTTTAGCGAATTGCGCTGTTCTGAAAGTTCGGCGATTTCTTTGCTCAATACGGCCTCTTTCTCTTTGTCTTTTTCGCGGCGAATGGCTTCGCGTTCAATTTCAAGCTGCATGATCTTACGATTCAACTCATCGAGCTCTTCGGGCAACGAGTCCATCTCTAAACGAAGTTTCGCTGCCGCTTCGTCCATGAGGTCAATGGCCTTGTCGGGCAGAAACCGGTCGTTGATATATCTGCTGGACAATTCAACCGCAGCAATCACCGCGTCGTCTTTGATCCGTACACCATGGTGTAGTTCATACTTGTCTTTGATTCCACGAAGAATTGAAACAGAGTCTTCGACAGTTGGCTCATCAACCATTACAGCCTGGAAACGACGCTCAAGGGCTTTATCTTTCTCAATGTATTTCTGATATTCTTTCAACGTGGTGGCACCAATTGCATGAAGCTCGCCACGGGCCAATGCAGGCTTTAGTAAGTTTGCTGCATCCATCGCACCTTCTCCTCCTCCGCCTGCACCGATAAGCGTGTGAATTTCATCAATGAATAAAATGATCTGTCCGTTTGAATCGGTCACTTCTTTGATCACCGCCTTCAAACGTTCTTCGAATTCGCCCTTGTATTTCGCACCGGCGACAAGCAGTCCCATATCAAGCGAAACCAAAATTTTATCTTTCAGGTTTTCAGGTACGTCGCCGTCTACAATACGTTGTGCCATACCTTCCACAATCGCGGTTTTTCCAACGCCAGGTTCGCCCAGCAAAATCGGATTGTTTTTGGTTCTCCTGGAAAGGATCTGTAATACACGACGAATCTCTTCATCGCGCCCGATCACGGGATCAATTTTACCTTTCTTCGCAAGGTCATTGAGATTTTTGGAATAGCGCTCCAGTGATTTATACTTCGCTTCTGCGTTTGGGTCTGTAACGCTGGCACCACCGCGCAATTCTTTTATTGCCTTGGTCAATCCTGTACGTTCGAAGCCAACATCCTTCATAATTGCGCCAACTTTATCTTTAGATGACAAGAATGAAAGCAGAAGATGTTCAACCGCGATGTATTCGTCTTTGAATTCCCGTAACTCTTTTTCGGCTTGTTGTAGCAACGCGTTGGTCGCGGATGATAAATAAGGCTGCTGACCAGATACATGAGGATAACTGTTCAACACTTCGTCAAGTTTGGTAATGAGTATGTGTTCAGCGATGTTTAATTTCTTAAACAAATATTGGGTTACGTTTTCATCAGTTTCAAGGATAGCTTTCAATACGTGACCAGGTTCAATCGCTTGTTGCTGTCTGCTCATAGCAATCTCCGCCGACTTTTGTAAAGCTTCCTGAGATTTTATGGTAAATTTTTCAAAGTTCATTGGTCTCTGTTTTTTTCGTTATGTAACAAAAGATGCTCCATGTGTTGCATGAATAGTTTCCCAGAAATTTTGGCATCTTATTAATACGGTATTTAAAAAATTTCAGTCGTTTTGACTTTAATGAAGACATAATTTCCTAATTATCGGAATAATCACCGTTAAATCAGTTCGTGTTATGGCAAAGAAGTTTCACAAGAAAAGCGTCGATTTCCCTGCAGCCTACTTGATCGAAGTAGCCTGGGAAGTTTGTAATCAGGTGGGTGGGATTTATACGGTTATTCGGTCAAAGGCTCCAGCCATGGAACAACATGCACATGGTCGTTATTGTATGATCGGTCCTTACGTGAATAAAAGTATTCAGGCCGAACTTGAACCCCTCAACGATTCACAGGATGTATTTGGACTCGCCGCCGCGGCGCTACGAAAAAAAGGCTATGATGTGAACTATGCACAATGGTTGATTACAGGCCGACCCCATGTGGTATTGCTTAATCCGCTGATAGAAGCGCAGGCATTGCATGTGTTGAAATACCTATTGTGGAAAAACCATGGCGTAGCTACGCCACCTAATAATCCAATGATCGATCAGGTGATTGCGTTTAGTTACCTTACCAAATTGTTTTTTGATGAATTGGTCAAAATAACGGGACAGGACCATCCCATACTGGCGCACTTTCATGAGTGGATGGCGGGGTTACCGATCCTGGATATTAAAAGAGAGAACATGCCGGTGAAGACGATCTTCACCACGCATGCTACACAACTTGGTAGACACCTGGCTATCAACTCACCGATGTTTTATGCGCATCTGCCCTTTTTTCAATGGGAAGACGAAGCAAAAAAATTCGGTATAGAAACAGAGGCGCGCATTGAATACAGTTGTGCGCAAAATGCAGATATCATGAGTACTGTGAGCGAAGTGACGGCACGTGAATGCAAACACTTGCTGATGCGCAAGCCCGACGTGGTGATGCCGAATGGATTAAATATCGAACGGTTTGAAGCGCTGCATGAATTCCAGAACATGCATGTACAGTACAAAGAAAAGATTCATGAATTTGTAATGGCACATTTCTTTCAGTCTTATTCTTTTAACCTGGAGAAGACATTGTATTTTATTACTTCCGGGAGATATGAATACAAAAACAAGGGATTTGATTTGACGCTGGAAGCGATGTGCCGTTTAAATCAAAAACTAAAACAGGAGAAGTCTGATGTAACGGTTGTATTGTTCATTGTAACAAAACGTGATTTCCATGGCATCTGTTCAGAGGTATTACAGTCCAAGGCCATGATGAACGAAATTCAGCAAACGTGCCAGGCCATTCAACAGCAGGTAGGCCGTGCGTTGTTTTATGAAAGTACAGTGCGCCAGGATACACACCTGCCGGACCTGAATGAATTTGTTCCGGAGTACTGGAAATTGCGCTATCGGAGAACCATTCAGTCATGGAAAACAAAAAAGAATCCACTTGTCGTTACTCACCGGCTGGTGAATCAGGAAAGTGATGAAGTATTGAACTTTTTAACCACCAAAAATTTACTCAATCATCCCGAAGACAGGGTTAAGATTGTATATCACCCGGATTTTATTAATGCGAGTAGTCCGTTGCTCGGCATGGATTACAACCAGTTTGTAAGGGGCTGTCACCTGGGTGTATTTCCCAGTTATTACGAACCCTGGGGCTATACGCCGTTAGAGTGTATGGCTAGCGGGTTGCCTTCCATCACCAGTGACCTTTCTGGTTTTGGTGATTACGTGATACGTCATATACCTGAGCATGATGAATACGGACTTCACGTCATTGAACGCGGTAAGAGAACCTTTGATTGGTCGGCGAATCAGTTGACGGGTATCATGTATTCTTTCTTAAAACAATCGCGGCGGGAACGCATCATGCAGCGGAACAACGTTGAAAATAATTCCGGTATTTTCGATTGGGAAAATCTGATTCGACATTATACACATGCTTATGAACTGGCGCTCAAAAAATAAATCGTGGAAAACAATGCGATGGCGTGCTAATCTTTCTTTCCCAGGAATAGCCACTCCATATGCTTGGCGAGCCCGTCAATATCCGGGTACATAATCTCGGAATTTATTCCAAAGTGATGTAACCGTCTTTTGCATTCAGGAAAGCAATGCTTGTCAACCTTAATCTTAAACAATTTTCCACTGTATTCAGTATTGTCTTCAAAGGGAATAAACTTGTTGTCTTTGTTGTGATGATGAATGGTAAACCATGCGAACTGCGCTGAGATTCTTTTAATGATGTGGTTTGGTTTAAAAATTTTCGTTGCCCGACTTTTAAAAGGATCAACCGCCTTGTCGGATTGGATGACGTCACGTTTCGGAGCATGGAAGCCCCAGACAACCGAATAATCCGGTGTGGTTTCCGGCAGTATGGACATAGAGAACCATAAGGCAATAAGCGGGTTCTCAGACCAGTCGAGTAGTCGTGTGGCCATGCCGTGGTGTTGTGCCAGAGCAAGCCAGTCCCACAGGTTACCAGGATGAGATTCGAGCAAGTAGAGGCTTCGTCGCTGAAATTCTGCCAGCATTTCACGTTCGACTGATTCCACGTCTTCCAATGAATACCGCGCAATTTTCGGCAATAGCGGTTTGTCTATTGGCTGTCCGCGGTATAATATGAACTGCTCATCCGAAATATTAAGAATGATGTCCTGGTACTCCTTAAAACTGTTGACCTGATATGTTGTATAGTTGGATTCCATAGTGTGTCGCCCTAGCAATAGTCACTTAAAAATGATACCCGGTTGAAATATAAAACTTCAAAACATGTTTTCTCCGTTTCTGATTAAAGGTATTTTTGAAAACCTATTATACGATAAATTTTACCCATGGCACGCGTTCAAGTAGACATTCCGGAAAGTTTTGCATTTAAAACAGATTTGGTGATCAGGGTATCGGACCTGAATTATGGCGGCCATGTTGGCAACGATTCAATCCTGTCGATTATGCAGGAAGCGCGCGTGCTGTACTATCGCAGCCTGGGATTTAACTCAGAACTTTCATTTGAAGGAACAATCGGTCAGATCATAACCGATGCCGTGATTCAATACAAAGCCGAATCGTTTTTCGGCGATGTACTTAGCATCAATATCGCGGTAGCAAATTTTAATAAATATGGTTTCGACATGATTTATGTGCTGACGAATCAGCACACGGGTAAAGAAGTAGCGCGTGGTAAAACCGGTATAGTTTGTTTTGATTATGCGAAGCGGAAAATCGCCAGCGTTCCTAATGCCCTGTTACAGCAATTGCAAAAATCACCCCTACTATAATATGACCATTCAGGAAGCACAAAATCAGGTAGATCAGTGGATCAACACCACAGGCGTTCGTTACTTCAATGAGCTAACCAATATGGCAATACTCACCGAAGAAGTAGGTGAGGTGGCACGTATCATGGCCAGAAGATATGGAGAACAATCTGAAAAAGAATCCGACAAGCATGGTGATCTTGGTGATGAGCTGAGTGATGTGCTCTGGGTTGTAATCTGCTTAGCAAATCAAACCGGCATAAATCTTACGGAAGCGTTCAAGAAAAACCTCGAAAAGAAAAATAACAGGGACAAACACCGGCATCGGGGAAATCAAAAGCTTGGCGAATAATAGCAGAAAGCGAAGGTACGACGTAGGTGCGAGGTACGAAATACGAGGTAAAAAAGTGTGAGGATGATGGTAAACGAGGACTGAGTATAGCTGCGAGTTGCGAGCTGCGAGTTTGTTGGGCCAGCTGGAGGTACGAAAATACAAGGTACAAAGTACGGGGTAGGTATGAGGTATGAGGTTGATTTCGATAGTTAATGAGTTTTTCGAAACTAATTCGTTTTCGATAACAACCTCAAACATCAGACTTCAAACAACTTCGCAAGCGCATGGATAACACCAATCCAACGCGCTTTTTTGATCCCGCCAACGAATCAATTTTTCCTTTGTGCAGAGAGATCCTTCTGCATGCATGTGCTTCGCACCCGCGCATTACAATGACGTTCCTTGTTTGTGGTTGATAATCACAACATTGCAGGCTGAAGATCATATCCATACTTGGAAGCTTCTTTCATAAGCCTTGCTATCTTTCGGGCTCGTTGTTGTTCGAAGTTATTTCCTAACCTCGTTTGA
>DASPIZ010000025.1:0-8644 GCA_035628875.1 Ohtaekwangia sp. | reverse complement strand
TTATTTCAATTCCATCATGGTGCGATTAACGGCAGTTCTTTAACGCTGGTTTAACGGGTGATGTAAGATTTCAATTCCATCATGGTGCGATTAACGGTATCCGGCAGATCAAAAGCAATGCGCCCGCACAGATATTTCAATTCCATCATGGTGCGATTAACAGCCGTTAAATTAATAACTAAAAACGCCTTTTCCAGATTCCTTTCTAAGTTTCCTTCGCCCAAATCATCATCAATAAAGCGTCAACCTAACATAACCCTTTTTCCCCCCGAGATCGACGACAACAAAAACCCCATGAATTGTGATTTTTCGGCAATAACTATTTCCCCGCCCTCAAAAACTACCATAACAGGCGTGCGAGCGACAACTAAATGATCGTATCTAAATGATTCTTCTCCGGACCATAAACATCTTTTTCAAGCCACTTCTCATTGCGACTCTTAAAAATCACAAGACTGTCTTTATCAATCATGATCGCCTTCGCCTCATTGACAAGTTCCTTTAACTTTACCTCTGTAATATCACCTTCAAGCACCGAATTCTGGATCCAATGCAAATACCTCCGGCATAGCTTCAGCATTTTGCCAACACGCTTCGAATCCACGTCATATACAAGTATTACATACATAATCCAGTTATTTCACCACCAGATCTTGAAGGGTTTGTATTCCTCCATTCCCAAAATGTGCTTGCTTAACTTATAACACTCTAGCTTTACCAGATGCTTGTAGCTCACGTGCTTTTTTAACACACGATGCTGGATCGTTTCGTTAAGCCTTTCTTCCCACGCTTTAATAAATACTTTCTTACCCGTTTCCTTCAACGTGCATCCGTTTAATCCAACTGCAAAATCCGATGCCTGGATCTCTTTTTTGTTCAGCACGCGGAAAATCGTCCTGTCTACCAAAATAGGTTTGAATATTTCGGCAAGGTCCAGCGCCAGTGAATACCGTCGCGTTCCCGGCTCATGCAAAAAGCTGATCGTCGGGTTGAGCTGTGTATGGTAAAGTTGCGAGAGACACAGCGTATAACACATCATGTTGCCAAACGACACGAGCGCATTAATTTCATTCAACGGCGGCTGCCTGTTCCTTCCTTCCATTGTAAAATCGCGAAGGATGCTGTCGAATGATTGATAATACGTCTGCCTGATATTTCCTTCAAGGCCCATCAATTCGTCAACCGCAGTGGCGGCTGTTGTTTGCGCGCAGTAGTTTTCGATCAGGCTGATATTCTCCTCAAAGTCGCGTTCACGCTTATGATAATATTTCAGGTTCTTTAACATGTTAAAAGCAGCGCCCTCAACAAACTTCTGCGCGATGACCATTCGCTTTGCAGCACTTTTATAATGCGAAACCTGGTCGACAATCATTTTGCCGGCGAGCAGATAATCCTTCGGTTGAAACGATCCGGTGTAATGCTCGTAGTAGTCAAAGAAATGTACGTTGACCTGTTCCTTTCCCATGAAATTAAAGAGCGCACTGTTGGCATCGAGACTACCAAATACATAAAGATCAGAAACGCTTTCAATTGGAATGTACTTCGGCTGGCCGTCATTCCCATCTTCATCTACCGGCGTAAATTTAAGCGTGTTGTCTTTGCGGCTTAACCTCCCCGGGTTAAATAGGTAATATGTCTTTTTCATTCGGCAGAATAACAGAAATCAAAATAGCTGCAGCGCTTGCATAATTTCGTGCGCAACAGATCAGGACATGTCCCCTTATTGATAATATTTCGCGCGTTCAATTCCCACGAAGGAATTTCCATCGCCTCTGCTTCCGATAAGATCACTTCATGGCGCTGTTTAAGCTTAGGATATTCAATAACACCGGTTACACCTTCAACGCCTTTTTCACGAAGCTTCCAGATGTAATATTTTACCTGCGCGAAATGTGCGTCCTCCATGCTCGCAGATTTTTTTACTTCATGCACAACTTTGTTCTTTGCATCGTAGAAGTCGATCTTCACGCCATCAATCTCTATCTCGGTAAATTTTGCAGCGCGATCAGCGTACGAAGTTTCACCGATCAGTTTTCCTTCGGCAACAGTCTCTGACGTGTGCTCCATGTTGATGCCGTTCGCAAACAACCACAGCTTGCGGTGACAAAGATGGAGGTAGGCAATATGGGTGCCGGTGATTTTCATGCGTGGGGCATGTTGTGCGTGCTTTCAGGTGGGCTCGCCGTCGTCTTCACGTTGCCGGTCAGACATTGGCGCGAGAAAGCATTGGAAGATACAACGTTCTTTCCAGAAGCGCAACGAAGGGTATCATCGCTCGTCGTTGATTTTTATTTTGGGTGTGCCCCCGCCTTATACAATTCCGAAAGAATTTGCAGTGTGTTCACGATCATAGATCATTTAAACTCAGCTTTTTGTAACGAAGGCGGGGTCGCGCTCTCCGCTATAGTCCTCACGCAGCCGCGCAATCCTTTGCTGCTCCGGGCTGCCGCTGCGATCGCTCACACGGCTCACCGATAATTCACGTTAAAGTATCAACGTTTGGTTATCCGGACGAGACAATCAAAAATTTAATGGCCTCCGGTTATATTGCGTCATGATCGACTTTGAAAAAATTAAACGCCTTTGTGAGGATAACAATGTAACATCGCGCAGGTATGTCGACGACTTTATGCTGCACTATGCGGCAGGCCGCGATAACCTTAAAAAAGAAATGCGACTTGATTTCCGGCGTTTCCGTCACATTCTCCAGCAGCTTCCGGAGCCTACGGTAAATCAGATGATGTCGCAATACATCACGCACCGTGTTTTCCGTAGCAACGGCACAATCAGGAAGCTGATCAATCATGTTGAAGTAAAAGCGAAGGGCGCCGAGGCATTAGCGTTTTATCAGCATCAACTCGAAAATCCCTGGCGTTTCTGCTTCACAGAAATGATCGATATGCCTGCACCTGATTTTCACCTTCACCGCGATGTATTTTCCGGGGAAGAGTACCTGATCTACTCACGCGGCATGTCGCAAACATTTGCCGATTACAATGAGTCAGTTTGCCTGTGGTTCAACCTGCTCGCCTTCAACGGACATTGCTGGCAGACCTATGGACCGATAGCGGCTTACAAGTCGATCGAGCCCGACGATGTCTTTTACTTCGCTGGCGAAGTTGACGACCGCGTTTCCGACGACGACGACGTGATCGGGCTTGTTCAAAAAAATCCACTTCCTTTTATGATGCTGATCAGCGGTGGCAACGTACCCGTTATCGTCAACAAAAATGATCAGCTGCTTGTTCACACCGCAACCATCGACGTTCCGACACTTGACCCAGCAAGTCTTGCCCCTGAGTTCGTCATCGAACACGCGCATGGAATTACAAAGCTTTCATTGCCGGAATGGAGCCTACCCATGCACTATGCGGCTGCATATTTCGACAACACCGATGACGAGCTGTTTTGTTATTCGATGACGGAGCGCGGATTCAATGCCATCGTCACGGCCCTTGCTAAAAAAGGTATTACGGTAGGTGCGCCGGATATACGCATAAACATGAGTTCGGTCATCACGATGGAGCACATTCTATCCCGGGAAATACGTGTCAATCCTTACGGGAAACTTTTTGAGGAACCCATGCCGGAGGAAAAGGATGAGCAAATGGAAAAGCTCAACATCGCTATGCAACTTGCCATGCAGGACTTCAACGCACGCAAATCTCCCGACTACGAAGCGTACGCTGCAGCCAGTGGCCTGACCGTCGATGAGATAAAACCGTTCGTTCAAAAAGCGTTGGCAAGAGTTGAACAAATGTTGAAGAAGAGTTAAGCCTGGTGACAATCGCTTTCTGACCAGTCAGTAAGTTAAAATGTCATTCAGTGTTCTAATAGCCTGGTTAAGTTCTGCTTTATTGATCGCTCCTAGCCTTTCAATAAGTCTGTCTTTCGACACCGAACGGATATGAAAAACCAACAGCTCCGATTTCGATTTGAGTCCGTTTAATGCATTGGGATCAAACACCGGATTACCCTTGTAATGCTTGACCTTGCTTGTTAGCGGCGCCACAATTACCACTGGAAGATGCTCATTTAAAAGATTACCGCTCAGAATAACCACGGGTCTGAACCCCGCCTGCTCGCTGCCTTTTGAAGGATTAAGATTAGCGCGCCAGATCTCGCCCTGCTTCATTCCTTTACCTGGTTCAGGTAGTCCTCCATTCCTTCTTCGGCAATTGTCAGAATGTCTTTATCTGTTGCTGCCTGCCGGTAAGACCTGATATATTCAGCCTTTTCCAGGTGGCGCAGATACAGCCGGAGCGCATTTTCCATTAGCTTGTTCTTAGGCATGGACAGGGCCTTTGCCTTCTCAGAAAGCATCATTAGAAGGTCGTCCGGCAAATTGCTCGTAAAAGTGGCCATAGTATCATCGTTTATATAAATATACTAGATATTTATTAAACATAAATATAATGGATAAATTCCTCGGACTCGTCAATCAGATTTGCTCAGAAGCGTGCCGGAAGTTTGCTCCATATTGATGCCGTTGACAAACAACCACAGCTTGCGATGGCAAAGATGGAGGTAGGCGATATGGGTGCCGGTGATTTTCATTACGCGAGAAATTATTTAGCTAATTATTGTATCGTCATCCCATGCTTCTTGTTCATCATACAGCAGGCCCAACGCCGGATCATACTTTTTCGTAATAACCCAAAATTCAATAGAGATCAATTTATTCTTGCTTTCAAACGAAAAAGTTTCCTTCAAAAGATTATTGTCCTTTGCGTTAATAAGCTGGGCAAACTTATTTTTTCTTATCTGGACCTTGAGCCTTTCGGCTGCAATGAAGTCGAAATTCTGCAGGCACTTTGTAAATCTTTCCTTCAATGAAATTGGCAATACCTTAATACCTTCAAACTGTTTGTAAAATTCCTCTTCTTTTCGCTTAGAATGTACCATGGGGAACAGTTGAGTTACAGAGAAGGAAAGTAGGTCGTAAGTATTGCAGTAAGCATCATAGTCCTCCTTCGTCCAGGCTCCATATACAGCGTCAATATAGTTTTGAAGTTTACGTTCTTTGATGATTCCATTGTCAGTGGTTAAAATATCGCCAAGTACAGAAATTGTTCGGGCAATAATCTCCGGTTTGTAAATGAATTTGTCACTTGGATTATTCTCTGCGAATACCACCACAGAACAGATTCCTTTTGAACGTTTTCGGTTAACCCGGCCAAATCGTTGTATTAATGCGTCAAATGGCGCCGGTTCCGTATAGATAACATCATAATCGATATCAAGACTTACTTCAATTGCTTGAGTGCCAACAAGCAACTGGATGGCATGATCTTTACTTTCACCTTGTTTAAGTAATTTTTCATGATGGTTTCTATCTTCTCCTATAAAAGCACTGTGAAGTAGCACCGAGCTACGTGCATGAGTCCTGAGTTGTGCGTACACAATTTGCGATTCTTTAACGGTATTGCACACCACCAAAACTTTCTTATCGTCTTTGAGTGCGGCAACGATGGTCGCGAGGTTGTCAGCGAGTAATCCCTCTTGCAGGAAAACCTTATGCCTGTCAAATGAGTTATAAAGTTCGTCGTCGGCCTTTATTTCCTCGAAAGGATGCAATACTTTTTCCAGCTCGGTTTTGAGAAAGGTAGGAAGTGTCGCAGTCATGATCATTACCTTAGCTTGAAGGTGTGTAGTAATAAACTCTAGTAGCACTTTTATTTGTGCAAATACTCTAGGATTATAGGCGTGGATTTCGTCAAAAATGAAATAAGAACCAGTACATTCAAGCAGACCTTGTTCGAACCCTTTAAGTCCAAATAGATGTTTGAGCAATTGAAAGGGCGTTATAATCTTAAGAGGGGAATAGATCGTTCTGAATTTTTCTCTTAAGGAGTCTATTGCTTCTCTCTTTGACTTCTGTTCGTATTGAAAATCATCAAAGTATTCAAACAAATAATCATTCAATTTGCCATGGAGCATACCAACTTTTTCTTCACCTAACCCATTAGAGTTATTCCGCAATCGTTCAAACATGGCGTTTATAGAGGCAGTAAACGGCAGTACATAAAAAGCCCTTCCTTGGCCGACTTCCTGTATTTGTCTGGAAAGCCAAAGCATAGCGCTCTCTGTTTTTCCAGATCCCGTCGGCGCAGTGAGAATCAAGTTGCCAACTACTTTAGATGATTTTATTTGATGATTGTATAAGTCCTTGCCTGATGTTATGAGTTGCTCTCGTTTTTGGTGTAAAAATTTAAAGTCTTTTGGCTCGATGCGCTCAAGTTTTTTCACCTGTGCGGAGCCCAGGTGGTCACAATGTTTGAGCGAACCAAATAATAGTAATAAGGGTATGTAGTGTTTGGTTGCTGTTTCCCTTATTACTTCGACTTTATTGAGATAGCCCAGAATTACTTTTTCTGGCATCGTTCCTTTTACATGATTGAGGTCAATTCCAAAATTTTTGGATAGAATGGATTTGACTTGATCTTGGTTTATTTTATTGAACTCCTCTTCAAAATCAAGCAGACCATCCTCTGTTTGATCGAAAGAATGCGTGTTAGATGAGCGGTAGTCGTCTAAGTACTTTATCAAATCATTATAGCTCTTATGATGACCCGCCACGACCAGGCGTAGTATCTCTTTAGTTTCATTGTCAGCAGTAAGTGCGTTAATGAAAGGAATGGAAAATAACTCATGACGTTGTCTTAGCCATTTGTCTGGCTGCTGTTTCAAAACGTTTTGGAATTCTGGGTGGGCCTTTCCAAGATCGTGAATAATGATAGCCAACGTTAAAGTGTTCCAAAAATCATAAGAACTGCCATTGAGAATACGACTAATCGATGGAAAGCACTTTTGCAGTTCATGCAAAATGATCAGGCAATCCTTTATGTGTTCTAAAAGGGTAACTTCAGGCTTGGATTTGGCAAGAACATCCATTACAAAATGGTGAAGTCGATTTCATGAAAAAGGATATCAACCTCCTTTCCACATACGTTATCCCGGAATGCTTTAAGTTTTGACCTAATCTTAGCGTGGTGATTGATAATGGAATACGGCTCTGTCCCAAGGTTCTGTCTGGGAATTGTGTTGGTAAAATACTTTGGCAAAGCTTGTATGGTCCCTGGGAAATGATGAGTAGTAAAAGGTACAATTTGCCCTCGTATTTTATCCGCGTCGTCAACACCAGATAGTTTTCTTGTTTTACTAAGACCAGTGATATCTACAGTGGCCAGATCGTTCATCCTTCCCAATACTAGCGGATAGACCGGTTTTTTAAAGAAGTTGACAATAGTTTCATCTACAACATAGATTCTTAAAAAGTTATCGAACAGAAATTCCCTTTTAATAATGTTTGACTTCGCATTATTCGTGGGTTTTTTGTCCTTGCTATCAATCATGTAGATTGTTTCGAGATCTACAGCCTTAGACTCATATTGAAAATAGTACCCTATGGTTAATTTTTTATGCTCGAGATAATGGCCAGCGGCAGCATTGATTAGGCCAAGTACAGTACTTAATGGTGGCACCTCCAACGTCGGCTGGAAACCACTTATCAGATTTGGGTAACGAAAGCTGGCTGTCCAGCTTGTGACGTCAATGGCATATGCTTCCATTAAGCGAGTACTTCTTTAATTGTCTTGCAATAATTCTCTATCGCTTCATTTACAGTACCTACCTGTACTTTTGCATAATCGGAGCCGGCATTTTCGAGTGATTTAAGCTTTTCTTTCATGTCATCCATAAAGCCCGTCCGAAGCCCTATGAAAACGGTTCCTGAAAATTGATCTTTATAGTCCTTTAATACTTCTGTGATTGCATCAATACTCAAATACGCTTTCTCATTTCTGCTTCCTTCGCTCGTAGCTATGTGGGAGAATGGGTGGTTCCCCGATGTCGTTGATGCAAGCACGATAAATTTCGGAGTTACATCAGTCATGTTATTTGTCTGCATTGCACCCCCACTGATAACTTTTAAAGCTTGAATAGTATCCGTAACTCTCTTTAATCTTATTTCTTTGGATAACCTGATTAACTTTTGTGGAACCCCTTTAGAGTCTTTGTTAAAGGGGTCATCAATTTCAGTTGAGCTCCCCTTTAAGGCATCTTCTCGCATTTTCTCAGTAAGATTTTTGAAACCTGTTTTATTATAGGATGCAAAAGTTCCCACCTGCGCAAGGTCAATTGAGAACATGCCCTTCATTATCGCGCTATATTCTTCTTTACTATAAGGGACAGAGTCGCCATCCTGGCGGGCCATGCTGGACCAATTCTCGGCTGTTGTTGTGGAGGAAACAGATACAATTACTGAATTCTTCAATGGTGATACGCGTGTCACTGTCACATCTTCTTTTTGTTCCTTTCCCTTCTTATCCAGAACAGGTTTACCTTGCTCATCGACAACAACATCCTTCGCAGCTTTCATGTAACCAAACATGTCATCATCCGGAAATTTTATAGGATCAGCGGCAGTAAATGCAATCTTATTGTCGCGAGTGACCGGAGAAAGCTGCCACCCAAAGTTTTTTTGTAAGGCTTCTCTCCACCAGTAACGCCACGCTTGGCCAGATACATAGGTGTAAGTCCTTCCATTTTTGTAAACTTTTTTTGTGGCTACAGCATTATCGAAATTACTAGAAGTGCTTTTTCCAGCGTTGTTTAATGCGACGACATCCACATCCAATAGGAT
>DASPIZ010000024.1:0-13708 GCA_035628875.1 Ohtaekwangia sp. | reverse complement strand
CACCACCATATATCGTCGTGTTCTTAAATGGTAAATGTTTACCATAAGCTGTAAGGTTGTCTGCAATTTGAATGGCAAGTTCGCGCGTAGGTGTCAGGATTAAGGCACGAATACCTCTATTCGCAGACGGTTGCATTAAACGTTGTAAAACAGGAATACAAAATGCAGCGGTTTTTCCTGAACCTGTTTGGGCGATTCCCAACGCATCCTTTCCGGATAAAATTGCCGGAATAGCTTGTTGTTGTATAGGGGTAGGGTTGATATAACCTTTTTCTTTAACGGCCTTTAATATGGGCTCGCTTAAGTCAAAATTTAAGAATGACATGTGTGATTAAATGAAATAATGATAATTGTGTTGATTTCCCTTTAAAGCAGCGCTTAATCGCATGATTAAACTCAAAAGCCTGTTATTTAGGACGCGCTTTGGAAACGACGAGGCTTCTTCCAAAGAAATCGGCGTTGGTTAATTTTTCAATAGCATCTGAAGCTTCTGCTTCGTTGGCCATTTCAACAAAACCAAACCCTTTGGATTCGTTGGTAAATTTATCATGGATTACTTTTGCTGAGGTTACCTCACCAAATTTTTCAAACAACGCTTTTAATGCATCATCTTTTACCTTGCGACTGATGTTCGCTACAAATAGATTCATAACTGTGATTAAATATTAAATAATAGTGATTATGAGATGAAATCTCATTCAATTGAAAAAATCTCGGGTGGGAAGAAATGATCTTGGAAAGATAAGCCGCTTCCGGGCGGGACTAAGAGAATTGATATACAAAGATAGTGATTAATATCGGATTTACGAAATCACCATTTTCCAATACTTTTAACTCCTAACGTTTCTATATTATTACTGATTTTATGGAACTTTTATATACTTTGACATAATGTTTGTTCGTGCTGTGTTCGCACGTTCAGAAATCAGAATACTCATCTCATAAAGCGTCCTTACAACGATGTTCCCTAAGTATGATTAAGTGTAATGATTGAATCGTCCAGCCAATAATTGTTTTTATCAGAGACACAAAAGACAAAATGCATGAAAATTAAACGACTTAGCTTTCATTCACGCTGCATATCGCTCTGAGTATTCTGCCGTTCACGGATTATCTTCGGTTGCTGGTAGTGGCGGATTTTCAGTTGATAGAATGATCTTAAGAAAATGAACAAGCTTAGCACAACGCTCATTTAAAAAAAAAGGACCAGTAATATGCTGGTCCTTTCTTATATATGTTTCAGGCAAATCTACCGTTCCCAAAACGGTGGTGGCTCAATGCCAAGACTGCGTAAATATACATACCCTTGTGCACGATGGTGAATCTCATTATCAATTAGGTACATGATGATCCAGTATACGGTACCTTCCCATTGGCCGAAGGCAACATCGATTTCTTGAAAACGCGTCGGTGCAATCTGCGGCCACAGGGTATCAAGTTGTTCTGTCGTTTCATCCCAGACTTTAAGATACTCTGCTTTTGTTTTGGGAGCATTTGATCCTTCACCGTCTTCCCATGCAGTCCATTTCCCCGTTACAATACCGGATATGCTGGGCGCCGCCATTTTGATCATCTCCATAGCTAAGGCAGCAAAGGGACGCATGCCACCCACGGAATAATCAAAAAACTTATCCTCCGGAAATTTCTCAATCATGCGTCGGGTTAATCTACGGTGTCCCTGCCAATGGTCCAGAAGGTTTTGGGGTGTCATTACCACTGCTGTTGCTTCTTCAATCTGACTGCTGTTAGTTTTCATAATTGTAAGGATTAGTTTTGTACTCGAAATGTATGGTACAAAAGAAGCGGGGCGGAGTGACAGCCCTATGTCAGTAAGAACTTGCATGTAAAGTTTTTCTCAAGAAATTTTTATGATAAAGACAGATGGATCGTCACTAGTTGAGCGGACGCTAGTTCCCTGGGCGCCCAAGCGCAAGTTATTGCCGCATTGAAAGATAATGTGACTCTTCTACTGTATGTGATCCCGTGACCACTGGGTCAGGTGAATCCTATTCAATGATTAACGAATTCTTATCGATGCGTGGTTGTTGGCCCCCTCGTAACACGGTATTGCCTTGAAATTTTTGACTCTGATCGATGTCTTTTATCCCGGCGAAATCAGATTCCTCTAATTGCCCGCTCTTGCCAAAAGCAGCGATTGCATTTTTATAAGTTACCAGGTGGATAACATCATCCGGAATTCCATGTTGTTTCATCAACGCGGCGGTTTTAGGAACAGCAAGGGGATCACTGATTCCCCAGTCTGCCGCCGAATTAATCATAATCCGTTCCGGGCCGTATTGTTTGACAACTTCTACCATTCTTTCATTGCCCATCTTCGTGAATGGATAGATTGTAAACGCTGCCCAAAACCCACGGTCAAGAACTTCCTTAACCGTTTCTTCATTATTATGATCGACAATAACGAAGCCCGGATCCAACCCGCATTCAATGGCAATATCCATACTGCGTTGTGTGCCTTTTTTCTTATCGCGATGTGGTGTATGAATCTGTATCGGCAGGCCTGCATCCTTCGCCATTAATAATTGAAGACGATAATATTTTTCTTCCGCTGCAGTCTGATCGTCGAAGCCAATCTCTCCTACGCCAACCACACCTTCTTTATAAATAAACAACGGCAAAATTTCCATTACCTGTTCTGCCAGCGCTTCGTTGTTTGCTTCCCGGGAATTTAAGCCGATCGTACAATAATGTTTTATACCAAACTGTGAAGAACGAAAACGCTCCCATCCAATCAGGCTGTTGTAGTAATCGCGGAATGTGTCAACACCGGTGCGTGGTTGTCCGAGCCAGAAGGCAGGCTCAATTAAACCAACCACACCTGCATCTGCCATCGCCTGGTAATCATCCGTGGTACGCGAAGTCATGTGCACATGTGGGTCAAAGAATTTCATTCCGCGGATGCTGTCGCGGTATGCCAGGTTTGTTGTTGTGGGTTGAAGATCGCGTTCGGTAAAGTTATGGCTACAGCACATGATTGACTTTTATTTTTTAAATATAGGATACTATCGTCATGAAACCGATTCGGTTTTCTCCGCTAGTTTTGTCCAGCTTAAGCCAGTGTGCAGAAACTCTTGAAGTTCAGGATGTTTTTTTAGCAAATCCTTCACAGCTTCGAAATTATTTTGCTTACATACCAACGCAGCGGCTTCGCGTTCCAGTTGATTTTCTGAAACAGCGATACGTTCAATGTCGGGGTAGATCTTCTCGTTGATGAAGGGCGCAACACAACGCCATAGCATGGGATTCACTTTGCGATGAGCAGCCCATCTCTCATGCGCATAATCAGACAATGTATTGGCCAGATCTTGATTTGCCCGTTCATCAAGCCCCACAATACGATGGATTGGTTTCTCCGTAAAGATCGCTTTCAACACCAGTTGATTCCATGCCGGTTCGTCCAGGGATTCTGCAGGATAAGGATTATCACACATGATGGACTCCAACACATAACCAATATTACTTCGAATTCCTTCTGCGCAACGACTTCGCCATACGTCAGGGAAAGACAATACTGGCAACGAAGAATACAACGCCACCTGTTCATTCATTTCCGCAGTGAGAAAAAAATTTTCCACTTGCCGGATATACTGCTGCTGATTCGTGTCAGGAATATACATCATCAGCAATACTCTTACTAACCGATCGATACTCCAGTCTCTGATCGTAAATCCTGAACGTAGTTTTTGAATTTCGGCCAGATCATCCGGTGTAACCGTTACGATTGATTTACCTGTCTTCCTTGACGTTGCTGCAAATGCAGTCGCCAGGGCATTACTTTCAGGCGAAGTTTCGGCTGCAGCTATCTTTTCGAAAAACCATTTCAAAGGTTCCGGGCCGACATTCCTTTCGATGATAGATCCGACTTTTAAACGCAATCCTGATTTATCGAAATTGATCTTATTTTTTATGTGCACCTGTGTTCAATCGTTCGTTGGTACACAAAGCTATATCACGGAATGGAATAAGTCCATAAATAAATACCTGATTATTGCCCTAAAAACACAAGAATCACTTCTTTTTGACAATCTCATCGACGGTGAATGCGATGATTCGGTCATCTATTGTAAGCGGATCGCCTCGGCCATCCTGGTTACTTACAGCAATATAAATTTTACCATCAGGCCCCTGAATAGCATTCCTTAACCGGCCATATTTTCTATAAAGATAACGTTCTACTTTCGCTATTTTCGTTGGATCGGAATCGTCAAACACAGCACGATAAAGTGCCTGACCGCGAAGACCTGTGAATATCAACGACCCTTGCCAATCACCTTCCTTAACAAAATATCCTCCGGCAGGTGCCCATGTCGTTGTGTCTCCACTGTGGTACACTGGAGATTCCATACCAGGGGCTTCTTCGCTTCCGCGGATCACAGGCCATCCATAGTTTGCACCTGCTTTAATATTGTTGATCTCATCCATACAACATCCCTGATCTTCGGATGGTCCATGTTCTGTCGACCATAACTCATTTGTTTCCGGGTGAAACGCCAGTCCCTGCGGATTACGATGGCCCAATGAATAAATGTATGATCCCGGGAACGGATTATCGGCAGGAATTTCACCATCGCGTGTCATCCGTAAAATTTTTCCGTTCAATACATTTTTGTCTTGCGCAAGATCGGGAATATATCGTTCACCTACTGCCCAATACAATAAACCATCAGTGCCAAATTCGATGGGTCCACTGTTGTGAATATAATTTCCTTCGATTCCATCCAACAATACTTTATTGAACTCAGGTTTTTTAGTTTCCGGATTTTCCCGATAGCGAACCAGCTTATTTACCAGTTTCAACGGGCCTTTACTGGCAGCATAAGTATACCCGATGTACACATAACCGTTTTCATTGAAATCGGGATCAAGTGCGAGCCCCAGTAGTCCTGATTCACCAACTTCTTCTACTACCGAGTCGAGTTTTAGCCAGGCTGCTACAGTCCCGTTTTTTATTACGGACACCACACCAGGTCTTTGGGTTACGAACATACGCCCATCCGGAGCGAAAACCATCTCCCACGGCGTATCGAGATGATGTGCCACCACACCTTTCTTATCATGACCCAAATCGTCGTCATCGTCTTCAAACCATTCTTCACATGCTGCCATGCCGATGCCGAGTATTAGTAAAATCGTCGTTATACGTAAACGTGATAATAGAAACAAAGAATTGCTGGATTTCATAGGTAGAAAATTTGTTGCTTATCCGTTTCAAAAAAATGATACCGGATCTCAACGATGCCGAACCTTAACGTGTTGGGGATTTTTTTCGTCTGATTAAACCAGCGCGTATATCCATATCGTTGCGCTGCCTGTTTTAACAACCTGCTAACGACTTTGGCTGAATGAAACTATATCTTGAACCAGACTGACCAGCCGCTGAACAACACTTAATTATGCTAATAAATCGTAAAACTAATGCCCGGCGAAATAAAGGAAGGAATATTGGTTTGAGCTTCCCGTATAAAATACATGTTACCATTACGATCTTGTTCAGGTGACCACCAATAACTGCGTACATTACTGCGATTGTAAAAATTCACAATATTCAGGTAAGCTGTAAGCATACTTTTTTTAAAGTGCCATGATTTTTCTATCCTGACGTCCAGCGAGTGAAAATCAGGCAAGCGTTTATCATTTTTCAATCCGGCTTCGTAGAATATAATAACACCTTCCTGGTTTGACCTTTCAATCGAAAAATCAACCCGCGTCGGCGTGTATGGATACCCCGTATGATACGTCCCTAATAAACTGATATTCCAATGCCGGGGCAGGCGGAACATGTTATTAAGGATGAACGTATGGGGCTGATCAAAGTCACGAAAAGTCTCAACACCTGTGGCACTTCTGATCCGGCTTTTTGCGTAAGCATAAGAAAAGCTCAACATGTTTTGCTTGCCATATTGCTGGCGAATCATAATCTCCACGCCCTTGCTAAACCCGGAAGTGGTGTTGAATGGAACATCCAGAATGTTCACACCTCCAACACGGTTGAAAAACTCAAACCGGTAGTCATCCAACAGCTTTCGATAATCTTTATAGTACACATTGGTGATGATATCGGTCTTTCCGTGATGAAATGTAACGGATCCGGTATAATGTACGGCTTCACTATTTGTATCGATGGGTCTGGTCTGTTGGAGTGATGACCTTAATTTATAGTAAAGATCCGGCTGAAAATATTTTCCATACGAAGCCCGCGCCGTAACAGCAGGCACAACAGTGTAACTTAGGGCAATGCGTGGCGCTACTTTTAATTCAGGAGAAAAGGTTTGATGACTAAGTCGAATCCCCGGCTGTACAATGAACCTTTCGCTAAAACGCGCATTGTATTGAACATATGCCGATGAAGTAACCCCGTTTATTTTATTGTGAAGATCAATTTCATTAATTATAATGTGATCAGGATCAGAGTGAAAGACATCATAACGCGATTCTTTGTAATCATAAGTACCATGAAACCATTTTACTTCAAAACCCGCTGCAATACTATGCTGAGCGTTGATATCCCAAAATGTGTTATTGGTGAGGCCGATTGTACTGGTGCTGTTGTCATCGAAATTATCGTACGCCAGGTTTTCATCAAAAACAAAATCAGCTTCTTTGGTCAATACCTGGTATCCTAAGGTTGTGATGGCATTTACCCGCTTGGAAGGAAACCATTTCCAGTTAGCCCAGGCGTTGATGTTGTTCCGGATGTTTTTCAGGTCGAGTTGCGCAGCAAAATCATCGACATCTTTTACATAAAAATTATCGCGACCCATCAAAAAATTAAAGCTTAACCTGTTTTGAGAATTAACCACATGTGTCACTTTAGTCCAGACGTCAGAAAAACGCGGCTTAAGTGCATCGGTATCATCAGAACCCATATCGCTTAGCAAAAAATCAAGGTAGCCTCTCCGGGCAGTAAGAAAAACATTTGTTTTTTCGCGCAGTTTTTTTTGTCCGATGAAACTCGCATTCAACAGATCGATGGATAACCGGTATCGATCCGACTCCAGGTCATCGGAGGTCTTAACATCAATAACACCGGAAAGACGATCTGTGAACTGGGCTGAAAATCCGCCCGTAAGTACGGTTAGCTCATCAACATAGTCTGTATTAAAAATACTAAACGATCCATCCACTTCTTCGAGGTGAAACGGCTCATTGATCAGTAAGTGATCGAGATAAACCGCTGATTCATCACTGTGACCTCCGCGGATGCGCGCCTTGGCGGAAAAATCATTATTGGCAATTCCAGGTAAGGCACGTAGCGTTCGATAAATATCTTTACCCATATTGGGCGAATGAAGTATCTCTTCTTTTCCGAGTGTCAATGGCGCAACTTCCACAGTAGCAATTTCAAACATGGAGGGTGTTATGATCAGTTCTTTTAACTGCATCGCATTCTCTTCCAAAACAACGTCTACGTTAGTTACATCCACTACGTCAATTTTTCGCATTTCTGTCTGGTATCCTACAAAACTGAACTGGATCAGCAGCGTACCATACGGCACGGGGCTTATTGCGAATTTTCCGGCTTCGTCAGAAATTACACCTTTCGACAAAGCGGGTAGGTGAACCGTTACAAAAGGCAACGGATTACCCGTAGCTTTATCTCTGATAGTGCCTGTTACCTTTCCATACTTTTCTACGCGTGGCACTGGCTTATTCGGATTGGAAAATAATACAATTTCACCCTGATCATTTTCCGTGAACGAAATAGGAAGCGGTTTCAATAATATTTCCAGGGCCTGGTGAAGCGTAGTATTGTATTTAAGGATGCCACTTACCGTTGCCCCTTTTACTACTTCCTCCAGATAATGAAACCGAACACCATGCTGTTTTTCTACTTGCCGTAAAAAATCACGAAGCGGCATGTTATAGAATTCTCCCTTAATAAGGACATTCCGACTTTGACAGATTGCGCTCAAACTTCCCAGCAGAACGATCAATACAACTGCAAATTGTTTAATCATTTTTATCATGATCATCCATATACACGGACAAGAACAATTCCCCTGATTCCATTTCGCCCTATTCTAAAATCGTTTTAACATATCACCGAACAATAACAGTAGAATCTGCTGTTACCGTAAAGGTAAGTCCGGCAGAAAGACAAACTGTTTGAAGCGATGTGCTAAATCGTGGCGCCCGGAATTTTCCCGTAAAAGTTTTCCCATCCAGATTTTTTTGAATACGGATTTCCTTTCCAAAGTGCCTTTCCAATTCATTAAACACCTCGTTCAAGGGAAGGTCGTTAAAGTATAGGTCACCTCTTACCCAACTGATAGCCTCTTCTTTCTGAATAACGTAAACATCCGAAAGCTTATCACCCCGAACAGAAACACCCAGACCTTTCGTGAGCACCACCGAGTTGTTGGCGGATTGCTTATCACTAACATTAACACGTCCGTGAACACAGGAGACATTTGTTCCATGATCCCGTGCGCGTACATTAAATGACGTACCAAGAACCTTTACGATTGCGTTACCGACGTTAACCCGAAAAGGAGACGTTGCTTTTGTCACGTTAAAAAAAGCTTCACCTTTAAGCTCAATTTTCCTTTCGTTTTCCCAACTGGAAGGATCGTAGGATATGGTTGTTTCTGCATTGAGTGTTACCGATGAATTATCCGGAAGCAGAATCTTCCTGATTTCTCCCTGAACGGTGGTAATTTCAACAATGGAAGTGGGCTTCAGCAAAAACCACACACAGGCCAGGAGCACAATACCAATCAATGCCGCAGCATATCGAAATACGATGGCATGGGAGGAAGATTTTGGCGGCGAAGCCACACTCACTTTCGCCTGAAGGTTATGCCACCTTTCTTCCCGCGAACGACCGCGATTGATCTGAAGGGAGTTTGCAGATTTCCATACAGTTTCCATTTCTTTGAATTGCCTGAACGCCAACGGATCATCCTTTATTTTCCTCTCGAATAATAAATCCTCTTCCGTCGATAACTTACCGGAGAGTTTTTTTGCGATCAGACTTTCCCATTCAAATTCAGCGGATTCCATAATTTCTTCTATAAACACATAACTATTTATTTACCCTGAAGGACTGTTTACACTTTCACCGTAATTGTCTCACGGAGTATTTTCAGGGCTTTTACCATATGGCTTTCCACCGTTTTGATACTAAGGGAAAGCCGGTCTGCAATCTCCTGATACGTAAGATCATCCAGGCGACTCATGAGAAATACAATCCTCGGCTTTTCGGGAAGAGATTCGATGGCCTGAACCAGGGTGTCATGCCATTCCTTCTCTTCCAGTTTAAAATGTGGTGAATCACCTTGAGAAAAAATTGTTTTGTCTGCTTCGCGATGATGGCGTGACACTACTTTCAAGTGTCTGAAATGATTCAGTACGAGATTATCCGCCATCGTATAAAGATAATTCCTCAACGACTGTTCTTCGTTTAAGGTGGTTCGGACACTCCAGAGTTTACAAAAAACATCCTGTAACAAATCTTCCGCTAGTGGCTGATCCCGCGTTTTAAATAAAAGAAAATGATAAATCGCATCCTGATATAAATTAAACACCGTTTCAAACGCACAGGGATCAGACGCTTTTAGTTGTTTAATAATTTCCGAAGGAACTATATCTTTCATTCATCAGCAATGCAGCTAAAGATAAATAAATCATGTCGAGGTACAAGGTACGAGGTACAAAGTGGAATAGCCTACGCTTCAGTTGTTTTGAGTCGTACCTTGTATTTCGTACTCCGTACCTTAAATCACCTGGCAATTACCTGATACGCTTTTTCGCCGTTTAGTTCGGTTTCGCGAATCACTTTGCTTTGCTGGAGTTCCGACAACATCGTATTTATTTCAGAAGCATGGATGGCACCAAGGTGGGTAACAATTTCGGTATGGGTTTTAATATCATTGGGCGCTTTACGGAAATTCGTAATGAAGTTAAGAATATCGATTTTTTTCATTTCGCAAAGGTTTTTTATCCATAACGGGATGGCTGGTGAAAATGTTACCAGGGAAAATAATCCTGATTTTCAAGCATTACGGTTAAAATTTCAATGACGGAATGAAAACCGTAGTCGTTTATTAATAAGATATATCACTGCAAAAATTGAAGCATCGCACAAACCGAGGCTTCGTGCCTTTTTCGGTGCTCAGTATTCCTTTATATTGCGCCTCAATTTACCCAAACAAATTAAAACCAATGGCGTCAATCGTAACAACACCGACGGATCCAGGGGGTGTTTCCAATTTTAAAGGAAATTACACCGTTCCGCTCATCATTTTAACCACACTGTTTTTTATGTGGGGGTTCATCACCTGTATGAACGACATCCTCATTCCATATCTCCAGGGCATATTTAATTTAACGCCAGCGCAGGCAGGATTTATTCAATCTGCCTTCTTTGGGGCTTATTTTGTCGTATCGCTTTTATACTTTCTAATCTCTATAAATCTGGGCGATCCCCTGGCAAAAATCGGTTACAAAAATGGTATTATCATCGGGCTCGTTACAGCCGCGATAGGATGTTGTCTTTTTTATCCCGCAGCAGAGGTTAAACTGTATAGTATTTTTTTAGTTGCCTTATTTGTTTTGGCTGCAGGGATTACCATTTTGCAAATGGCGGCTAACCCATACGTTGCGTTATTAGGAAGCCCTCAAACTTCCTCCAGCCGACTTAACTTAACGCAGGCATTCAATTCACTGGGCACAACCATTGCGCCCATCATCGGCGCAAAACTGATTTTCGAGAGTGTAGGTGGAAAAGAACACATGACTGCAGATGCCGTCAAAACACCTTACCTGTTTCTCGCAGCAACGTTGATCGTAATTGCCGTAATAATCGCCCTATCTAAACTCCCGCGATTTACAGGAGAAAAAATTGAAAAGGGCCTTGGTGTATTGAAATTTTCCCACCTTACACTGGGCGTGATTGGCATCTTCATGTATGTTGGTGGCGAAGTCGCTATTGGCAGCTACCTGGTACGTTACTTTGAGGAACTCATGGGATTCAATGAGGCTACTGCTGCAACGTATGTTGCCTATTACTGGGGTGGCGCTATGGTGGGTAGATTTACCGGTGCTATTTCACTGACCGACCGAAGCACCAGCCAGAAATACATATTCATGGCATTGATCGCCGTAATCGCAGTGATGACCATTTACTTCTTAACTGGAAATGTAATTTTTGCACTTATTGTGCTCGGGTTGATCTTGGCAAACACTTTAGCCTTCGTTTTTGGAAAATCTATCCCCGCAAAAACGTTAACCATTTTTGCATTGATCGTCGTCGTTTTACTTCTTATCACTGTATTTACTACTGGCCAGGTTGCCATGTGGTCTGTTATCGCCATCGGACTTTTCAATTCAATCATGTTCCCTACTATTTTTACACTCGCCATTAAGGACCTGGGGAAATACACCAGTCAGGGATCTTCTTTGCTTGTAATGGCCATTGTAGGCGGAGCGATTATGACCCCCGTGATGGGAATCATCGTTGGAGCTGTTGGATATCAGTACTCATTCTTGTTCCCGATCGCATGTTATCTCTACATCTTTTATTATGGATTAAAAGGACATGAGATAAAGCAAATACCTTCGTAACTTCGCAAGTATACTACATCAAAAGGCTGTCGTGATGGGCAGCCTTTTTTGTTATGTCACTACGGAAAAATGATATTCCGTGAAGGAAATGTTTAAACGGCTAAAACGTTTCTCTATCCACCACACGTTTTTCATAACGGCGTTTCCAATACCACATGAGTATGAAGCCGATGATTGCACCACCAATGTGCGCAAAGTGCGCAATACCGCCCCCAAAAACTGAAAACCCGGTAACACCTGAAAACAAATCCAATGCTAGCAGAATGGGAATAAAATATTTTGCAGCAATCGGAAAAGGAAGAAAAATTAACATGAGCTTTGCATTCGGAAACAATATCGCAAACGCTACGAGGATACCATAGATCGCACCGGAAGCACCAACAGCTGGAATGGCAAATAATTCATATAACTGTTCAATAGTTTCCTGTGATACGACACCAAATAATTGGGTGTTATATTCTCCTGTTTGAAGTAACTGCCTGATTTCTCCGTCTGGCACGCCCTTGCTCACTATTTCATCATAAAGGTTATTAAAACGAAACACATTCACCAGGGTATAGATAATAGAAGCACCAATCCCAGATACGAGATAAAAAAATAAAAACTTGCCTTTTCCCCATAGTTGCTCCAATGGCGTACCAAAAGCCCAAAGCGCATACATATTAAAGAGAATGTGGGCAAACCCACCATGCATAAACATATTGGTTGCTACTTGCCAGTAGCGAAAACGGTCATTTTCCGGAAAATACAGCGCAAACCAATGGAACATCTGTTGTTCCATCTCGGGAAGAAGAAATGTTACTCCTGCAAAAATGAGGTTGGTAAAAATTAAGACTGGAATTACCCCTGTATATTGTTTCATCCGAAGTGGCTAAACCCAAAGGTACACTGCAATTCCTGAAGCAGTCGTAAAGAACTGTACTATTTTTGAATCACTGTAAAGCACAAAATAAAGGGACAATGGATGCCCCTTTCATGTTGAAAATATATTATTCGATTGTCGTGCTACACTTTCTAAAACCTCCCCCGAGAGGGCAGGGTGAGGCAAGAGAAAAGTCCAACTAAACGACATTGAATTTATTTTGAAATTTCCTGTACGATTTTTTCCTTCACCACATCACCTACCCTGGTCTTCGTTTCCTGTAACACTTGGCCAAGATTATTTTTTGCATATTCTGTCGCCTGACCAGATAAATCTTTCAACGCATCTGAGGCAGAGTGCAGCAATTGTTTGCCTTTTTCTGTACTCAGGTAATTCGCAATTAAAGCAGCTACGACCGCGCCACCCAGGGCGGCCAGTATCATGGTGTTTGTCTTTGACATATTTCTTCTTGTTTAATTTTAAACTCTTTTCGTATCATGCTTTAATGAAAAGTGAATGCCTGCATGGCATCAATCGGAAAATCAGTTTTACTGTAGAAGAAGTGGGGCAAACGAGGTACGAAGCACGAGGGACAAGGTAGGAGTGGGCTATCGGTATACCCCACACTTTAGGTTCTATGGGTCTTTGCACCTTATACCTCGTACTTCGTATTTTCCTTCGTACTTCGTACCTCCCTACCGGCACCTCCTTCTCTCCCCTTGCTATCACATCATTGCGGTATTTTTCATCGTGGCCTGTTCTTGTAGTTTAGCAGCACGTCTACCGCTATGAATCCAATCATAACTATTCCAACCATGTCTTCCGATCGCGCTGAAATACTTGATGTATTGAGAGGCTTTGCGATACTGGGAATTTTTATTGCCAACATTTCCGTTTTTAGTGGTTACGTATTTTTAGATGCCTCGCAAAAAGCCGCGTTAATTACATATCCTTTCGACGGCTGGGTAAATTACGCTTACCTCGCACTTGTTCACGGAAAATTTTATTCACTTTTTTCTTTACTATTTGGAATCGGTTTTTCAATCCTCATCACACGTAATCGTGTTCTCGCCCACAACTCATTTCGACTTTTCTACCGCCGGCTCTTTATCCTGCTGGTTTTTGGCGTGCTTCATTCATTTTTTTTATGGGATGGTGATATCCTGTTACTATATGCAATGATCGGTTTTCTGCTCCCGGCTTTTTCCAAAGCAACTGACCGAACCCTGTTGATCGCCGCCGGTGTACTATTAATTTCTC
>DASPIZ010000023.1:0-19111 GCA_035628875.1 Ohtaekwangia sp. | reverse complement strand
GGTTGCTAAAATAAAAGGGATCGCTTTGTTACCTTGCGACTCAATTAATTGACAAATGAAAATCGCTGAAATTCACACTAAGAAGGGTGTCATGAAGATTAAATTCTTCGAAAAAGACGCTCCCAACACAGTTAAAAATTTTATAACACTTGCTGAAAAAGGATTTTATGATGGACTTAGCTTCCACCGTGTTATTCCGAATTTTGTTGTTCAGGGTGGTTGTCCTAACGGAATCGGCAACGGTGGCCCGGGATACCAAATCGACTGCGAACTAACGGGCGATAATCAATATCACGACCGCGGTGTTTTATCTATGGCACATGCAGGCAGAAATACAGGTGGGTCTCAGTTCTTTATTTGCCACTCCCGTCAGAATACCAGTCATCTTGATAGAAATCACACCGTCTTTGGAAAAGTTTATGAAGGCCTTGAAGTGATCGATTCAATCCGTCAGGGAGATACCATGGAAAAGGTATTAATCAAAGACGAAACGGAAGCATAGCCCGGTCGTTACCCGACATAGTATGTATCAATAAAGATCCGGAAGCATTCCGGATCTTTTATTTTATGCCTGCGTTGTGGGTTTAAGTTTGGTGAAATTCTGGTAATTAAAAACTACTAAAGCCACCAAAATGATCAGGTAACCGAATAACTGTATCACCGTAATACTTTCTTTGAAGAGAATGAAAGCCAGGGTAAAATTAAAAATCGGATTGATATACATCAGAATCCCTATCGTTGCAGAATCAATTCGATTTAATGCATACAAGTTGAGAAATAGCGGCAGCACAGTAAATACAACAGCAATGGCCATTATAATACTGTAAAATTCTGTCGCGGTTGGTACCGTTGTAACAAGAAAAGGAAACAGCGCACTGAGTATGAGAAACGAAAACGCAACTTGAATGCCCAATACAATCATACGATCAAAACCCTGGTTCTTGCGCTGCGTAATTAAATACAATGCATAGGTTAATGCCGTCAGAAAACTAAATCCGAGTTCGAGTGCGGAATTGATGCCTATCAAAATACAACTCACTGAACAAAGCGCAACTGCCAGCCATTGCATGCGGGATAGTTTTTCGTGGATGATCACGTAACCCAAAACAGCGGTTAAAACAGGGCAAATGAGATACGAAAATGAAGCTGTTTTTATATTGATGTAATTCACAATATAAATAAACGTAAGCCAGTTTACGCAGAGTAGCACACCGCCCAGCAACGTCAATGAAATTACACCATTACGTTTTCGCTGTGTATAGGTTTTGAGGCGTCGAACATCCTCCCTGAGTGCTTTTCTTCGAAATCCTCCAATGATGATCAATAGCACAACGAAAGAAAACAAAATCCTGTAATAAAGAATTTCCCCCGGTGTGTACGCCTGAAGTGCCCGCAATGGAATCGTAAAAAAGCCCCAGATAACGAATGCTGCAATGGCTGCAGCGTAATGTTTTTGGTTATTCATTGCAAGCGCGAAGTTAGTCCGGATAGAAGATTAAGCAAGTTTACTGATGCTATCGTTCACCATACCGAAAACGCGCATAAATACAAAAGGTTCAGATATTCACCTGAACCTTTAATACAAAGTAATAACAAACGTTTCCAAACGGAATCAAATTATTGTGCCTGCTTTTCTGCAACCGTGGCGTCTTCAGATTCTTCCATTTGTTTTTGCTCTTTTTTAGCAATAATCCTTTCCTTTTTAATATCAATCCGAATAAATGCATAAATACTCATGTATAAATTTGCAATCCACACGAGGGAAAACCCTGCGATGAGATAACCACGCCAATCATCAAACAATAAAGTAAACTGTGTAATGATCAAGACGACTATCGTTACATAATGACTGAAACAGTATTCACAGGTAAACAAATAGAAAAATTTTCTGGTCACCAGGTTTTTACCTTCAGTACTTAAGCGGACAAAGACTTCCCTTGGCTCGCGGAATACTTCTTCATGGGTAACTGTCCACGCAATACATGCAATCGGTATCGCAAGGATGAACAACCAGAGCAGTTGGGTATTTAGATCCATAAAATATATAAAAACAATTGATGATGAATTCAGTGGTTATCTAAAATTCCATTGCCAGAACGAAGATACCTGACCCTCTACGCTATCCTTTCCTGATAGATTCGCGTAATTTTTGCCTGCACAACATATCAACCTCACGGTTATTAATTTCACCCGGAGCAGCTGAATGCGCCTTCACTTTTTGAAATTGCACATTGCTTCGGTTAACCATATCATAAAAAACAGACATCAGGTCTGCGTTATTGATTTGTTTACCTGAGCGGGTTAAATAACAACACTGCTTTAATTGCGCTTCCCGCGGTATTAACCGAATAACGTATTGGCTATCAGAATAAATCGTAATCGGTGCACCCAACATATGCAGGCGTTCCAGAAAGTGTAACGATTCGATCACTGCCTGCAGTTCCATACGTTGATGTGTCGTCGCATGGACCTGGCCGTAAAGCGTATGTTTCGTTTCATTCATCAGAATAATCGAGGCCCACACCCCTGATTTTGAAGCATGACATGCTCCATCCGTGAAAACTGAGATATTATACTTTTCTACAAACAAGGGATTAATTTACCCTGTTAAAAATAAAAACATATATTTATTTGTTGAAATCGTTACAATTTAACCCTATTGTTATTAAAAATATAAGATTTAATAACATGTTGGGTTTATTTATACTTCTAATTCAAAACTGGTGTAGTATTTTCGCACAACCCTTAAACTACATCCGTAAATGAAGACAACTTTACGTTCTTTTCCCATTATTTTACTTTTCATCTTATTATCCACCCCTTCTCTTTTCGCTGCAGAAACACCCGCAACGGATTCCGGAGCCGCAGCGTGGATGTTAACATCAACAGCACTTGTTTTACTTATGATCCCCGGGCTAGCCATGTTTTATGGAGGATTGGTACGATCTAAAAACGTACTCGGCACCATGATGCACAGCTTTACCGCTATGGGTATTATGACGGTGCTGTGGGTTATCGTCGGGTACAGCATGGCTTTCGGACCAAACGTATTCGGTGGATGGTTCGGCTGGAATGCCGATTACTTTATGCTTAGTGGCATTGACGAGACAATCCTCGAAGCCGGAATTCCTGAATATGTGTTCTCTATGTTTCAGGCCAAATTCGCCATCATCGCTCCTGCCCTGATCGCCGGTGCGTTTGCCGAGCGTATCTCTTTTAAAGGATATTGTTTTTTTATTGCCTTATGGGGATTGCTGATCTACAATCCATTATGCCACTGGGTATGGGCCTCCGATGGATTTTTGTATACATTAGGTGCTCGAGGAGCGATTGACTTTGCCGGTGGAACTGTTGTTCACATATCTTCAGGTGTAAGCGGACTCGTAGCCTGTATCTTTCTTGGTGCAAGAAAATCATTTCCACATCTCCCGATGCGTCCGAATAATCTCGTGCTTACATTAATTGGCGCCGGACTCTTGTGGGTTGGCTGGTTTGGATTTAATGCGGGTAGCAGCATCAGCAGTGGATTGAGTGCTGCACAAGCGTTAACGGCTACGCAGATCGCAGCTGCTGCAGGGGCGCTCACGTGGTTGATCATTGAAGGTTTTCATCAAGGTAAGGCAACAGCACTTGGCTTTGCCAGTGGTATCTTGGCAGGACTTGTCGCTATAACACCTGCTGCTGGCGTAGTTCAGCCAGGAGGCGCTTTAATTCTTGGTGCCCTTGCTACGGTTTTCTGTTATCTTGCTATACAATTGAAAAACAAATTAGGGTTTGATGATACACTGGATGCTTTCGGTATCCACGGAATTGGTGGTATTGTAGGCGCTATATTCCTTACGTTTTTTATTCGTGATTCGTGGATGGCAGAAGCCATCGCGATTGACAGCTCATGGGGAGTCATGAAACAACTTGGTATCCAGGCATTGGCTGTAGTGATTGCGATTGCATATGCAGCAATCGGAACATGGTTGATTTTGTTTATCTTAAATAAGATTACGCCGCTTCGGTCAACGGCTGAAGCCGAAATGAAAGGACTGGATCATTCCTATCACGGTGAACGCGGTTACGGAATGATAAATCCAAACTGATTTTCGACATACTAAACTTCAACATCCAATCCTTTTAGAAATGAAACTCATCATCGCTATAATACGTGAAAATCAACTAGACCAGGTTCGTGAAGCACTCATCGAATCCGGTGTATCCCGGATTACAGTAAGTCATGTTTCCGGTCATGGACGCAACACGAATTCAACGGAAGAAATTTATCGCGGTCAGATTGTTGTTCCGAACCTCGTACCAAACATCCGGCTTGAAATCGCTGTTAATGATAAATTCGTTGACCCTACAATCGATGCGATTATCAATGCTACAAAAGCCAATGACAGCGGTTACATCGGCAGCGGGAAAATCTTTATCGTACCGCTCGAAGAGGTTATTCGCCTCCGCACAGGAGAACGCGGAGCGGACGCAATCTAAACTGGTCACAAAAAAAGCGTCATATTAGGATGGCGCTTTTTTGTGTTTAAATTCATGAAGACTGATGTTTGTTAAAAGTCTCGCGTGTTAATTGTTAAGTAAATTGTAGGTAAACACAGGTCGCCCAACTTCTTTTACCAGGCGATCTGAAAAATGATTCGAAAAAATCCTGAAGATTCCTTCTTTACTATTTTTGATCACAGCAATAATCCCGGCACGAACCTCACGTGCAAAATCTATCACGGCTTCTGCGGCATCCGTCTTTTCCAGAATGGTAATTGAGTAATGCTGCAAACCAGCAGATTCTGCCATGCGCTTAAAAAATATATTTAGGTCTACTGTTGAATCAGTAGCATTATCGCGAACATGCACCATGTGGATGTGACTATTAAACGCTTCTGCAAACTGGCGAAGTGTGTTCAGGCCTTTGAGTACTTCTTCGTCTTTGATCATATTCACTGCGAGGACAATGTTTTCAAAATCCTGTAGATGAAAACCATCGCGAACCGAAAGCACCGGACAGGATGAGACCTGAATAACTTGTTCAGTATGATTTCCTGTAAAAACTTCCTGTGCACTCTCCTCGCCCGATGTGCCCATCACCACAAGGTCGATGTATTCTTTTTCAAGATAATCGTCAATGCCATCCGCCAGTTCATCATCTACAATTGTATATTCTATCTCAACGCCTTCCCGGGTATATTTCGCTGCTAAATCTTCTAGCTTTGCCTTATTAACCCGCAGCAGCTCTAGCATGAAACGCGACTCTTCAGGTTCCGATTGTAACGTTGTATCTGCTGTGGCCGAAAAAGTTCGGCCAAAAGGATGCTTTGTAAAATTAACCAGGCTGATGATAGCACCAGAACGCGATGCTATTTCACTTGCAAGTTTTAAACCCAACTCTGCAATGGGTGTGAAGTCTGTAGGTACAAGAATCTTTTCCATATTAAATTTTGTGGCTCTTTTTTTTATCGTAAATATTGAAAGACAGCCTTACGGGGCTGCCTTTTGCCCACGGATATACCGATTTGAAAAATTAAAACAACGAAGTTTTGATGATCTGTTAATCATGAAATGCCCTGGCCATTTCTTTTGAAGAAAGTACAGCACTTTTCTCCGGTTGTATTTTTTCAGTAACACTTTCTTTCAACCCATGGCGTTTGCGCCATACTTTAATTTTTGTTCCTTTCTTCTGCCAAAACCGCAGCGACGCCGGATCAATCCTTAACTTTAAAAGAAGCTTGCGGAGGGGTATACCCAGAATATACAATAAGCGCTTACGCGGTGGTATCCGATGCAGGTTATGTTCTGCCCGAATTAACATCGCAGAAAGTTCAGTGTTCAAATAATTTGGTTCTTCCCTTAACCGTTTCATGTAGACCGGCTGAGGACCTATATCATGGTAGTTTTTTTCATCCCATAAAAATTTGAGGCCAGTTAAGGCAGGAACGATTCCGAACTTCAATCCTGAAAATTGTGCCTGTCGAAAAAAATCAACCCGTGGGTAAGAATAGGTCTCATGAATATCTTTCCAGTATCCAATCACATCAATTACACTTTTCTTATGCATTACAGCTGTTGCCTCCGGTGGTATTGGAAGATCCGGGAGCAACGGGATGTCCGGTTTTGAATACGTAAAAGAATATACCCATTGAATTATCGAAAATGCAATATCGTCATTAGTTTGTTGCATGTGTCCAACGAGCGCTTCAAGATGATTGGGAAGCCAGATATCATCGTGGTTTAAATATGCAATGTATTCCCCACGGGCACGCTTAATTCCTTCGTTATTGGGTTTGGATTGATATCCGGAATTCACCGGAAGGTTATACCAGTGAACACGCGGATCATTTGTAAAAGCATTGACGACCTCTTCTGTATTATCAGTACACGCATCACCGATAATCCATAATTCGAAATTTTTATAGGTCTGCCATAAAACACTTTCTATTGCATACTTCAATGTACTGGCGCGATTATACGTTGCAATAACAACTGTGACCGTGGGTTTGATGGTGTTAGTCATGCATTATACAAGTTGAAGATTTGATTTTACCCGTACCACGTCCGCTGCTTTTTCTGATTCAGACAGATTAACCTTTAACGCTTCAAAATAAAGTTTGAATGTCAAGTCGTTCGGGTCATACACCACATCATTCAATCCAATGCGGCCATCTTTTGGAATATCGCGTTTTAGCTTCACATGGTCGCTGATACAAATTGGCAATCCTGGTGATGAAACATTATCAGCAAGATTCTCAATTAAGCCGTAACTTTTGTATCCGCCCATACCGTCAATCACGTCACCTTGTTTCAAGTCGGTTTTGGCATACGCAAATACATTGGTCTTCATACCATAAGAAGGCTGCAACCGCGCGGTACCTTCGAAGTAAGCTTCAGCGATACATTCCATGGCTTCAATATGTCCGAGGTGGTATGGCCGATAGAATACATAAAATGGCCCTGGCCCCATATCGGGTGGAAACCATTCCAAAGTATATTGTTGAAATTTATTTTCTGTATATCCTATTACAAACACACCACCTTTGGGTTCAGCACCGAGAAGATAATCGACTACCGGCACACGGTCTTTCCAAATTTCTTCGAAGTTATAAGCTTTAAAAATATCATTCGCCCTTGCAATTTGATGTCCATACATACCTGGTACCGCCGCTTTCCCGTTGATGGCGTTTGCAAGTACAGCCATTTCCACACACAGCTTAGTTCCGTCAGTATAGGAAGAACACATTTTGTGATCAAGACTTCGCTTATCGGCCTCAGGAATTATTTTTGTTGGGTTTGTATAACGATCCATGTATCCCTTTATATTTCCTGCCATTACAAGGTCAAATCCCCATAGATCAATATCATCGATTAGTTTTTTAATGGCGGTTGGCTGATCCCCATCTGCACAAGTATAAACAACGCCTTCTTCATTGGCGCGTTGCAGTAATAATGGGCCGTACATCATCTCGGCTTCAAAATTCATCATCACAACATGCTGGTGGTTTTTAATCGCTGTCATGGCATGAACAGCGCCCTGAAGGATAGCACTTGAAGATTCGACGAATACGTCTACCCTATGCGAAGAGGCTAACAATTCGCCGTTATCACTAATGGCCAGTTTTCCTTTTTCAATTACAGCGTTCAAACGTTCTACTGTATCCACAATTTCGTAATCAAGACCGAGCCATTTAGCGCATTCAATTGCTTTGTTCAGGTGTATGTCTGCTATCGCAACTGGTTTCATACCGGGCGTTGCATTCACCTGGTATACGAGTCCTTTGCCAATGGATCCAATGCCAACAATGGCGATTTGTATTTCTTTGTCAAGCGCGAGTAATCTTCTCTTCAGATTTTTCATGGGTTGGGAGGTGAGCGTCTTAATTAGTACTACAATTAAGATCTAAAAAAAGAATGCCAACAAGCAGGTATTTACCAATCGTTATATATTACAAGACCATAGTTTTGTTTATTTCCGTTAAGGGAACGTCTCGTTCGTCATACAATGAGTATTTAATTCCGCATTGTACTCGGCGTTTCATTTCGTTCACCCGGCCGTTGGCTGTCAATCACCTTTATTAAATTTCCTTTTGTAACATGATCATCAAGCAACATACCATTCAAGACAGCTACTTCTTCCATCCGATCGTTTTCAACTTGAAACGTTCGTAACGCCTGACTTAATGTGCTGTTTTGTGTGACAGTTTTAATCCGTATCCGATCAGGTTGCCTGTTGAGTTTATCGGGATCATTCAGCGCTTTAAAATTATTCATCGTTCCCTTAAACACATTGGCGTATTGATTAAAATTCGCCGCAGCCGACACGCCCATCAGATTGTATACATTGCCACCATATTCGATCAGATAAATCAATGCGCGGACCGATTGCTCCGCTGAAGATTGTTCTACCACCATCATGTACACAGGCAAGCCGTTTAGCGTGGCGCGTTGAGATTCTATCACGGATAGTTGACTGTTCTGAACCATCGCCTGAGCAGTCTTTTCCAACGAGCCTTGACTCTGCGCGAGCGTTAATGCCATCATCGCACTTCCATCCTCTGGTGCCATTTGAAACTGTTGCGGCGAATTCTGATATACCCAACCTGTAGGAATCGGAAAATGAAATTTCAACACCGGATGATAAAACACCTGGTTCTCTACAAAGCCTTGTTTGGGATCTTCACCATAGACAATGCCATCAATCATTCGAAGATAACGATCTGCGTTTACTTCCAATGCTGCAGCATCGGTTTTACGCTGCCACTTATCAGCTAGCTTTGCAACCTTTTGCTCCCGGTCTGCCGGATCCGGATGTGTTGACAAAAATGTAGGCACGGCTTCACCACCCGAGCTTTTTTGTAATCGTTCCAACGTAGAAAAAAAGCCAGCCATCTCATGCGCATCGTACCCAATCTTGGTAGCATATTCTACGCCGAGCTTATCAGATTGACTTTCAGCATCACGACCAAATTTTAAAAAGAGCAATTGCAATCCACTATTGGCAAGGTCACCAAATTGAGCAAACTCGGGGGCGAATATCATTCCGGCTGCCAGACCTACCTGCGCCAACATCCCATTACTGTATTGTTTCGCTGAATGTCGTGCTGTAATGTGACCGATCTCATGACCTAACACACCCGCAAATTCTGCTTCGTTATTGAAATGTGCCATGATACCACGGGTGAAATAGACATAACCGCCAGGAACAGCAAAGGCATTTACAACCGGAGAGTCAACAATTTTAAATTCATATTTCAGGTCACTGCGATGCGAAACAGCAACCATTTCCTGACCTTTTTCCTGAATGAATTTCTGTAATTCTTCATCTTCATAAATCCCAAAAAAGTTTATTATCTCTGGATCCGATTGTTTACCCATTGCAATTTCCTGATCCTTGGACATGAGCATGAAATCCCGCTTACCTGTTACAGGATTAACAGCGCACGAGTGAAAAAGTAGAAAAATCAGGAAAACTCCTGTAACAGAAAAACGCTTTTCCATAACATCAATATTTATTGATATTTATTAAAATGATGTACCACGTCATTCACATATGTTTGATGTCATTATGGTCGTATGTTTTACATTTTAACGTCGTTTAGTTAAGTCTCGATAAGCCCTTCCAAGGGAGGTGATCCCACTCAAAAGAAATACTAACGACATTGTTTACGATTTATCCTGAGCTTGTTGCTTGGAATGCGCCTCTGGTTTTTTGTTAACAATAGCGCCGTTATCATTCTCACCATGCGTGGAAACCGAACCTTTTGTAGGGACAATAGCACGGCCATGTCGTGTAGCATACACCTGTGTAAATTCGGCACCAAACAATAAGATCATACCGGCATATGAAACCCATAACATAATAAGAATGATGGATCCTGCGGCCCCGTAGGTAGAACCCGGATCACTTGTTCCGAAGTAAAGACCAAGCGCAAATTTTGCAATCACAAATAAGATGGATGTAACAATCGCTCCTACCCATACATCGCGCCATTTCACTTTTGCATCCGGTAAAAACTTATAGATGGCTGCAAACAACAGTGTAACAACACCAATGGAAAAGATTATATCAAGGAATTTAAATATAATAATAAGTGCATCGGAAACATGACTGGTAATCCAGTCACTTACCGCAGTGAGGGCTGCAGAAAGAACAAGCGAAACAAGTAAAAGAAACCCAACAATGAGAATTAACCCAAATGAAAAGACACGATCTTTGATCAATTTCAGAATTTTCTGTTTTGGTTGCGGCTTAACCTCCCACATCTTGTTTAAGATTTGCTGCGTCTGATAAAATACACCTGTAGCTCCAAACAAAAGCGTAGCTACAGCAAGTATTGAAGACAAAACAGTGCCTTCATTGCTGGACGCGTTGTCGATTATGTTCTGCACATCTTTAGCAGTATCGCCACCAGTCATCGATTGGATTTGACCGGTAATATTTTTGGTTACCGAGTCCGTTCCAAAAAAATATCCAGCGATATTGATGATGATAACCAGAAGACCAGGAAGTGAAAAGATCGTATAATAAGCTATGATGATACTGTTGTTGAATGGTTCGCGCTCAATCCATTGACGGAATGTCTTTATCAATAAGGAACCAAAGCGCTTTGTCCTGTTAATGAATTCTCTCATGGTGTTTTTCCCCGCAGACACCAAAATAATATGCCGGTGAAGGAAAGTCCGGCTAGTGCTTTAGATTTTACTCTGCTGATTTTCTCCAATACAGGGAAATCTGTTCCATGAGTGCTTTCAATTTTGGATGGGGTTCTTCGTTATCAAAGTTATGCTGATAACTGTTTCCTACCGCTGTGGTAATAATAATACTACTGTGATGTGCCGCATCCACGGCCCGGTTCTTACTGGCGGATTGCAATGAACCTATATTCGTAATATCCAGATTTTCTAACAGGCTAACCATGTTGTTCCATTGCTGTGACGTATTGGAAATACTTTTGATTTTCGGTTGTATCGTACCACTTGCTTCCCGCCTTATGATACTATCGGAAGTGAATATGATACTACCCTGATAACCCCGGCTTGCTGTCTTGAAAATAATTTTTGCAATGTCAGATTGACCTTGAGCAACAGTAAAACCAAAGAGCAACAAAGTGAAATATAGCGTACCGATGGTCTTCCTTTGAAACAGGGATTTTATTAAATGTCGCCAGAAATGACGGAATAACATGAATTAGATAAGGCTATAAAATATGGGGCAATAGCAGTTAGCGATCCGTACAACAGATGATATAAAAAAGCAGAACGGGTTTCGAATTGAAACCCGTTCTACCTTATGTTAGCGGTTGCCTCTACGATCTTTGCTTGCGTTTGCGCGGTTTAAGCCACTGCTTTCTCCTCCTTTGCGACCAATCTGAGCCATGTGTTCACGGTTCTGACTTACGCGTTCTCCTCCTTTTGCTCCAATCGCTGCCATGTGCTCACGATTCTGGCTTACAGTTTCTCCGCCTTTACGGGCAATGGCACGCTGACGTTCCGGATCCATGGATGCAAATCCACGGTTTGACTTTTGACGAACAGGTGCTGCGTTTGGAGTATTTTGCGCATTATTCTGAGTATTCTCTTCTTTTAATTCCATAATTTTTAATTTTTTAGGGTTTTTGATAATAAATAAAATAAAATATGATGCCTCTCGCTTAATCCTCGTTTTTAAGTCAAAAAACGTATTTTAACCATCCGGCAATGAGGAATTAAATCATCAAACTGTGAAATAAATCCTCATCAGGTTTATATCCGTTATTTGATTTCTTCATCTATACAACGCCGGTTGCCGCTGAAGATTTTAGAATACGCCATTTGATTTATTAAATAAACCCCTGACGTCACCGAATGCGCTAAGCCAACAACAATAAAAGGATATTTTTGAGTTTATAGTTCCTTAATCATTAAACCACGCTAATCATTTATTAAAATATAACATACCAAAGGCTAAAGAAAAACCTGATTAAACAGTTAAAAAGTCGGATCGGTACCCTGTGCGTGAAAAATATTCTATCATTCATTCATACGGTAAAGTATGCTTTGAAACGACCCCTCTGCGACCCATTACTAACACCAGCCTGAATGTCGATTCAAAACTATTTAAAGTATGTTCATTTGACATAGATATGATCCACTAATACATTGATGAAATAGTCCAGGTGAATTATACAAGTACTAAATCACCGGTACCAATCCGGCTCTTATTTTTTTATAATACAGAAGAACCTACTTTTCTTTTACCTGATGATCTTGGTTGGGATCTGTTTGATTCACTCACCTCCCCCGATTCAATCAAACTTTTAAATCTAACCAAATCATCTTTTATCATCTTTTCTACAACAGGATTAAACATCTTTCCTGCTACACTTCCCACATCACCAGCAGGAAGTCGGTATGATATCTTCGCACGTATCTGAGTTTTTCCTGGAGCTACATCCTCAAACTGAATCTCTCCCGCATTATCAATGGTAGAACCTGGAAGAGAGGTCCAGCACAACAATTTATTCTCCTCCTCCTGTTCTATAACAGCCTCCCACGAAACCTTTCCGACACCGCCGGGTAATTTCGCTGACCACGAAGACCGCTGATCATCTAAAACCGTAACGTCTTTCAGGTGTTTCATGAATCTTGGTAAATTTTCCAAATTACGCCAGAAGGTAAAAACGTCTTTGCGAGATTTGTCAATGGTTAATGTTGATTCTATTTCCATTGCAGAAGCTCTTTTATGTGCCGTATTTCGATTCATTAAAGAATTTACCTCACAAACCCCCGTAACGCCTCGCTTCAGTAACGCCACTCCTGCTACAGCCAATAATTTGCCTGCGGTGGAGTTAAACTTCCTTGCAGCGAAAACGCCTAATATTGTTCCTGCTACAACTGAGATGATGCGTTCGGTAGTGCCAACATTTAATTTGCTTGAACCTGTTGCAGGTGGTAATGCACTACTTGCATATCCTGCGTTTGATGAATTAGACATGTCTGTTTCCATTATGTTGTATTTATTAATGAAAAACCGGATGATTACACCTTGCTATGCATCGTGTAAAAAATAACATTCTGTTATGCTAATTCCTGCTTAAAATCTTAGCCCCTCCGGTTTGTGTTTTACCGGTGGGGAGATCGTTTCCGCATTTGGGCGAATCCTGCTTTTTTTGGAGAGTCGTTTACCCATTCGCTATAAGAGTCCTCTTCAACCAATCAACGGTGTGGCTACACAACGATTGAAGTATCGCCGCCTTTCCTTTGTTAAACGAATGATCCGCGCCCTCAATACGAATAAGAGTGGCCAACGGAAGACGTTCACATACCTGATATATCAGGTCGTTATCGGCGAGCGCATCACGGGTGCCTTGTAAAAAAAGCATCGGCACTGCAACATCGTTCAAGTGATCGGCACGATTGAGAGAAGGCTGGTTTGCGGGATGCAACGGAAACCCAAAAAATACAACCCCATGGATATACGACAGGGGCGTTTCTGCCAGCGTTTGCGAACTCATTCTCCCGCCAAATGATTTTCCGCCGGCAAACAATGGTAAATGCGGATAACGCTGATGAATTTCTTCTAACACGGCGCGAATGGCTTTTGACGCAACGGGGTAACGGTCCGGCATTTTGCGTCCTTTCTCCATATACGGAAAATTAAAACGAACCGTCATAATATCATGTCTGGCAAATTCCTGTGAAAGGGATTTCAAAAACGAATGGTGCATATTGGTGCCTGCACCATGCGCAATCGTTAAAGCAGCTTTGACCTTTGACGGCTCATAGATCTCTACAGAGATGTGGCCAGGATCCATATTGACGGGAAGCTGGAATGAATGTACGGTTAGATTGTCGACAACCATGGCTGTATTGGTGAATGGGTCTTCGCAAAATCACAATTTTTCATGTTAAAGCAAACTAACCCCGACCAAAAAGCAAAAGAGGCTGCCATGGGATGACAGCCTCTTGAAATATTACACAAATCAACTCATCAAAGTAACTGCATTTTGCGTTCGCAGCGGCGGATCGATTCAGCAGCTGCTTCAATGGTCTTGATCTCGTAAAGATTTTGAATGTACAGTTTAAAATAATGAATGGCCTCCTGATATTTTCCAAGCGCTTCATGCATCAATCCAAATTCATTATACAACGTAGCGTAGCTCACGCCAGGAACTTTAATTGCATTGTTCAGCAGTGTATCAAGTTCTTCGTAACGGCGTAGTGTCGATAACAAATAAGCGTAGTTATAATATCCCGCGGGATACTCGGGTGCAAACTTCAAGGCAAGTTTGTAATGTTCTTCTGCTTTGGCGTAGTTTTTGAATTTTGTTTCATACAACCATCCCATGTGATTGTGTGCCTTTCCAAAGTCGGGAGCTTCGGCCAGGATAGCTTCCAGCAAATGTGCTGCATCACTGATCTTTCCTTCATTAATCAACTTATCGGCTTCGTAGAATCTTTCTTCCAGCTCGAAATAATCCATATACATATTTAAACTTTTATAAAAATCTAAAACGCAGGTACTTGATTGTTTCACCTTTCGCTGCAAACGCTTGTTCATACCGTGTTTTAATATCGAAACATTCTGCCCGTAAGTCGGACTCATAGATGTTTCGGGTAGAAACAAAATCTTTGATATCACTCCGCCTGTTCAATTCCTCAAGTGTATAGTCAAACAACATTGTATTGTCTGTCTTTAACCTAATGTAGCCTCCGGGGCGAACCAGTTTCTTATACATTTCCAGGAAGCGAGGACTTGTCAATCGTCTTTTGACATCGCGTTTTCGTGGCCGAGGATCCGGGAAGGTCATCCATATCTCATCGACTTCGTTTTCCTGAAAAAAATTCTCAATCAATAAAATTTGTGTACGAAGGAATGCTACATTTTGGAGGTTGTTTTCAACGGCCAGTGTACTGCCTTTCCAAATCCGTTCGCCCTTTATGTCAATACCGATAAAATTTTTATCCGGAAATAAACTTCCTAATCCTACCGAATATTCGCCGCGGCCACAGGCAAGCTCCAGGGTGATTGGTTTTTCATTCTTAAAAAATCGTGACCGCCAGTTTCCTTTTATTCGCTGATAAAGAGGCTTAGTTGGTTCGATTACATTTTCCCGTTCTTCAATGATTTTGAACCGCTCCTGTTTACGTTTCATAAGTTATTTATTTCCGCTACCACAAATGTACTTCCGCCAACAAAGATCATATCATGTTTGGTAGCTTCGTGCATGGCCTTACTTAACGCATCATTCACATCGCTTACTACGTAACCGCTTAGTCCACGAACACTCGCTTGCGCTGCAAGATCGCTTGCGTTTAGCGCGCGTGGAATTTTTGGTTCACAAAAGTAATACGTTGCATTGGTTGGCAAAACTTCAAGGATGTGTTGAAGGTCTTTATCTTTCACACAGCCCCAAACAATATGTAATTTTTGAAACGATTGTGTCTTAATTTGTGCTATGATTTCACGTATACCATCAAGGTTGTGCGCAGTATCGCAGATCACCAAAGGAACATCATTAAGTTTTTGCCAGCGTCCTTTGAGGCCTGTCTTCGAAACAACATCACTTAAACCTTGTATGACATGCTGCGCGGTTAATCCCCAATTCAGATTATCCAATATTTCAACCGCTTTAAGGACACCGCTTAAATTTTTACGTTGATAATACCCTTGTAAGGGAATGTTTAAATCACGGAAGATCAGATCGCCCTTATAATAGACGTTGAAGGCGATTTTGTCAGCTATCGGATGGGATTCAACCCGATAATCGTCGGTTGCAAAATAAATGGGTGCATCACAGGACGTGGCTTTATCAAGAAACACCTGAGCAACTTCATGCTGTCGTTCACTAATCACAACAGGTGTTTTTGGTTTGATGATACCCGCTTTCTCGACAGCAATTTTTTGAATTGTGTCTCCCAGAATATCCTGATGATCTAAACCTATATTGGTGATGAGAGCAACCTCTGGTGTGATGACATTCGTAGAATCCAGCCTTCCACCGAGCCCGGTTTCAATTACTGCTACATCCACTTTTTGCTGCGCGAAAAAATCAAACGCCATTCCAACAGTGAGTTCAAAAAAAGAAGGACGAAGCGTTTCTATTAGGGGGTGCACGCGATTAACAAAATCAACGACAAATTCTTTTGATATCTCCTCCCCGTTGATACGAATTCGTTCGGTGAAGTTTTTTAAATGTGGTGATGTGTAAAGCCCGGTTTTATAGCCCGCTGCCTGAAGAATGGAAGCAATCATGTGCGATGTACTTCCCTTACCATTTGTACCTGCGACGTGAATTGTCTTTACCTTACGCTCGGGATTACCTAGTCTTCTGCAAAGCTCAACCGTATTGGTAAGATCTTTACGATAAGCTAAAATTCCCTGTCGCTGAAACATCGGCAGATTCTCGTACAGGAATGTTAGGGTTTGTTCGTACGTTGCAAACATGGATGACAAAGTTGAAAAGGATTTATATCATTTTCAAATTTCGGGATTGGTATTGAAGATTAGGCATTAGGTATTGAGGATTAGGCACCAGGGATGGGGTTAAAGAATAGGGTTAGCTTTAAACGGTGCTTAAAGTCCGATGCTTTTGTGCGATATTAAATTCAGTGGTGGTGTACCGCATGATAACACGAACTTCTCATAAGCCAGTAACTGGCTTCTATGTAATTGAGTTCTTCGGGCTCAGTAAAATTTACGTTCGCGAGTCTCGCGAAGATTTCATGAAGGATAATCACTACATCGTGAAGGAATTCGATATAACGATCAGCCATTTATTTTGAACGTATCAAAAAGGTGATTTTACCAGTGGATATATCCGGTACATTCGCCCCGGTTTTTGTGAATGAAAGGCGTTCGATTTCTTTACGGCAGGCTTGCTCAGCTTCAAGACTTGCACTTCGTTCGATTGTTTTGATGGAAACGATATCGCCACTATCATCAACTTTGATCTCAAACACAATACGACCCGATTCATTGTTGGGCACGTTTGGTGTCGGAGTACTATTCCACTCCCATCCGGCTAAGTCCAGGCGCGGGCCACCGCCGCCACCCGGCTTACCATACTGCGCATTTGCATCTAACGATCCCTCAGGGTTTCCTTTATCTCCTGATTTATTCTTGTCGTCACCGTGAGATCCTTTTGCACCAGCTTTCCCGTCTGTAGTCGTATTGTTCGACTCTGTTTTCGGTGTAGCAGGTTTATAGGTTGCGTTAGGATCTACAACCGGTTTTACAACTTCTTCCTTTTTTGGCTCGGGTTTCTTCTCTACAGGTTTTTCTGGTTTAGGCTCTATCTTCTTTTCCTCAACTTTAACCGGGCTTTCTACCTTTGAGGTAATCTCCTGTTCGACCGGTTCTGATTCAACAGGTGGTGTTGTTTCAGGTATAACTTCCTGCTCTTCTGGTTGGTCAGGTTCCTCTTCTTGTGTTCCTTCTGAACCAACAGGCTCGTCGGGCTGAACGGTGCCGCTTCCTTGATCATCCATACCAAAATTTAACTCTATACCATATTCCGGAAGCGGCGGATTTGGTGCACGCCAGGCAACCATAAAGAAAAACAATAGAAACAACGCACCATGTACACCTATGGATGTGAACATCGCTATACGTTGATTCTTCTTTTCCTGCTCGGTCACCATAATTACTTTGGTTTAGTTGCCACAACCACCTTTGCTTCAAGGTGTGTCGCTATGCCTGCTACATAAACTAGATGCTCAGAAGGAACCGATTGATCAATGTGTAACACGACTGATCCTCCTGCACCATTTAACCGGCTTTTTAATTCACCTTCCAACGTAGCTTTCGTTACTTTTTTTTCGTCAATATAATATTGCAGATCTTTCGTTACTGTAACCGACACTTTTTGAACCTCTATTGTGCTCGCCTTGCTCGACGGCAGGTTAACCGGCAAGCCGGAAGGTGTTACAAACGATGATGTTAACATGAAGAACACGAGGAGCAAAAAGATAAGATCCGTCATGGAAGCCATGCTGAATCCGGCATCAACCTTATTTTTTGAATTCAGTCGCATAAGATTACAACAGGGTTAAGTTTATCTCGGTTCCTGCAAAAGATCAATGAAATCCACCGAGGTATATTCCATTTTATGAATTACTTTCTGTACGCGTGTAACCAGGTAGTTGTACGCCAGGTAGGCAACAATACCTACAATAAGCCCGGCTACTGTAGTGATCATCGCCGTGTAGATACCAGAGGATAACAACTTCGGGCTAACCGATCCCTCTTCCTGTGAAATGGCGATGAATGCCTGAACCATCCCGATTACAGTTCCCAGGAAACCGATCATTGGCGCAGCACCTGCAATTGTGGCCAGTGTCGAAAGATTTCTTTCCAATTTAAAGATTTCAATTTTTCCAACATTTTCGATAGATGCTTCAATGGTCTTCAGCGGACTTCCAATCCGCGATATACCTTTTTCAATCATGCGTGCCACCGGTGTATCGTTTTGTGAGCAGAGCATCTTGGCACCATTGATATCGCCACGCAACACCAACTCCTTTACACGGCCCATGAAAGGATCCGGATCTTGATTTGCCCGGTTGATGACAAGAAGACGTTCTACAAACAGGTAGACCGCTGCAACAGACAGAAGTGCCAGCGGAATCATAATCCATCCACCTTCAAAAGCAAGATCAATAATAGATAGGGAAGAATCACCACCTTCAACAAAAGCTGTTGTATCGGTGGCTATTTGAAGTAAAACCATGAACCTGGTATTGAAAGTTTAAAAAATGTTAATTCAGTATGGTTGCTATCAACCGTAATATAATCTTTACAATTTCTATACCTGAAATCAGGCAAGTTAATATCTGACTACCCAGATCTGATCGCCAAAGTCTCGCCCCTTCATTCCATCAGCTGTTGCCTGGGCCTCGTCGTAAGAATCTTTAACGTCAATCGCCAACCGGTGAAACTTTGTTTTGCCAAAAGGCGGAATGATTCGCACGTTGGAGCCCTTCGACACAAGTTCCTTACCAAAATCAGTCAGAAGATCAACATCTATCGCGCTTGCTACCACAACATAGTAACGACCTGTACGACCAGTTAGTGTTTCAAGGCTACCTGTCTTCGGCAAATTTGCCAGAGAATCTAAACGCCGTTGTTCACGATCGCGTATGA
>DASPIZ010000022.1:0-32044 GCA_035628875.1 Ohtaekwangia sp. | reverse complement strand
ACCAGCTTGTCGGCATACTCAAAGTTATACTTGTTTTTCTCCGGATGGATATGCATCCATTTCATGTCGTTCTCAGCAGTAAGCGAATTAAACTCCGATGCAATGAGCGCATTTTCCTTTTTATTTTTTTGATCTATTTGAGATCGGTTTACGGCCACACCGATTAAAAATTTATCGTAAAACTTATCTTTCAGCGTTTCCTTTTTTCTGCTTGATTGACATATCACAAGAAGGAGAACAGGCAAAACCAAAGTCAAAATTTTATTCATTGCTATTATTAATTTACATGACAACAAAAACAAACTATTCAAATGATATCCTTTCCTGCGTCACGCAACGTATTCACTACCGGATGAAGATACCATTTCGTTGAAGCATTAATTACCCATTTTTAGACCAGTTTTTATCAAATTTAGCAGACAGATCATAATGGTGATGGAACAAGTACCATTAATCTTTAATTAATTCATTTTTGAAATAAAAATAAAATACGATCAGGATGAATTCAAGGAACCATGTCTCACGTTAAAAAAAGCTTTACGCAAGATATGCCATGAAAAGAATAAACATAAACCGTTCGTCAAATACTTGATTCCGCGTTCCCTGCGCGAACATGGCTTTGTAATATTATTAAATATAGCAGCAATACGCTTCATTGTTATCAATCTTATAGTTGATTGTAGGTATATATTAACGGTATTAGCTTGTTTATTGTAATCCTTTATCCAAAGGGAAGAACTCGCGCTGATGTTGGTAATAGAACAAGAGATGTTTCGTTTTGCTGGAATGAAGTTATGAAACCATTATTTTACATTGTTGCAGCGGCCCGCCATTCCTGAAATTTTAGTATATTGCAACGTTATGAGGTTGTTAGCTTTACTGTTGTTGTTGATTTCGTTTAACGCGATAAGTCAGCATGATCAGGGCCTGCGGTTTATCGAAAATAAGGGCCAGTGGAATAAGGACATTGATTTTCAAGCCCAGATACCGGGTGGGCGCTTGGGCGTTTCCGCAAAAGGTTTTTCGGTTTTGCTTCTTGACATAGAAGAACTGGAGCATCAACACCTGCAAACCCACCAGGGAATTAATGAATCGAATGGACATTCACCGACTGAACACACGAATGGGCATTACTTTCAAATCAATCTTTTAGAATCAAATCCGCAATCAAAACCAATTGTCGACGTGCCTTTGGAGGGACACCACAATTATTTCCTTGGTGATGATTCGTGCAAGTGGGCCAGCCATGCGTTAGCATTTTCATCCATCCTATATCAAAATGTTTATGAGGGAATCGATTTCCGTGTATCATCCGTTGGAAAAAATCTAAAATACGATTTCATTGTAAGACCTGGAGCCAACCCATCGCAAATCAAATTCGAATACTGTGGTGTAAGCAGTATCGAAAAATCAAACGACGAATTAAAAATTCTGACAACAGTCGGATCTCTTAACGAGCTAAAACCATTCTCTTTTCAAATGCGCGATGGTGGCCAACAAACTGTGCGGAGCGAATACAAGCTCGATCACAACGTTGTTTCATTTTCATTTCCTAATGATTACGATGAATGCCGCGAGTTGATCATCGATCCGCTCCTGATTTTCTCGACGTATTCGGGCTCCACGGCAGACAACTGGGGAAGCACGGCTACTCCGGGTGAACACGGCACGCTTTATTCAGCAGGTGTTACACGTCAGGATCTGGGCGGATCTTTTCCTGCTACCGTGGGGGCATTTCAGAGCGCCAATCGTGGAAGTTTTGATATGGCGATCATAAAATATGATTCTGCAGGAACGAAATTTTTATATGCCACGCACCTGGGAGGAATAAACAATGATTCTCCCCAGAGTCTGGTGGTTGATGAAGCTTCCGGGGATTTAATTGTGCTGGGAATTTCCAGTTCACCAGACTTTCCGACAGGTACAAACGCTTTCGACAAAACATTTAATTTCGGTACGACCATTTTTAATCGCGTACTAAACACCGATGATCAATGGGATATCGTATTGACGCGATTGTCGCGCAATGGAGATCAATTGGTTGGCTCAACATTTCTTGGCGGATCGGGTAACGATGGATTGAACCTTCCCAAACAATCCGGAGGACCATTAGTGGTTAACTATGGCGACGAAATGCGAGGTGATGTTATTACCGATGAAACAGGCCACGTGTACATCAGTTCTGTCACCGGGTCTAATGATTTTCCGATCGTTAACGGATTCGATGATTCTTTTAATGATGGTACAACGGATGGGCTTGTGGTTAAACTGGCCCCAGATTTATCTTCCATAGTCTGGTCAAGTTACCTGGGCGGATCAGGCTTCGATGCAGCCTATTCCATTAAACTCGACAACGATAAAAACATTGTCGTAGCCGGAGGTACGACAAGTGCTGATTTTCCTGTAACTGTTGGATCATATCAAACAGTTTTCAATGGCATCGTAGATGGTTGGATCGCGCGACTTGCTGCGGACGGAAGCGCAATAGTGAATGCTACCTTTACAGGAACAACTTCGTTCGACCAGGTTTACTTTGTAGACCTGAATGCAAATGGCGACGTATTCTGCTATGGCCAAACCGCAGGCCACATGCCTATAACATCCGGCGTGTACAATAATGTAAACACCGGACAGTTCCTGCAAAAATTTTCAACTGATCTAAGCACGTTGGCGTTTTCAACAGTTTTTGGTTCTGCTTCTTCGAGTGGATTGGTAATTCCCAATATTTCTCCGACAGCATTTTTAGTAAACGACTGCGATAACATTTATATGGCGGGCTGGGGAGGTTTCGTTAACTCAAGTTCCGAGACAGGTTTTTGGCAAAGCACGACCAACGGTATGCCTATTACAAGTGATGCCCATCAAAAAACCACTTCCGGTTCTGACTTTTATTTTATGGTGCTTAATGGAGATGCTACTCAGCTTGTGTACTCAACCTACTTCGGTGGCAATTCTTCAAAAACCCACGTAGATGGCGGCACCTCGCGCTTCGATAAATACGGCATCGTATATCATGCAGTATGTTCAGGGTGTGATTTCGGGAATACAACCGGACAATCAAGTTCAGATTTTCCAACAACACCGAATGCAAAATCACGCGTCAACCGAAGCCAGAATTGTAACAACGCGGCATTCAAATTCGATTTGTCCTCCCTTCGGGCCATGTTTGAAACGAATAATACCGATCTAACCGTGCCCGGATTCAACAATGTTTGTTATCCTGATTCTATCGTATTTCAAAACGTAAGCACAGGCGGAAAAAGTATCATTTGGGATTTTGGTGACGGAATAATTATTACCCAAAAAGACACGGATCCGAGAAATGTTATCCATCAATATAAACAGGCCGGTCAGTATAATGTAAAACTAAAAATCACCGATCTCAGTACATGCAGTCAGACCGATTCTATTACCAAGGTTATTCATTACTTTAAAGACAACATCATTGTTGGCGAAGACGCGATGGTATGCGATGGAAATAGTTTTCAACTTACCGCGACCGGTGGTATTCATTACAACTGGACCAGCGAAGACAACACGTTTTCTTCCTCAGAACAGTCGCCGGTCATTCATCCGGAAATCGCAACAACTTACTTTGTGACTGTTGTAGATGGTGATGGCTGTTCAAAAACAGATACACTCAATGTAGGTGTAACACCAAACGTTCATGCTTCTTTTCAGACGTTTAGTCCGGACTTTTCCGTCATTGACTACAATGATATATGTTATCCCGATGCTATCCGGTTCAAAAATCTAAGTGTCAATGGTCAGCATTTGATCTGGGACTTTGATGATGGCACAACGTACACACAACAACAAGGTGATACCACTTCGGCACTTCATTACTTTCCGGCACAGGGTACTTATAAAGTAAAATTGAAAGCTATAAATCTGAATACCTGCAATAAAGCCGATTCAGTGATAAAAATAATCAACTACTATAAAGAACAGATTCAGGCAGGTGAGGATGCTGAGATCTGCGAAGGTACAACATTCAAATTAGCTGCTACAGGTGGCAACAAGTATGAATGGTTTGCCGAAGACAATACATTTATTTCATCAAGCTCCTCTCCTGTTGTGCGCCCGACTCAGACTACAAAGTATTTTGTGACAGTAACGGATGGACATGGCTGTGTTGGGAAAGACACAACAAAGGTAACGGTGTTGGATAGCGTCGATCTGAAATGGCAGCATCGTCTTGAAGGCAATTGCACGGATCGACCTGCCGTTCTGGTTCAAAACCTAACACCTCCCGCGGATGACATAAGCTTTCATTTCGACTTTGGTGATGGCACAACTTCACAAGAGACCGAAGTTGAACATCGTTATGAAAAAGACGGCGCATATTCTGTCAAGTTTATTGCACAAAAAAAATTCTGTGCTTTTGAAGAGATCGTACAAGTGCCGGTCTACAAATTGTTAATTCCAAATGTATTTACGCCAGAAGGCTCGCCAGGATATAACGATAATTTTGAAATACGATTTGGGCCGGATTTGTTACCGCCAGCCAACGCCGGATTAAAAGTACGATTGCTTGTCGTGGACCGTTGGGGTAAAAAAGTTTTTGAATCAAAAGACTATCAAAACGATTGGAATGCAAGTGAACTGGTTGGCGGTGTGTATTATGTTCACGTAAAAATCGGCGACTTCGATACTTGTAAAAACTGGTTGCATATCGTGAAGTGATTGCCTCAACGATATAAGCAGTGTAAGAATGATTAGCCATACTTACTGATTCGAATAAAAAAATAGTAGTTCACATGCATAAGCGAATTTTACTCTTCATTTTACTTGTACTTTTCGGCAACGACGTCGTGGCGCAGCAAAGGTTAAACATGGCTGCTAATGCAATAAATTCAACGGGTACAGGCACCGGTAAAATGTATTATGCTAACCGGTATGATCCGCCACGCGCCATTGCGTTTAACGAAAAAACCGTCACCACCGCTCACTTCCTCACCAACATCAATCATTATTTTGACATTCCCGAAGCGTTCACTTTCAAAGAAACAGAATCGAATACCGATCATATCGGCATGCAACATCGTTTGATGCAACAGTATTACCAGGACATACCGATAGAGGGAATGGGTTACCGGGTTCATGAGAAAAATGGATTTATTACATCGGCCAATGGCAAAGCCGTGCGAAAAATTAGTCCGGACTTGCAGACTACAATCAGTGAAGAACAAGCATTCAACCTGGCTGTAAAATATCTTAATACCAAGGATACAGTTTTTAGACGTGGTAAGAAGTTGATTGTGTCCAAGGGGTTTACTTTTATGCCTGAAAGTTTTTCAATCGCTTTTCAGTTCGATATTGATGTTTCATTCGTCGAAGGATGGCGGATCTCTATCGATGCGCGCACGGGGCAATTGCTTAACAAAGTAAGTTTGGTAAACACTTGTTTTCACAACGAAGACGAAGAACCCGAGCCTACGCCACCCCTGCCCTATGGTACCGGGACCGGAATGACAAACTATTATGGAACGAAAACAATTCAGGTTGAGCAACGAGGATCTGGTTCACGGTTAGTAGGTCAAACAGAAAACGGCGGAATCATTGGGACCTATGATTTTCAAAATGTCAGTGAATTATCGTTACTTCTTTTTTATCAATACCACAAGGCATATCATTTTAGTTCATCTGATAACATGTACAACAGCGCCTATCAAAAACCTGCTGTATCTGTTCAATGGGCAGCTGAACAGACATTTGAATACTATTTTAAGAAACACAACCGGAATAGTTTTGACAATAATGGTACTGCGATTAAATCCTATGTGCATGTAGGAGCACGTCTTGATAATGCATTTTGGCTGGGTGCTCATAACTTATTGGCCTTTGGAGACGGAAGTAATAACAACCCGGTGGTAGAGCTTGATATTGTAAGTCATGAATTCACGCACGGCGTAACACAATATGAAGCTGGTCTATCTTATAGTTATGAGTCGGGAGCGCTTAACGAATCTTTTTCAGATATTATGGGAAAAGCCATCGAATTCCATACATTAGGAAGTTCGGCCACCTGGAAATTGGGAAGACACTTCAGAGACGGTGGTCTTCGGGATATGAGTAACCCGAATCTTAGAAATCAACCGGATACTTATTTCGGCGATCTATGGTATGTTGGTTACGAAGATAAAGGGGGCGTACATATCAATTCCGGTGTACAGAATTTTTGGTTTTTTCTCCTTTGTGAAGGCGGCACCGGCATCAATGACCTTCAATACGAATACACAGTTAAACCAATTGGTATTGACGTTGCGGTTTCTATCGCCTATCGAAATCTCACGGAATACCTGGGGCAGTTTTCGGATCACCTCGACAGCCGGATCGGATCGTTGCTAGCAACTGCTGACTTATACGGAAAAAGTTCTACAGCCTATACGGAAGTAGCCAATGCATGGGATGCCGTAGGTGTGACCGACGAACCCAATATCACCAGCGTTGAACTTTATGATATCACAGCAACAACAGTAAAAGTAAAAGGAACCCTTATTCCAAAGGGAAATATTGTAACCTACCATTTCGAATACGGAACAACACCTGAATTAGGTAGTGCATCAGAAATCTATGATTACACTGACAAAGTCGAAGGGAAAATAACCGAATTACAAAGTGAAACAAAGTACTATTTCAGACTTGTTGCTACCAACGAAAACGGTAATTCGTATGCCTCAACCGAATTCACGACCATTTCATTGAAACCATTGGTACAAATTACAGAAACTGTTGACGTCACAGAAACCAGCGCCATACTGTATGGTGAGATCAATCCAAACAGCTTACCTACTTCGTTTTATTTTGAATACGGATTAACGCCGGAACTCGGTTTAGTCACGTCGTCATTTCCTGTCACCGTGAATACCGAATTTGTAGATGTTAGCGCTGCCATTGGTGATCTTATGCCACGCCAAACATACTACTACCGGCTAAAGGCTACCAACGATTTTGCTTCGGCGACAACAGCGTCTGTCGATTTTTTCACGGCAGTGAAACCGGTTATCCATTCTTTCGCTCCGGCCGCGGCACCCATCGGTACCGAAATAACAATTGTTGGACAGCATTTTAATTCGACGCCCGAAAAAAATTTAGTGAGCTTTGGTGCCACCCTGGGTAATGTGTTGTCTGCAAGCCCAACTGAGATGAAAGTACAAGTACCTGCGGGGGCATCTTTTGCACCGATTTCCTTGCTGGATCGTGAGTCAGGCCTGACCGCCGAGTCGGTACAGGAATTTGTTCCCACATTTGCGGAAGAGTTCAGAAAAGACGATCTGCAGTTAAGGGTAGGCATTTCAGACGTGAACATTTATAAGAGCCTTGTGCAGGACATGGACGGCGATCGCAAACCGGATATTGTATGCACGCACTACCAGGGCTTCACAATTTTTTTAAACGTCAATCAGGGCGGTGATATCACAGATGATTCCTTCATTAGAAATACTTATCCTATTCCCAATTTTAATTCTAATGATTTATTCTTAATCGATTTCGATGGCAACGGCTATAAGGATGTCGTTGTGCGTAATGAAAACGGATTACGAGTTTACCCAAACTTTTCTGTGCCTGGTTATATTTTTTTTGGAACACCGGTTGAATTACAGATTGGATATTTAGATAGATTATCATTTAATGACTTTGACCTTGACGGTCATATCGATATTGCCGGCATCAACCGTATCGCCTACGATCATTCTGTCCTGGTAATCTTCAGGAATCAAAATCCAAAAGGCTCTCTGACTGGAAATAACTTCGTGCTCCAACATACAAAGGATTTACCTTACAATGTCTATTATTTGACTTCAGGAGATCTCAACAATGACGGCACCCATGATTTAATGATTGGCACCTACGGTGACGATTTTTTATCGATATTAAAAAATAACAGTCTTTCCGGAAATTTTTCATTTGAGGAACAGTTGGTAAATGATCCGACAAGACAAAGATATGTTCGCTATGTATCTCATGATTTAAACCAGGATGACTGGAAGGACATCATCGCAAATTCCCCGGTTGTGGCCGCAAGCCTGTCGATAATGGAAAACAAAAATTCATCGGACATTAAGGTGGAAATTCCGTCGGTGGTGCTTAGCGAGAATGTCACAGGCGGCGTTCAGGCAGGTGATATCAATGGCGACGGTAAAGTCGACTTGCTTCTGGGACTTGAAACCAGAAAGTTTTCTTTACTGGAGAACAAAGCAGAAGCCGGCGGGGTACTGTCTGGTGCCTCTTTCAATAAAATTGGAGAATATGGCATGCCGCTGGTGAACGTCGGCTCAGGTTCCGTCACAACGTTAATGGCCATTAATGATTTAAACGGAGATGGCAGACCGGAAATCATTAACGCATATTCTTACGACTTTGGTCCGCATGATGGTTACGAAATGGAAATCTGGCAAAACGCTCCTGCTAACTGCCCTGACCCTTCCATCATTGCCCTCGACGTAGGAAGGAATTCGGCAAAAATAGTATTGCCTTCAAATACAACACTGGATCAATTCGAGATTGACCTTGCCCGTTCAGGTTATACCAATTGGTCACGAACTAATTCGACAACATTAACCAATTTATCAGCCGGAAATAATTATCAACTCAGGGTACGCGCCAAATGCTACCTTAGCTATTCGGAATATGCTTATATAAACTTCACAACAGAATGTATTGACATTAACACTTTCTCTATTAGCAACATTGGAACTAATTCTGTATGGTTAAACGCATCCAATCTCAGTTCTTTTGAGATACAGTATTCACCAGCGGGCAAAAACGAGTGGGTAATCCTTCCTCAATTTATCAATCCAATATCGAATCTTTTACCGGGTACTACTTACGACCTTCGTTTCAGAGGACGTTGCAATAATTTGGCTGAATTTACGTATAAACAGTTCACCACCAGTTGTCCTGCGTTGTCCACATTGATCATCACAGAATTAAAATACAACAAGGCCGTTGTCAACTGGACAAGCGATCATACCGGTACTGGTATTGTGGAGTATAGTGAAGATAATGTTAATTGGCTGTTCGTCGACGAATCCCGCACTATCTTTCCGCTTGTGCCCGGAACAGAATACTTTGTAAGAGGGAGACTAGCATGTACAAATAATAATTCTGACTTTATTCATACCTCGTTCACTACACCTTGTTTAAAAATCTCAGGGCTATCCATTAATAACGTTACACCAGTTAGCGCCAGGATAAATTGGATGGACGAATCAAAGACCAATAATTATGTCATAAGTTATTCGCGAACGTCGAACGGGAAATTGACAACGATGGAGACAAACGCTACCTCGTTCACACTCGATGGTCTGAAACCAGGTACCCAATATAAGGTGGCGGTTGCCCCGAAATGTAATGCCAGAGAAGAATTTACTTCTATAACGTTTAGTACCGTTTGTTATATGCCGTTTAATTTGTCTGCTAGTTCCGTAACCCCCACCTCGGCTGAATTAACATGGGATGATAATTTCAGTGCGCTTCCTTATGTTGTAGATTATGCCATCGCAGACAGTGATAACTGGCTAACGATCGAGACCACATCAATGAATGCATCACTAACTGAATTGAGACCGGGCACGGAATATGAAGCCAAAGTTCATGTCACCTGTTTAAGCGAAACGGCGCCATTTGTTTCGATGCGTTTTGAAACAAATCTTTACGAAGAAACCACTTTTGGCCCTAATCCTACATATGGCGACATCGCGATCTACCCTTCAAAAAATTTAATAGGACACCACTTTAGTCTTTATGAAAGTATGGGCAGACAAGTAAACGTGGGTACGCTTCAGCATTATACAATCGATTTATCTACCTTACCTATCGGAATCTATATCCTGAAAGTTGAAGGTGAAAAGCCGATGAAGATTATTAAGCATTAAGGGATCGTTGGGCTTGAGGTTAATTATGTTTGAGGCCGAAAGTTATTAATCTTATTTGTTTTCGAGCAGAGGCAGAGTTGATCAAAAGTTTCAATTTTTTCCCTCCTGTTTTCAGGACGGAAGATCCTCCGACAAAGTCGGAGGATCAAGGTGGTTAAGCAACTTGTATCCTGTCGCCTACACCGTGGAAGCTAATCGTAAAACGGACAGGATTAATCAATCAATATCTATAATCACAAACCACAATCCGGAGCTTCATACAATCCATTCACCACTAGCTGGCATGAAGGATCATCTGAGAAACTTGCTGTCACATTTACATCTACACCGGTCGGTGGAAGTCCAAACGCATTCACTGTTTGGGGAGAAGAAGTTATAGCAAAAGAAAACAACGTGCCGTCTATGGTGACATCCAGTGTACCTGCCGCAGGTGCATTTTCATAAGTAACCCGAAGTTGCAGATCATATGTTGGATTGGGATCTGTACACGTTGCGTTTAGTACTTCGAGGTTTGTGATGTTGCATAGATCAGCTACGCATTCATTAACATTCGCATCGGTATCATCGCAGTCGGGCAACGTGCACGCATTATCACCGGCGAAGTATCCATCGCCATCCATATCAATAGCATCGCCATGGTTTTGATGGGCTTTTAAGGCATGAGCATCAATGTGAATGATTTTTCCTTTGTGGCAAACCGTTACCTTATCATCTGTTTCGCATTCGCAGCTGGTTAGGATAAGGAAAGGAATCAAGGCGCATAGTGAGAGGAGTAATTTTTTCATAGAATTAAATTATGATGGTAAACATTTAACAATTAATAATAGCTGATGTTGAAACATTTAAGAATTGCCTGTCCGCTTCAACCTGCCACGTTAGGGTGGTGTAATTTAAAGCTAATGAATTTGGTTGAAAAGTTCATAGGGTTCAAAGTTAAATGTGCAAAGTTCAGGGTTGAAGTTCCGGTTGAGGGAATTGTTTGAGGTTCGAGTTCGAGTTCGAGGTTTGAGGTTTGATGTTTGATGTTTGATGTTTGATGTTCGAGATTAAAACAACGTTTCACTTTATCGACAAGCCTTCCTCGTCATTACCGTCATCCTGACTAACGAGATTTTCGATCATGGGGATATTGCTTCGTTATTGGATGCCATACTCTTCGTTGGGAAGGGCTTTGCGATCCTCATGGAACGACTGCAATCGTTAAGCTTGCGTAAGATCCTTCGCGCGCTGCTGTCCTGCGTGCGAGGCCGTGCTCAGGATTCCCTTCGAAGAAGAGAGCGATGTGCCATGGACAGATTCTTCACATGCTGCTTCTTTAGAAATACAAGGCGATGCTCAAAACTATTGAAACTATTGCACCCAACACATTCAATACCGCAAGCAACCTGAAGCTTGCCGCTTGTAGCCTGAAGCTAATCCGAATCACTCAAGTCTTGCTAACCACAAAATTCATACTTTCAACAACCCCCGAAACGCCCTGGCACCATAGTAAGATTCAGCACCATTGTGATACATAAAGACATGATCATAACGGCGATCACAAAAAATTGCCCCACCAAGTTCCCTGATTTCAAGAGGAGTTTTCACCCAGCTCGATGTTTTCAGGTCGAAGTTTCCAACCTTCTGTAATTCGCGATATTGTTCTTCCGTCAAAATTTCAATACCCATTGCCGCGGCCATACCGAGTGCACTGTTTTTTGGTTTATGCTCTTTCCTTGACTCCAAGGCCTCGGTATCGTAACAAATACTTCTGCGCCCTTTCGGACTTTCGGCGGAGCAATCATAAAAACTATATTCATCAGATTTTTTATCATACCCTACAACATCTGGCTCCCCTCCTGTTATTTCCATTTCATGAAGCGACCATAATTTTTTCGGATTGGCTTCCAACTTTGCTGCAACATGCTCCCACTTCAGACTTTTATGCCGGTTCATGTTCTTTTCAAAACGTGCTTTCAATATGCTGAGTAATTCATCCTGCTGTTCTAAGGACAACTGATTTTTATTGCTTTTCGTTTTACCCATATACTTTTATGGTTATATTTTACTTGACTATTGAAACAGAAAATGTCTATTCGTCATCCGATGACGTTGACGTAAGCTCGTTTTTTTTTGGTCACCTGTCCTCTCCAAAGAGGAAGGATTGTGAAAGCTTAACTCTACGATATTAGTTATAATTAATCATCGGTTAATCCTTTTCCCTTAAGAATTTCCGGTACATATTTTTCAACTCTCGATTCCCTTGTTGTGGATTGTTTTGCTTGAGAAAAGTACAGTAAGTATCCCCGTTGCCGTCCTGGTGTCAATGCGTAAAAAGCTTTTTTCAATGCCGCGCTTTTATTTAGTTTTCTTTGAAACTCTTCAGGAACAGGGTACTCCGTTGCTTTTTTCAGCGGAACTTTTATACCAGCTTCTTCCAGTTCAATTGCTTCGTAAATATATGCCTTCAGAGTTGCTTTCATCTTCACGATTTCCTGAACATTGGTAAACCGGATTTGTCGCGCCGCCTGTACATTTTTCGTTTGCTGAATCAGTATACCCTTGGGATCCTTCAATAAAGCGCCCTTGAAAAATAGAAGGGCACAATATTCTTTAAATCCATGTATCAGAACAATGTTACTTTTGTTGAATGTGTAGCAAGGCTGGCCCCACTTCAATTCTTCGATCAGGTCACAGTCCAGCGTTATTTTTCTCAACTGTTCAAATTCCTTCTGCCACTGGCCGGTTTCATTAAAAAACCAATCAACTTTAGGATTCATATCTTATATTTTTACAGGTTAACTGCTACGATTCTTCTTGACGGAGGTCTGAAATACCATGATACCACAGTGAGCACTAACAATAGCGAAGGCCCGAATATTTCACTCACCGCATTGCCAGATGCGATGTGAGAAAATACCGCGCCAGACATTGAAAAGAAAAAGCCTGCATAAGCCCATTCCTTTAACAAGGAAAACTTAGGAACAAGTACGGCTATTACGCCAAGAATTTTCCAAACGCCAAGCATAGTTAAAAAATAAGCCGGGTAACCTAAAGCCAGCATAAATTCGGTTTCCTCCTTCAGCTGGAGTAACTGAACAATACCCGTTGAAAGCATTCCCAATGAAAGCCAGATGGTGGAAACCCAATAGGTAATCTTTTTTCCTCTTGTCATAATCGTTTTTGTTTAGAAGCCACTGAGGCACTAAGATCCTAAGTTATCGCAGCTTTGGCGTTTCTCCCCTTGTGACTGACCAATAGCGTCGCTGTATCTATTCAGTTGGTATAAAGTTTCCTTGCTTTCCATTTTGACCATGATCTTTATTTGACTCACGAAATATTCTTAGTGCCCTTGTGCCTTCGTGGCAAAAAAAGTTTACTCAGAATATCCTGTAACCTGTTATGCGCCATATTCATTCCCTGGGCAAAAGGCATCTTTAACATTTGGTCTCTGAGTTCAATAGATTTGTAAATGATGTGTAGGCTAAGCTTACTGGTGTCTTCAGTAAGGGCTTCAAATTCTAAAAATTCGAGTTGAACCGAAAAAGGTGTATTATCCATTTCAAACGTACGGATAATCCTTCGGTTTGGAATAAAATTATGGAAGACACCGTTGGCCTGAAATACTATATTTCCTGCTACATCTGTTGTTTCAAATCGCCAGCCGCCGTGCTCTTTAGCTTCAAGCTTTCGTACCTTTGTAATGCCATATTCGTGCGACATCCACTGTTCAAAAATGTCGGCCTCAGTATGTGCCTTGAAGAGCAAGTCCACCGGCAAATCAAATTCTCTTGTGATCAGCAAATCATGTTTTCCTTCTTCGGCGGTGACTTTCGTTTTTCGTTCCATGTCTTCTATTTTGTTGTTTTATACTTTTTCATTACAGCTTCCAATTTATTAAACCTGTCATCCCACATATTGCGGAATGGTTCAATAAAATCTGCTATTGTTTTCATCTTTTTGGGATTAAGTTGATAATATATCTCTCTGCCACGCTGCTCTTGTTTCAGCAATTCACATTCCGTGAGGATTTGTATATGCTTGGAAATGGTTTGTCTGGAAGAATCAAAATTGCCAGCAATGGCACTCGGTGTCATGGCTTGAAGGGCAACCAATGTAATGATTGCTCGTCGTGTTGGGTCGGCAATGGCCTGAAAAACATCTCGTCTTAAATCCATATATGCAGCTATTTGACTGCTAAAATACGCGCAGTTATTTAACTGCGCAAATAATTTTTGATTTTTCTAAGATTTTTTCATTGTCTAAAATTTGGACTTTGAACAAAATGTTACGTCGTCATTTGGCATCACATAAATTTGTCGTCAAAGCGACATCATGGTAATGCGACGAGATATCTTTCAGGCGATAGCAGATCCTACAAGAAGGTCTATCCTAACCTTTCTGGCCTCCCAGTCTATTACAGCGGGTGCCATTGCCGATAAGGTTGATGCAGCCAGATCTACAATTTCCAAACATCTACAAATTTTAACAGCGTGTGGCCTCGTCGAAGCAAACCAGCGGGGTCGTGAAATCTACTATGAAATCAAGATCGATAAAATGAAGGAAATCGACGTGTGGCTGGATCAACTCCTTTCGATCTGGGAAACACGGTTTGATAACCTTGATGAGTATATAACAAAATTCAAAAATCCAGAAACCATGGACGAAATAACTAATCGCGAGATGCGGATTACCAGAACATTCAAGGCTCCGATCGAATTAATGTGGGAAGTGTGGACAAATCCGGAACATATCATAAACTGGTGGGGACCAAAAGTCTTTACTTCTACCATTGAGAAAATGGATTTCAAAGAAGGCGGAGAATGGAGATTGACAATGCACGGCCCCGATGGAATAAACTATCCGAACCGGAGTATCTTTAAAGAAATTATCCCCCTAAAGAAGATTGTATTCGAGCACTTCAATCCGCATTTCATAACTACCGTTCTATTTGAACCTAAAGGGGATGAAACACAAATAGACTGGTCGCTTTTATTTGACACTAAAGAGATGCGTGATACGATCATCAAAGCACATAAAGCAGACGAAGGACAGCGACAAAACCTGGAAAGACTTGAAAAATATCTTTCAAACCTTCAGCTTGAATCCTGAATATATCCGTTCAGAATTCTTTGATCCTATGAGCCCAATACTAATGAACTGGGACACAGGTTTTCAAAAGAAAATTATTGGTTATAAAATTTCAATTCAATGATCCATAAATCATTTACAGCTCCTATATCTTATTCAAAAATTTTGAGGTAACCATTGTCTACCAGATAAGCCCTTCCATCAATAATAAAAACATCATCGCCATATACGGCGCCTTCCTGCAGTCCATTTTCATGAAAGGTCCAGGTTTTGGAGTCGTTATTAAAACTCCAAAAGTCATTGGAAACTACCACATAGGCCTGATCCTTAATAACAAACGGACAATTAAACGATACACTACTTCCAAAATCTTCTGGAAGATCAACGGTATCATATGATTTATCCGCAAAATTGAAGTGACTCATGAAATCACTGTTAATGTTATACCAGTACATGTCATCACCTACGAGAAAAACAGCACCAAAGCCTGTGGAAGTCTGGTCTGAAATCTTTGCCCATTCTTTGGTCGTTGGATCGAATTCGTAGATTCCGTTGCTGTGTGGAACATAAAACCTGTCGTTGTATTCCACCCAATGTGTTTCAGCTGAGGTGAATGGTAAATCTGGTATTGGAATCCATTCGTTGCTCGCAGGGTCGTATTCCCAGAACTTCCCTGAAGCATTTTGACTGGCATATCCCCTTCCCCTGGCGGCGCCTGTAAGTCCATAACCATCATCACCTGGAAAATCAGCTAGCTGAATCCATTCGTCGTCACCATCAAGATCATATTTCCAAAATGCCTTCGGGCCTTCTGATTCGCGATCTATGATGTAGATGACATTACCGATTGCAAATCCTTTAGTCCAAAGGGTTCCGTTTGATGCATGCGGGGTAAGGCCTACTTCCTTCTCAGTAACTTCGGAGATGATTAGCTCCAGGGGTTTACAATGACCACTCTCCGGATGTTGTTCACAATAGCATTCGGCATTTTCAGATGTAAATTCCTCACAACTGGGTGCTCCATTATCATTATCATCATCTTTTCCACAACGTACAAGGCCAAAGACCATTAGGATTACAACGACGCTGCGCAAAAAGAAAGCGCACAAATTTAGGGTTTTCATGATATACAAATAGTAGATGGCAGTAAATCTAAAAGGAAGCAAACACGCGAATGATGTACTACCGATAAACAGCTGCCCGTGCCGTTAAGCCTAAAACTAATGTCGCTATTTGTTTTATGACTATCGAAAAATCCCCGGCATAAAGGTATTCGTCATACCGGAATAATCAGGTAAGTAAAAGCCGATTCAACTACAGAATACAATAATGCTGAAGGCATAGCACAGAAGACTAACACGTGGAGTACAAATTCCATTGGAGACACTCCTATCGTCATTGCATTCTTCCCCCGAATCTGTTAACATTAATTTCCAATCAGGAAAATCATGAAAGAGAATGACATTGAATCGTTTTGTCCTAAGAACCGTCAACAATGGAGGAAATGGCTTCAAAAAAACCACGACAAGAAAAAATCAGTCTGGCTTATTTATTACAAAAAGGAATCCAATATCCCCACCATCACATGGAGCGATGCCGTTGACGAGGCTCTTTGTTTTGGGTGGATCGACAGTCAACGAAAGTCTATTGACGAAAGTAAGTTTATGCAGCGTTTCAGTCAGCGCAAAGCAAATAGTATCTGGTCGAAAATAAATAAACAAAAAATTGATCAGCTTATTAAAGACGGTTTCATGACCACAGCGGGAATGAAGTGCGTTGAAGTAGCAAAAGAAAATGGGTCGTGGTCAGTCCTGGACGAAGTTGAAGAACTTATTATTCCTGAAGATCTGAATGAAGCGTTTAAGAAAAAGCCCGGCTCGAAAAAATATTTCTTAAGCCTCAGTAAATCGCGACGAAAACTTCTCTTATTCAGACTTATGAATGCGAAGCAACAGGAAACAAGAGCAAAGCGAATCAGGGAAATAGTTCATGGTTCATAGTTCTTCGGTTCAAGGTTCAAAGTTCGTCGTTTAAGCTTTTCTGTTACGAAGCGCTTGCGAAAATGGTTGAGGTTTGATGTTTGAGGTTTGACGTTTGACGTTTGAGGTTTGTTGTTTCAAAATGTTTAAGAAAAAGTCCGGCTCGAAAAAATATTTCTTAAGCCTCAGTAAATCGCGACGAAAACTTCTCTTATTCAGACTTATGAATGCGAAGCAACAGGAAACAAGAGCAAAGCGAATCAGGGAAATAGTCATGGTTCATAGTTCTTCGGTTCAAGGTTCAAAGTTCGTCGTTTAAGCTTTTCTGTTACGAAGCGCTTGCGAAAATGTTTGAGATTTGATATTTGACGTTTGACGTTTGTTGTTTCAAAAATGGGGTCCTGATACCTTGTATCTCATTCGTCATTCGTCATTCCTCGTACTTTGTACCTCGTACCTTAAAATACAAACTCAAAGCTCGAGACTCATGGCAACTTGCAACCACCCTTTGCTTTCGTTCTCCATAGTTTGGTGCTCATTGCGTTGATCAGTTTCCAATTGATCGCATTCGGACGGTCTTGTTCGTTTTTGCGTTTGGCCTTGCGAGCAAACCACGCATTTTAGAACGATTTATCCTTTTTCAGAATGGCATTAATGTTGGAAATACAGCTTCAATTTGGATAACATCATGATCAGGAATTTCATAAAAATTGCATTGAGAAGCATGTCGCGCGACAAAGCTTACTCGCTTATTAATATCATTGGCCTTTCTGTTGGCGTTGCATGTTGCCTCTTGCTGGCGCTGTACATCAGGAATGAAATGAATTACGATAAGCATCACGCACAAGTAAACAACTTATACCGGGTCACAACGACATTAAATCGTAATCTTGATATGCACGAAATGCCGCGCACGTCTCCTCCCATTGTATGGGGCATCAAAGATGAAATTCCCGAAATCGAGGAAGTCACACGATTTGTAAATCCACCGGGTGTAGCTTTAAACCTGATCAGATATGAGACGACACAATTCTATGAATCTGATGGACTGATCGCCGACTCAAGTTTTTTTAATCTTTTTACATACACCTTCCTTGAAGGTAATGCGCAAAAAGCCCTTCAAGAAGCCAATGGCGTTGTCATAACCCAAAAGCTGGCACACAAAATTTTCGGTGATCAGCCTGCCCTGAATAAGGTGATTAATATTAATCAAGGTGGACCATCTGGAGATTTCAAAGTAACCGGAGTGATCGCAGATGATCAGCCCGCCTCCCATATTACGGCCAACTTCTTTGTATCCTCGGCATGCAACACGGAATGGTGTGAATTTTTACGCAGGCCTGATGTCGGAGAGGAATGGGCAGGACAAAACTTTATGAGCTCGTATGTAGAATTAAAAGACGGCCATTCCCTTGAAGATGTTGTTGCAAAAATAAATAAGGCCTTTGCGAGGCACGGAGCCGATGATCTGAAAGCCGCAGGAATGTCAAAAACTTTAGGCCTCGAACCTGTAAAAGACATCCATTTATATGCAGCTTCAGAGGGTCAAAGTCCCCGGATTGTATATCTGTATGTGATTGCATCGATTGCCGGGTTTATTCTCCTGATCGCCTGTATTAACTTCATGAATCTCTCCACAGCAAAAGCAACAAAACGCGCTAACGAAGTTGGCCTTCGAAAAACCCTGGGTGCCAACCGCACTTCATTGATCGGTCAGTTCCTGAGCGAAGCGATGATCATTGTAACTGTAGCGATTATCTTAAGCATCGTGATTGTGCAACTCATGTTACCCACTTTTAGTCAATTGACAGGCAAGTTAATTACACTTAATCAAGCGGGCCTCTTCTTTATCCTGCCTACGCTTGTTACTATTACGGTTATTACAGGACTCGTTGCGGGAAGTTATCCGGCATTCTATCTATCATCCTTCCAACCCGCAAAAGTATTGAAGGGGAAGTCAATGCTTCAGTCCTCGAACAGTATCTTACGCAAGTCGCTGGTAGTCTTTCAGTTTATAATTGCCATTGTGTTGGTATGTGGCATGGTCATCATTACCCGTCAACTAAACTTTATGCAGGACGCAGACCTTGGCTTCAGTGCAGATCATAAGATTGTTCTTCCATTACGCACAGCAACGGCGCAAAGCAACTACGATGTATTGAATACCGAACTCACTAAGCTGTCAAGTATAAATGGCGTCTCGGCTGCAAACTATCTTCCGGGTAATACCATCTTCACTGACTTTTTTTTATATCGTTCAGGAGGAAATATGGAAAATGGAGAACGTGTGAGAAACAACTGGGTAGAGCCAAACTATCTTGATGTGCTGGGTATAAAATTAATTGCCGGTTCAAAATTTTCAACTTATCGTGATTCGCTTTCGCAATTCCGTGTCATCATCAACGAAAAGGCCGCAAAGGAGTTTGGATTTTCTCCCGATAAAGCGGTAGGTGAGCGTTTGTATACCGCATGGCAAGGTGTGCCTTATGAATTTGAAATTATCGGTGTGATGGAAGACTATCATCAATCAACACTGAAAGATGAAATATACCCAATCTTGTTCCGTGTTGCCGAGGAGCCGAATCATAGTTATGCGATCGTTGATGTCAAACCGGAAACTTTTATTGCTACATTATCAGAGCTTGAAAAAACATGGAAGGATTTAAACCCTGACACACCTTTCGAATATTCATTCCTGGATGAGAATATCAAAAAACAATATGACGAAGACAAAAAAGTATCACGTATCATCACTGGCTTTACGATCATTGCTATGATCATTTCCTGTTTAGGATTATATGGTTTATCAACCTTCATGGCAGAGCGAAGATTCAAAGAAATCGGTGTGCGAAAGGTCATGGGTGCAAGTGTTCCTCAAATTGTGGGCATGATGTCAGGTGAGTTTTTAAAGTTAGTGATCATTGCGTTTGTCATTTCAGTTCCTATTGCCTGGTATGCAATCCATTCCTGGCTTGAAGCTTTCGCTTATAAGACACCGGTTGATATAACCGTATTCGCCGTAGCAGGCACAGGTGCAGTACTTATTGCTATGATCACCATCAGCTTTCAATCACTTCGTGCAGCATCTACCAACCCTGTGAATGCACTAAGGAATGAGTGACCGAGGTTCAAAGTTTAAAGTTCAAGGTTTCAAGTTCATGGTTGCGAAATTGTTTGAAGTTTGAGGTCTGATGTTTGAGGTTGGTTTTGCGACAATTTTTGGATTAGCAAAACAACTTAGAGTCTGTAGCCATTTATGTCACCGTTACTGTCATCCTAATGCACATGTGCTACACACGGGCATGCCGTCAAAAGAAAAAACGATTCGCAGTAAAATAAAAAACCACACTAAAACTAGCGAATAAAACGTATGCAGAAGTCATCATAGATGAAGCCCAAACCGTTTTTTCAAAGTCAAGATTGGAAATATGGTTCACTCGTACTTTGTATCGTACCTCGTACCTCTTACAGACATTCTTATCGTTCAGGATTTTAAGTTCAGCACTGATGGAGCGGTTCCAAAAAACTGCATTAGGGCCAGGCCTACAAGTATTGCCATTCCGAAACTTAACAATGTTCCTATGAGAACATACTCCGTTAGTTTCCGGTCGTGTGCCTCTTTAAGGTCACCGAAACGAAATATCGATTTCCCTGCCAACAGAAATCCAATGACTTCCCAATGATTGCTGAGAACAAAAACAAGGATAAACATTCGCTCGAGAATACCGATAATTTTTCCCGCATCTGGCAGGGAATCCGCTGGTCCTGTTTTCCCAGGAGTCCAATGAGATATCAGAATTTTAATGAGTACCGAGGTCGGCGTTGTTAAAAAAACCAGGGCAGTTACTAAAACGAAAAAATGAAGAGATGGATAAGGGAAAAGCGTTAACATGTCAATTTCCGTCCACCATACCCATACTGTAAAGATTACGATGATATGTAAAAACTGATCCATGAGAAACCAACCAATTAAGCCGGACCTTACCCGCTGAAAATTAATCTTTAATCCATCAATTATTCCATGCAGTACTGTGATGATGAATGCCGGCAAAATAAAATTCCAGTCGGATACGAGAAGCATAATCAAAAATCCATGAATCAGCACGTGGGCATAAAACTGCCACGCTTTCAGCTTGAGGGTTTCTTTTTTGTCTACCCACGACCGTGGTTGAAGGATGAAATCACCGATAAGGTGAGCCAATAATAACTTAAATAATAGTATCATCTTACCAAGGCAATCTTACTTTTTATTTTTTTACTATAGAGTGTATTTAACGCTAGGATGTCTGCATATAATGAACGCTTTAATCTCCCACTTATCGCTGCCTGTGAAATTTTCAGGCGAGATGCCAGTTTGCTTTGAATCAAAGTTGGATCATCCAGCAACAGACGAACCAACTCCGCGTTCTTAACCGGCCAATTGTCCATTACCACGAGTGCTAATTTTATACATAAATTCATCTCCTCGTCAAAATCAGACCAGGGCGTTTTTAAAGCAAGGCTTTGCTTTTCTTTCTTCAGTGTCTCCAGTTTTTCGCCTGAATTGATAAATGCTTCACCATTAGATTCTGTGATTTTTTGTGCTTTAAATCCCTTTTCACCTATTCCAATTGCCATCCGGACATCTAAACCTTTAATTCTTCTGATTGTTGCCTTGATCTTTATGGCCATATATAAGCTTCGTCCGGGATCTTTTACTTCAAGCTGAAAACTATCACCACGGAAAATCTCCCATGTTGAAGGCGTCTCTCCTTCTGTCAGAAGTACTTTCTTAAGTTCCCTAAGCCACTGCCTTGTGTCCACCTTGCGTGAATTAATAATATCCCCGGTGATAACACTAATAATCTTTCTTTTTTTCATTGTTACATTTGCTTCTCTAAGGACGTTATACGCCTGACGAAAATACGAAATACACTATTTTGTATTTTGGTACAAAGGTTTTTTTTGGTTCCAAAATATAATATAAAAAGGTTATATTTAAAATTATAATGTTTAAAGATAATATTTTTCATTGATTTAAGAATAATTACCATCCATTGATGTGTTGTTCATGAAAAAAAACAAGCATGGTCTATCGCATTCTATACCTTCTATTGGAAACAGGCTCAAGCATATACAAGAAACGGAATTACGAAAACAAAATGATTATAATGAAAAAACATTATAATTATAAATATAACGTAAAAACATTATATTAATATAAACCCGTTTATCGTTTCGGAGTTTTGATGATATTCGAAAAGTGGTTTTTGCGCTTGGCGCGTAGCCTGTGCGTTGTGACTCTATCCCTTATTTAAACGAAATACCTCCCCTGCCGGAATCACCATAAGAGAATCAATTCGAATCAGGCGCTTCAGCAATTTTGTTAGATATGTGCTACTTACTGGTCCCCACCGCTCCTCATCCAAACCATGGGTATTTAAAACAAGCCATCCACCATTTGTTTCGAGGAAACTGTTAACCTGGCCTTCCACCCAGCGATCAATATTTCCAGGCCCCATAGACTTACAACTTATTCTTAGCGGAGTAACATCATCCGGGATTTCATTGATGGCACTTGGCCCGCCTGTACGAACCGCCCTGACCCTGGACAAGACATATTGCTCCAGTTCGGGCGTGGAGGCATTGAAAGCAAAATTATAAACCGCATCAGTTACTTCGAATCCATCCAGATTCTCTTCAAAATAACGCAGGCATTTCTCGATCCGCGAAATAGCATCTTCAAAAGGAATCTTCGTGAGGTTAAGATGTTCCCATGTATGTGGCATAACTTCATGCCACGTGCACGCAGAGAATTCCAGTCGTCAAAGTTACCCAACGAGGCGGGCACGATCCATTTGTCCGGTCCCTTGAACGAAGGTAAGTGACCAGAAGCAATTACATTCAGACAAGCTTTGAGTCCAACTTCTTCAAAGATATCAGCCGTTTTATAGAATGATTTTTTAAATCCATCGTCAAAGCTGAGGGAAAGTGCATGTGTTTTCCCAGGTGGAAAAAGATTTACACCACACAGCGCTAAAGCGCCGACGGATGCTTTTTTTATGAATGATCTGCGATGCATAGTTTGCTCAGGCTACTAAAAAGTATATTCCTTTTTCAATGTCAGGATTGGGTTATTTCACAGCTGGTCGCGTTCAAGCCACGCTACTTTTTGTTCGGAGTTATGAGGTGCGCCAATAGTTTCGGCATATAAATCGGGCCTCCTTGCTTTTTTGTATCGATAACCTCCTGACTTTTCAATTTTGTCTCTTGAAATTAACGCTGTTGTTACTTCATCGCCCAAACTTCTACATTCAGCAACTACATCTCCGAAAGGATCAAGAATCATAGCACAACCATTTTTTAACTGGTCATCGTCCATGCCTATTGGATTAGAAAAAATAGCATATATGCCATTGTCATAGGCACGTGCAGGAAGCCATTTCATTAACCAAGCCCTTCCTTTCATACCATCAAACTCAAGCCTGAGTGAAGTAGGATCTTTCGCTCGGTTATACCAAAGTTGAGGGTTCACATATCCTGCACCAGGTCGTGTGGAGGGCGTACACATCGTTACATGAGGCATAAAAATAACATCAGCTCCCAATAAACTCGTCGCTCTTACATTTTCAATAATATTGTTATCGTAGCAAATTAGGATACCACATTTCCATCCAAAAAGATCAAACACAACATATCGATCTCCGGGAGTTAAATGGGGATTTATAAATGGATGAAGCTTGCGGTATTTGGCTATCAACCCGTTCTCTCCAACACAAACGTAAGCCTTAAATAGTTTATCGTCTTTATCTTTTTCAAACAGTCCGGCAAGTATTACCATTTTATACTCCCTTGCTATATCCGTCAAATTTAAAATGCTTTCTCCATCCGGAATAAGTTCGGCCAGGTCAAGCATTTGTTCCTTTGAAAGATGGCGCGCAAAAGTATATCCTGTAACCGAACATTCGTGAAAGGCAACTACCCTGGCGCCTTGCTCCTTCGCGTTTGCCGTTAGATCTCTAATAACGTTCAGGTTATATTCTTTGTCGCCGCTTTTATTTTCAAATTGAGCGGTGGCTATTCTCAAGTCTTCTATCATTGGTGATTTGGTTGAACGTTCAAAATGCCATTGCAATCAAGTCGATCGGTATTCTGTTGCGGTTTAAATGGTGATAAGTTATCGAAAACAATTAAGTAGTTCAAGGTAAATGGTTCAAAGTTCAAAGTTTATAGTCCAAGGTTGGATTTTTGAAAACGAAGCGCTTGGCGAAATTGTTTTGAGGTTTGTATTTTGTAAAACTGTTTGGCAAGCGTAAAGAACTTATCGCAACCCTTATTTATCAAGACTCGAAGGTACTTGAAACTTAGACACGAACTTATTTATGTAGCAAAATACCGTAATCAGGCCTTGCCGCCTGGGAATGACGCCTTATGAAACTATTTTTATTGTTTTACTTTGAAATCAAAAGTACTTTTTGGTAACTTTGTATCGGAAACATAACAAACGCGATCTAATCACATACTAATTCAAAACCACCATGAATACGAAATCACAACCCATGACAAATAAATCAAACGTCGGAAATTTGATCAGCTGGCTTTTTGGATTTATTGCTTTTGCAATTGGCGTTATAAATACTTTCTGGGGAAACGACCCCGGCTTTGGTATTTTTATTGTTCTTCTTTCCTTTGTATTCTTTCCTCCTTTCACAGCTATTTTTAAAGAAAAGATTGGCCTATCTATTTCCGGAATTATTAAGTCCCTCATTGCCATCTTCATACTCTGGGCGTCGCTGGGCGTTGGCGAACTGTTCGATAAGATTGACCTGATGTTAGCGGACTTTTAATGACAGGCTGGTTTACTTCGGCGTCATGCTCTTGCTTCGTAACGGACTTAGTTTGCAAACGTCAGCTATAAACTGTGATGAGGTCGAGCGGAAGAAGGAGTCGTCAAACAAAGTCTTTCGGAAACTTCAATTATCGCATTTATCAACCTCTATTTCATTGATAATTCCCTCTACCAGGTCTACCAAAACAACAGCGTTCTTCTTAACACAGTTTATGAAGTTCCACATGCTGATCAATATGAATTTGTAGGTTTTCAAAAATAATCATTCCACATGCAGTTGTACACATCTAGCAACACTTTATGATCCTTTAACTGTCTAAAGAAATAGGGTTTGCTGAAGCAACTTCGGACAAACACATTTTCGTTTTCCCTCCTTATCCAATCCAAGGCAACTTTATAAGCAATTGTCCCGCACCAGAGCATCCCGCACATGCGTAGATTTTGTACTATCTTTTTTAATACTCAAATATTTTTTGGATTTTTTTCACACATGTAACTAGTAAGATTCTATTACCTTTTATTATGATACATGATGTGGATCATAGCAATCCATAAAAAATTCAATTAATCAGGAACTAGTGCTTCTGTGAAAAAACAGGAACGTTTAGTTTCTTTCGAGCAGAACCATAGTTGATTTTATGTACATTGGCTCAATAAAGTATGCATTGTTAAATTTACTAAAAGTATGATCTTTACCAGACAAGGCATTAAGGAATTTCCTGTCAGTTATTTTGCGCTGGTCATGGCTACAGGTATCATTTCTATCGCTGCTTTTTTGTTGCAGATGCAAACAGTAGCCAATATTTTGTTTTGGTTGAACTCTGTAGCATTTCCTATTCTTCTTGTTTTATTTATCGTTCGTACAATCCATCATTTTAACCTTGTTAAAACAGAGCTGATGGATCACCAAAAAGGTCCGACGTTCTTCACTATTATCGCTGCTACCTGTATCTATGGTAACCAGGTTGTGCTTCTTTACCATCAAATGGTCATGGCGAAAATTTTACTATTGTTCGCCATTGGCTGCTGGTTATTCATCATTTACACTTTTTTCACGTTTCTAACAATCAAAAAAGAAAAACCTCCTATTGAAAAAGGCATAAGCGGCGCATGGTTAATTGTAGTTGTCGCAACACAGGCGATAGCAATACTCATCGTGCTGATTGCTCCTTCACTGTCGGTGATGAAAGAAGTCACACTGTTTGCAGCGTTGGGGCTATACCTGTTGGGATGTTCATTTTATCTTTATTTCATGACGCTAATCGTTTACCGGTTATCATTTTTTAGTTTGGTTTCAAACGAACTTGGTGCTCCTTACTGGATCAGTATGGGTGCAGCAGCCATTACAACCTTATCGGGTTCAATGTTAATGTTGCACGCTGACGAATGGATTTTAATATCTGAGTTACTCATCTTTATAAAGGCATTTACACTCTTCTTTTGGTTCTGGGGAACATGGTGGATACCTTTACTTATTATACTGGGTACCTGGCGGCATCTTATTGTGAAAGTTCCTTTTCCAAGTACAGCCAAAGGTTACGATCCGAGTTATTGGGGTATGGTCTTTCCGCTTGGTATGTATACTGCATGCACATACCGGTTATCAGAAGCTACAGGAATAGACTTTCTCATGATCATTCCAAATAACTTTATTTATGTTGCGCTTTTTACCTGGTCAATAGTTATCATTGGCCTGATACGTCAGCTGTTTACAAAAGGCGATCGGTAAAGTGATCCAGTAACAAGAAGCGACTTAGAATAAGAATTGCAAAATCAAACGAAATTGATCATGATTGTCGGCTTTTTGAAGTATATTTTGCAATCCATTTCATTTCAATAATTGCTTATGCTTCAGCTCTTTCGTACGCTCAATCGAAAAGCATTCGTCAATGCATTCATTGCTATGGTTGTAATCATTGCGCTGGTATTCTTAGGTTCGAGGCGCCTTCAGAATTTTGATGCCGCACTCATTGCCTATTTGTTTGGAACTGTGTTCGCCGTATTCGGGATTACCTATCGCTATTCCGTTTGGCTGCAACGCCCGCCTACAAAGTTGTACTGGCGCAGAACATGGCAGTTTGCTTTTAGCCGGAACTTTGTCGCCTACATCTGGCACATGTTGAAATTGTTTGTTACTAATATTGCGTTTCAACGGTTCATCTATCCGCGCGGAAAAAAGCGTTGGGTCGGGCATTTTCTATTGGCAACAGGATGTATGATTGCCTTTGCCGTAACGATTCCACTTACACTCGGATGGATTCACTTTACTTTAAAACCTGATTCGATTGACGTGTACGAAGCGCATCTTTTTGGTTTTTCTGTAATGGATTTTAAGCTTGGTTCCATCATGGCGTTCAATATTTTTCATGTGCTCGGATGGTGTTCAATCGTTGTAATTATCGGTGCGCTTATGATGATGAACAGGCGACTCACCAACGGTGGACTTATTGCAACGCAATCTTTCGAAGGCGACTGGCTTCCTTTAATTTTATTACTGCTTATTTCTGTTACAGGACTTGGCATAACCTACGATTACACATTTCTTCAGGGAAAGACGTTCCAGTTTATGTCAGTAACCCACGCTATCACTGTCATTCTGTTTTTGTTATGGCTTCCTTTCGGAAAATTCTTTCATATATTTCAGCGTCCGGCTCAGGTAGGTGCAAACATTTATAAAATTGAAGGTGCAAAAAGAGGCATGGCTATCTGTCCGCATACCGGACTTCCATTTGCTTCGAAGATGCATATCAGCGACCTGAAGCAGGTAACGAATGAACTTGGTTTTGACTTTACACTTGAAGACGGCAGCAGTCATTTGGATTTAAGTCCCGAAGGCAAACGTGCTGCTCTGGCGAAAGCGCATTTTAAGGCACGACTCGATTCCGGTAAATTCTTCGGTTGATCATTGACTAATTAATTCTCATGGCGAAACTTCCGACAACGATCCAGGAAATTATCACGCAATACGGACCGTCAAAAGCTTACTCACCACACGAAGGTTTTGAAGGTCGTTCTGAACCCGATAAACTTGTAAAAACACATTGTTGCTTTTGCGGTATGCAATGCGGCGTACAACTCAAAGTAAAGAATAACAGCGTGGTGGGGTTTGAACCATGGATGGAATTTCCATTTAACGAAGGTCGACTTTGTCCAAAAGGTGTTCAACGCTATCTGCAAAACAATCACCCTGATCGTCTGCTCTCACCTGTGCAACGCATTGAAGGAAAAGGATTTGAACCCATTGATTGGGAAACTGCCATGAGCAGAACAATCTCAGAGATCAGACGCATTCAGTCAACGTATGGTAACGATTCGTTTGCCATGCTCTCGGGCGTTTCACTTACGAATGAAAAAAGTTATATGATCGGCAAGTTTGCACGTGTGGCATTGAAAACTGCAAACCTCGATTACAACGGAAGATTGTGTATGGTAAGTGCCGGCGCTGGAAACAAAAAGGCTTTTGGACTTGACCGTATATCTAACAGCTGGGCTGATCTGAAGTATGCTAAAGTGATTATGATCTGCGGATCAAACGTAAGCGAGACCTTCCCTACGTTAACGCATTATATCTGGCAGGCACGTGATATGGGCGCAAAGCTTATCGTTGTCGACCCACGCATAACACCCATTGCACGCACAGCCGATCTGCATCTTCCGGTAAGGCCCGGAACCGATTCAGCATTGTACGGTGCCATGTTGAAAGTGTTGGTTGACAATGATTGGCTTGACCATGCTTTCATTGATCATCACACCAGTGGTTTCCAGGAAACGATCGATGCTGTAAAAGATTATGATCTGGAATGGGCGGAAAAGATTACGGGTATACCAGCAGAAAAAATTTTACAAGCCGCTACCATGTGGGGTAAAACCTCGACGAGTTTTTTACTTCATGCACGTGGTATTGAACACCATTCAAAAGGTGTGGATAATGTTATCGGATGTATTAACCTTGTATTGGCCACCGGAAGAATCGGGAAGCCTTATTGTGGTTATGGCACAATAACAGGGCAAGGCAACGGACAGGGTGGACGCGAACACGGGCATAAATGTGACCAGCTTCCCGGGAACAGAGACATCACCAATCCGGAACATCGAAAATATATTGCTGACGTATGGGGTATTGATGAAAAGGAAATGCCGGGTAAAGGGCTTTCAGCTTACGAACTTGTACAAGCCATTCACCGGGGTGAAATCAAAGGATTGATCTGCATCTGTTTTAATCCACTCGTATCGCTTCCCAATAACAACATGGTACGTGAAGCTCTTGAAAAACTGGAATACTTTGTTGCGATTGATTTTTTTATGAGTGAAACAGCACGTTATGCTGACGTGGTGATGGCGGGCTCCTTACATGAAGAAGATGAAGGAACAGTAACAACTGCTGAAGGACGTGTCGTAAGGATCAATGCGGCTGTTACGCCGCCAGGTGATGCAAGAAGAGACAGTGAAATTATTATTGAACTTGCCAGACGCCTGGGTGTTGGTGACAAATTCAATTTTGAAAACAGTGAAGCTATCTTCAATGAATTGCGCGTAGCGTCTAAAGGAGGCACCGCAGATTATTATGGAATTACCTATGAAAAAATAGAAAAAAACATGGGCGTGTTCTGGCCATGTCCTGACTTAGATCACCCGGGCACTCCGCGTCTTTGGGAAGACAAAAAATTTAAAACGCCAGATGGCAAAGCACATTTCAACGCTGCGCCTTACCGTGATCCGGGCGAAATCACCGACGTGGAGTATCCCATCGTACTCACAACAGGCCGGGTTGTTTCGCAATACCTCAGCGGTACGCAAACAAGACGAATCGGAAAACTGCTGGATCAATATCCTGAGCCACTACTGGAAATACATCCGCGACTGGCACAATATTACGACATCAAAGACCGTGACCTGGTGAAAGTAGAGACACGAAGAGGTGAAGCGGTATTTCCTGCGCAATTGGTAGAAACCATCAGAGAAGACACGGTTTTCATTCCATACCACTGGGGTGGAAAAAAATCAGCCAACTTACTAACACCAGGAACGCTTGACCCTGTTTCAAAAATTCCGGAGTTTAAAGTGTGTGCCTGTAAGTTGGTACCGCTTGGGCAAAAAGCACCGAGCATGGAGCAATCGGATGCCTTTCAAAGTTTATAACATGAACCATTTAAGCCTATAAAATCATGGTATCAGAATACAATCAGAACATGGAGTTTTTTATTGACATGCAACGTTGCATTGGTTGCCATGCCTGTGAAATGGCTTGTGCGGAATGTGAAACGAATGGTCAGGAGAGCATGATACATATCCACTACATTGACCGCGCGCTATCCGTACAAACAACAGTGCAGGTATGTATGCACTGCGAGGATCCTGCTTGCGCCAATGTGTGTCCGGCAGATGCGATTAGCAAGGATAGTTTCGGTATCGTTCATACAGCTAATACCTCGCGTTGCATCGGATGTTCCAATTGCGTATTGGCCTGTCCTTTTGGCGTTCCAAAAAAAGAAGAAAAGGCTGAGCTGATGATGAAGTGTAACATGTGTTATGACCGAACCAGCGCCGGCAAAAAACCAATGTGCGCAACGGTGTGTCCCAGCCAGGCATTGTATTTCGGAACGCGTGATGAGATCCGGAAGATGCGTCCCGATAGTGACCCGGTACAGACCTTCAAGTTTGGTAATGAAACGGTAAAAACCAAAGTGAACATCATGATGCCAAAAGGAAGCACTGAGTTAAAAGTAAATTAATCAATGGCCAACGAACAGGATAGCATGTCATCTAACGCTGACAACAAGGAAATTCCAAACTGGAAAAGTGATTTTCCCATACGCGAAGAAGAAGCAACGCACGTTTCCCGCAGAGAGTTTGCGAAGTTTTTATGTCTTCTCTCCGGGGGCATGATGCTCGGCAATGCCGCGATCGTCATTAAGTCCTTTGCCTTTCCGGGTAAAGCCCTCGAAGGTGAACACGCGATATGCGCTGCTTCGGAAGTTCCGGTTGGAGAAATGAAACAATTTGTGATCCAGGGCAGCCGGGAAGTTCCTTACATACTCATCCACCTGACAGACAAAGAATGGTTTGCATTCGAACAAAAATGTACACACTTATCATGTGCAGTTCGTTATCGGGATGATATCAAACAAATCGAATGTCCTTGTCATAAAGGATATTTTGATCCGCGTACAGGGGTAGTGTTGCAAGGCCCACCACCAAGACCCCTACCACGCCTGGATGTGATCATTAAAAAGGATCAGGTGTATGTGAAAGCCCTGCAAGAAAACAATGACGTAATCTAACTACCATGGGAGATTTCAGAGACGCACAAAACAAGGCCCATCCCAACAAAACCAACACCTTGATGGTGGGCATTCTTTTCCTGTTGATCAGTATTCTCGGTATCCAGATCTGGCTCCTCTACAGCGCGCTAAACAACGCCCTCGAAGAAAACCGGGACATTGCCATTGCATGTTTCATCGGCTCCTTCATATTGTTCATCATGGCGCTGTGGTTACTTCGATACCTACCGCAGGCCAGGGGTTTGGGGAAAACAGATCAGAAAGGGAACTACTACAAGTAGGTTTATGGTTCATAAATCCATAGAAGGTTCAAAGTTCAAGGTTTGTTAGCTCATCCTGATGCGTGTGTGCAACGCACAGGCATGTAGAAGTCCGCCTGCGATTCATTGGGAAAACCAAAGCGGACCTAATAGTAAGCTCATGGCAATTGCAAAAAATGAACGCTATAATATTCCATTTCTCACCAATAAGAATTCTAACACTACCACTTCGCACGAAATACAATTTCTATTCCCCTCTCCTATTTCAATTGCCACGAGTTTTCCAACGATGATTTATTATATCCAACCACCTTTCAATTGCCCCGAGTTTTAACTCGGCGGAGTTTAATAAAAAAAGAATCCGGGCTTTAGCCCACACGCACACTTGAATTTTATTTCTCTTTCCTAACAATGCGAAATATGCTCATCAGTAGTCAGTGGTTTTAAGAATCTTCGAGTACTTCTTTATTCCCACCGTCTACCCTTTTGTTCCCTTAAGGGCGACGACCAAAGTTCTTTTGCTATAAACTGCTGGTCACTGGGCTAAAGCCCTCAAGCTTGGATCGGCTGTGTACCATGAGCTAAAGAGGCTGTGTAAAAACGATTTTTCGTGAAAATTCTAGAAATTTTGCGACGGGTTAGCGGTACCTATCGTCACGCGGCTAATCTTGTTCGCGTTTTCGGTGCTGGTGCCCTCTTCAGAGTGATATATCGCTTGAGATTGTATCCTATTGCATATAGATTC
>DASPIZ010000021.1:0-85699 GCA_035628875.1 Ohtaekwangia sp. | reverse complement strand
TGTTACTGGCGTAGTAAGAGGCGTGGTGACTAAGGGCACATCGCCATAAAGCGTAACCAGCATGTTATATCCGAGCGCCCGGAAAAATCGCGCTTCAGCATTGAAAGCATTTTTCTCATCCTGACTAACATCTATCGCAGGGTTTTCGGCGTTGGCAATGACGACATTCGCGTTTTTGATCAACTTATAAGCCCAATTCCAGGTGAATGAAGCTGCATTGTCCGTTGAGGATAATTCTTCATAGTGGAAGTAAGGATTTTCCCACCCCGCCGGTTGTACGGCCCAGGTAATGTCTGTTCCAGCCTGCCAGACAGATAAGAATCCCTGGTTATCCGTCATAGTATGAAAGAAACTATAGTGTCGGTGAATCCCGACAATGAATGCTTCGAATCCCAACGGATCAGATAGTGTTTCAGGGGCAAAAGACGATTGGACTTGCTCATCCAGGAATGATTCATCACATGATGTAACGAACGTAAATCCTATAATGGTAAGCGCTAAGGAAGTAATATATTTTTTCATTTGTATTTCCAGTTTTGTGCGTCCGATTTACAGCGATACATTTAAGCCAAAGCAAATTGTCCTTACATAGGGATAGTTGTAAATCCAACTATTTTGATTTACTCTGCCGGTAGTATTGTCAATACCATTGTCTGATCCCCTGGAAGTTTGCCTGCTTTCAGGATCCCAACCAATCCAGTCGGTGAACGTGTATAGGTTTCTACCTGAAACGTAAGCCGTAAGACTCGTTAGTTTTGCCTTGCTGATTAGTGCCTGAGGAAAAGTATAGCTTAGCGTTATGTCTTTTATGCGTGTATAACTGATATCCATCGGATAGCCATATCCTCTGGGATTTGTGTACGCCAAGCCAGGCCACGTATTGCTTTGGTTTTCAGGTGTCCAATAACCCACCACTTCAGGAATATTTCGTCTTCCACGCTCATCTGCATAACTGGCGTCCACATTATTTCTCATGGCACCTTGTGATGTTTGGATGAAAATATTCAGATGGAAATTTTTATAGTGGAACGTATTGGAAATACCTCCATACCACTTGGGATCCGTCTGTCCTAGCACAATCCGATCATCCGCGTTGATTACTCCGTCTTTTGCGTCGGGTTTACCGTCTCCGTCGGTGTCAACGGTAATCTGATCTTTAAACTTCAAGTCACCAGGTTTTGCAGAAGGATCCGATTCAGAGGGATCTTCATCTTCCTGCCACACACCGAGTTTCTCATAGTCATAAATCACACCCCTTGGCTGCCCAATGAACCATCTATTGCCTATATCGTCTCTTTTATCGCCGTAGAGGTCAACGATCTCGTTACGAAAAGCGGAGTACGTTAAAGTTGTTTCCCAGCTAAAATCGCCTCTTTCTATAACCGTGCCTTTGAGGGTCACTTCAAGTCCCTTATTTTTTAGTTCCCCCATATTGGCGTAGATATCCGTTGACCCCGTAATACGCGGCACATTTCTTAGCAAGATCAAATCATTCGTCCGTGATTTAAAGACTTCAATAGTACCCGTTATACGATCTTGCAACAAACCAAAGTCCACGCCAAGGTTAGTTTGGAGCGTGTGTTCCCACTTCAACTCACTGTTTCCAATACGGTCATCCATTAGCACTCCGTTGACCAATCCCCCGCCCATTGCAAGTGTCGTTGAACTGGCCTTGCCGATGGTTTGATATGGAGCAATCGCTTGGTTACCGGATTTACCATAGGAGAGCCGGATTTTTAACTGGCTAATAGTTTCGACTGTGTTAAGGAAATTTTCGTTGTGCATGTTCCAGGCCAAGGCCATTGAAGGAAATATTGCATATTTATCCGCTTGGTCACCAAACGCAGAATACCCATCGCGGCGCACCGTAAATGAAGCCATGTACCGACTGTCGTATGAATAATTGATTCGGCCCATCTGGGAAATCAAAGTTGATTGATCAGCATAAGATCCCCACGATCCGGAAGTACCTGCTTCAAGACGGTTATACATCAACTCATCGTTCACAAATCCGTTAACAGAAACATTTGATCGAAAGTAGTTTGACTTTTGAGCGCTGTACAATCCGGTAAAGTCAACATGGTGCTTCCCTATATCTTTGCTGTACAGTAAAAGGTTTTCCAAAACCCATCTGTTGTTCCGGCTGTCAAACACATCCGCCCTTCCCGAGAGGTTGTTCGTACTTCTACCGTAATACTCGGATAAGTTAGTAAATTCATATGCGTACGAACCTTGCATGCGATACTTCAGGCCTTTTAAAAACCCAGGAATCACTTCTATATAACCATTACCATTCAGGTTGTTTCCGCGATCGATACGGTTAACATTTAAGTCCAGCAACGGGTTCACAAATAACAATTCCGGATACATGGGATAGATTTCTGTAGAACCATCGTCTTTTCGCGGTCTGGAATACGGACTCATGGCTGACGCCATCAATAAGTTCATGCGACCGCCATCCATGTTTTTATGGGTGTAGGACAATGTAGCACCAAGCTTAAGAAAATCTACCGGAGTGATATCCACATTTGAGCGTACCGTATATCGCTGATATTGGTAACCTTTTACAACACCCTTCTGGTCTAAATAACCTGCGTTTAAATAGTACTTAGCATTTTCACTACCGCCACGAATGCTCAGGTTATGATCCTGAATCGTCCCAGGTTGAGTAGCCACATCAATCCAGTCTGTGGTTCTGCCCGCGTTATAATTCTCAATCTCATATGTATTAGGAAGTACGTCTGTACTGGTGTTGCTGGTCGCCGCTTTATAATCTGCATATTTTTGCACGTATGCTCCAGGACTCATGGGGGTAAGTTCATGAGCCAGGTCTTCTACGCCCGCGTAACCATTGTAAGATATGATTGGCTTACCTGTTTTTCCTCTTTTAGTGGTAATTAAGATTACACCGTTCGAACCACGTGTTCCATAAATAGCGACAGCAGACGCATCCTTTAGCACCTCAATCGATTCGATATCACTGGGATTGATGTCATTTGTTGAGCCAAAGAAAATTACACCATCGACCACATACAACGGCTCTGTACTCGCAGAAATGGAATTGACTCCTCGTATAGATACAGTACCTGTTCTTCCCGGGAGAGAGGATCCCTGCGTGATGTTTAGCCCTGCTGTGCTTCCCTGAAGTGCATACATCACGTTTGTTACCGGAAGCTTTGAAAGCCTGTCTTTAGGCACGGAGGCGACTGATCCCGTGATATCCGATCTTTTTTGCTCACCGTATCCCACCACCACAACTTCTGACAACATGCCTATGTCCGGAACAAGGCCTACATCTATTGTAGTTCTGCCCGAAACCGAAACTTCAGATACTTTGTAACCAATAAAAGTGAATAGTAAAACAGCGTTTTCATCCGGTACATCAATGGAATAATCACCGTTTGAATCTGTTGTCGTACCTGTAGTCGTGCCTTTTATCACGATGTTAACCCCTGGCAGGGGACTATTATCCTGTGAGTCGATAACTTTACCCTTCACAGTAAGCGGCGGGAATTCCTCGCCTGCATTAGCATTTGTCTGGGCCACCATGACCATCAACATGCAGAGGAACAGCGCAAAATTTTTGCGTATAATTCTTTCCATCGTTTTTTGATTTTACTTTAAGATTTGACTTTAAATACTCGCGATTTGCCATTACTTCGATGCAATGAGTCGTGCGGACTAACCGGAATCAAGATTTGTTGATCGTTCCATTTTCGTAATAGGTTTAGTTAAGGTGGGGGATGTCTGAATAAACAAAAGCGCGATTCAAACCATCTTCGATTAAAGATTGCTGCTTTTATCGTTTTTCAAGAGTGGTAAATCCTTACTTCGAGCGGGGCATTTAGGTATTTATTGACCTTTTTATGCTTTTTTGGAAACGTTTGCTGAAATCCAGGTGAGAAACCCGTGAGATTCCGAAATCGATTGAATTAATGAAAACCCTTTAATGATGATGACACTGAAGAAGGTTGGCTCGAAAAGATTTGCTTACAGCTTCCTTTCTTTATAGCACCACATTAATATGTGTTACGACTCCTTCTTTTAAATCCCTGCCTCCTGCTGTCATTTTACGGGCGCTTCAGAAGTTCACTACGGGAGTGGAGCGCACCATATATTTATATTGTAGACGCGAGAAGTATCATAGGATGAGTCTCGATGGGAATGAGTTATGATTGTTCCACGAGTTTGCATAGCTGGAAATGTTCATTCCTGCCATGGACAAGGAACTTAATACGAAATGAAGGTGAACAACGACGGCAATCGCGCTATTAATTCAGACCTCTTTTTCAACGTGACTAATTTCGCTGATCAGTAATTTGTTCAAAAAAGGCCTCTATCGCCTCTTTATTTATAATCATCCCTTCACCATCCGCAACATCAACCGTATTCATCAACCGTTGCAGGCCCTTAAAGCCATCTTCTCCAACGTCCATCACTTGTTTTTCATAGAAAGGCGAAGTTGAAACGGCGTTCTTTTCCGGCAAAGTTTTATAAATGCCCAAGTAAAAATTTCGTTCAAAAGAATTACGCACAGATTTCGTCATGTTGAAACGACTTTCCTCCGCTGCATAAAAAACGTTTTCCCTTACCGTAGTATTTTTAGCATACCCATCCCAGGAATCGGATTGAATCATTGTACGATCAATGTCAGGCGCAGATTTCTTATTCACATGAAGTATATTGCGCTCGATAAGCGTTCTCTTAACAGGACCAGCGATGTGAATGCCGGGAGAAAATATTTTGCCGGTATGTGTTGGCTTAGGCCGAATACCATCATTGATACTGATGTTATATCTTAGAATTGTGCCGATGTTTCCGATATTCTGTGGTTCTGCTACTTTACCTGCATTACAGATCAGGGCTAATCCGCCGTAATTATCATGACTGTAATTGTATTGTATGATGGTGTTCTGACAATTCCAGTCGGAATCATAGGCTTGCGCATCCCAGGGCGCTTTATGTCCGCTTACCTCATTGAATTGAATAACCGTATTGTCACTACTCCACGGCCAGATACCAGCTGCTGCCTCTTTTTCCGGTAAAATATCCGGGCTGTTGCGCATAACGTTATATTCAATGAGTGTTCCATCACACCCAATGGGAACAATGCCATCACCCGGAACTTCCTCAATCAAGTTCTTACGAACAATGGTGTTGGTGCTTGGATTCCAGTCCTTTCGATTAGCGGAAGCACTCCATATAATGGCATTGCGTTCGCAGCGGCGAATGGTACAGTTTTCGATTATCAAGCTATCGTATCTTGACACGACGTCTTTACCCCCAGATACAATCAAAATGCCCGAGCCTCCTCCTTCATTTTTGACCAGGGCGCCATTAACATCCCGGATGTCGAGTTGATTCAGAACAATGTTATGGGAAACACCATAGTTTTCGCAAACCACTTTGACTCCCGTGCGATGCGCTAATCGTTGCGATCCTTTATTTACGATTTCCAAATTCTGCAGTGTAACATAGTCGGAGTTTTTCACCAGCACAGCGTATAATGAATTATCCGGCGCGATAATGAGCGGTTTTTTACCTTCGCCATATCCATCAATAATTATACGTTTACCAGATTTACCTGCCGCATTAATTTCAAGTGGGCCAATAAAGGTTCCTCCACGCTTGAATAAAATTTTATCGCCCGCCTTCAATGATATTTGTTTCAAATTATTCACCGTCTGCCACGCATCGACCGGAGATTTTCCTGAATGTTTATCATCTCCATCGGTAGCATCCAGATAGTATGTGGTATATCCTTCGTCAGTAAACCGTGTCATTTCGGACGCTGCCAACAGGAAAGCACCAACGCCGAAATCCGATGTAGATCTTTCATTTACATTCTTGTGTTGATCGGCACGCTCGCCAATTGGCTGAACATAGCCAACAAGTCCATCCGGTTGAAGTGCAGTTTCAGTAAGATAGCGCCATCCATGTTGAACGACTTCTCTATATTCATTTCGATCAAGTATACCATGATTAATTCCCCATAAGTAGCCGTAAACAAAAAAGGCTGTCCCACTGGTTTCATAACCTGGTGCATGTACAGGATCAAGAAGACTTCGCGTCCAGTAGCCATCACGTTGTTGTGCTTGCTTAAGCGCCTTTGCCATGGATTGAAAGACTTGAATATATTCCTGTCGATGTGGATCGTTACTTGGCAAATCCTGTAAGACCTTCGCGAGTCCGGCAAATACCCAACCATTGCCACGGGCCCAAAAATCTTTTTTGCCGCTAACCGTTTTGTGTTTTGGGTATACATACTTCGCATCCCGGTAGAACAAGCCTGCTTCAGCGTCATACATTAAAGTTTTTGCATAACTGAAGTACTCGTATAATTTTTTTAAATACGCCGGATTTCCTGTGACTGAATAAAGTTTTGTCATCACCGGCATTACCATGTACAAACCGTCGGCCCACCACCAGTAATTGTTGTTAGGCGTTGACATCTCATACTCCATCACTTCCTGGGCACGCGCAATTTTTTGCTTCACCGGAGCAAGTTTATAAAGGTCTATGTAGGTTTGAAAACAAATTTGCCAATCACCAAAAAGCACATAATCATCGGTTTCACCATAAGAAAATTTCCAAGCGCTCTTATCGTCAGATTTAGCACCCTTCCATTCATTTTGTTCTGCCCAGGCCCTAGAATATTTTCGATATTGCTCATCTCCCGTTGCATAGTATGCTGCCATATTTCCGGTGTGATATGCGGATACATGCCAAAAAGCATTTCCATGAGATGGGTGCGTATTTTGCCAATGGTCATTAACCTTTTTGATGATCGTGACAGCATCCTTATTTAACGCTTCCTGCGCCAGTGTTTTCATGGCAGCAAAACAACTTATGACCAGAAAAAAGAAAAATCGATTCATCGTGTTATGTTTTAAAAATAACCATTGCATGAAACCATCCGATCGTATTAATACCCATGTTTTGCATTCGGTGTAACTCGCCCGAAATCATTACAATTTGCTTCCCGTCAAGCAAAAAAGGTAAATCGCCCAGTTCGAAAGGTATGAACCTCATCTTGGGCGGAAGCAGTTAACATAAATGCCGAGAAGAAAACAATCAAAAAAATTTCATTAACCAGATTTTTGTCGACGTATGAATAGCAATATGTAAGCGAATATGGGCTCCAGAAAACGTTTAAAAGGGTGTATATTCGATAAATATGGGGGGGCATTTAGATCCATCCGCTGCCATTACCACACTTTTGATTTAATTGTAAAAGAAGATTGCTTCTTAATAATTCCATCTGTGAATTTGGAGTCAACTGCAGCTTTAATTACACTAAAGCACCTGAAGAAAATTTTTATCTAAAATGATAATGACTTATGAGACTCTCCCTGCTAATTACCACATTCGTTGCACTGGCATACACAATTGCTGTTTCTCAGCCTAACCCATCCCAAGTTAGGACAAAGTGATAAACCTGACGGGCCTTATGTTCCGATGCAAGATCTTACTTATCTTCCTGCAAACAAACCAACGCTGGATGGCACGCTTTGGATTGACACGGACGGAAAACCGTATATGGTATACTGTTATGAATGGTTACAGAATTGGAATGGCACGATCGAAAAGATTCAATTAAAACCGGACCTGAGTGGATCGACCGGAGAATCAAAGCTTTTATTTAAGGCAAGTGATTCTCCCTGGAGCAAAGAACGTGATGAAAACGGTAATATCATATCCAATAAGGTAACTGACGGACCCTATCTCTTCAAAACAAAAACGGGAACGCTTGGAATGTTATGGACAAGTTGGGTCTACGACGTTTATACCCAGGGCGTGGCCTACTCAGGAAGTGGAACGTTGGACGGACCATGGATTCATGATAAGGAACCTATCACTCCACCAAACTTCGGACACGGCATGGTATTTAAAACTTTTGATGGAAAGCTTCTGATGGCAATACACAGCCATCGAAGCGTCAACGGAAAATATATTCGTTATCCTCATTTGTTTGAGGTGGACCTATCCGGAGATAAACTGGTTGTAGGCAAGCCATATAGACCCAATTAATGGATGATTTAATTGACCTGATTGATAAACACTGGTCCTGCGTCTAGCAAAATCATTGTTCTTAATCACCGAACCAGCAAATCCAACTTAGCTTCCTTTAGGCCTTTTCCTTCCACAGTGAGTTTAACATCGCCAGATTCCGCCCCTGATTGTACCAGGATAACCAACTTGCCACTGAACGCTTTCATTGTTGGTTTATGGAATAATTCCAGGGAGGTAGGATCGCCATTGCATACAGCTCTAAAGCTGCCATTACCTGATACTTTAAAATTTAGTCTGCTATCAACCGTGGGACATGGATTTCCGTCTTTGTCGACAATAGTGGCCGTAACAAAACTGATGTCTTCACCATTGGCTTCTAAAACTTTTCTATCAGCGGATAATTCAATACGATGTGGTGCTCCGGCAGTATGGACTTCTTTCTCTTTTACTGGATTTCCTTCATCGTCATAAGCAACTACCCGTAATGTTCCCGGCTCATACTTTACATCCATCCAACGTAAGCGATATCGGTCGAGCTTTGTACTATCGTTTTTCGTACGGCGGCCCTGACTTTTTCCATTGATGAAAAGCTCAGCGCTATTGTAGTTGGTGTATACAAAAACAGGCGTAGTCATTCCTTCACGGCCCTTCCAGTTCCAGTGCGGCAGGATGTGAAGTGTTTCATCTGCTGTATTCCATCGGCTTCGGTAAAGGTAGTATCGGTCTTTAGGCAAGCCGGCCAGATCAATCATACCAAAATAGGAACTTCGCGAGGGCCAGAATTCATCATAAGGTGTCGGTTCTCCCAGATAATCAAAACCTGTCCAGACAAACTCACCCAACACCCACGGTTTATCATCCTGCATGATAAAATCATCTTCCGGCAGATTTGACCAACTGCAATATTCCAAATCATAGGAAGAACTTTGCAGGTCGTCATACTGCTTGTTGATGCCGACCTCCACAGGAAATTTATATACGCCTCTTGAGCTTACGGTAGAGGCGGTTTCTGAACCGAGAATAAAACCTTGGGGAAATTTTTCATAAGCCTCTTCGTATAAATGAACACGGTAGTTTAATCCGGGTATATCCAGTAATACACCAAACCCTGAGTTCATCACCGCTTTTACCTGGTCCATTCCCACCGTAACCGGTCTTGTGGGATCTTCGCGATGAAAAATATCCTGAATCCACTTCGCCCTTTTCACGCCTTCGGATCCATGTTGATCGGGAACCTCGTTACCCGCGCTCCACATGATGATGCTTGGATGATTGCGTGTAGCCTGTACGAGGTTGACAATATCTTTTTCTGCCCATTCATCAAAGTAAAGGTTGTATCCGTTTTTTACTTTAGGCTTTTTCCATTCATCGAAGCTTTCAGCTAAAAACAAAAACCCCATTTCATCACAGAGTTCCAACTGTTCTAATGAAGGCATGTTATGTGCTGACCGGATCGCATTGCAGCCCAGGTCTTTTAAAATGGTAAGCTGTCGTTGAAGTGCTGATCTATTTATTGCTGCACCCAATGGACCTAAATCATGATGTAGACAGACTCCTTTTAATTTAGTCGGTTTGCCATTGAGCACAAATCCATCTTCCCGTGTGAATTCAATTTTCCGGATACCGAAACGAACTTCTTCAACGTGTTTGAGCGCATTTCCCTGGTAAAGTTTTAACGCCGCTGTATACAAGTATGGTCGTTCTGTACTCCATAACTGAGGACTTTTTACAATGAGGTTTTGTACGAATTCTTTTCCGTACAGGTTTTTCTCAACGTTTTTCGAAACCGCGTTACCTTCCGTATCTGTAATCACTGTCTCAACGCGAAGATCACTACCGTGAACTTTCGACTTGATATTAATTCTTGCCAGCGTATCTGATATAAAAGGTGTGGAAACAAAATGCCCCCAATGTTCAAAACTCGTTTTATCTTTTATGAGAAGCTGCACTTTCCGATATAAGCCAGCACCGGGATACCAACGCGATGAAAACGGATGATTCTCAAGACGTACTGCAATAACATTTTGTCCTGTTTTAATTAAAGCAGAAACATCAAAATAAAAATAACTATAACCATATGCCCTCGTGCCCACCAATTCGCCGTTCACATAAACCCGGGCATTACTCATGGCTCCATCAAAAGTGAGCAGTACTTGCTTGTCTTTATCACGCGCTGGCAGATTCACTTTGTTTCTATACCAGCCTACTCCCACAAAAGGTAAAGCACCTGTTCTGCCGGTTTTTTCTGATGCAGTCTGTTCGTTATTCTGTTCGATTTTAACAATCTGCATATCGATCTTTTTATCAAACGGACCATAGATAGCCCAATCATGAGGTACAACTACCGATTGCCATCGCGCATCATCAAATTCAGGTTGATGGGCAGATTCAGCTTCGCCCATATAGAATTTCCATCCTGTTTTTAGATTGATAACATTTGTCTCCTGAGCGAAAACATGATTCGAAATGTTGCTGACAAAAGTAATTATGATGAACGCAAAGACTGCCTTAAAAATATTCATTGTTGGTAAATTCATTATTGATGGAACTCCCTTCGAGTATCCTGTGTCTCTCTACTTTTCCTAAGAAATTTGTCAAGGCATATTTTTTTTCTCCACAGTCCACACAGTTGATTGTGATAGCCCGCAAGGATTACCGGTAAACAGTTTTCCTGCATCGGCATCACCTTTTAACTGCCACTTATACCACGCAGTAGCTACTGTTGCAAATTCTCCACCGTGGGGACGTCCATATGTTCCGCCGTGACCCACATCCATATTCGCGACAAAAACCGGCACATGGTTGATGCGTCGGTAATCATCCATTCCGTTGTTGTAAGCGATATCAGATTCTCCACCCAATAAATACAGCGTGGGCGTGTGCAATCTTTCTAACTGATCTTTAGCAACGGGGGGCATACCCGACTTTCCGTTTCCAGGATCCGGGAGAATGCCACTGTTACATACAACTGTGGTGGTAATTCGGGGGTCATGAGCTACAGCAAGGGTTTGCAGACCACCACATGACATGCCGCTCACTGCAATCTTTGATATATCAATTTTTTGATAATATGGACTTTGCTTGTCGCTATTCCGGGCGATTGCCCAATCAATAGCATCTGTTAATTGCGCAGGTTGAGATTTTCCATTGCCTTTTTCACTTTCAGCCGGCATCGGCCCAATAGCGATTACCAAAAAACCATGCGACGCCACCTCGTTTAAAAAATTAAGATGTTCCCAGGGAGAATTAGCACATGCGCCATTTCCCCATGCAATGATAGGAAGTTTGTTTTGCGCATTAAAAACACTTAAGTCTCGCGGTTGAAAAATTGTGTGCGTCGGCAACGAAGCATCCTGCATCATGATGGCCTTAAACTTTCCGGTACCGCCTTCTTCTATTGTTCTCTTCTGTTGTTGAGCAAACAAATCCTGGTTAACACCAATCATGAAAAGCGTGAGGCAAACCAAAGAGATTATTGTCTTTATCATTATTCCAGTTTATTCCTTGTAAGGTTGTGTTGAACTTTATTGCTTGGCAATTAAAAATCAAAGGAGGCTTCCGATATGAAGCGCTCCTTCGATTTTATTATGTTTTACTACTATTGAACTCCGTTGACAGTTCCTATTCCGCCGGCATCCATTGTAATAGTATACGTGCCGGATACCAGATTCAGGAAGTTTGCGTCACCACCGTTGGGTCCGCTCCACAACGCGTTATTTACACTCGAGAAACTTCTGTAATCGAGGGTATTGCCCCAGTTACCGCTTTCTGGGAAGAACCTCCATTCGTTACCTGCAGTAAGTGTCATGGTTGTGCTGAATTTATATCCTCTGATCCAAGTCATAGACTCGCCAAAAGTCCAGCCATTATCGCCACCCACTAAATACATGGTAGGTGCTGTAGCTGGTTCTATTTCTATTGTCAGGTCCAGGGTAGAAACGGTGATTTTATAAATTCCTGTTGCGCCGGTGAATTGAAAATTAGCATCCCCTTCGGTAGTACCCGTTAAAAGTTCATCGATTGAGCCAGATTCAAAAGTTTTGTAGTTCCATTGTGTAGCTCCCCAGGAAGGCGTTTCGAAAAATCTCCAGAAACTATTTTGGTTAAGCGTTTCGTAAGTCACAAACACACCGCCCCCGCGATGCAGCATGCCATTCGCTTGTTCCAATGTCCAACCCTGATCATCACCTACGATATAAAGCGTTGAAGGGAAAAGTTGTTTTTCGATCTCTATGGTTTTAGTCTTGAGGTCAACGATCACCTCATAGGTTCCCGCTACATCACTTGTGAAAACGAAGTCTCCATCACCGTTGTCAGTGAACTCAGCCGGTACACTTGTAAAGAATGCAAAGCCCCATTCCATGCCGGGATCAACCTCTTCATTCACTTCGACGAACCTGAAGATTTGATCCTGCTCAAAATCAATAAAACCTAAATATCGCTGAGGGGCAATACTGGCCAACGGTTTAGCGCTCGCAAAGTCCCAACCCTGACCGTCGCCAATTAAATATATTGGTGGAATGTTTGGATCGTAAGGCGTAATTGTAATGTCTTCAGTCGCAGAAATTACATCTCCAAATTCTCCCGAAATAGAAGATACCACCCTTAGTTTTAAGTTTGCAGGAACTTCTGGCGTTAAGCCGAATTTATTAACCAGCATATTATTTAGCGTCTGCACATTAACCGTAGCGGTAAGTGCACTGGTGGTAGCCAGGATTTCAGATTGTGTAAACGAAGCATCAGGGGCAATCTGCAAAGTATAGGTAACTGATGTAGGAAACCCATAGTCAGTCGCCTCCCATTGAATAGGCGCAATAGTTTCATTTGCATTCTCGTATAAAAGAACAACATCTGATGTTACTTGCTGAATCTCTCCTCCAACAATTGAATCCGGATCAACCGTTACCTTTTTTACCAACTCATCATCGCATGCCGAAGTAAAGACCAGGCATAACATTACGATACAGAGGTTATATAAATTTTTCATATCAAGATTCATTTAAATTAATTATAGCAAGGTTCAATCTGCTCCAGGTTAGGATTCGCGGCGATCTGTGTTGCAGGAACAGGAAACACATCTTTGCAGCTGTTCACAGCTACACCTTCTTTAACGCCACCTTTCCAGGGCCATACTTTGCTACCATCGCTGAACTGACCGAAACGAATCAAGTCCGTTCTTCGATGTCCTTCCCAGAAAAGTTCACGCGCCCTTTCATCCAGGAGTTCTGTCAATGATAAAGCTCCCAGTGTACTTGCATCGGCCCGCGTTCTTAGTTGATTCACATAGTCCAATGCTGTGCCCATATCGCCGTTACTTGCGCCACGAACAACAGCTTCTGCATACATCAGATATGCGTCGGCCAATCTGAACAAAGGAAAGTCTGTATCAGGATGTGTACCGTTGTTAGAGTCAGAAAGATCTCCGTTCAGTTTTCGGTTCTTAAACTTGGTAGACATATAGCCATGCGAAAACAATTCAATATCCTCTATCTCCAACGTCTGCCCATCTGACCAAAACGTAGCGCGAACATCTGATGACTCAAACAGATTTACCAAGGCACTTGTGGTTCTGGTAATTCCCCATTGAGCGGTTATACCGATGAACTGTTCTGCGGGAATAGAACCACCTCCCATTGCGCCCGCCATCAAGTATGTAGCGCCTCCCCAACTTTGCGTGTGATTGCCATCAAACATGATGGGTAAAATGATTTCGGGACTGGTATGATTGTCGGCTACGAAATTGTGTCTGTGTTCATCTGCCAAACTAAAAGAACCGTTTGTCGTAATCTTATTGATTTCAGTAATTACCTCGTCGTATCGCGATTCACCAATATAAACCTCCGCATTGAGATATATCTTTGCCAATAACATCCAGGCCACTGATTTATCAACCCTGCCATATTGAAATCCTGGTTCGCCTAATGTAGCGTCGATGTCCTTTAATTCAGACTCAACATAACTAAATAATTCTTCGCGTGTGGCACGCTCGGGAAAGAATGCGCCTGGAGTATGTTCTTCCGTTACAAAGGGTGACGTTCCGAACATATCCATTGCATGCCAGTAATAAAACGCGCGCCAGAAACGAGCTTCGGCTCTGTATTGGTCGACTGCAGGAAAACCAGTATCGGTGGCGTTGCGAATGAATTCATTACATACGGCAATGTTATATAATATTCTCGCGTGAATGATTGCCAGATAGGAATTTGTCGCTGTCCATGACTGAAAGTGAAAGTCTGGTAAACCAGCCTGAGCATCACCCCTGGATACTGCTTCATCTGTTGTTACTTCCTGCGCATTCCACCATCCTCTGAAGTAAGTAGAAAAGCCTTCATCAAAACCCACGAAATCCGGATCACCATCCGGGCCAATGGCACCACTCAGATTAAAACCCGCATAAACCTTTGCGAGGCCTCTGAGATAATCGCTTTCCGTTTTGTAAAGTTTTTCCGACACAACCGTATTCGGATTTATCGGCGTTACATTAAGATCATCGAAGCATGACGTCAGTAGTATTACCAACATCATTATTCCGGGAATATTTTTTAGATAATTTTTCATTGTTTCAATGTTATAATTAGAAACTCAAATTCAGGCTGAATAGAAATGTTCTGGGACGTGGGTAAAAATTATTATCAATACCGCCATTAACTTCAGGGTCCAAACCTTCATAATCTGTAATCATGAATGCGTTTTGAACGGTAAAGCCGACCCTGGCTTGTAATCCTTTTACCACCTCATGGAAAGTATATCCTGCAGAGATATTGTCCATCTTGAAAAAAGAAGCATCCTGAACGTAGATATCTGAATATTGCGTATCGCCGCCAGTGCGGAAGCCGATCTCCAGTGCACTCCTTCTGATATTGTTGTTAAATAAGTTATCAGCTGCATTGAGCTCAGCTAAGGAAGCACTGGCTCCGTTGTTGTAAACATAGTTGCCGAGGCTAAGACGTCCTGAAAATGAGAAGTCGATATCCTTGTAATTGAACCTTGAGTTTATACCGATCAAATAATCGGGATTGGGAGAATGCTTATGATACTTATTAAACTCATTGCTGGTGATCGCACCACCTTCGCCTGATCTGTCTACGAATACTCCTTCGAGGGGATTTCCGTCTGTATCGTATACTTGTTGGAAAACGTAAAACGCATTTGGTTCATGTCCTACCGTGTGAATTTGCACGCGTCGGCCCAATCCGCCAGCCAGCTCAGGTCCCGTTATCACACCTGGGTCAGAAGGATCGTCGGTTTTGCTGAGTCTTGTGATCTTACGTTCATTGTACATAAAGTTGGTACTCACTGTCCAGCTAAAATCTTCAGTCGTAATTGGTCTTCCTGTCAATGTAAATTCATACCCCTTGATCTCCATGTCACCTACGTTGGAAACAACGTAGTTGCCGAAGTTGCTTCCATCAGCAACGGGTACAAGGTTGAGCAGGTCTGTCGTCTTCCGCGTATAGAAGTCTAACGAACCCGTGAGTTTATCTTTCCAGAGTCCAAAATCTGCACCGACATTATAAGTAGTTGTTTCTTCCCATTTCAAATTGGCATCATAGGGTTCGGGGCGCGCGATTTGCACGTATGTTCCGCCAGGCCCGATTGCGATATCGGAAAAGCCCTGCCCTAAAGTGTACTGCGCCAATGCCGGATAATACAAACTGGCCAGGTCTCCATTGGTAAGTCCTTGCTGACCTGTAACGCCATATCCAAGTCTCAACTTCAGATCGGAAATTGCTTCAACGCTTTTAAGAAAAGGTTCCTCATTGATGTTCCACGCAAAAGCCAATGATGGGAACATGCCGAATTTATTATCGCCAATGAATCGCGACGATCCATCTTGTCTTAACGTAGCGGTGAGTACATACTTGTCGTTGTAAGAGTAGATTAATCGGCCATATACTGATATGAGCAAATTCTCATTCGCATTGTCTGTAGATACCTGTTCACCATCCTCTCTCGTGAAATATCTGTTATCGAAAAGCACGATCGATCCATCGCGGCTTCTGTCGAAATTCGTAGAGCCCCTTCTCCACCGCTGATATGAATATCCGACGGTAGCATCGAAGTCGTGTGCTCCCAGATCCTTCTTATAGTTGAGGTAGGTTTCCAAAAGCTCCGAGTCTGTCGTATTGGTGTAGTCGATATACCGGCCATTTTCACTTCCGTAATCGCGGAGGGTGAAAGTCGATCCTGGCAACATATCGTCATGGCCCACAGTCTCGCTTTTATCGAGCCCGAGGTTCACATTTGCCCGTAGGTCCGGGAAGAAAGGTAGCTTATAATCTAACTGGATATTTCCAGTTAAGCGCTTTACGTCAGCCTGGTTGTCACGCAGGTTAATCGCCGCGACGGGATTGTCTGTGAATGTAGTAGCGACACCTTCAGGATCACCGTTTTGTGTCCACTGAAAATATCCTTTGTAGCGGGTGTTTCCATTTCTGATCGGCTGTGTCGGATCGAAAGAAACCGCGTTTCCAATAGCACCGGTATTACCAAAGTTTGTCTTGGCAAAAGCCGCCTTTGCATTGATATTCACTTTCAGGTGGTCGTCCAGCAGCGACGGACTCAGGTTCAAAGAAAAAGTGTGGCGTTTTGTATCCGTACTTTTAAGAATTCCTTGCTGGTTGGTGTATCCGTATGTAGCTCTGTATGGTAGAAGTTTGTTGATGGTTCCGGAAACTCCCACGTTATGATTGTGAGATACGGCAGTTCGGAAGATTTCGCGTTGCCAATCTGTATTCGCTGTACCCAACCTGTCTTGCATCATTGTATACACTTCTGAAGACCCTTCATCAGCCAGTTCCTGTATCAGGTTACGATATTCGTTACCGTTTAAAACATCGACGTATTTTATTGGTTTGCTAATTGAAAGCTGACCATCATAAGTAATCTTGAGTTTGTCGGATGCACCTTTCTTTGTGGTGATGATGATGACACCATTCGAAGCCCTTGAACCGTATATCGCGGTAGCCGACGCATCCTTTAATATGGTAAAAGATTCGATGTCGTTGGGATTTATTGTGCTCAGTGGGTTGCCCAATCCGGCAATGTTTCCATCGTCAACCGGGAAGCCATCAATAACAATCAAAGGGTCATTGGTGGCTCCGCCTAAAGAAGATCCACCCCTGATTCGAATGGTTGATCCAGCCCCGGGAGAACCATCATTGCTGGTCACCTGAACACCTGCTACCCGTCCCATGAGCAGTTCCTGCGGCGACGTCATGACGCCGGCATTAAAATCTTTTGTTCCCAGTGTAGAGATGGCGCCTGTTACGTCTTTTTTATCTACCTCACCATAGCCAATCACGACAATTTCTGAAAGGGTTGCTATGTTCGGTGCCATACTCACATCTAAAGTGGCTCTGGCGCCCACAGGAATTTCCTGGCTTGTGTAGCCGACAAATGAAAATACTAATATGGTATTCTCATCCACTGAAATACTGTACTGCCCGTCAGCGTTGGTAACAGTTCCTTTCGACTGTCCCTTTACCAGGATTGAGACTCCTGGAAGGGCCTCTCCAGTGTCTTCATCTACGACTTTACCAGTCAATTCGGTCTGTGCAAAGGTTAGGGTAATACCCAGAAGCCAAAGCATAACTGACACAAGGGCATTCTTGTAGAGTTTCTTCATAATATTATGTAGTTAGGGTGTCCATGATTCATATTAACCAGTGTAAAAAATGAGTTTTCAGGAACACCAGGGCACGCCTGGCTAGCCTGCACATGCTGAATCTTACGTCTCGCTTTCTGTGCATAACACGCGATACCCCGACTAAGGGCGGTAAGTAAGTGTAATCGTAGTTTTTTTGTCATAGTGTTGTGATTTAGGGTTAGCGTACACTGTTTTGACGAACAATTCGATAGTTGTCAGATTAGAATCGAGTTTCCTGACCGCATTGCTTCGGACCCGGTTCAATCGATTTAAAATTACATTCAATCGATTGCTGAGGACTGAATAAATCTTGCAGAAATGGATACATTTCAACCATCCTTAAAAAAAATGAGAATTGTACGATTAGTTTACGGAAGAAAGAAGCCAGCATTATGAGTTTAAACTTGTATAATAAAGAATTCGGGTTGAGTTACAATTGCGCATCTGGATGCGGCGCGATCATATTTTGGGCTGGAACCACAAAGAGCTTGGGCACGCCATGATTGGATATTAGTTTTAAAAGAGATCGTTGCGACGCTGCCAAAAATAAGATCAGCCTGTTAAATGGATGGGTCACTCAATTAGTTGGGATCGGAAAGATTCGGCAGGGAGGAGAAACTTTTAAAGTTCCAGGTTATAACGATTCAAGACTCACTGCTTCAGAACACAACCATCGCCCCGTCCCTTACTCCATCATTGGATTCAGCCACTTTAAGGTCAGAATCAATGCTAACATTAAAAACATGATTATTTTGATGTCAGCGTACTTTTTAGTCCGTTCTTTTAAGGCCAAAAATAAACCTAACCTCACTCACCTTCTGGTACGACACAAAGATAAGTTACTCCTTGTGTGACTCCAGCGACCGAAACGTTTAAGCGTGGAACTTCAATCGGAAATGTAACCTATAGAACTATGAGCATTTTTTCGCATAAAGAGACACTTTTCGGTACTTTTCGCAATAAATTGCTCAAATGGCCGGTTCGAAACCGTACGGAAGTGTAAGCGAGTGGGTAGACGAACTTCTATCGAAGGGAAAGAACTCATTCTCCCTTCAACAGGCAAAAGAATCATTTCCAAAGCTTTCGGAAGCAGCACTTAAACGTTCTCTGAATCGGCTGTCAACCAAGAACAAAATCATATCGGTTCACAAGGGTTATTATGTAATTGTATCGTACGAGTATGCGGCCAAAGGGATCGTGCCTCCATTGTTATACATCGATGGATTAATGAAATTCTTAAATCGACCTTACTATATAAGTTTACTAAGTGCCGCCGCCTTGTACAGTGCAGCTCACCAGGCACCTCAGGTTTTTATGGTGAATACTACTTTTCCTGCACTTCGTCCAAGCTCCAGGAAAAACAGTAAAATAAAATTCATTAGTGTCAAAGAGATACCGCCTCATTTGCTTGAGCAAATGAAAACTGGCAGCGGCTATGTCAAAGTTTCTTCACCCGAATTAACTGCGGTCGACTTGGTAAACTTTGCTAAACAAATTGGCGGACTTAGCAGAGCAGCAACCGTTATAAATGAGCTGGTAGAATACATCAGACTCGAAAAAATAAATGAAGATTTGGCCAGCCGTTCGGAAACAGCAACGCTTCAACGCCTCGGGTACATTGCTGATCAGATTCTTCATCAACAACCTTTAGCAGATGCTGTTGAAAACGTTTGTCAAAAGTTGAACTTGAAATTTTTCCGGGTTTCTTTGAAGGCGAAAGGTAAGCGCTATGGGTACACCTGTAATGAACGATGGAAAGTAATTGAAAACAGTGTGATTGAAATAGATTAGATGATACCAGGTAACTACATACAGGAATGGAGCCACACAGCACCATGGCAGGACAGCTACCAGATTGAACAAGATCTTGTTATTTCGAAAGCATTGGTGGAAATTTTTGCTGATCCCTTTTTGAACGAGAATCTTGCGTTCCGTGGAGGCCAGCGCTTCATAAATTATTTTTGGATCAGCCTGCGAGGTATTCCGAAGATATTGACTTGGTTCAGGTTAAAGGCGGACCGATAGGAGAAATTCTAGATCGCCTGAGGGCAATATTAAATTGGTTCGAGAAAGCAAACGTAGAACGCAACGACATTACAAGTACAATGGTGTTAAGCGGCGTTCTTTTATTATTATGGGGCCTTTGGTGTTTCATTGCAATCATAAAAGAAAAAAAAGTACAGGGACTTGTCTTTGGTAATGACAGCTTTCTCCCAAAAAAATTTTAGGAAAATATTATGACCCTGTTATGAATCTAGTTCTTGGTTCAATTGGTATAACTGCTGGGGTGTTCTTAATAGTTAGGTACTTCGGTTTCGTTAATAACTAACCTTTGTTTGATCACTATCTAAATGTTTTTTTAAGGGGTCTTCGTAGGTTTTTCTTCAGCGGAAACTCAAATCCAAACCTTGTATTAAGCACATCACCGTACGGGCTTTTATGTTCGGGGTTATAAAGATTGAACATTACGAAGGCAGTACCCTTTACATTTTTAACTAAACGATATTCCTTTTTAAACCAAGAAAAATACTTCGAACCCATTCACGATTCGAAAGATCAGTGGTGACTGGTCGCCCTACACTTGGGGGAACTAAAGTGTTCATACACTCAATTTCTATACGCGGTGAAAACCCTTTCCATAGACGATATTCCGTAAATAAACGCGCGCCATAAACCTCCGAAGCCGATGTAAAACGATCGTGATCTAAACTGTAGCTTATCCGTTGGTTCCAGCCGATGCCTGACGTGGGTCTTGGGGTGATCCTGTAACCGAGGTAAGGATTTATATCAAGAAATAAATCGTTCTTGCGCAGTACCTGTAAGGCAACTCCGGGAAGTAGTCGTTCGATCAAGGGTTTACCATGCGTCGGATTTCGGGGAGTTTTTGATGTCACTCAAGCTGTTCAGGCTTTCGTATTTCTGTTTGTACTTGGCCATCTTCTCCATGGCTTGTTGTAAAACCGCTTCTGCATTATGGGTGGTTCGTGTATTCATAACCTTACCAACAAAATCATAGACGTTGGTGACTATGTCTCTTCCTTCCGGTTGATTCAATGCTATATTTTGTATTACACGATACTTGTCATCATAATAGTTAACAGACCATAAAAAGTTAGGAGTAGGCGCGCCCAACACTTTTAACCTGCGTTCCGGTAACTTGTCCTAATACACGTTGGTTTTTCACCCGTGCTGAGCCACATGTTTTTCCAACCACGTGCTTGCCGCACCAATGACGCAGGCGTTTTCGCCTAACGCTGTCATTCGCACGGGCACGTCAATCGCATTTGTGCGTAGTACTTTTTGTACTTCAGGCAAGAACACATCAGACGCGTGTGAAATATTTCCACCGATTACAATTACCTGAGGTTTATGCGTGACAACGAACGATGAAAGGAATTCTCCAAGATTTCGGCCGAACTCTTCGAAGATTTGAACTGCACGAACATCGGTCTTTGTGTATCCAAGTAACTCCTTCACCCCTTTTAATTGGTGACCACAAATCTCCTGATACCGGCGAACAAACCACCTGGTAGAAATATAATCTTCGGCAATGCTTGCTTTAAATGGATGTTCCCAGAGTCCTGCATCCTGTGTCTCTCCTTCATTGTACGTTGCGGAACCTAAGCCGGTTCCTAAGGTGATACCGATCGCTCTGTCATACTCTCTGGCTGCACCACTAAATACTTCTCCACTTAAAAAACAAGCTGCGTCGTTCATCATTCTAATATGATTCTTTTCGATCGTCAAATGCTGAGCAAGTAATTCTTTAACATTCAAACCATACAATGCCTTGAACTTTCCCTGATCCTTAATCATAGAAACTCCTTCGTCATAGTCGAAAGGCCCCGGCATAGCGATGCCAATTCGTGTTGACTTTGGATTGTGTGTTCCGGCAACCTCCTGAATAATTTCGCTCCAATGACGGATTAATTCGTTTGCCTCACTACCTGAATCAACGTCGCGGCGCCTTAGTGAATTTGGTACTAGCGCTCTGGTTTTAAGATTGACAAGTGCCGCTGAAATATGCGTGCCCCCAATATCAATTCCTACTACCGCATCATCGGTAGTAATCTCATTTTGTAATAACATATATCAAATCCTCCGTTTTAAATTATCTGTTCATAGCGATCTTCATTGCTAAATCTACTTACATCCGACTGCGTCCATCAACGTTGTCCATCGCAGTTTATGGCAGCAGCGGAATTTCATTTTTTGATCGTTTGATTTACCATTTTTATCGTACCATCTTCATTGTAGTAGAGTTCATCAACACATATAGATCTCAACCAATCATGGTTTGAAAGCGAACTATTGTGATAGAAGGAATACCATTTGCCTTTGTATTCTACGATGGAGCCATGGTTTGTGTAGCTATCCGTAGGTTGCATATAAATGCCTTGGTATTTCCATGGACCCAGTGGATTGTCGCTGGTCGCATATCTCATCCTGTTATCTCCTTTAACACCATCCTTAGCATTGTTCTCATCGTGGTTATCGGAGTATGACAAATAGTAAACACCGTTGTATTTATGCACCCAGCTCGCTTCATGAAAATCGACCAGGCCTTCCATGGGTTTCATTTCTCCATCGATTTCTATCATGTTGTCTTTTAATTTACCGCCTTGACATTTACCACCACCACCGTAATAGAAATAGGCCTGCCCATCATCATCGACAAAAACAGAAGGATCAATCATTGCCTCCAAACCTTCAATATAACCTTGAGATGTAAAATCTTTCGCGGGATGTTTACTGGTTGCCACACCGATCTTCCAGGTTGAATTCCATTGATCTCCACTGCCTGTCGGGTGGGGAAAATAGAAGTAGTACGTTCCATTTTTATAGGCACAATCCGGAGCCCACATGAAACCGCCTTCGGGGCGTCCCCACTTAACCTGGCTCGCACGCAAAATTTCCCCATGATCGACCCAGGTTACCATGTCGTCCGTGGAGAATACGTGATATTGATCCATTAAATCACAACCCTGCGGTGGAGCTATGTCATGTGATGCATATACATATAACCTACCATCCTGCCACACCCGGGCTGAAGGATCGGCGGTATACATGTGAGTGATAAATGGATTTTTCTTAGCTCTGACCTGGATCGAAGACAAAATAAATAGAATCAAAATTGAAGCTGTTGTAACGCTAACTAATTTCATAATTGATAGATGTAAATTTAAACCTGAAACACTTTGTATTTTTGCATTCACTATTATGTATTTATTAATTCCTTTTGATCAGCAATTTGCTGATTTGAACACCCTGTGAAGAATAGGTCTTCAATACGTAACAACCCGGACTAACTCTACTAACATCTAATGAAATCCTTTTTTCGTTGGTCGTGTTATTATACAATTCAATGATCTGTCCGCTCATGTCGAAAATTGCAGTTTGAAAAACAAAAGGATCTCGTTCAGAAAATTCAATAATTATTTCAGTGGAAGCCGGGTTTGGAAAGATCCCGTGATGTTTTTGTTCGTGTGGTGTTGAAACGGAAGTAATTACACTTTCTTTCTCAAATATTATTTTATCAATATTGAACCCTCCGGTTTCTTCAAACAATTGAAGAATATGCGAGCCCGCATCAAGACTGATCTCTTTTGTTAAAATCGCCTTGTAAGTCTGCCATCCTCCGGTATTTGGAATATGTACCGAACCTGCAATATCATTTCCATCTAATTTATATCGAATGGCGCTGTTATTATTTGGCGAGGCTGCTACTGTCTTGATGGTATACAATGCGTTCTCTGTAACATTCACCGTGTATTCCAACCATTCCCCTCCATTCGTCCATCCCACATTATAATTTCCTGAGCTGTTCATTTCAATATCCACGCCTTCATCCTCCCGATAGGCATTTCCATTGTTTATAGTTTCTGAGTCACTATATGCTTTCCCTTGACCACCGAGATCATAATCCTCTACTTCTATCGTGCCGGGAATTAATAATGGCTGTTGCGCAAAGGGCATTCCGTGTTCGCGTGACTGTTCGACCATTTGTATGGTACCATCTTCATTGTAGAAAAGTGGATCAACACAAATGGAGCGCAGCCACGGATGACCGGATAACAAACTATTGTGATAAAATGCATACCACTGTCCTTTGTATTCAATGATGGAACCATGATTGGTAGGACTTCCTGTAGGTTTTACATAAACTCCTTTGTAGGTCCAGGGGCCTAGCGGATTATTGCTTACAGCATAGCGCAACTGATTTCCTCCCGATCGATTATTATCGGCGTAAGAGAGATAATACATTCCATTACGTTTATGTACCCAGGCGCCTTCATGAAAATCTTCGAGCCCCTGCATTGTCTGCATTGGTCCATCGATTTCCATCATATTATCTTTCAATTTACCGGCTTCGCATTGACCACCTCCGCCATAGTAGAGATATACTTCTCCGTCGTCATCCACGAACACACATGGATCAATCATCGACTTCAATCCTTCTATGTATCCCTGAACTTGAAAATTCGCTGCCGGTTCTGAACTCGTTGCCACACCGATCTTCCAGGTTGAATTCCATTGATCTCCATCGCCAGAAGGATGCGGAAAATAGAAGTAATATGTTCCGTCTTTGTAGGCGCAATCCGGTGCCCACATAAAACCACCCTCTGCCCTACCCCAGCTAACATCAGCAGCACCCAGAATTTCTCCATGATCGGTCCAGTTAATCATGTCGTCAGTAGAAAAGACGTGGTATTTATCCATCAGGTCGCAACCTTGAGGTGGCTCTATATCATGAGACGGATAAACATACAAACGACCATCGGGCCAGACATGGGCAGAAGGATCCGCGGTATAAATATTCCGGACAAATGGATTTGCCGTTTGTGCCAGGATAGAAATACACGGTAAAAACAAACCAAGAACTAATCCTATTCCCCTCCTGCACTTCCGTGTAAACGTGAAAGTTGTTTTCATCATCACAGTTTATTATGCAGTACCAGTTTTTTCATCTGAATGCTTTCTTCTGTACGAAGTCGTAAGAAATATACTCCTGGTGAAAACCCTTCCAATGAGAATGACACCAGGTTCTCACCTGCATGTGATGGAATGGTCGTTGTTCGTACAATGACGCCGGCCATGTTGAAAACTTCTGCCGAAACGTCTTGTGTTTTATCCAGCCAGTAGCTTAATGAAATATTACCCGATGCAGGGTTCGGAAATAATTTGAGCACATCGTCATTACGATTGTTTTCATCGATTGCTGTAATTGTACCGTCGCCAACAATTACTTTAACATTTGCTTTTTTTATTCCATCCATACTGATTGCTGTAATGGTGGCCACACCGGATGCGATACCGGTTATTTTTCCATCGACGTCCACAGTGGCGATGTTTGTTCGGTTCGACTTCCAAAAAACAGTTTGATTTGCAGGAGTCTCTGGGAGAAACTCAGGATGAGCGTCATAACTACTTTCGATTGGTAATGTTATTTCGGGTTCCTCCAAACCAATCCCTGCCACGCTTACCGGTGATTCACTACCAAAGGCATATACTTCGTGTATTGACCACCAATTACCTTTCGACCCGGTTTGAACAATTCTTACGTACTGAACAGTTGAAGATGGAAAACTTACAATGGTCATCACATCAGCCCCCGTGCCCGATACTCCAGGTCCATACCAATCGGTGCCATTGTCAGAGACGTATAGTGCATACTTTTGCGGCGAGTCGGAGGGACTTCCCTTAACATCTAGAATGATTTGTTCGATTTTTTCACGTTTACCAAAATTGATCGTAAACCATTGTCCTGAAGTTTGCGGACCTCCGGTGTACCATCGTGTTGTCGGATTGGCGTCAATTGCTTGGATGGCGTTTGCTGTATTATGTGAAGCTGAAACTTGCCATAAGCTTCGGCCAATAGCAGATTCGAATGCAACTTCCGGAGCGTTTCCCATATTGTTAACCCAGAGATCACAATTAGCTTTTACAATCCCTGTAGGATCTACAATAGAAGAATGTATTGAAAAGCGAGGCTCTGTTCCACCTGCCAGTAACTGGTTAACAGGATTTACGCTGGAAGCTTCTATATACAACGAATCTCCGTTGAGCAATGCCAGGCGTTGCTGACCAGGCTGATTAAAATTTACCAACTGAAGTAAAAACTCACCGCCATCCATGTAGATGCCATTGGAAGGATTACCCCAGAAATCAGCGTTATACAAGGTAACACCCGAAGTATATCCGGAACCGGTCTCAATGTATTTTGTGTTCGTGTTCCCGATGGAAACAATCTGTGTATTTACAAAATCGAAACCACCGTTTCCAACGGCGTTGATCACAAGCGCGTTTCGTGCGCCGTCAATTCCACTGCCAATGCTTAAACCGGAAGGACCAGCGCCATCAACATCACTTAAGACCATACCGTTCTTTGAACCGTAATGAAAATTGTTATACAGCAGCTGATCTTTACAGTCTCCCAGAATCATAAAGTTGAAATTGGCAAATCCATAATCATAGGCCGGACCACCATCGCCAACAGAATTTGGCCAACTGCCATATTTTGATTCGTCACCCGCAGCATACGCGATGACATTGAACTGGGTGTTATATATTTTTCCATTCGCAGTACCGCCACCAACGCGAATACCGACGTCAAATGCATGACCGGCCATGTAGTCGATGTAATGATTGTCACTGGGGTATGAAAACAAGTCAACACCTTTATCAACAGCACGCATGCCTATATTAATCATGTATGTGTTTGCACCAGTGGCCTGAAGGCAGTATGGATATTTTGCAATACCGGGTAGGTTCGTTATTAATTGTTCGGGATAGTTGAATACGATACCACGTATACCACTGTTCTCTGACAACTTTAGAAATGGTTCACCATCGGGATTATTTTTATCGGCATAAACCTCCAGTATACTTCCCGGACCTGTCGGCGTTGTGCTTACATCAACAGAACCTTTTAACTCGACACCGGAAGGAATAACCAGGTTACCAAGCACTTTATATTTTCCAGGAGGCAGAAAAACTACACCACCCCCGTCGGCAGCGGCGTGATCAAGGGCTGATTGAATTGCAAGCGTATTATCGACAATACCATTTGCGACAGCATTGTAGGGAGCACTGGTAGCAACGTATAATTCAATACGCGAGGGCTTGTGTGTCTCCGCTGCAATCTCCATGATCTTCGGCAATAGTTTCGTATTGACTGGCGTATGATCGACAATATTTTTAAAGATGGAGGTTTCTACAACGTGCGCAGTGTGTGCAAACCGATTGCCGGTTATAATAGCACGTGCATTTTTCATTATGCTGATTTGCGGAGCAGCATTGTTAAAATCAGAATCAGTTACTGTAAAGGTACCGCCACTTACATTTACTGCGCCTGTATTAATCTCCGATTGGATGACCATTAGTCGCGTACTGGAAGATTCATCCACCAGAATTGCATTTTTAGTAGCACCCAATGAGCATGTATGCAATTGTACAACGCCTGATGCTGCGTTTTCAACAGCAATCCCTGTTTCACAATTCACAGTTTTAATTCCGGTGCACATCAATCCAACTGCATTTGCTGCGCTGATATCCAGACCTATTTTGCAGTTGGTAAAAGTCATTGCGTAATTATGTCCATTGGGATGCGCACCAGGACTGGTAATGGATTCCACTGCATGAAAGCCTTTGTTATAGCCATCAACGTTTACAAAACTGGTATATGACCAGTCGTTTCTTCGCATCACAACTCCAGTTCCGTTTTCATATATCCATGCTTTATGATCTCCATCTATTGATGGCGCATTTGGTAGGCCAGAACCTGCCCAGTAATCTGGTGAAAAATCGATCCATTCAATGCGTCCTACATCCACTATATTATCGATTTCAATACCTCTTGATAATGGCGTTCCATAAACACCATTAATCGTCGGACATGTTCCTCCATTTTTCCGTGAGAAAACAATACCACTATAAGAATTTACCAACGTGATATTTTTGGCGTTACAGTTTTCATTACCAAAATAGTTTGGTTTGCCGAATTCGACAGTGGGAGGATATGGCGTGATATTGGACGCAGTTTGTTCCGGATACCAGATGGCCAGGTCCATCACCGCTGATGATGGTTCCATGGTAATAAACGGCGTTGCATCTTCTTGTCCCTTTCCTGCATACGCCATTAACACAGTACCGGTAACCGGCTCTCCTTTTTCAGGTTTCTTCCATTCTCCTCGCAGGGTAATTCCTTTCGGAAGCAGCAGATTACCTCTTATCACATATTGTCCCTCAGGCACAAATAAGGTTCCTCCACCCAAATCTCCCAACTCGTTGAGGAGATCCTGAAATTGCTGCGTAACATCGGTAATGCCATCACCGGTAACGCCAAAATCTGCTACTGAGTAAGCGATTACAACATTGTCGATGGTAGGATATTTTGTATCAACTAATCTCCAGTTCTGCGCAGATGCTGTTGAAAAAGCAAACAAAAAAATACTACCTATCAAAAGCGTAGTCAGTAATCGCGTTTTATTATTTGATATTTTTTTCATTTGTTTTTCATCAATGCTTATCCGGGAATGCGTCAGACAATTCCATCGCAGATAACATGCTTTGCGGTGCACTTCTGTTATTGCGCTAAATTTTTTTAGAAACTAAACTTTTGAAACCGCATGAGTTTACATGCGTACATCATACACGAATACCAAAACAAATCGTGCAGAAATGAATTAAGGAATAAAGGTTGCCCACCACATGTGTGATGAGCAACCATTTTTAATTTCTAATCTAATTTTTCCAGTTTTAGCCAGGAGGGTCTCACATTTTGTTCTGTACCGGTGAAGTTCACCACAAAGCCTGCAGATACCGTTGTGGGTTCATCCAGAGAAAATTCGATACTGGTAGATGCATCGTTGGCAAGACCAGCAAAGTTGGTAGAGGCAAGTGCAGAAGCCAGGTCTTCAGTATCGGGCAGTGTTTCACCAACGGCTGCCGCGATATATCTTGGATCGCTACCACCGTTGCTGATGATCGGATTCTCTCCTGCCAGACTCATCGTAAACTTGTAAAGGCCTGCAGGAAGATCAAATGTTTGATAGAGCTTGCCATCGACAATTGGCGTTTCACCTTCTCCCCACCGTTCAAACCCAAGACTTTGTTTATCATTTGCCGGTCCTTCCCAGCCACCATCGTAACCGCCTCTACCATCACGGGTGCGCATAGCCTCGTTGGTAATCCAGGCGCCGGATAAATTGCCCCAGCGATTACCATCCCAGTCCGCTTTGGCAAAAGGCCATTGTGCGTTAGTGAAAAAGTTTTCAGGTACCTCATCAGGATCGTTCTGAGCATCTGCCGGCACTTCTACTTTAATAATTTCAGTGTAATTATACTTTCTGTTTGCGTCGTTTACATTTGCTCCCAACCGTACATAGTATGTATAGCCTGGTTTTACAGGAAGTGGCCCAATATGATAAACTTCACTCGTTTCAACATCACCAACTTCTTCCAGCCATGGCTTGTTAATTTGTTTTCGTAGATTGTTATACTCGGGGATGTCTATAAAATTCGTTGCTCCGCAAAACGGGTTAAGACTCAGGAAGGGTTTGATCTCAACCAGGTTAGGAAGGCCATCACGGATTGGCGCTTTCAAGACACAGGTTAACATTAATTTCAAGCCATTTCGTGAAACTTCAAAACCCTCCAACTGCAGATATGGCGTTACGATGATATCCTGTTCTGTATTTCCTTTGAATGCTACATCTTTAATCGTATCAACTGGCCAAAAAGGACCTCCGTAAGGAAGCATATCATACGTACCTTTGAAAAGTTTACTGTTGTTATATGAACCATCTTGCTTTACCGCCAGCGACTGAGAATTCGGAACAGACTCCGTCCATGTTCTTTCCCAGATGCGAATACCCCAGTCTCCTTGCGAGGTCAGGATATTTTCCCCTGTATAAGAATCAATTATCCGACCATGAACCCTTGCATTTGGCTCGTTCCAGTTATCGACCTCCATACAGGAACTGATCGACACCAATACTATTCCCAGGAGTATGTATATAATATTTTTCATAGTATTAAATCAATATTTAACAATTAGTAAAGTGGATTTTGAGGTAGCAGATTTTTATTCTTACCAATTTCTCCCCATGGAATCGGCTCATAATAGCACGCCTTGGAGGCTGTCCAGCTTCTGTTCCACCTGTTTATTTCATCCAGGTAAATGTATTTCCCTTCATCGGCTACGTAGTAACAACTCAGCACATGGTGACGGAATTGATTTAATACCTGGTCAGCAGTTCTCCAACGGCGAAGATCCCACCACCAATGATTTTCTCCATACAGTTCGCGTTCGCGTTCATCACGGATGAATTGCAATGAATGCTCAATCTGGTAGGGATAATTTGCGTTATTGATTGTGCCAATATTCGATGTTGTCATATCGATCGCAGGACGAGTAACGTTAGCCCCGGCGCGCACCCGGATCATTTCTATATAATCGAAAGCTTCATCCCTATTGCCTAATTCATAAAGGGCTTCAGCGGTATTCAGGTAAACTTCACCGAGACGAAATACTACCCAATGCTGATCACTGCGATATTCGCGAACATCACTTGTTGGCATGGCAGGGTTCACGTATTTACGAATGAATGCGGCTCCCCAGCCGTTGTTCTCTCCGCCTTGATCCTCAAAATGTCCATGGGCTCCTGTAATATTATAAACGACACCTTCAATTTCTGTCGTCCATCCCCTGCCTCCCAGGATGCGATTATTGCCATTGTTAATAGGTGCCGCACTACTTCCATAATCAGCGTCTGAAGCGAGCCCATCAAAATTCCTGTAAATGCCTCGTTGGATGCTGAAAGTCTTACCACGCAACTCATCACCGTCAAAATACATTGTGCCAAGCATGCGAGGTTCCATGCCATTGCGAATATCGCCGCGACTATCAAAACGCACTGGTGTCCCATCCTCATTTACAACGGCAGGCATATCGTACAATGACATAAAATCAAATGGTGGATAACTTTCTGCACCTACAAATGAAGACATATCAGGTTGCGGTGACATCAACGCATCGTAACTATGACGCAAACGGTTATTACCCGGAGACGTTATATCATAGTCTTTGATGAATATGTTCTCGGATGAAGTTGGATCCAGGAAAAGATCTGCAAAATTCTTTGCCTTATCAGGATATCCCTTGGTGTACAATGAATATGGACCGGTTTCAACAACGTTGCCTGCATCAACACAATACTGGAAAAATTCATTGGCTTGTGAAGGATCCATTCCTGCCAAACCTGCGATCGTTGCAGCTTCACCTTCAAAACCTAAATACTGACTATACTTTGCAATAGAACCAGCATAAAGCATGGTACGTGACAATAAAGCTGCAGCAACATATTTATTTGCACGACCCGTTTCAGTGGTACTTGTGCCCATGTTTTCAATGGCAAATGTCAGATCGTCATAGATAAATTTCCAGGTATCATATTCTGTATTCCTGGGCACTTCCAGCGTTTCAAGATCAGCAAGCGGATCCTGTACTTCTTTTATGATCGGCACCCCGCCGTAACGTTTGACAAGTCCGAAGTAATAGAAGGCACGTAAAAAATGAGCTTCACCGAGCAGATTGTTATATGCTACTTCCGTATAATTCGCTTTGTAATTGGGAAAATTCTGAATGAAGGTGTTTATGTCACGAATGCGGTCATAAGGCCAATACGCAAAACCATCATTGTCTACCTCTACCCACGAGTTAAAAAATTCGCCACTCATGTTGCCAAGGCTGTTTTTACCTTGCTCCCAATAGTTATCCGGACGGTATGCCGTGTTTGAATTGGTTCCGTAGTAAAGAAAATCCTCTATGGGAAGACTGTTATAAATTGCTGCGAAGTATTTCTTCACACCATTTTCATTACCAAAGAGTTCAGGCTCGCCCAATATTCCTTTCGGTTCCAGGTTCAAATCCTGGCATGAGAAAGTTCCTATGCACAGAAGCGTTATATATATTAAGAATTGTTTTTTCATCGGTAAGTTCATTTAGAATTTGACAGTTGCTCCAATTGTATAAGTCTTGTTCACAGGATAATTGTAGAACTCAACAGCTGCGGCACCAGTGCCTCCGGATGTGGGCCGTTCTGGATCAATATTTTCAAGTCCGGTAAATGTTAGCAGGTTGTATCCACTCACATAGAATCTCACATTCTGCAAACCGACTTTGGATGCCAGGTTCCCTGGAAGTGTATAACCAATCTGTGCTGTCTTTAAACGCATGTATGATGCATTTTGAACACCGTTTGTACCAGTGCGTCGACCATCATGACCTGTGACCGGATAATAGCCGGAGATCCATTTTGTATTGGGATTAAAATAATCTGCATTGGGGTCTGCCGGACGCCAACGGTCCATAAAATAGTCGAGTGTATTTTGTCCCCCGAATGGTAGTGCTTCAGTGAGCACTTCAGCGTATTGTACATACACACCCCATGCACCTTGGAAATCCAATGCAACGTCAAACCCTTTCCATGTTCCTCCCAATGAAATACCGTAGTTAAATACGGGCCGACCAATGGAAGCTATCGGATGTTGATCGAGGTCGTTGATCACGCCATCGTCGTTCCAATCATTCAACACCCAATCACCGGGTAATGTGTTTTGCGCTACCGGAAGTCCATAGTTTTGAATCTGCTGGTAACTCTTGAATTGAGTTTCTGATTCGTTACCCCACCAGATATCATTATAACGTCCGCTGGTGCGATTTCGCCATCTATCGTAAGAGTTACCAGCAGGTGTTTCAAGCCAACTTGTCCTCATGCTTTTCGTTGCAGACAGTTGTCCACCTATGTAATAATTGATGTCCTTGAACGAATTGGTATACCTCAATGAGATTTCATAACCAAAGTTTCGCTCACTATTCAGGTTTTCCTGCGGTAAACTAGCACCTACTGTTCCCGGAATTACGGCAGCACCGGTTGCCAATATGCCCGTAAGATCACGCTTAAAAACGTCTATGGTGCCACTCAGCTTCTGATCAAGCAATCCGAAATCAAGTCCGACGTTATATGCTTTTGCATTGTACCATGTCAGATTAGGGTTAGGAATGCTTTGCGCTGATACACCTCCAGTCAATGTGCCACCGTAGTACCATCCGTATTCATTACCATTCAGACCATAACCCGTTGCTGGAGGATAGACTCCGGCAATAGCGTCATTCGCCATCTCTCCATAAGAAGCTCTTATCTTAAGGTTGCTTAGAAATGCAATGTTCTCCTGGATGAAACTTTCTTCACTCAGTCGCCATCCTACTGAAATTGAAGGGAAGAAACCAAAACGATTGCCCTCAGGAAAGCGCGAGGAACCATCGTAGCGAAATTTAAAATCAAGCAGATACTTGCCCCTGAAATCATAATTCAATGAACCAATCAGTGATTGACTTGCCTGATCACCCATATCGCTCTGGAATGCCCGTTGACGAAGATCTTCTCCGGCAAATAAATATTCAGACTCCACCAGTAACTCGCGGTAAGCATTAATACCGTCCCATGCATTATATCTTTCTTCGTAAATAAGGAAGCTGCTCACATTATGGTCCGTAAAAAAAGAATGGTTATAATGCAATCCCAACTGCATGTTCGTACTATAAGAGAGACCCACTGTTCTGGTTATATCCGAAGGCGTGTTCCGTTGGATAGGTGAGTACGTATCGACGTCCGGATTATAGCGAAACAATGTATAAGCCCGTTTATACGTGGTGAAATCGGGTAAACTTGGCGAGTAGTCATAGAGTCCCTTTGCCGACAATCCTTCAACTCCTGGAATCTCATACTCAAGTGTGAGTGTTCCGTTGTATCTTCTGTCCTTGGTTAAGTTATAGCCTACATAATCCGCATCGGTTTGTACGATCATATTGGCACCTTCGTTCAACACTTCTGAATTACCATTCGGATACTCCGGATTATCGTTGGCATAAAACGGTGCGTCGGGACGCGTCAACCAGGTTAGTTTGTAGGTTGTCCAGCCGGTTCCATTTGGCTGATGTGTATCAACCATGATAGCGCCTAGAGAAATTCCGGCACTTAATCTTTTGGTAATTTGAGCATCGATATTGGTACGCAGGTTCCAGCGTGTGGAATAATAATCTCCGCTCTTGTAAGATCCTTCCTGTTTGGAATAACCAAGGTTAAAGAAGTATCTTATTTTTTCGCTACCTCCGTTCACAGTCAAGTCAGTCTGATGTTGCGGCGTTGTTTTATTAAACACCTGATCAAACCAGTTATAAGATTTTTTAGTACCGTTACGGTACTCCTCGATCTGCTCTTCAGTAAAAAGTGGATTGGTGCGTACCAGGTAATTTTTACCAAAGTCCTGCCAGTTTTGTTCGTTTCTCAACGTCATGTAATCTACAGCGTTGACACTTTTCGGGACGTACAGAAATTGTTGCCAGGAAGTACTGGCATTTAACGTGATGTCCACCTTTCCATCCGGATTTACTACACCTCTTTTAGTAGTTACTACCACAACGCCGTTGGCTGCACGCAAACCATAAACCGCTGCGCTACCGTCTTTTAATATGGAGACACTTTCTATTTCCTCTGAACTCATGCGTGCGAAGAAGTCCTTATCGCGAACAATGCCATCAATCACAAACAACGGATCTCCCATACCGCGAATGTCCATTTGCGTATCATACGCACCCGGGGCCGCACTCTTTTGTACGATACGAACACCTGGCAATTTACCAGTCATCGCATTCAGTACGTTTTCATTTTTTGTACGGACAATATCTTCATTTTCAATGACCGATACAGCGCCGGTCAATGTTGCTTTTTTCTGCGTGCTGTAACCTACTACTACAACTTCGTCCAGGCTCATAATATCGGCCACCATAGTAATATTGACGACCGCGAGGGCTCCTACTGTAACTCTTTGCGTTACATACCCTATAAAACTGAACACGAGCACAGATTCATCGGAAGGGACACTAATGGTATAATTCCCATCTATGTCGGTGACCGTACCTACGGTAGTCCCTTCAATTAATACGCTGACACCGGGAAGTCCCGTACCGTCTTCCTCAATGACTTTACCGGTGATTTGCCTACTTTGAACAACTTCGGGATTTCGGTTGGTGTTTTCGGATAGTACTAAATGATCACGTGAAGCAATCACATCCTCCATGGTTTCTGTTCGCAGAAAGGCGGCCTCACTTGCAGTAGCAATGACAATCTTTCGTTCGCCATCAATGTGTCTAATTTCTGGTCGATACGCAGCCTGGGTCCCCTTGCCCGACGCTGCATGCGCCGGCGCCATGGTACACCAGGCTGAAAAAAGAAGCAAAAACATGTAGATTTTACCCATAGGATTGAATATTAAAGGTTAAGATTTAGAACTCTGTTACCGTTTCCGATCTCTATTTCAATCGTTAGCGGTGAGTCAAACTTAGGTTCGGTCAATTAATTCTCTCTTAAATCCCTATTAATGCGAGATTTTTTTTAGAAAAAATTAATATTAATGATGTCGCCCAGAAAATATGGGGTGATTCCAAAATCGGCTGATTTCTTCAACCTATCACCACAGTACCGCGGCGTTTGCAAGGTTATGCACTACGAGTTCAACTAAATTCCTTATATAATATGGGCAGAGGACAAGGAAAAACCCTGAATTTCCTGTTTAAAGCATATTCGTGATGCGAGAACAAATATCCCGAACCGTCAATTCTGCCATAAAAAAATGGATTGCTAAGCCTCTTAATCGAAATACTGCTATCGGTCAATTTCGGTGGTCGTCATCCGTTTTTAAACGGGCGATATGATTTGAGCAAAAAGAAAGTTTATTAAGTCAAAATTAATTCGCCCTTAATCAGGTCTGGGTTATTTCGAAAGGTCATGCAAGAGTGCAGGAAGATAAATGAAAACAAATTTATTTTTATCGCCACCAGTTTGTATTGAAATCGGATTGATGAAATAAAAACATGAGCAGCATGATCAAAACATATTACCGATCAGGCATCATTATCTTTCTTCAAGAAACGTTCTGAAATTTTATTCAATACTACAATTTCTGGCGATACTATCGTGAAGGCATTTCTTTCGTTAATGGGATTTCTTTACGCAACATTTTTGCGGCCTGGCCAGTGAGGAACAAATAATGGTCCGAAGGCATTCCATCATTGTCAACAAATTGTGTGGTTGCACCTCGTGGCGGGGTATCGTTTACCTTGAAGATGGCAGTACCCTCATCGATCTCATCGAACATGGCCACATAAAGCATTTCCGCACCCGCGTTGATTGATCCATGAACGAGATCCCAATAAAACTCTCCCTTCAATCTCGGAATTGCCCCATAGGAAGTATACTTTGCAAGCCCAGGATTTATCAATGATAAATTCCGCCAACTGAACCCCGGATATACAATAGGAACGTAGTCCACTTTGTTCGCTTTGGTCCATGCGATGTCTGCCATGATATGATCACGGAAATGATCCGTTACATTATGTACGAGTGGAGTAAAACGCTGTACCATCCAGGGAAGCACAATATCTGCAGAACGAATAAGATCATGCAGATAAGGATCGGGCAAACAATCTTTGTTCAGTTCACGAAAATAAGTTGGCACACCCAGCATGACAGCACATCCACCGTATACCGGATCATTTTTTAAGAATTCGATCAGGCGATTGATACCGATGTCCCGGATGTTGTATGGACGATCCGGGAAACCGAGTCCCCAGATAGCTACTAAAGGTTTTCCGTTGTGAAAAAGGTAATTCTGTTTGGATCCGGCATTAGTGACCCTCAGTTTATCCACCAGCATTTTCCAGTCTTCAATGATAGACGAACAATCTTCCCCCTTTGCTCGCAATCCTGACAAGTCATACATCACAGCAATGGCGCGATCATACTTGATGGCTGCGTTCATGGCGTTCTGCAGTATTACATCCTCAGATTTCGCTGAATTTTTATAGTCACGTGTCACTCCAAAGAAACGCTGTATAAACACACCATCCACGCCGTATTGCTTCATCCACTTAAAGTGTAGATCAGTAGTACTCTTATCCACAGAACTGAAAACCTTTCCGGGTGATCCATCGGCATGCTTGAAGGACGTTTCATAGGTCTTTTCATATTCTGAAACATTGGGCCAGAAATCAATGGTTGAATTTCCATCCTCAAATTTTCCGTTTCGTCCATAGTGAACAAAACCGTTTCCAGATCCATCACCGGGTGTGCGAAACCACCCCTGGTAACCTGCCATTACAAGTCCTTTGTATGAAGAATACATGCCCACTTTTCCGTGGCGACTTTGTGCATCGCCTTCATGGAACATCACGAGCAAAATCAAAATACAAATTAATCGCATGATTGTAGTTGTTGAAATTAGAGAACTATGTTACGAGTGGGTGACAAACATCTTTATATTAAGGAGCGTGTTTATTCGCGCGTAGGTTTTGTGATACCATAGCTCCTATCACCATGGAACCAGTTTGCGCCCTGCCCGGTCAGCCACAGGTAATAATCGGTATCCAGGTTCGCTTCTACACCTATGAATTTCAGTCCGGAATCGCCATTAAGTGGAACATTGTCCTCGTTGCTAACTTTGTAGATGGCCGTGCCCTCATCGATTTCATCGAACATGGCCACGTAGAGAGACTTCGCTCCCGCGTTCTTCGCCCAAGCGATTTGCTTCCAAAGAAAATCACCTTCCAGTCTTGGAATAGCGTTATACAGGGCGGGATCATTATGCATATTCGCCCAGCTAAATCCAGGAAAAACCAGCGGCACATAGTCAACACCGTTGGTATTACACCATTTAATATCTTCTGTTAGATTGTTCGGATTAAAGCTATTGATATTAAATCGGCCCACCGCCCAAGGCATGATGATGTCTACCTTTTTGATCAGCGTGTGCAGCAATTCATTTTTTTCCGTATCGTTACCAAATGTTCTCCAGTAATAAGGAACACCGAGCATGATGGAAACTTTTTTCGTGGCAAGCAGTTTGTCTACGAGTTTGTTCACGTCATCAAGTGAATAGGCACGATTGTCATTAAAACCCACACCCCAGATGGTAACCAGCGGTTTTCCATTATGCTGTAAATAAGTAGGATTGACTTTACTGTCCAGCAGGTCATACAATTCAACGAGCTCATTCCAGTCTGTCTCAAGGTAAGCAACATCCGCAGGTGAGCATCCGCTGAGGTCATACATAACACTAATGGCACGGTCATGTTTCCTGGCCGCTTTGAGTGCATTCTCCAATACCTTATTGAAATGTCTTTTTCCACTGGCGTTGGAAGGTTTGATCTCACCTACAAACCGCTGCATGTGTACGCCATCGAGACCATACTCTTTCATCCATTTAAAATGGAGGTCAACGGTAGATTCGTCATAGGGACTATATACGTATGCACTCGAACCATCGGGATACGTGAAATCTGTTTTATATTGAACCTCATATTCCGTCATATCGGGCCACAAATCAACATTCGTACAACCCGGGAAAAAACCACAACCATTTTTCTGATAGTGATACCATCCACGATTGGATTCATCCCCTTCCGCAGCATGCCATCCCTGATATCCTGCCATAACCAATTTATTGTAGGCGGGATACATCGCATTAGGATCATCAACAATTACATCCGTGGCGTCAGACTTTGCTCCGTTTTCCTCCGCGCAACATACCATCAGCATTAAACAAAGCAGACTTATCACATTTAGTTTTTTCATTTCATCATGGGTTTTGTTCAGCGATTGATTCATACGCTTGATGTATACAAAACAATTCAGCGATAGACTGCAATCGTTACGGACACCAAAGTATCGGCAGGCTCTTAATAATCTCTTAAAAACCTATTAATCCACTCTTAATTTTAATTTTTTTGAATTTTTTCTTACAGTGACGGTAACAAATCAAAGAAAGCGGATAACTCATGTAGTGAGGAATTAAAATGCGCTGCATAACCGAAGTTTTTTTATGCATTGGGATACAGACCGTACTTGCACTTCAAAACAAAAAATGCCGCACATTACTGTACGGCATCTTACCAAACACACTCACCTTACTAAACCATGTCTTAATGTATGCTTTCCAATATACGTTTGCGTTGATATAGAATAATATCATTCATTTTCCTGATACGCTTGCGCGCTGACTTCAGTTTTTCACGCACGTTTCGCAATTGGGATTTTGTCTTTTCCAATGTTCCTTGACTGGCTAACAACAATTCAATCAACGCTTCCTTTTCGAGTTTCGAAAAATCATTTTTCGGCATCCGCAACACGCTTTAAATTATTTTTCAATGGCTGATCACTCATGGCAAATTCCAATATGCCTCCGGAGATAATATCTGAATGAGAAATGAAAGGTTGCTGTAACACGACTCCGTTGAGCTTGACTTCAGATACGTACTTATTCTTATCATTGTTGTTGGAAGCCCTAATCGTGAATTTCTTTCCGTTCTCCAGGTGAATCGTAGCTTCATCAAATAAAGGTCTTCCAAGCGTATAAAGTGGATTCCCGGGACTTACCTGATAAAAGCCAAGACTACTGAGCACAAACCACGCTGACATCTGTCCGCAATCTTCATTACCGGACAAGCCATTCTTATCATTGAAATACAATGTCTGCAGTATAGAATCCACGAGGTGTTGTGTTTTCCAGGGTTGTCCAGCATGTGTATACAGATAGGTAACGTGATGACTCGGTTCATTACCATGTGCATATTGACCAATCAATCCCGAAATATCGGCAGATGAGTTATGTCCATCCACTACAGAAGGTTCTGCGAAAAGGCTGTCAAGCTTATTGAGAAACTGATCTCTTCCGCCATGCAGTGCGATCAATCCCGGAACATCATGCGGCACAAACCAGGACCATTGCCAGGAATTCCCTTCAACATACTCATCTTTCCGATGGTTGGAAAATCGCGGATTAAAAGGTGTCTTCCAGCTCCCATCGCTGTTTACTCCGCGCATGAATCCGGTTTTGTCGTCAAAGTAGCGAACGTAACGCTTAGCACGTTCAGAGAATTTTTTATAGTCTGCATCTTTACCCAACGCCTTTGCCATTTGTGAAATGCACCAATCATTATAGGCAAATTCAAGTGCCTTTGATACTGACTCATTTTCTTTATCTGACGGAATAAATCCCAGTGTTTCATTATAATGTTTTGCTTTCGGCATAATGCCATGTTTTACTTCATCATCAACAAAGACAATGGAGCTATCATAGGTGGATGCATGAACGATAGCCTTGTATGCTTTTTCAATATCGAAGTTTCTGTTGCCTTTCATGTAGGCGTCTACAATTACAGGAACAGCGTTGTATCCGATCATTGTGCCGGTTTCATTGGAAGCAAGTTCCCACATGGGTAACGTTCCGCTTTCCTCGTATTTTTTTATCATCGAACGGATCCAAGCTTCGTTCGTGGAGGTGTTGATGATCGTCATCAAAGGGTGAAAGGCCCGGAATGTATCCCACAAAGAAAACACCGTATAATTATGGAATCCGTTTTGTGATTGATGAATCTTTTTATCCATGCCGCGATACCGTCCATCAACATCTGTAAATATATTGGGACTGATAGCAGTATGGTATAATGCGGTATAGAATATCGTTTGTTGGTCAACATTGCCACCTTTCAAATCAATTCGATTGAGCCACGTATTCCATTGTTCTGCTGCTTCATTTTTTACACTTTCAAAACTCCAACCCGGGATCTCCTGCATCACATTATTTTTTGCACCGGCATAATCCACTGATGATATTCCAACTTTCACAAGTACTTCCTGATCAGAAAGACCATCAAATTGCAACAAAGCCTTCGCTCCTATTTTATTGATATGCTTGGTGACTGTTTTTGAAATCGTTTTTCCACTGACCAGCTTATAGGAAAAAGGTTTTGAAAACACCGCATGAAAATAAACATGATGCTCCCGAGCCCATCCTTTGGTGAGCTTATAACCGCGTATTTCATGATCATTTATAACCTCAATCTGGTTGACCTGGTTTAAATGACTCTGAAGTGTATGCCCAACATCAACGATCACACCGGCATTTTTTGCATCGGCAGGAAATGTGTACTTATGAAAACCTGCATGGGCTGTCGTCGTCAATTCAACTTTAACGTCATAATCACTGAGGCTTACCGTATAATACCCGGGAGATGCAGATTCCGAACCTGGCACCTTAGGTGAAGCGTAACCTGCATTGGGCTTTTCTGCCGTACCTTGGTTTAACTGTTGTTTTCCAGTCGTGGGCATGAACAACACATCTCCATAATCACCGATACCGGTGCCACTTAGGTGGGTATGCGAAAAACCAAGGATCGCCTGATCAGATGCATGGTACCCGGATGAAGCATCCCAGCCATTTAACCTGGTATCGGGACTTAACTGCACCATTCCATATGGAACAGTTGCTCCTGGAAAAGTATGACCATGGCCGCCCGTGCCAATAAATGGATTAACAAGGTCAAGTTTATTTAGCTGTGCAGAACAATCCATAAATCCCATTAGCGACAGGATCAGTCCCCAAAACAATTTGCGCATCTGATAGTATTTTTGTTTAATGCGCACAAACCTAGAATCAGGTTCTTAAAAACGGATTAATATCCACTTAACTCACAAATTCAATTGAATTTCTAATTCTAATTTCATTTTTTTAAATAATATTGACCAAAAAATGTGGCTCCGGGAGTTGCGAATCAGATATGCGGAGTGTTCTTTATTCAATAATCTTTCTCATCACACTAGGGTCGCTGCAAGCTCAAACACCTGGAAATAACCTTAATTATGGGTTAGCTTTTGCGTCACACGAAGTGAGCAAGGATCACCGCACGGGACTGGATCTGAATCCGGATGGTGCTTACTCCATTCATAGTGATTTTACCCTTGAGTTTGATCTTGGTTTTCAACGACTTCGAAATGCATACGGCTACATTTTGCGGGTGATTGCAAATGATTCGCTCAATATCGACCTGATGTCAACTCCTGATCACGAGGAGTTCCGCGATATCACACTCGTTATTAATAATAAGCCAACTTCTATTCAATTTAATTTTGCAGACCTTGGAATACAGCCAAATGTTTCCACCCCGTTCAAAATGTTATTCTCGTTTCGCGAAAACCATATTGCCGTTACTTGGAATAATAAAACTCAAACGCATCCCTACGACTTTTCTGGCCTGAATAAATTCAGATTCTATTTTGGCGTTAATGCGTTTAAAAAATTCAATACGACTGACTCTCCTCCCATAGTCCTCCGGAATATTGCACTGTCTGAAAATGATGTTGTGATACGAAAATGGCCATTAAAAATTCATAACATTACCGAAGTTTACGACAGCCTTACACATGCAAGGGCCGTTGTCATCAATCCTACCTGGCTTATTGACCGTCATACCCGTTGGGCACTTCGCCAACGTTTTACCACCGGAAGATTTCCTGCAGTCGCCTTTGACAGCGACTCCGCTTTCGTGTATGCCACGGATGAAAGTAATATTTACATCTATGACCTTAGGCGTGAAAAACTCAGTAGTAAAGCTGTATCGGGAAGCCCTGTCCATTCAGATGCCAACCAGTTATTATTCATCCAGGAGAAGGATCAGCTCATTAACTATGATATGGCTACGAATAAATTCCAGTCATTTGATTTTGAGAAAGCAAGCTGGCAAAATTCAGACACTACCTATTACGAGCCGAAATACTGGCACAGCAACAAGTTTTACAATCCCGTAGACGATGCGGTCTATACTTTCGGCGGTTATGGGTTCTTTACCTATCACAACGAGTTTTTCAAATACGATAATAAAACGAATAACTGGATAAAAGTAGAAACAAAAGGATCTGTACCTCCACGCTATCTCGCTGCATCTGGAATTGAGCATTCAAAAAATCAATTATTGATCTTTGGTGGATATGGCAGCCTAAGCGGAAAGCAAGAGCTCTCTCCACAAAGTTTTTACGACCTTTACTCCTTTGATTTAGAAAGTCATGAAATAAAAAAGATACGCGAATACGAGGCTCCTGAAAAAACAGTAGATATTTCTTTTTCAAATTCGCTGATTGTAAATGAAGAAGAGAATTGCTTCTATGTATTAAGCTATCCTAAAAACAGGTACGAAGGGCAGATCAAGCTTCGCAGGTATGCACTTGACAGCAAAGAATCAGAGATATTGGCTGACTCTATTCCTTTTCCGTTCCACGATGAAGATTCTTTCTGCGATCTGTTCTATTCCAAAGCGTCTAATGAGTTGATCGCTGTAACGGCGCACAAGGAAAAGCAAGGATACCAGATACAAATACACGCTATCAATTATCCTCCGCTTCAGGTTCAGGATGTGCTTCAACCGGTTCGCCAAAAAAAGTCAACCAAGGCAACCTATGCCGCTGTGATTATTTTTATTATCCTGGCTGGATTGCTCATTTACTTTTACAGGCGCAAAAAAAAGAATGCGGTATACTCCATACCTTCTCTTTCCCCGGAGAAGAGGGAACAAACTTCTTCAGTGGACTTATCAGCCTCGGTTTCAGAAAGCAATGCACAGGAAGACGTCCCTAAATTTACTTCATCCATTTTGCTCTTTGGCGGATTTCAAATTTTCGATAGAAATGGAACAGACATCTCGTCTAAGTTTACCATGACATTGAAAGAACTGTTTGCACTGATCCTGCTTCATTCTGTAAAATTTGAAAACGGAGTTTCGGCAACAGTTATTCAGGAATATCTCTGGCCGGATAAGGACGAAGTTAGCGCACGTAACAACCGGAATGTTAACGTAAAGAAATTACGTACACTACTTGAAGAAATCGGTGGCTTATCCATCGAGAATAACAACTCGTACCTGAAACTTACAATGGAAGAACATATCTTCTGTGACTATCAGGTAGTATACAAATTACTCAGTCGCGATGGTAAAAGTCCATCTGACGAGCACAACAAAATTAACATCATCATTGCAAATGTGAAACGCGGAAGTCTTTTTCCGGATTTACAGAAATCGTGGCTGGATAGTTTTAAATCGGACATTTCTAACCAGGTAATTGATACCCTGATTGAATATTCTCAAAAACTGGACAGCAATAAAGATGACAAGCTGTTACTGGAAATTGCCGATGCCGTATTCATGTATGACTCCATCAATCAGGAAGCCCTCATGATGAAGTGTTCGGTGCTGAATAAAAAAGGAAAATATTCGCTCGCCAAGAGCTGGTACGATCACTTCGTGAAGGAATATAAGAAAATGTACGGCGAGGACTATCCCCGTAGCTTTGAAGAGGTGATCTCTTAGGTGTTGATGTGGCTATTTTCAGTCACCATTAATTTCTTGCTTTACACAACGCTGAATTAAGTCAATTTTAATTTTGATTTAAGCCTTCCCGGATAGTTTTGTCAGAGACGCATTAATATATAATGAGATTTACCTTATGAAGACATCGTGTATTTTATGGGCATGTGCCGTGCTTTCCTGCAGTACGCCATTCCATTACGCGCGAGCGCAGAATAATCTTACACTATGGTATGATAAACCAGCTGAAACCTGGAATGAAGCCCTTCCCATTGGAAATGGTCGTTTGGCCGCTATGGTTTTTAGTAGTCCGCAAAAGGAACGTCTGCAACTCAATGAAGAAACCGTATGGGCTGGTGAACCGGGAAATAATATTCCTTCAACCGGTTTTGCCGAAGCTTTACCCGAAATACGAAACCTGATCTTCTCTAATCAATACCAAAAAGCGCATGATCTTGCCATGACAAAAATTCCACGCCATCCGGGAAAGCACAATAATTACGGGATGCCGTATCAACCGGTTGGAAATGTGTTTATAGAATTTCCATCTCATCAGCAATTTACTTCTTATCACCGCGAATTGAATATCAGCACAGCTATTCAAACTACAATTTATAAAGTAAATGGTATCACCTACAAACGCGAGGTCTTTACTTCTTTAACAGATCAGGTTATCATTGTGAGATTGACTGCAGATAAAAGACAGCGTCTTACTTGCTCCATATCGCTTGATAGCCCTCACAAAAATCAACATGTAAAAACTGAAAATACCAGGATCATTTTATCGGGCATATCCGGAGATAAAGACAACAAAAAAGGGAAGGTACAATTTGTCACGCAAGTGCAGCCGATTCTTGAAGAGGGGACACTCACCGCATCAGATTCAGTGCTCCACATTCGCGACGCAACAGCGGTAACTGTTTTTATTTCAATCGGAACGAATTTTAAAAATTATCAAGACCTGAGCGCAAATGCTTCACAAAGCGCCCTGAAGTATCTTGAGGAAGCAAAGCAAAAGAAATATAATAAACTTAAGGCGTCTCATATTAACCATTACCGCAAATACTTCAACCGCGTTACATTCAATCTTGGTTCTGCTCCCCTACCGGAGAGCCCCACGGATGTACGTCTTTCGGAATTCCATACAGGCAATGATCCTCATTTGGCAGCACTTTATTTTCAGTTCGGGCGATACCTGCTGATCTCGTCTTCACAACCCGGAACGCAACCTGCAAACCTGCAGGGCAAATGGAATGATCTTATCGCACCGCCCTGGGACAGCAAATACACCATCAACATCAACACGGAAATGAACTACTGGCCAGCTGAAGTCACCAACTTGCCAGAGATGCATGAACCGCTCTTTAAGATGTTAGAGGAACTGGAAGTAACCGGAAAGGAAAGCGCTACCAAATTGTATAACGCACGTGGCTGGAACCTTCATCACAACACTGATCTATGGCGGATCAGCGGCCCTGTAGACGGCGCGTTCTATGGGTTATGGCCAATGGGTGGCGCGTGGCTTTCCCAACACATATGGCAGCATTACCTGTACTCTGGTGATTTTGACTTTCTGAAAAAATATTATTCCATTCTCAAAGGTGCCGCTTTGTTTTATCATGATGTTCTTCAGGAAGAACCTACACATCATTGGTTAGTGGTGGTACCTTCGATGTCACCAGAGAACCAGCATCACAATGACGTTTCCATTTCTGCCGGAACAACAATGGACAATCAGCTGGTGTTCGATGTGTTTTCGAATTTTATAGAAGCATCTTCCATACTAAGACAAGACGATGCACTACGCGACGCTGTCAAATCAAAACGCGATCGACTCCCTCCGATGCAGATTGGAAAACATGGTCAACTCCAGGAGTGGCTGGAAGATTGGGATAACCCCTGATGACAAACATCGCCATGTATCTCATCTATACGGCTTGTATCCTGGTAGTCAGATTTCGCCCTATCATAATAAAGCATTATTTCAGGCAGCTAGAAAATCACTTGAGTATCGTGGCGATGAATCCACGGGTTGGTCTATGGGATGGAAGGTGAACCTTTGGGCAAGATTACTGGATGGTAACAGAGCCTATAAACTTATCCAGGATCAGCTCACTCCTGCCTTGAAGAAGGGAAACGGGTCAGGCGGAACATATCCTAACCTGCTCGATGCTCATCCCCCCTTTCAGATCGATGGTAATTTCGGTTGTACATCTGGAATTGCCGAGATGCTGGTTCAAAGTCATGATGGCGCGGTTCACCTATTACCTGCACTACCCGACCAATGGAAAACGGGAACTATCGCTGGCCTAAGAACACGCGGTGGCTTTACCCTTAATCTCGCATGGGAGAATTCAAAAATAAAATCATTGAAGGTCACTTCAACACTAGGGGGGAATTTCAGAATAAAGTCTTATTCAGAACTAAAAGATAAACGACTAAAGAAAGCTGAAGGCAGTAACACCAATGTTTTTTTTAGAAATGCTACAGTGAAGACACCAGTTATATCAGCAGACGCGAACATTTCCGCGCCAACTCCTTTAAAAGAATTTTACGAATATGATCTTCAGACGAAGAAAGGAAAGACATACACCTTTATATTTTCGGATAAAGACCATGATTGAAAATAAAGATGTAGTGCATGCAAGACGAATTATTATTTATTCAATGCCATACTTTTTAAATACTGAATTGATTTCCTGAAAAAAAAGAATGTGGTTCTTTTCTACATCAGAACGATTTTGTTCTTTAAGTTGCTTGATCACTGAAGCATAATAAACAAGGTCAAGTGATTGCGTTTTTAATTCAATGAGGTCGCGTTTTAAAAATTCAAGCTTGACAGGACTTATGGCAATGGTGTCATAATGTGTAATAAATGGTACTTGATCTTACAGACACCATAGGCGCACTGAAACAACGATTGTCCGTTCAACATTACCCTCAGTCAAATGCAAGAAAGATTTTGATTAGAACCCGTCAAGGGTAAAATAAACAGCGCCAGGCACTTGCCAACCCTTCGCTGCCCTTGACCGAACCTAATCAAAATCTGAGTCCGCATTTGCGAGTGTAAGGTTACGACTGTAATTCTTGAGCGCCTTGCAAGATTAAGTCCTGACTATTTCACATAATGTAACATTTGATAGTGGACACCTTCGCAGTCATGCTTGCAATAATTAATTGTCGTATCTTTGCCTAGTGTACAGTAAACCCGGTTCGCTAACCGGTGAGTAGACGATACTGCTTATAAAATACTGATTACAACGGTGTCGCTATGGTTCATTTCCCTCCTCGTCTTTTGAAACTGAAAGGGTACATATTACCCTCCCACTCAATTTTCCCTATCAGGAAAGACTTTTGCTCAAAGCATTCATATCCTTACTAATCTTCTCCAGTACCACCTTCGCATAAATCTGCGTTGTACGAAAATTTTTATGACCTAACATCGCACTCACCGTCTCGACCGGAATTCCATTGGATAGCGTTATTGTTGTAGCAAACGTATGTCGCGCTGCATGGAACGTAAGTCTCTTTTCTATTCCGCAGATTGTCGCCACCTCTTTCAGATAAGCATTGATCCGTTGGTTGGAAATTACCGGTAGAACTTTCCCTTCGTTCAGGACAGCCGGATCGTTTTTATATTTTAGAACCAGTTGGTTTGCCTTAGGCAGTACCGGAACGTTGGATGGATTTCCGGTCTTGGCTCTATCCACCATAATCCAGAATTCACCATCGAGCCCCTTCTGAATATCCTTTGGCGTCAGCTTCTCCACATCAACATAAGAGAGGCCAGTATAACAACAGAAGACAAACACATCACGCACCTGCTCAAGCCGCGGAATGGTAAACTGTTTTTCTTCAAGTGCCTTAAATTCTTCCTTCGTGAGGAAGACCCGTTTCGTATCCTTCAACTTCACTCGATATGCCTTGAAGGGATCTTTGTCCATCCAATCGTTTCGCACCGTCAGATTGATAATTTTCCTGAAATTCCGAATGTATTTCAGCGTGCTATTGTGATTGCATTTGCGTTGTACTTTCAGGTAATGCTCAAGGTCCGTGATCAACCCGTATTGGATTTGATGCAAGAAAATATCTTGCCTGTTGTACGTGTGCTGAAGAAAATTCTGAATGTGATCCAGGGTAGTGTTGTACCGCGTCATCGTCGACTTAGAGAAATCAATACCGACACGGCTCTTCATCATTTCATTGTGAAGTATGAAAACTTCTATCAAAGATCTCTTGGGTTTAGTATCGCCAACGCACAGTTCTTTGATCCTTCTGCACTGATGGTCTCAGCATCTTCAAGCAGGGTTCTGTGAATTCGATTTAGTTTGACGAGATAATTTTCGATGAGCGCATTTATCTCGCGCGCGTCCTCTTTTGATCCCTTGACACGGTTTGCTCTTGGATCCCATCGATCTGCTTCGACTTTGCGCTTTAGGGACAGCTCGGCCCGCTGGCCGCCGACGGTTATTCGAATCATTACGGTCGCTCTTTTGCCTTTCAGTCGGGATTGAGCGCGGAGAATTGGTATTACTGAATATGTTTGTTCCATTCAAATATTAGCTTTTGTTGAAATGAAGATTTGAAAGGCTTCGGCGTTTCGTTCACAAGACGCGCAGTACTTGTGAGCAAAAGTTTCTAAGAGACAGAAACCGAAGCTGTTACAGTGATTCTGGTGAGTACTTTTCAACTTCTAAGAAGTACTCACCGAAGTACTCACCAACACTTTGAGAATATTTGAATGATTTAGGGTGGCTTAAAAACAAAAAGCCCTGAAATCAATATGATTTCAAGGCTTTTGAATGGAATGATGTGAAAATAGTGGAGCCGCAGAGAATCGAACTCTGGTCCAGAGAAGAAGAATCCCGTATCTTCTACATGCTTAGTTGACTTTAGTTTTTCGTGACAAGCAAGGCAGGCAACGGCCTAAACTTATCCTTAGTTACTGTGTCTTAGCCACGCTTAGCAACATCGCATGGAGCAGTTTTGCGAAACGACACCGCTAATTCAGCTCCTGCAAAACTTAGGCGCTGAGCGATGATGGCTTCCCAATTCTTAATCGGGACTTAGCTTGAAATCTTACTTAGTAAGATTAAGCAGCCATGGCGTAGTTAGACTCGCCAAGTATGATTCGGAACTATCTTTCAAGGCTCTCATCCCATGAGCCTGCATGCTTATATACGACCTCTAACATCCTGTCAAAACCGGTCGGCCCCAAAAAAGACATTTAAGAATTAATATTCGCCCAATATCAATTCAAGAGAAAGACAAATATAGGCCTAAAATAGTTCAATTGAACATTTTCGATCTGACACACAAATAATCCGAATTCGCCACGCAAGTGTCTGCCATGACGCGTAACAAAACGGCTCAATGCTGTACTCGCATGTTATTCGAACCCATTCCAAAAATCTTTCCTTTTTCTTGAACAAATCCAGGCGCATAAGGCCGCTTTATTTTCTTAACTCACTCTCTCCTTGAAGCTTGTATTACAAAGCTAAAGCATAGGTAAAACACGCCTAAAATCTTAAAATTAAATCTCGTGATTTCTTTATTGTGATTTACATTGAGGGTTTTATCTTGCAACCCGCAATGGAAAATTTTGTTGTATCAGCACGGAAATACCGCCCTACAGGGTTTGACGAAGTGGTTGGCCAGGAGCACATCACCACGACGCTCAAAAATGCTATCGACAACAATAAATTAGCCCAGGCACTGCTTTTCTGTGGGCCGCGTGGCGTTGGAAAAACAACTTGCGCCCGCATTGTGGCCAGGCTAATCAACGGCTTTGAAGAAAAAACGGAAAATAATTCGCTCAATATTTTCGAACTCGATGCGGCGTCTAACAACTCCGTTGAAGATATCCGAAACCTGATAGACCAGGTTCGCTATCCGCCGCAGTTTGGAAAATTTAAAGTGTATATTATCGATGAGGTGCACATGCTCTCCAATGCTGCCTTCAATGCTTTTTTGAAGACACTTGAAGAACCGCCTTCATATGCCATCTTTATCCTGGCAACTACAGAAAAGCATAAAGTTATTCCGACCATTCTTTCCCGCTGCCAGATTTTTGACTTCAATCGGATTCAAATCAGTGACATTGCCAATCATTTAAAAAAGATTGCGCAACACGAAAGTATACCGGCAGAAGATGAGGCTTTACACCTCATCTCGCAAAAAGCAGATGGTGCTTTGCGTGACGCACTCTCTATTTTTGATTTGATGGTAACGTATGCTTCCGGTAAAGGCGTTACATTCAAATCTACCTTAAGCAACCTTCATATCCTGGATTACGATTACTATTTTCAGGTAGTGGATGCGTTGCTTGCACAACATCACACAGAACCGTTGTTGTTACTGGATGAAATTCTCAAGAAAGGTTTTGATGGACATAATTTCATCGTTGGCCTGGGTGAGCATTTTCGCAATCTGTTGGTCTCACAGGATGCACGCACCGTACAACTCATGGAGGTTCCTGATAGCGTAAAGAAAAAATATGCGCACCAGGCACAAACTGCTTCACCTTCGCTGTTGCTTACGTGGTTGAATATCGCAAATCAGTGCGACATCTATTACAAGGGAAGTAAGAATCAGCGGTTATCTGTTGAGCTTGCCCTGATGAAAATGGCGCATGTCGGTTCCGTTATGCCCCTTCGTCAGTTGAATCATCAATCTGATCTCGCTGCCAACGATGCAGGAGTAAAAAAAAAATTAGTGTAACATCCGACGAAAATGAAACTGAAGTAAAGGACACAGCATTTTCAGTTTCATCCAACGGTGATGCGGTACATTCTTCTGCTCTTGAGCAACCCGGTATTCCTGCTATTTCACTTAAGCCTGATTTTGCTACTAAATCACGATTCAAGGATGCACCTAAGAGCACGGTTAAACTAACCGATCTGCTTAAAGTTGAGCCGAAAAAAGAACAGACCAGCCAGACGGATTTAAAAAAAGAAGCTGATTTACCTTTCACAAAAGATCAACTTCAGACAGCATGGAATGAATTTGCAGAACAACGAAAAAAATTCCAGGCTGAATATCAGTTGCTCAATCAACCCTTTGAGTTAAATGGAGGTCAGGTGAAAATTCATATTCATAATCCTGTACAGGATATGATGTTAATCAACATCAAAAGCGAACTCGCTGGCTTTCTTCGTGAAAAATTAAAAAACAGTACGATCGTTGTTGTAGGCGAATTGAAAGAACAGGAAGATCGAAAAGTCATTTATACCAACCGTGAAAAATTCGATTACCTGGTGAATAAAAATCCCATGTTGAAAGAATTAAAAGACCGCCTGGGATTAGATACGGATTTTTAAAGCAGGAAATTAAAAATCACAATCATTTTCACAAATCCATATATCACCATGACCTACATAAAAGTTAGGGTTATCGTGAGATGAAACGCTATAGTACACACGAACAATCTCGTTACTGGGAAATTTGTTCCTGTCAGCCACATCGATCATCACTTCTTCCGTTCCAATAAAGCTTTTTTTGAACAGCACCTCCATGTCCTCATTCACCACAATTAATTTTACAAAAGCATCTTCAGTCAAAGAAAAATAGACCATTGCAACATATGCACAAGGATTTGGGAAGGCTCTGACTTTTACTTCTGATAAACTTGTTTTCGTAATATCAACATGAGAATCGAAATCGAGCAACTCAAGAACTTCCATTTTTATTACACCATCATGCTGCCAGTCGGACCGGTCGCGATCACCCATGTAGCCGAGGGGGCTACCGGATTGATCTGTAAATAAAACACCTTCAAATTTCGTTCGATTATTTTGATTGTCATTGTCGTCGCAACCAATCATCAACATGAAACAAAACATGGCAGCCTTAAATGGTCTCATCCTAATTTTGCTGATTAACTACTCATCCTCATCATCTACAAACAATCCCCAGCCGTCACCTTCTTTATGCGCTGTATGAAACGTCTTCACCCATTCTTTGAAGAGCAGACGGAAGGATTCAATTTCTTTTCGCAACAGCCTCAAGTATTCTTCTGGTAATATGTCTTCAAAAATTAAGGAAGCCGATTGCGCCTGGAGACTTCTTGCGTGGATTTTTATGACCGTAGCATTTTCCATTTTAAGGATGTAATCATCTACCGCTTCAGCACCGGCAATTTTTACCTGAAGGATAATCGAATCCTCTAGCATGATGTTACTGTGGATCATTTTAATCCCTTCGTCATCAATGGAGTCAATGATACGTTGCGTAAGGTCCCTGATATCTTCAGCCTTTTGAAAAATAGGCAATGCCTCTACCCTTCTCCGCTCTTTTTCGGGATCGTAATCATCGTCATCGTCCATATTGTCATCATCGTTTTCCCACATAGCATTTAATTTTGATTTGTAAATTACAACAACGATCCGGGAGACCGATAATTTTCATAAGCAATTGATTCGGCTGCAACCGCAAGCGGCCCTATTACTTCTCCTCTACATAATTCTGGAAATTGTATGCTACACCGATTGAAAACACCTGGCTTACCTGCGCGCCTGAATCCTGGTCGTAGTCATAGATCAGGATGCCACCAATTCCCATGTTTACAAAACGACCTAATTTTACACCAATATTTAAATCCAGGCGGTGATCAATTGTTTTCATTTTGATGGTTTCATAATTGGCATACATCATGTATCGCCATTTTAGATTCACATTGGTAGCAATGTCTTTGTTGAAATCGGCCATGAGTTGAAATGCCAGCCATTCAAACCGCGTGGTTTCTGTAGAATCAACACCATACGGTTCTGGTCCAACTGTTTCTGTAAACCTTCGCGCATCCTTCACAATAGTGAGCCTCGGCGCAAAGGGTGATATTCTTAACTTAAAATATTCCGCCGGTACATATTCAACACCCCATGCAGAGGTAACAAATGCCGGCGCTATAAAATCTGAAATCAACAATGCCTGTTCATCACCGTTGGCATCTTCTTCGTAATTATATCCTTTTGTAAACTGTGAGAGAAAATTCAATGAAGTGAAAAGGCTCCATTTATCATTAAGCTTTCTGCCGTATTTTGTATCAAGAAAAATCCGGTCGATGGTTTTACGGTACCCCTGGCCTGTGTTGTTTACAAATCCATACGCCAAATCAATTTCATTGTCCCATGAAATTTTGTCTGCCACATAATTGGCTTTGTAATTGAAGAGTGAATTGATACCAATCGAATTGATACCGCCAGCCTTCCAGTTGGAAGAAAAGGAAGCTTGATTGAGGTTGAGGTTGGCCACCAGTTTTTTCTTCCATGGTGAAAGAGAATCGACACGCACGATTTGTGCTTGGGCAGCTAACAGAGTAAGGGAAAGAGCGACAATAAGAAATCCAAACTTTTTCATAAGAGAAGGTTTCGGCAAATATCCGTCAAAACCTTCAATTGAGAAACTAAATGTTGTTTAGTTTGATTTCATCCAAGGCTAATTCAGTTAATGGTTTGGTGATGAATTTGATAACGTGATTGTTGTTTACAATCTTATCTATGTCGCGTTTGTTATCCGAACTGGAGAGGATGATCACCTTGCATTTGTTGCGGACCAGTTCGTTAAACTTTTCAAATTCGTACAGGAACACAAAACCATCTACAATGGGCATATTGATATCAAGAAATATCAGGCTGGGCAAATTTTCGGCACTGTTTTGATTCTCCCGAAGATAATCCAACGCCGCTTTTCCTGATCCCTTTACTTCAACCCGTTTTGCGAACTTTGTTATCTCGATAATGCGCTTACTGATAAAGTTATCAGTGTCATTATCGTCCACCAGCATTACAAGGTCTATGGCTTTTGTCTCAGTTTGCATTGTTATCAGGTATGGTCAGCAACTTCACGTTCTATTCACAACAGATACAAAAATATTCTTTTTTAGAATATATGGTAATGTGTCCGTACAATTCAATGCATGAGCGTAATAAAATGCCGAAAATCGAATAAAAAGCGCTTACTGCTTGAGGATTTTCAATTTTTCTCCAACAGAAAGGGTAAAATCCTTTTTGTTATTCCATTCCATAAGCTCTTTGATCGTTACACCATACTTACGGGAAATGCTGTAAACGGTATCAGAAGCCTTCACCTCATGTTCTTGTGTTTGTACCGCCTTTGCCTCGATAATCACTTGAGGGTCAGAAACTTTAAGCACCTGACCAGGTTTAATACCATCTTGAAGATTCAGTTCGTTCCAGGTAACCAGGTCCATAACACCAACCTGATATTGCTTGGCAATGCCATATAATGTCTCTTTGGCCTGAACAGTATGATGCGACTTTTTTCCGCGGGGTAAAACTTCAGGCGTCGTTACGATCACTGAATCCTGACCCGAATTCTTAGGTATTTCTAATTGTAAGGTTTCCGTCGTATTTACGGTATCCGTCGCCATTACCGGTGATACCGGTTCTATTTCCGTAACATGCACTGTATCTTCTTTTACACTTTCAGTAATAACCATCACGGGAGCTTCCTCGCCACCAGACACGCCATTTTCAGCAACGGCGACAGGCGTTTCTGCGGGATTCACAGCCCACGCAAAAGTTTCAGTTTTATCTACCTCAATTACATCCTGATTTGTTGGCAACTGGTCGGCGTCTTTCGGTTTACGGGAAGATAACCACAGAATCACACCTGGCTTTATATCCTGATTGGACTTCAACCGGTTATATTTCTTTAATCTTTTGATCTTCACGCCATACTGCTGACTAACGGTCCACAAATTATCTCCTGCGTTTGCAGTGTGATAAGCCTGCGATGCGCGATTGCGTTTTTTGCCAAGCAAGTAAAACTGCCCGACATAGATTTTATCGCTGACGCTAAGATCATTGTATTTTAAAAAATCCGATAATTCAACACTGGCGCGTGCCGCTAATGTAGTCGGTGTTTCGTTCTCCCGGGCTTTGATCGCGGTAATTCCATTGATTTTAATCCGGTCTTCTGTCCGCGTTGTCTCCGGAATTTGTTTTGATGGAGTTCCCGCCAATACAGGATTATCTGCACCTTCGGGCAAAGTAACGGGACGGGATTTATCGATTACAGGAATTAACACTGCATAAGAGCGGTCATCGGGTATCTTGCCAGACTTCGCCCATAGATTGTATGCTTTTAGCGCATCTTCTTCCACGGAAAGCTCGTTGGCCAAGTCCGATAAAGTGCTTTTATTTTTTGTTTGATAAGTGATCACCGAAATTTCACCCGGACCTTTTACGGCAGGTTCGTACGCAATCCTGTGCGCCAGGTATTTCTTAACATACCAATACGTTTTGCTGGTAATTTCCATGTGGCGCTTTCCGCCTTCGGTGTCCTTTACACTTCGCATTACACCACCTGCACCCATTTGGTAAGCCTGCAGTGCGTATAACCAATTGTCGAAAAACTGATTGTTCTTTTTAAGATACCGCGCCGCTGCCCGGGATGAAGCCACGATATTGAGTCGTTCATCTATCTCCCGGTCTACACGCAAACCCATTTCAATGGCCGTGAAATCTTTGAATTGCCAGAATCCTACCGCGTTCGAAGAAGAAACTGCATCCGGAATCAAGGCACTTTCCTGAATTACCAGGTACTTCATATCGTCGGGCACATTTTCTTCGGCAAATATTTTTTCGATGATCGGGAAATAAGTTTTGGCACGCTCTGCTTTTATGTTGAATGACTTCTGATATCGTGTAAACGCATCAACGTCCTTTTGAATTTCTTTACGGGCATCGTCGCGAATGGTGAGCGTAATGTCAGCAAATTTCATCTTGTGCGGAACCTGCGGACTTTGCGCTGCTATCGTAAACGGGATAGCAAAAAATAGCGCGGTAAGTAACTTCATATTAAAAGTTTGAAGGTATAACGACTACAAAGATACTTTTCTTATCATCATGATACCATCTCTGATGGGAAGAAGTACGTTTTCTATCCGGTGATCATCCTGAATCTTTCGGTTAAATTCAATCATGTTACGGGTGTCTTTGTCGTTTTTACCTTCTACCACCTTGCCACTCCACAAAACATTGTCGACAAGGATAAAACCACCCGGCCGTAGTTTTTCAATCACCAGATCATAATACAAACCATAGCTTTCTTTATCGGCATCGATAAAAACCAGATCAAAGGTCTCCGCTAACTGCGGGATAATCTTTCTGGCATCACCGATCCTGTAATCGATCTGCTCGGCATGGTCAGATGCGTTAAAATAACCCCTCACCTTGTCTTCAAGTTCTTCATTGATATCCAGCGTGATCAGCCTTCCTTCGGGCAACAATCCTTCGGCAAGACACAGGGCGGAATACCCGGTGTAGGTACCGATTTCCAAAACATGCAAAGGTCGAACCATCTGGCTTACCATGGCAAGCCATCGCCCCTGCAGATGACCGGAGAGCATTCTTGGTCGCAAGACCTGTGCATGCGTATCACGATTTATTTGTTGAAGAAGATTGCTCTCTGCCGAGGTATGTTCCTCCGCATAAGCCTGGATATCCGGATGAATAAATTCCATGATGCAATGTAGGGATTCTGTTAGTGAATTTGTAGAACCATATTATTAGCGACTAAAGCGGACGCTATGTTTCTTCGGCGCCCAAGGGGAGACCCCTGCACGAGTTAGAAAACCTACGCATGCAGTGTTCAAAATAGGCGTTGATTTCCCTTTAGGGCCAAGGGATTAGCGACGGCTGTTTGAAAAAAATCGTCCGATAATTACTTCGGAACCATCGTGAGAAAACTCAATTTGGTTTCATCAAAAATATCCTGCGCGATGTCGCGAAGCTTCACTGCACCTGGTTCATCAATCTGTTCGAATATTTCCTCCAGGGTTGGTACAAAGCCAAAATCCAGAACACTTCTTCCCATCATCAACATCAGGCTAAGGTTATTTTCTTCCGCCATGGCCAATTGGCCTTTGATCTGTTCTTTCAGCGAAGACAGCTTACGCGCCGACAACGGCTTATCACTGATCCTGTTCAATTCCTTTTTTACCAGCTTGATGCATTTGTCAAGTTGCCTCGGTTCCGTGCCAAAGAATACGGCGAACATACCGGTATCGGTATACGGTATATAATGAGCCTCTACAGAATAAACGAATCCATATTTTTCCCGAAGTGCGAGGTTCAATTGTGAATTCATGCCCGGGCCGCCCAGTAGATTTACCAGCATATACAATGGGATGCGATCCTTATGCATGATTGAATAGGCATCCCTGCCCATAGCACATTTCGCTTGTTTTACAGTTCTCTTTAACACCGCTTCCTGCGCCTGATAGTTAGAAAATTTTTTACGTTTTCCATTCAGGCATGTATTGCGAAATCCTTCCAGGTATTTCCGGGCCAACCGTTGTACTTCATCGAGCGAAATATTTCCTACGCAGGAGAACACCACGCGTGAAGTGTTGAGGTGACTTTTAAAAAAGTTTACAAAATCTCTTTTGCGGAATGACTTAACCGTCTCTTCACGTCCGAGAATATTCATTCCCATAGGATGTTTCTTGTAGACAACCGCCTCGAATTCATCTTGCAGCGAATCATCCGGACTATCGTTGTACATGGCCATCTCTTCGAGAATAACACCACGTTCTTTCTCCAGTTCCTTCTCTGGAAAAACAGAATAAAATGTAATATCACTTAATACGTCAATAGCCAGTTCAAAATATTCTTTACGGACTGACGCGTAAAATGCAATCCGTTCTTTATCTGTATAGGCATTTAACTCTCCACCGACAGAATCCAGACTACTAATGATGTCCAGGGTCTTACGTTTTTTTGTACCCTTAAAGGCCATGTGTTCCCAGAAGTGCGCGATGCCCTGATTATCGGTGTTTTCATCGCGGCTCCCCACATCCAGTATAATTCCACAATGCACAATAGCCGTTGTGGCAATGCGTTGATGCACGACCCTGATTCCATTTGCTAACTTAAAAATTGTACGATCCTTCATATAAATTCCTCCATTAAGCCACTGCCTCAGCGAATTATCTCTCAAATTCAGTTCCACCTTCGGACATTCGTGCCCGTACGCGGGCATCACTGGCTTTACCTTACTCGTTTTTGATATAATTAACAACAATCAAGATGGCATAACTATTGCCAACTCCGGTTAAGGAATTGGGACTTTTAATTTTTTTAACGGTTGACTGATAAAAATTTTAACAACTCAGACTTTTGCCAATGATCCATTTAATAAAATGAATAACCTATGCAAACGCAAAAAGTAAGAACCTGTTTCACGATTACCTATACCGACGAGCAGTATAACCATGCCCGGTATTATATCGAAGATATGAAAAAACATCCCAATCGGGTGTTTTGGCGCGGAAAACAAGGAAAAACGGACGACGAATTAATCATCGAGCAAATTGCCCATCGGATTTTATCGGGTTTCTATCACAATGAACCCTTTACTGCCGGCAAGTATATAATGCGGATGGATAGCACCATTTCGATGTAGATCACATTCCGTGCATTCTTCAGCGTATTCAGTGTTTTCCGTTAGCTGAATGCATTTTCCTCACAGAATTCGCAGAAAACACGGAATAAAACACAGAAAGATTTGTCAAACATTCCGTGCATCCTTCTGTGTATTCAGTGTTTCCGTGAGCTGAATGCATTTTCCTTACAGAATTCGCAGAAAACACGGAATAAAACACAGAAAGATTTGTCAAACATTCCGTGCATTCTTCAGTGTATTCAGTGTTTTCCGTGAGCTGAATGCATTTTTCCTCACAGAATTCGCAGAAACACGGAATAAAACACAGAAAGATTTGTCAAACATTCCGTGCATCCTTCTGTGTATTCAGTGTCTTCTGTGAGCTGAGTGCATTTTCCTCTGAAGGTGGTAAGAACAAATGGATTTAGCTTCTATGTATTTACTTTCTGTGCCGGATTTCCAAAAACTGTTTCACCTGCTTTCACAGCAGTTACAACCACAGACCCTGCTCCAATTCGTGCCCCTTTTCCAATGGATACACCACCCACAATGGTTACACCCGAACCGATAAAGACTTCATCTTCAATGGTGACTCCCGGACTGATAACGCTCCCAGGACCGACCTGAACAAAATCGCCGATTTTGGTTTCAATGCCAATGATTGCGCCGACATGAAAAATTCCATGCTGACCAATAACAGCGCCTGCTCCAACCGTCACTGATTGATCGATAAAATTTCCGTAGCCAATACTTGACGATATAGCAATCACGGCCGTTTTATGAACCGCATTAACCGGTTGTACATGACGGACTTCCTGCAGCATCTTCACTAACGATTTGCGTAGTTTATTATCATCGGCAGCTACAAAAGCTTCACATTTTTTTCCAATCAATTTAAGGAAACCGTCGTCATCGGTACTTCCCAGCACCGTAACTGTGTCGATCTCTGTTGTATGCAGTTTTTTGTCATCGTCGAGAAAACAATAAACTACATTTCCATTTCCTTCAAAGATCTCTTTGGCGGCTCTGCCAAGATAGTTAGCACCTAATATGATGACGGGATTTTCCATAGTTGATCAAAGGCCCAAAGGTATAGGCTGAGCTACTTCGGAACAAGGCGCGACACCGTTCTCTGAAAAATTTCGGTCAGATTGTACACCAGGCTACTCTGCAGGCTGATCACAAATACAAAAAATGGGAGGAAGCCAACGCGATAGCGCGAGAGCGTTCCGTAATTCGGTGTTGATAGGGTAAGGAATACGCTGAGGAGAATACAATACAACAATATTCCGATCATCAATTCAGGTTCGCGAACGACCCTGGTTTTAACCACTTTGTAAGCGGCTGTCAATGCCATAAGGAGAAGAAATAAGTTTTCAAGGGAAGCAATAGTCTGCAAGACGTTGGATGCTTCCCATAAGAAAGGTCTGAATAACCCTGTGGCTATTGCTTTAGGACTATGTTGCAGTATGCTTCCCGCGGTTGGTTCAAGACCTGAAAAAATAACCACATCTTGTGGCGTTGAAAGTTGCACCATCGCATAGTAGTTGGTTACAATCACATCAAAAAGTCGCTCGGGATAAAAGTTAGGATGTAGCATACCCACAACATACAGAGGGACGATAAAAACGCCACACGCGATCAATAGCTTGACAGGCCACGAACGAAGCTGTATTGCCGGGATCAAGCGCAGCACGAGCAAGGTAATCATAACCGGAAGTAACACTGCCAGGTAATAGTATTTCAGGTTCCAGAGTATCCATAACATAATGGGAAGTAATATCCATTCCCAACGGAACATTTTATCACGCTGGTATAATTTCAAAAATACACCCGTTATAAAAAATAATGCGGGCACTGCAAGCGCTTCCTTTATAATACCGGAAGTCCAGAGTAGCATGGAAGGAAAAAACAAAAAAGCCAAAACGGCGGGTGCAACTATGGAGAATTGTTTTACAATAATTCTTATCAGATACCAGGAAAAAGTAAAAGCGATGAAAGAAAAATACAAGCCAGTGATCCAGTAATTTTTTCCTGTTAAGAGACAAAATACACTGGTCAATTTTGAAAAAAACAACGCGCGTGGCTCTTTAAATAATAATTCAGTTATCACATCATGCGAAAGATCTGTCGCCCATAGAAAACGGAGATACCCCACGGGATTTTGTTGTGCCAGATCGGCAAGGCTTTCAGCATCGTGGAAATAAGCCAGCGTATCGCCAGCGCCATAATAGTAAGTGTACAATAAGCCAAAGGCTACGCCCACAGCAAGTCTGACAGCAAGTGCAGGCCAAAAGAACAATCGCAACGTGCTTTGTTCGTTCTTAAAAATCGAAAATGCCAGCGAAAATAAAATGACGATATGTGCGATGACCAATACAATCATTGGGAATGCGGTTTAAGCAGGTAAGCCCCCATGTTGCAATCTAAGCATCTTCGCCTGGAACAGAAATTATTATACAATTCAATTAAAGCCTGGGAATCAAAGGCGGTGTTACTCTTCACGCCCAGCGATTCCCACTGTCGGATGATCAGATTAGATTCCGACGGAAGATGATTTAACAATTCGAGTGCCTGATCCATGTAGCTGTGATCATCTTTCCATAACGCGTAAGCCGCAAAAACGGGAACTACTGTATTGATGAAAAGATTCTCGATACTTGATTCACCCAGCCCCGGAACATGCTGTACCGTTTTTTCAAAGTTATAATGGGTCGCCCAATATGCAGAGGTCGGATTCATAACATGGATTGTAAATCCGTATAATTTCGGTGATGTAGTAACTGTGAAAAAATACTTTGTTGGTGGGTCAACAAAGACGCAAATTGCGCTAGTCTCATCGTTGGGAAGTTGGCCGGGCGCAGACGAAGAAATTTCCATTGTGTTTTATGGAGTGTACGTTCCAGTAAAGTGTACTTCCTTCGTAACAAATTGAATTCCCGTTGTAAGATTGCGTAGTAGGAATCCGTTTCATGGGCGTCGTCAAGAAACCCTGCGCATCCAAATAACAATGCTTCGACCTGTATTTGCTTATCAATGTGTTTAAGGATTATTTTATAAGGAAGTGTTTGGGCAAGTTGAAAAAACGGTGCTGCATTTACTTTAAAACCGAAGTTACGTGCGAGGAGCTGATAACACGTTTCCTCCCAGTCATTTTTATTGCGCTCCAGTAACGCGAGCACTTCCATTGCCTTTGTCTGTAGACGTACCGTTAGTGCAGAATCGAGTGCACCAATCCTTATGATCGGAGGAACGGATTGAAAATTGCTTTCGCAGGGAACAGGCGCTATGCTATTAACGAGTTTTTTATACTGGAAGATGAGCCGCTCTTCAACGCGGTCTTTTAATTCAATTGTTGGTATGGCAGATCCATCCATTCGTTTTACCTCCCGATCGTTTTTCCAGACCACATGCAATACTACATTTTCATAGGCAGGATCGTAATCATGTTTATGACTAACCCACCCCGACGCATTTACATGAATCTCCACATTTCCTACCCATTGCATGTCGCCGACCTTAACGCGAGCATTTAAAAAATCAGGCCCCGAATTAGTATTATAAATGCCGGTGGAGAAAATTTGGATAGACTCACCATGGGTCGTAACAAGATTATTCTTATGAAAGTATTGATACTTCCATATATAATGGAGAAATGATTCAGACATAACAGCTAACGTTTATTTCGAATTACGGTGATAATTTTTTAATTATCAAGGGAAATGGCTACGAGTTTCGAGCCACGAGTTTGCTTGTAACAGTTTCACGTTTTACGACCTTTTCCCTCCTGGGTTCAGGAGGGACGATCCTCCGACAAAGTCGGTGGATCAGGGTGGTAAGACAATTTCAAAAACTAATAAGTTTTCAAAACGCTTACGAACTCCAGTTTGTTTCGCTTGTAACTTTTCAGTGTACGGTAACTTATACAATTTTTTGTTTTTCGTGCGAGGCGCTTTTCACCCTGTTCCGGGGGATCCTTCTGCATGCTTTGTGCCGAAGCACATGCGCGCATCAGGATGACGGTAACGAAAGGGAAAATAGCTGCGAGTTGCGAGCTACGAGCTGCGAGTTTGTTGGGCAATAGATTAATTGTTTGTCGTAACCTTCGAGGTGTTTTGCTAACCCAAATACGTTCGCAAACCAACCTCAAACCTCAAACATCAAACATCAAACAATACCGCAACACTTTGCTATCGACAAACCTTGAACCTTGAACCTTGAACTTTGAACCTCGAACTATATTCCTGCAAGGAGCTTATCCATCTGCTGTTGTACTTTAGACGCTTCAGCGCGTGCAGTGATGGCAAAGTCTTTTTCGGAGGATGCGTAGATAATCGCGCGCGCAGAATTGACGAGCAGTCCACATTGTTTATTCATACCATGGCGTGAGAGCATTTCAAGGTCGCCGCCCTGAACACCAATACCAGGAACTAAAAAGAAATGATCGGGTGCAAGCGCGCGTATGCCTTGCATTTTCCCAGCCTGTGTTGCTCCAACCACAAACATCAATTGATCAGGGGAACCCCACTGCTGTGCTTTCACCAGCACTTCCTCATACAATTTCATCCCGGAAACGGTAGATTCAATCAACTGAAAATCGCTGCTGCCAGGATTGGATGTGTGGGCCAGTAAAATCACCCACTTATTTTTAAATTGAAGGAAGGGCTTAACCGAATCTTCACCCATATAAGGAGCTACGGTGATGGAATCAAAAGTCATCTGCTCGAAGAATGCCTTTGCGTATAGGGCGGACGTATTGCCGATATCACCACGTTTTGCATCTGCAATAGTGAAATTGTCTTTCGGAATATAATCCAGTGTTCTTTGGAGACTCTCCCACCCTTTTGGACCTAAGGCTTCGTAAAAGGCAATGTTTGGTTTATAGGCAACACACAGATCATGTGTAGCATCTATGATTTGCTTATTGAATTCAAAAACAGGATCGGCTGTTTGCAACAGATGTTTCGGAATTTTAGCCAGATCAGTATCAAGACCAACGCAAAGGTAAGAGCGCTTTTTCTTAATCTGTTCAAATAATTGCGCGCGATTCATCCGCTATTTGAAAATCGTTGTGATGAGCAAAGACCAGTAAGCTGAAGTGGCATGATTACGCGTATTAACGTAAGTCAATAACATCTACGTCCGGATGTTTCTTGGGATCGAACGTAAAAAAGCTGTCTTCCACTTTCACGTTTGGATTAAATTTAGCGATTGTGTACTTATATCGGTTTCCTCCTTTATCAAACATGGTCCAGCTTTTAATGCTCTTGTCTTTTTTATTGATGAGCATTTTGATCTTAAAAAACTGGGCATCTTTTTTTTCCGGAACCAGGTCAATTTCCTGGTACACTACGCCTCCTTCTGTTTTATCCTGAAGGTATAAATACTTAAATCCTTTTTTATAGAGATCGTAAATTTTGGAAGGGTTAATATCCTCCGAGCCTGGATCATAATTGTCTATATTCACTTCCTGCACTTCTGGTAGATAGGTCCAGATGGTAGAACCGTTGTTAATCACTTCCTGTTCCGGTAGCACCAGGCGGAATTTATCGCCTTTTACAGTGATCTTGCCTTTAAACTCCTCGTTAATTTTCTCCACATCGTTTGACATCGTATAGGAAAGATTCGCTTCAAACGCCGTCATCTGTTTGTATTTCGAGCTCATGGCCTCAAGAATCTCAAGCGCCTGGGGGTCGTATTGCGCATTTGCGTTAAGGGAGAGAAGAAAGGCAAAAAATACAAAAAGGAAATTTTTCATTCTATAAAGCTTAAATGTGACGCAAAATTAAGAGAGATTGTGTTTTTCCCTCAATGCAGTCAATAATTGTTCCAAACTAAGTTCATCTTTTATTAATACTTCACGCGCTTTACTGCCTTCAAATGCGCCCACAATACCAGCAGCCTCAAGCTGATCGATTAGACGTCCGGCGCGATTATAGCCTAGTTTTAACTTCCGCTGAATCAGGGAAGTACTGCCCTGTTGATGCATTACGATCAATCTGGCCGCCTCCTCGAACAGTGCATCGCGGTCTGAAAGATCAACATCAGCCGCACCGCCTGCATCATCTCCTTCGTATTCGGGAAGCATATAAGCAGAATCATAACCACGCTGGTTACCAATAAAATCAACTACTTTTTCAATTTCGGGTGTATCTACGAAAGGACATTGCAAGCGGATAACATCCGAGCCGGAGGAAAGCAACATATCGCCCTGCCCTACTAACTGATCGGCACCGCCGGAATCGAGAATAGTGCGCGAATCAACTTTGGACGTTACTCGAAACGAGAGACGCGCCGGGAAATTGGCCTTGATTACCCCGGTGATAACATTAACAGAAGGTCGTTGCGTTGCTACGACAAGGTGAATACCAATCGCACGCGCTAACTGCGCAAGCCGGGCAATTGGCGTTTCTACTTCTTTTCCTGCTGTCATCATGAGGTCGGCAAGTTCATCAATCACAAGCACGATGTACGGTAGGAACCGATGTCCTTCCTTCGGATTGAGTTTTCGCGCCACAAATTTGGCGTTGTATTCCTTGAGATTGCGCGCACCGGCGTCTTTCAGGATCTCATACCTGTTTTCCATTTCGATGCAGAGGGAATTCAATGTATGGACAACCTTACGGGTATCTGTAATGATCGCTTCTTCACTGTTTGGCAGCTTAGCGAGATAGTGACGCTCCAGTTTGCTATACAACGACATTTCCACTTTCTTCGGATCGACAAGCACAAACTTCAGCTGAGAAGGATGGCGTTTGTAGATCAGCGAAGTGAGGATGACGTTAAGTCCTACGGATTTACCCTGGCCTGTCGCACCGGCAACAAGCAAGTGAGGCATTTTGGCAAGATCGATAACGAGTACTTCGTTGGAAATTGTTTTCCCCAACGCAATGGGTAATTCCTTATCTGTTTTAGCAAATGATTGCGTGCTGAATACCGATCTGATGCTAACCATCTCCCGGTTTTTATTTGGCACTTCAATACCAATCGTTCCTTTACCGGGTATTGGTGCGATAATCCTGATACCCAGGGCAGCAAGACTCAGCGCAATGTCGTCTTCGAGATTTTTGATGCGGGAAATTTTGATTCCGGCGTCCGGAACAATTTCGTATAGCGTAACCGTTGGACCGATCGTTGCTTTAATACTTTGAATGCCAATCTTAAAATTGACCAGGGTAGCAACAATGCGGTCTTTATTCTGATTTAGTTCTTCCTGGGTAACACCGGCCTTTCCACTGTCGTATTCGTTCAATAACTCCAACGGCGGAAATTTATAACTGCTCAGGTCCAGGGTTGGATCATACAGGCCATGTTCTTCCACCAGTTGCTCTGCCAGCTTTTCTGTATCCGTCGTTTCTTCTACTGTAAATACCGGTTCTGCTTTAATATCCTTTTTTACTGGCTCAATTCTCGGAATTTCCAGTTTGAGTTCATTTTCGGAAGCCGCAATCGCAGGTTCTTCTGAGGTCTTAACAACCGGAACGGGATCTGGAAGCACAACATCATCTGCATGCTGTTCATGCCACTTATCCTTATCATCCGTATAGGATGAAAATAATGGATCGTCGTCTCCCTTTTCTTCATCAAGAATGGCATCGTTCCCCATCGGTTTCGGATCTTTTACCTGAAATGCCGGAATGGAAGTGATGTTGAAGAAAAACACAATAAAGACAAACAAGGTGAGGATGAGAATGAGGAAGGTTCCCCAGCCAAACATACCTTCGCTGATCGTGGCCAATGTATAACCCATGCCGCCGCCCAGAAAACTCCATTCACTTGCCCCATCATTGATCATGGTCATATAGCCGAGCAAAAGACAAATCCATATGCCTGAGAAAATTGAAAATACAGACAATGAAAATATGGGTAGCAGTTGCCGATTAAAAACGATTTTGAAACCAATAATAAAGAGCAGCGGTGGAATAAAGAATGCAGAGATACCAAACCACCTGAAGATAAAGTAATGCGAAGTAATAGCACCGTATAATCCAAGCCAGTTACTGGCTTCTTTTCCTGACTCCAGTAAAGTGCTATCGTTCAAGGCGTCAACTACACTCTGATCCGCTTTACCCGTGAACAGATAAGAGAACAGCGCAAGAAATAAGTAAATCCCAACAATCATTAAAAAGAATCCACAGGCTAATTTAAAGCGTGGATCTTTAAAAAAAGTAAAACGCAATTTCGATTTGGAAGCTTTGCTCTTCTTTTCCTTTTCCGGTTTTTTAAATGTGTTTGATTTATAGGTATTCTGTGCCATGCGTTGTGCCGCAAAACTAAAGAAAAATCAGGGAATGACCGGCACTTTCGTGGTTCAAAGTTCCCGGGAATTCAAAGTTCAAAGCCCATGGTTCAAACTTGGTATCGGTAACGATGGGCTTGTGCCAATCGTTTGAGGTTTTTGTGGCTGCAAGTCGTAGGCAGTTTATTCCATGGTTATGGTCCTTCCGAGAGTTCAACCTGCGACTGGAAACAGGTGAGTGACAAGTTTTTGTTATGCTTGATAAAATTCAAAGCTCGGTTCTTGTGTTCAGTTTGTGGTTGGTTTCGAAAAAATGATCCATGTCGAAAATACAATCTTTATCGTTAAGCAAAGGCAGCTTTAGGCTGAAGTATCTCCGCTTTTGAAAGCGTGCAGGAATCTCTTACTCCAGGAAAACGATAATTCGTTGGAAAATCATAAAATCCCCGGATCTCTTTCTCCCTCCACCGGACCACCGGACAGAGAGAAAGCGTAAGAACGCCTGAAAATCCATAAGAACACAATGGAGCACTCGAAAAACATGCATCTTCCGATCAATAAACTCGCGGCCTGAAGCATTTCGAAAAATTATTCCGTTATCAAACACGTGGAGCTTGCAGCTGATGGATTGCCACAATAGAGATTAAAACAAAATAGTACTTGCCCGCATAATCCATTATTTAATCTCACTATCTTGAGTAAATAAATTTTGATACAATGATACTTGTAAAGAATGGTCTTGTCCTTATAATCCTATCCGCGTTCGTGGCCATAGGTTGTAACAAAGATGATGATGATCCGTCAGAGGAAGAATCCATAGTAGGTACGTGGGTCGGAACCAAACTTCATTATAAGTTCACACCATCTTCTATTGGCTTTGGACTTGGCGATACCAATGATGACTACGATGCTACCATTGAATTCAGAGAGGATGGAACAGTCGTATACAGAGACGACGGGGATGAAAGCACCGGCACCTACGAAGTTAAAGGAAACCAGATTGAAACTTCCATAAACATTGCTGATCTGCCATTCTCGACCACTACACTCAGGATTAATGAGCTAACGAAAACAGAACTCGAACTCTACTTTGAGGAAGAAGGAGAATACGAAGTGCCTGACTTTGGTACAATGGATGGAACGTTTGAAGCGACGTTTAACTTTGAACGGCAATAATGGCTATCTTTTTATCAAGGCCTGGTTAATTTCTTTAATCAATCCTGGTCCTTCATAGATAAAACCAGTATAAAGCTGAATCAAGTCAGCGCCGGCCTCTAGTTTTTCAAGTGCATCTTCCTTCGTCATAATACCGCCGACAGCGATAATCGGATAATCCTTACCAAGTTGTTGACGCAGGTAACGAATAACTTGTGTCGACATATCCCGTAGCGGCTTTCCACTTAAGCCACCGTTTCCAATGGCAGTTACTATTTCAGAAGGGGTTTTAAGTCCGGCTCTTGAAATCGTTGTATTCGTTGCAATAACACCATCGGTATGCGTCGCCTTTAAAATTTCGATAACATCATTTAGCTGATCTGTCGTAAGATCCGGAGCGATTTTCAACAAGACAGGTTTGTACTTTTCTTTTTGTTTACTCAATTGAACAACGTAATCAAGGAGCTTGCGCAGCGGTTCCTTTTCCTGAAGTGCGCGTAAGCCTGGTGTGTTGGGGGAGCTTACATTAATAACAAAGTAATCTACGTATTGGTAAAGTGCTTCGAAACAAAACGCATAATCATCGAGTGCAGATTCATTCGGTGTAACCTTATTCTTACCAATATTTCCGCCAATAATTACCGGAGAGGTTCGTTTTTTCAATCGTGAAACGGCAGCAAGTACACCTTCATTATTAAAACCCATCCGGTTGATCAATGCCAGATCGTGAGGAAGCCGAAATAGTCGTGGCTTCTCGTTGCCAGGCTGCGGTTTAGGTGTAAGGGTTCCGATTTCGATAAAGCCAAAACCGAAACATGCAAGTCCGTCAATCAGTCTGGCGTCTTTATCAAATCCTGCGGCGAGCCCAACAGGATTAGGAAAAGTCAATCCAAAAATGTTGCGCTGTAACGATGCATGCTTTAGTTGAAACATCCCCTGAATCAGTCGACGGAATCCAGGAACTTTACTTTTGATATGAAGGATCGAAAAAACAAAATGGTGAACTCGTTCAGGATCAATGAGAAATAAAAAAGGACGTATGAATCGTTTATACATTTGGATGCAAAGATATAATTTGAAAGGACGCTAAATTTGCTTTAGGATAAATTTTTAACCGAACGGATGTACTATTTGAACTAACTTATTCAATTCCGTTCCATTTAAAAACCGTTATTTTGGCGGCAAATTAAAATCATTAATAATGAAGAAGGTATTCCTTATCGCGTGTATAGCAAGTGCATCGGTATTTTTTAGTCATGATGTTTTGGCACAAGAAGGTGTTCGTAATCGTGTTGGTTTCTTCCTGGGCGCCGCAGGCGGAGATGTAGACCAGGTCGGTATAGGTGGTATTGGTGAGTTCAAGGTAGCACCAAAGGTGACTATCTCTCCACAGCTGACTTTTTACTTTCCGGAAGATAGTCGCGGTGTAGATGTTAACTTCTTTGAGCTTAATGTCAATGCTAATTATTATTTCTATAACCATGATATTTTTGAATTTTATGGTTTAGGCGGATTGAACTACACCCGTGTAAAAGTAGACAATGATAACAATGGAAATGATTACACCGATGGCGAAATGGGATTAAATATCGGCGCAGGTATCAACTTCGAAATAGGAAAAAATTTCATTCCATTTTCCGAACTACGCTTAACCCTGGGTGAATTTGATCAGGCGGTGATTAGTGCTGGTCTTAAGTTCAATTTAAACTAATAGTTTTGTTTGATTTAGAAATCAGTCAAAATTTACTAAGTATACCTCAACATGCCAGCCGCAAGGTTGGCATTTTTTATAAAAAAAAGAACGTAAAGGTAATTTCGATATATCTCAAAAACAACTTCGAGCCACGACCTGAGAGTTTGTTGGGGAGCAGATTAAGTTTTTTTCGATAAGCCTCAAGGATGTTTTTTCAAATCTAAATTATTATGGAAAACCAACCTTAAACATCAGACATCGAACCTCCAACATTTTCCGAAACCTTTCGTTATCGAACCGACTTTGAATTTTGATTCTACTACGAAGCGCTTCTTCCGCTGTTCCGGGGGATCCTTCTGCATGCTTTGTGCTAAAGCACATGCGCGCATCAGGATGACGGTAACGAGGGGGAAGAACCTCAAACATTTCCCGAAAATCCCTTCGTTATCGAACCCGACTTTGAATTTGATTCTACTACGATGCGCTTCTTCCGCTGTTCCGGGGGATCCTTCTGCATGCTTTGTGCAGAGCACAGGCGCGCATCAGGATGACGGTAACGATGGGGAAGAAACCTCAAACATCAAACGTCGAACTTCGAACAATTGGCACAAGCCCATCGTTATCGACAAACTTTGAATCATGAACTTTGAACTACTCACCTCCTTGGATGAAACTCCTGTACAACCTGACGAAGGTAATCGCGATCAAGATGTGTATAGATTTCCGTAGTGGTAATGGACTCATGGCCCAGCATTTCCTGAACTGCACGTAAATCTGCGCCACCTTCGATCAGATGTGTAGCAAAGGAGTGGCGGAAAGTGTGGGGGCTGATATTTTTTTTCAATCCGATTGATGCTGCCAGATTTTTTATAATTGTAAACACCATAACCCGGGTGAGCTTCCTGCCATTTCGATTTAAAAAAGTGTAGTGATCGAAACCCTTTTGTGGATTTTTATGTGGAGGCTTTCCCCTAACGTCAGTGACATAAATATTCAAAAACTTGAGCGCCTCCCTGCCAATCGGTACCAACCGTTCCTTGTTTCCTTTACCGACGATTTGCAAGAACCCAATATCGGTGTGGATGTTATTTATTTTTAGCTCTACCAGTTCAGTTACACGAAGACCTGAAGAATAAAGCACTTCAAGCATAGCGCGGTTACGGGTGCCTTCGGGTGTTGATAGATCGATGGCGTGAAATAACATTTCAATCTCAGTGAAACTTAATGTATCAGGAAGTTTCCTTCCCAGTTTAGGGCCTTCGATTAAAACAGTGGGATCAATTTGAATCAGCGATTCGTATAACAGGTATTTGTAGAATGCTTTAATTCCCGAAAGAATACGCGCCTGACTATAGGCGCTCATACCAAGTGCGTTCACGTACTCCACAAACTGCTCCAGGACTTTCGTGTTAACGTTCATTGGAGAAACCTGGCTGTGATTTATTTCCATGAACTGTTTCAACAAACTGACGTCATGAACATAAGCCTCGATAGAATTTACCGATAAGGAGCGTTCCAGCTTCAGGTAGTTTACAAAATCGCGGATATGCATCTCCCACATAAGGCAAAGTTCGATGTATCAAAGTGCAAATACAAACGCACTTAAAAATAGCAAGAAGCAAAAGCAGGTGAACTCTTATAATTGTTTTAAATTACGCGGACAACCAGGTTAAACAGCAGTATAAAAAATGAAAATACAAATCATTAATGGCCCCAATCTTAATCTGTTGGGTAAACGCGAACCATCTGTATATGGCAATCAATCGTTTGATGATTTCTTCCAGTCTTTAAAACAAAGATTCCCTCAGATCGAACTTGATTATTATCAATCGAACGTTGAGGGTGAGATTATTAATAAACTACACGAAACGGGTTTTACTTTCGATGGGATTATCCTGAATGCCGGAGCCTATACACATACATCCGTCGCCATACATGATGCCGTTGGAGCCATTAAGACACCCGTGGTTGAGGTTCACATTTCTAATGTTTATGCCCGCGAAGAATTCCGTCATAAGAGTCTTATCACTGCCAAGTGTGCCGGCATGCTGACCGGTTTTGGAATGGAAGGTTATGCGCTCGCCTTATCGTTTTTAGTTCAGCAAAATAAGAACGTGTAGCTCAATGGAGGACCTAAGATAACCGAACGGAAGTCCATACTGCTGCCAGCCATTCAGCATTAGCGTTCTAACTCAAGCATTCTACTTTATAAATAATATTAAATATATCTCAACTACGGAATACCTTTGTTCTTAAACTATTAACGAAGGCAACCAATTTTTATGTGAAATCATTCAGGACTTGTACTGATGAATATGACATTACCTTTATCTTGCACAAAACGTTTCCAATGTTAACCCGCAAGGTTACTGACAAAATAAATTTATGATCTCCTTTTATCCCGGACCCTCCCGCACACACGATGAAATACCACGTTATGTGAAAGATGCCCATGCCGCGGGGCTTATGAGTATCAATCACAGAAGTGACGAATTCATGAGCATTTGCAAAAAAACGGTTGGACTTCTCAAACAAAAACTTCGTATTCCGAAGAACTATACCGTGCTGTTCACGTCATCCGCAACGGAATGTTGGGAAATAATTGCCCAATCGATTGGTCACAAAACTTTTCACCTTTATAATGGTGCCTTCGGCCAAAAATGGTTTGAATACACGCAAAAATTAAAACCGGAAGCAGCCTCCTTTCCCTTCGATCTGAACGAGCCTTTAAATCCGAAGAAACTCATTCTCAGCGAAACAGAAGGTCTGTTCTGCATCACCCAGAATGAAACATCAAATGGCACACAGGTCGATGCGTCCATCCTGAAAGAATTGAAGAAAAATAACCCTGGCTACCTTATCGCCGTGGATGCAACCTCTTCTATGGCTGGCATCCGGCTCGATTTTGAATTGGCGGATATCTGGTTTGCCTCGGTACAAAAATGTTTTGGATTGCCTGCCGGTCTTGGCATTTTAATCTGTTCCCCACAGGCTGTTGATAAGGCGCGATTAACCGGCGATAAAAATCACTACAATAGTCTGCCGTTCATGCTCGATATGATGAGCAAGTGGCAGACGTCATACACCCCAAACGTATTGGGCATTTATTTATTGATGCGTGTACTGGAAGATTCAGCACCGATCAACGAAACGCATGCCCTTTTGGAAAAGCGGTATCAGCAATGGACAACATTTCTCAATGCGAGAAAAAGCGTTTCTCACCTGGTGACAAACCAGACTGTACATTCCTATACCGTGTTGCCGGTTTTTGGCGAGACAGAAACTGTAACGCGAATTAAGAAATTGGCTAGAAAAAATGGATTGTTGTTGGGCGAGGGATACGGTGATTTTAAACCGCAAACATTCCGGATCGCGAACTTTCCTGCCATCAAAGAAAAAGAAATTAAATTGTTAAAAGCGTTTCTGGAACCTTTCTAAAAAAGGTTGTATCCAGTAGGGAAAAATCGCTTTATTGTAATTGGAATATGCTTAACCTGAAAGAAATTTTTTCGGTAACCCTCATTTTGTTTTCGGTGATTGATATCCTCGGATCGATTCCTTTTATTATTACTATCCGAAAGCGCGAAGGAATCATCGAAGCCGGTAAAGCTACACTCATCTCCATGGTACTGATGATTGTGTTTCTATTTCTTGGTGTTTCCATTCTCCAATTATTCGGATTAGATATTGCTTCCTTCGCTGTAGCAGGTGCTATTGTAATTTTCCTGGTCGCCATGGAAATGATCCTGGGAATAACATTGATTAAAGATGACCCGGAAGCAAAGGGATCAGGATCAATCGTGCCGCTGGCATTTCCGCTTATTGCGGGGGCAGGTACATTAACCACCATATTATCATTACGATCTGTTTATCATGAATTTAATATTTTGATCGGCATCCTGTTGAACACCATTTTCATTTACATCGTTTTACGTTCTTCTGTATGGCTCGAACGTGTTATTGGAAAATCAGGATTTTCTGTTTTACGCCGTGTATTCGGTGTAATTTTACTCGCTATTGCCGTTAAGATTTTTAAAACGCACGCCCTATGATTAAGATTTATACCGATGGTGCTGCTCAGGGAAACCCGGGTCCGGGCGGTTATGGTGTTGTTCTGAAGTTCAATGATCACTACAAAGAACTCGCTGAAGGATTTCGCCTTACCACAAACAACCGGATGGAATTACTGGCAGTGATCAAAGGTCTTGAAGCAATAAAAAAAGACGGCATTCCGGTAACCATATTTTCAGATTCTCAATACGTAGTGAATGCCGTAGAGAAAGGTTGGCTCTGGAACTGGCAAAAGAAGAATTTTAAAGACAAAGCCAACGAAGATTTGTGGCAACGCTACATTCCATTACATCATAAATTCAAACCGAGATTTGTCTGGGTAAAAGGTCATGCTGGCCATATTGAAAATGAACGTTGCGATCGGCTTGCCGTCATGGCTGCTTCAGGAGGAAGGCTTTTAACCGATACGCCTTACGAAAGATCGGCCAAGATTTAATAATTACATTCAATGTTGTTGAGTTAAGCTTCCATACACCTTCGCCTCTGGAGCCGGGCAGGGTGAGGCCATAAAAAACAAGCTTAAATCAACGACATTGAATTACAATTTCTTCATCGCTCGTTTTCAATAAGCCCAATCCCTTCATCTTGTAAGGCGCGCAGTATTGGGTCATAAAACTCTGGTGTAACTGGTAATACAACACCCCGCGATTGAATTTGTCCTTCCAGTAAAAGTCGGGCCGCTATTCCTAACGGAAGGCCTACTGTCTTTGACATGGCGGTATCTACTGCATTCGTCCCTTTAACAACAAGAGACGCCAGTATCTCCTTTGTACGGTGCTCCTGTTTGTATCTGAAGCGATGCCACATGACGACCATGTCCTGATCTTTGGGATTGAGCTTCCATTTCTTGTTCAGGATATGCTCGAGGATTTGCGCTGGAGTTCCGCGGGAGCAGCCGATTTCCCGTGCATCAAACATCCCAGACCAGGCTAGTTTGTCGAGTGCCGCAGCAGATATTTCCGGTCCGCATTGCTTCAGGATCCGATGCTTGAAATCTTCTTTCACATCACCTTCTAAAAATGAATTCAGAAAATCACGATGGGTCATATCCTCCACTTTTTCCATGATATAACTATCATCGCAGCAACCTAACTGCACAAAAATATTCCATGCCTCACAAAACCCCTTGTGGCGTAAGGTTCCACGGAGCATGGTTTTAATATCCTGTAACTGATAGGCTTCCCGGTATTTTAATGAATCTCGGTTTGCATACCCTTCAAAAGCACCATAGCCAGGCACTTCAACTTCCGTTGTACGCCTGAATAACTGTTGATATGGTATATACTTGAAATGACCGTCTTCCAAAAATTTGGCTGTACTTTGCCCCGCCATCACGACATTACGCGGATTCCAGGTAAATTTATATCGCCACGGATTATCCGGATCTGTTTCCGGAGCAATCAATCCGCCGGTGAACGATTCGAAGGATACAACGTTTGCGCCACACGCCCGAATCCGATCCAGAATTTGCATGGCACTCATGTGGTCGATACCTGGGTCTAATCCACATTCATTTAAAAACAACAATCCGTTTTTCAGTGCTTCGTTATGACAAGACTTCATTTCTTCCGAAACATAACTTGCAGTAAGGAGATGTTTCTTCATTGTAAGACAAAGCCGTGCTACCTTCGGATGAAGATCAGCCGGTAAAAGGGAAATTACCACATCGGCATTGGCAATTGTGGCCACACTCTCCTGATGATCTTCAAGGTTAAAGGCAATGGCTTTACCCCCCGGGCATGAAATGATTTTTCCACGCGCGGCAGATTCATCAATATCACCGACACAAATCCGCCAGCGGTCTCTGGCATGCTTTGCCAAATAATTGATCAGACCGCCCGAAGAACGCCCGGCACCCAAGACGAGAATTTCTTTCATTAAGCTTATTTTAACGTAACGCCTTGCACCATTGGCAAAAGCCTTAAAAGATAACGAACACCATATTCTTAAGCAATTCTCATGATTTGATTAACTTTCCAGCCAAACAAACTCAATACTCGCAGCTTTTCCAAAACTAACACATTATCGAATACAGTAATAGTTTGCTTCCTGCGGCTTTGTGGTCATCGAATTACGAAGCATAAGAATTAATCTTCTTTATTCATACATCATGACAGATCTTGAATTTTTCGCTGAACGGGACGACCTCAATGTTACCTGGCAACACCTGATCCGCGAAAGCGAAAAGGCATTGGCGTCTGCATATGCACCCTACTCATCTTTTCGTGTAGCCACTTCGTTATTAATGGAAGATAATACCGTCGTAACAGGGTCCAATCAGGAGAACGCAGCCTATCCTTCGGGCATGTGCGCAGAACGCGTGGCGCTGTTTACTGCTGCATCCCTACATCCTGGAAAGAAAATCGTTAAATTACTGATCATCGCCATGCGTGAAGATCGACCAGGCACTTTACTTCCTGCTACACCTTGCGGAGGATGTCGGCAGGTGATGGCCGAAATGGAGATTCGCCAGCAATCACCCATCCAGATCCTGATGCTGTGGAAACCCGGTCAATGGGTAAAAGTCAGTAGTGCGCTGTCCCTGCTTCCCTTTTCATTTCAACCGGATAATTTAAAATAAAGAGAATACAGTACATCATCAGGTCATACCCTTGTAATAAATAGTAGAGTTTGCATTTTCTGCTTTAGCCTTTTTTAGTTTATTTGGTCTTTATGAATTTTTGGCGCAACAAAACATTAAGACAATATGCTGTTATTGTGCTTGTTTTAATAGTTCTGGTGTACACCGCAGCATATTTCGTTCTCAGTGGTTTGATGGATCGTGTTGAAGATGCCGATCGGAAAATCGCCTACACGCAAGCTTCGCTTCACGCTAATCAGAATATCTCCATCCTGGTTCAAGGATATCTCAATGGAAACAAAACCCTCCGTGCTGAGATTTCAGCACAACTGAATGAACAGGAGCACCGGTTCAAAACGCTTACCGAAGGCGGTCGAATAGATGGTTCAGCAGTATTCCTTCCGCCGTTATCGCGGTTACCCAAAATCACGATGGCCGGACTAAAGGAGGTGTGGAGTAATTACAGGGGCGCTGTCATGGCCGTGCTCACGACATCAGATTCTGATCCAATTGCATCCCATAATTTACCTGTACGCGTACAGTATGAGGGTTTATCGCTTTCGCTATATAAATGGTATGATAAACTTGTCGTCGATTTAAACGAAGAGGTCTCTAATGCAAGGGAAACCCTGGCTTCAACCCGTCAACTATTTTTCTTTTCCAATATTTTACTTCTTGCAGGATTGTTTTATTTATTCATGAAGTATGTGCTTAAACCGTTGCACCTGATGAAAGACAACATTCAACAGCATCGGCATACGGAAAAAATCGGATCAACAGAACTGGGACATCTGGCCGCAGAGATCAATCACACACTTGAAAACCTCAAAGACGCGACTGACTTTGTAAGCGCAATCGGCAAGGGAAACCTGACCTTAAACTATAAGGAAAATCTGGACAAAAATTATGTTCCCGGTAAAAACCTGTTGGCAGATTCCCTGATAGAAATGCAGGAAAAACTGCGTCAGATGAATGAAGAGGAACAAAAAAGACAATGGGTGAATGAAGGGCTGGCTAAGTTTGTAGACATCATGCGAACTTCTCATGATAACCTGTCAGGGCTTGGAGACAATATCATTTCCGGATTGGTCACCTATACAGGATCAAATCAAGGTGCGTTGTATTTTTTGAATGATGAAGAAGTCAATAATGCATACCTCGAATTAATCGCTTTGTTTGCTTTTGATATTAAAAAACACGAACAGCAAAAAATAAAACCAGGTCAGGGCATTCTGGGGCAAGCTTACCTTGAAAAAGATACCGTTTACCTTACTGAATTACCTGACGAATACATCCGGATTACTTCCGGCTTAGGCGGTGCCAATCCACGTGCTGTGCTTATTGTTCCATTAAAAGTGGATAATGTGATTTATGGATTGATTGAGCTCGCATCATTCGATACGTTTCAAGCACATGAAATCTCCTTTGTTGAAAAGCTTGGCGAAACGATTGGTTCAACATTGGCCAGTGTGAGGGCTGCACAGAAGAACAGACAGCTCATTGAACAGTTTCAACAACAAACAGAAGAAATGCGGGCACAGGAAGAAGAGATGCGCCAAAATATGGAAGAGCTCCAGGCCACCCAGGAAGAGGTGGTCCGCAAAGAACAACGTTACCTCATGCGCATTCAGGAGTTGGAAAATGCACAGGCAGACACAACCACTGCAGATGCCCTGAGAAAAGAATTAGCTGAAAAAGAGAATCAATATTTATTGCGGATTAATGAACTGGAAAAAGCGCGGTCAAGCAGACCTGCCGGAGATGATTGGGCTACTGCCGAAGAACTGAGTAAAGCGTTGAAGGTAAATTTAGAAGCACTTAAGATCACCCGCGAAGAACTCCGCTAAAACATACGCACGATAAGGATGTCGGCGAATAGGCGGCAATTGTTTTTTTTAAGTCCATTTTTTTAACCTATTTAGTAGAACTGGTTTTTTTCACTTTTAAAAATCATGGGGCTTAAAGGTCTTTTAGACGCATGTAAGTTTTATTCGTCAAATTCACCTCATAGTCCGATGAACAAACTAATTTTGAGTTTCTTATGCTCGATATTGATATTGCCGACCTAAAACGGATTTCTGAACTAATTTACCAGAAGTACAACTTCGACTTCCGTAACTATGCCATGTCTTCTTTTAAAAGACGTGTACTTCGCATTATGGAGTTGAAAAAACTCAGCGTTGAAGCATTACTCAAAAAACTCACCGATACACCGGCGTTCGTAAATGAATTTCTTGATGAACTCACCGTGAACGTAACGGAGATGTTCCGCGATCCAAGTTTCTGGAGAATTATGCGGGAGGAAATCGTTCCTTCCATCATGCTTAACCATAAGCAATTCAAAATATGGCACGCAGGCTGCTCATCCGGAGAAGAAGTGATTTCCATGGCGATCATGCTGAAGGAGATGGGAATTTTACACGATGTTTCTATCATAGCAACAGACCTCGATCTTAATATTCTCGATAAAGCGAAAATGGCTACGTACCCGATCAAAAATATGGAGCTCAATGAAAAGAACTACATACGCTTTCAGGGCACGGGAAATTTCAAGGATTACTATCGCGAAGAAAATGGCAATGCTGTTTTTGATAAAGAGTTGTTGATGAACGTCTCCTTCAGGAGACATGATCTGGTACTGGGCGATGTGTTCAATAAATTTGACATGGTCCTTTGCCGGAATGTAATGATCTATTTTAATCAAACCTTACAAAACGAAGTACTTAAAAAGTTTCATGAGAGTTTGTTTAAATATGGGTACCTGGCCATCGGCTCAAAAGAGTCGTTGATCTGGTGTGATTATGCTAACCGCTTTATTGTGGTTAACAACGAGGAGAAGATATATAAGAAAATTAAAGATTAAGTGAAGTTGCGCAAATGAGTAAGTACAACCTAAATAACAGCTATAAAGCCGTTGTTATCGGTGGGTCTGCAGGCAGCTTCCAGGGAGTGGTTAAAATTTTGTCTCAATTGCCAAAAGGATTTCCGCTACCGATAATCATGTGCCTCCACAGACTGAAACATGTGCGCAACGGTTTCGTGGAAGCGTTATCCATTAAAAGTGTAGTGCAAGTGACCGAACCTAACGATAAGGAAAACATTAAGAAAGGAAGCGTTTACCTCGCGCCTTCCAACTACCACATGTCTGTGGAGTTGGGAAATTATTTTTCTTTATCGACTGAAGAGATGGTCAATAATTCAAGACCCGCCATTGATATTACATTAAGCACCTCAGCTTATGTGTATAAGGAAAAACTCATTGGTATTCTGCTTTCCGGCGCAAACCGCGACGGCGCGCTGGGCATGAAACACATTCACGATCGCGGTGGTGTTACCATCGTGCAGGAGCCTTCCGAATGCATGATCGATACCATGCCAAAGGCAGCTCTGGCACTCAGTCCGATGGACCACGTAATGAAAATTGATCAGATTGTACAGTTTTTAAAAGAACTCGATAAACAATACAGATGACACGACTTTTTACCGACCGATACGGCCTGAACTTACTCCTGACGGTGCTTTTCATCCTCGGGATTGGTGCATCGCTGTATTTCATTTATTCCTTACCAACCGGACTTCAGTTATCGGATGGTTATCAGCCTGAGTTTGTTCCGGTTTACCTTGTTACAGGATGTACTTTCCTGTTGGGATTGTTATCCCTGATCTGGGCACTGCGTTACAAAAAAGAAGTGCTTGTTTTTCGCGATAAGATCATTGACACAGCACAAGCAGAGAAAGAAGCCGCGGAACAAGCCGGAAGAACTACCATAAGCCTTGATGGTGTAAAAACCGCGCTGACACAACCTGATGAAAAAGAATCGTTTCAGGATGCTTTACAGTCTATATGCAAGCAACTCGAAGCCGGCCAAGGTGCGCTTTATAAGACCGATACAACAGGGGAAAAACGTATGGCAACCCTGTATTGTGGTTATGCTTTGAATATGGGTGAAAGCAATGTAATCAGTTTTGAATTTGGGGAGGGCCTTGTAGGTCAGGTTGCTGCTACCGGACAGGCACTTTATATTGATGATGTTCCTGATGGATACATCACTGTTTTATCCGGGTTGGGAAGTTCATCGCCAAGTTATATGCTTCTTATTCCAATCAAAAATAAAGAGCAGGTTAGTGGCGTACTTGAAATTGCATCCTTCACCAACACCACGGAAGACCAGCGCAAATTTGTTGAAGAAGCAGCGCACTTGATTGGTGAAAAATTATCACCGAAAGGAGGACAACAGGTATGATTAAGAACATTAACGTCAGTGCGAAGATAACCTTCCTTATTCTGGCTATTTCATTGGTAGCCGTAAGCGCTATTGGTTTTTTTAGTTACGATTATCACCTAAAATCGCTCCAGGAAAAGAACCAGGCTAATTTAACTGTCATTGCAGATAATTATGCCAATTACTTCAATACCTATTTCGAACGCGCGGCCCTGGCTGTGCAGGTATTGCAGCAAGCCAATCAAATCAAACAGAATGGCAGCGGTGGTGATGTTGGTGGTGGAGATATGTTTGGAGATATGATGATGGGCGATGCACCGACGATGGACGATGCACCGACGATGGACGATGCACCGATGATCGACGATGCACCGATGATCGACGATGCGCCGGTTGAAGAAAGCGGCGATCCCCTCGCAGATTATCTCAGTCAGCAAAAAGAAATTTTAAAAGTTGACGATATATTGATTACAACCGCCACAGGTTCAGTGATCGGATCCACCGATCCGAACATCACAGGAAACATTGTAGATCCGGATAATTCGACCTTCAACAAGGCACGCCAGGGAATTTATTTTTCAGCTATTAAGCGCGATAAAGACACCAAAAAATTCTTCACCTACGTTGCCGGAAGTGTGATAGACACCGCCGGTATTGCCACGCTGATCCTCGTTAAACTTGATCTTACAACACCTTATAGACTCCTGCATAATTATTATGGCTTGGGTAAAACGGGTGAAGTGGTTATTGCACGCAAGGATCCAATGACGAGAAAAATTGCCCTTGTAAGTCCGCTGCGCAGCGACACTACATCTGCTATTCGGTTATTGAATGAAAACGATCCATTTGTAGCTGCTTTTGCCCCGGTGTTTGAGGGTAAGGCGGTAAAGGCGAAAGGAAAAGATTACGCCGGTCATGAAGTGCTTCAGATATCCCGTCCTATCAATAGCGCGAATCTGGCACTGATTGCTAAAATGGATATCGATGAAGTGTTTGGTAATACCGAAGAAATTACAAACACTTTCTTCTATGCAGGCATTTGTATCGTAACCCTTGCTGTACTCCTGGCCATGTTATTTGCCCGTTCATTAACGCGTCCGCTTTTTGCGATGCGCAATACGCTTGGGCTCGTAGCACAAGGTGTTCTTCCTGAAGCTACGGAAAATCGCAGCAATGATGAATTCGGACAAATGGGACGCAAGGTCGATGAACTGGTTCAAACCCTTCGCAGCAACGCTGATTTTGCAAAACGTATTGGTGAGGGTAAATATGATACTGAATTCAGACCCGCAAGCGATGACGATATCCTGGGGATGTCACTCATTAACATGCGAAAAAACCTTATCGAAAATGAACGTCGTGATACAGAACGCAACTGGATCGTTCGTGGTGTAGCAGAGATCAGTGAAATTCTCAGGATGCATGATTCCATCGACCAGCTGGGTGATGATGTGATCAAATTCATTCTCGGAAAAATCGATGCAGTACAAGGAGCGTTTTATGTAGTGAACGACGAAAATAAACCTGCTGTAATTGAAATGCGGGCCAGCTTTGCATACAACAGAAAAAAATACCTGAAGGCGAAATTCAAATTTGCCGAAGGTCTTGTGGGTCAGGCTGCCGCTGAAAAGGATACCATTCTCCGCACGGAGATCCCCGATGACTATGTAAGTCTGACATCGGGAATATTAGGTGATAAAAAGCCTAAGGCTATTCTGATTGTACCGCTCATCACCAACGAAGAAGTGTATGGTGTTTTGGAATTTGCCGGGTTTAAAAAATTCGACCGCTCGCAGGTTAATTTTGTGAAGGAGTTGTCCCTTATCCTGGCGCGTACAATTTTCAACATTAAAGTAAACGAACGTACCCGCAGGTTACTGGCAGAGTCGCAGGAGATGAGTAATGAACTGAAGGAGAAACAGGAAGTACTTCGTCAGAACGCGGAAGAAATGCAGGCTACCCAGGAGGAACTAAAACGTTCCAACCAATTGCTGGAGGAGCAGGTTGAAGAAGTAAATCGTACACAAAAACGGATGCAGTTGCTGCTTGAAAATGCATCGGAGGTAATTACTATCTACGAAGAAGATGAAACTGTACGTTACATTTCTCCGTCGGTTGAAACGATCCTGGGGTATGGCCAAAAGGAAATGATTGGGAAGAGCGACATCGATAAAGTACACCCTGACCATCGCGCAATCTTTAAAGATATCTTCCAGAAGATGATTGCATCACCGGATGAAAAAATCACCATTCAATACGAGTATCGCGCGAAAGACGGAAGTTTTATCTGGATTGAATCAATGGGTACAAACTGTATGTCCAATCCGGCTATACATGGTTATATTGTAAACTCACGCGACATTACAGAAAAGCGAAGGGCCGAACTGGAACAACGCATGCGCAGTAAGATGCAGGCACTTTCTGAAAACTCTCCTGATCTGATTACACGTCTGGAAGGCGAAGCCATCTCCTACATTAACCCAGTGATTGAAGAATATACCGGAAGAAAACCAGGAGACTTCCTCAACCGGAAGGTGAAAGAAGCAGAATTAGATTTCTCCATTCTCGAAGGGTGGTTAAATATTGTTGAACAGGTTAACGCCTCCAGCAAAACCGTATCAACCGAAATGGATTTCCCTTCTGAAATGGGAAAACGTGTGATGCAGGTAAATGCGATCCCTGAGTTCGACGAATCCAATAAACTGGAGTCTGTACTCGTTGTATCTCATGACATCACGGAACGTAAGCTGATCGAACTGGAGATCCAGAATAAAAACAAAAAGATCACGGAAAGTATCAACTACGCCAAACGAATTCAAACCGCGATATTACCCAACAACAGGGTGATCAATCGCGCATTACCGGATTCGTTTATCCTGTATAAACCACGTGATGTGGTATCTGGTGACTTTCCATGGTTTATGCAGATCAAGGATGATATCTTTATCGCCGCAGTAGATTGCACAGGACACGGTGTTCCGGGTGCCTTACTCTCGCTGATTGGGTACTTCCTCCTGAATGATATTGTACGAAGCCGGAAAGTTACGGAACCAGGTAAGATTCTTGACCTACTTGACGAAGGTGTTACAACAACGCTTCGCCAGGACGAAGATGCGACGACAAAAGACGGTATGGATATCGCATTATGTAAGATAAATATTACATCAGGTGAAGTAGAATATGCCGGAGCACACAGACCGCTCTATATCATGAAAAATGGTACAATGGAAGAGGTAAAGGGAAATAAATTCCCAATTGGCGGTGGTATTTTTAAGAACCAGACTAACTTTACCAATACGAAAGTTAAGTTGGCCAAAGGCGATTCAATCTATTTCAGCTCCGATGGGTTCCCGGATCAGTTCGGTGGCCCCGAAGGAAGGAAGTTTGGTCCTAAACGGGTTCGCGAAATTGTTGATCGCGTACACAAGCAACCGATGACCCAAGCCATGCAGGTATTTGATGAGGAATGGGAAAGCTGGAGAGGTCAGACTAAGCAAACTGATGATGTGTTGCTGATCGGAATTAAATTTTAAACGATTTGGATTAATTTGAAAGGCAGTTTAAACCTTGAGATGATATCTGAATAAAATTATATCTTAGTGAACGACAAACGTATAATCTAATCTTTCTGAGCATGAATTTTATTTATGACCTGCACCGCACCATGATGTCGCAGAACCTGATTCTGGTGTATCAGGGTGACTTCACCCAGGAGAGCACCAAATCCATTCTAGCCATGGCCGAGCGAAACCTTGATTCTTCCGGCGAAGAATCCAGTATCAAACGCAAGGTGTTTAATGTAATGGTCGAGGCGCTCCAAAATATAGTCAAACACAGTGATGAGCTTGTCGATGGTACCATCCGAAGCCACGCTGCTATCTTTCTTATCGGGAAAGAGAAAAATCGATATTCCATTATGTCAGGTAATCCTGTTCATAAGTCAAATCTGGAGGGCCTTAAAACCAAACTCGATCAGATCAATGGGCTTGATAAAGATGGCTTAAAAGAACTCTACAAGGAGATCATTAAAAATTCTACCATCTCCGAAAAAGGCGGGGCCGGTTTAGGATTTGTTGATATGGCCCGTAAGTCAGGTGATAAGCTGGAATTTTCGTTTCCGGAATTAACTTCGGATTACTGCTTCTTCTGTCTGAAGGTAAACGTGGCGCGCGATTTAGAATAAAACTTTGATGTTGAACAATAATAGATAAAAACCATGGAAATATTAAACCTGGAAGGAACCGAAGACACCCCGAAAATAATACTAGACAGGAAGAACGGTATATTCGAGATTTCGGGCCGTTCCCTGCCGGAAGATTCCGCTGAATTTTACCGCCCCGTATTGGAGTGGATCAATCAGTATGGAAGTAATTCCAATCCTACTACTGAATTCGTTTTTAAACTTGAATACTTCAATACCGCTTCGTCTAAATTAATCCTTGACGTACTCTCCGCACTGGAAGACATTAAGGGAATGAAGATCGTGTGGTATTTTCATGAAGATGATGAAGATATGGAGGAAGCAGGTCAGGAGTTTTCTGAACTCGTTGAAATACCGTTCGAGTTCAGAACTTACTAGATCTTACAAGCATTTGTACTATCGGTTACTGAGCATGATTAGACTGCTTTACACCAGTTTAACTGTGACGGGTAACCGATATTTTTTTTTACCTTTATAATAATGCACCCTAGCCTATGAGTGAAGAAATACTCAAAGCCCTTACTCAACTTTTTGCAATCATCACCAAACAGGATGGCGGCGTAACAGAACGCGAACGTCAGTATGTTATTAATTTTTTCCAGACTGAACTCGACCAGGATACCATCAAGGAATACCTGGATTTGTATGATCAGTTTTCAGGTTATGGCAAGGCGGAAGAGGAAGATGGCAAGAAACGACTCACCTCGGTTAAAGACTCGGTAAAGACTCTTGGGATCTGTAAAAAGATCAATAAAACACTCACCCAGAAACAAAAGGTGGTTGTATTGATCAAACTGATGGAGCTCGTTAGCACCGATAAGAATTTCACACCACAACGTATGGAAATCATTAACACGGTTTCCACGGTATTTAACATTGTACAATACGAATACGATCTGATCGAACAATTTGTGATCAGCGAAGACAATGAATCCTTAAACTATCCTGACATTCTGTTGCTGAACTCGCAAGAGAAAAACGACGACGACAGAAAAAATAAACATGTACATGGGCACATCGGCGGCACACTCATCTTTATGCGTGTGCAAAGCGTGGACATGTACTACACAAAATATCTCGGCGATGAATCGAACATGCTCAATGGCTTCATCATGCAGCCGAATCGCGCTTATCTATTCTCGCATGGCAGTACCATTAAGACACAGGCCGGTGATGCACTTTATTACAGTGACCTTGTAGCGAACTTTAATGAG
>DASPIZ010000020.1:0-108847 GCA_035628875.1 Ohtaekwangia sp. | reverse complement strand
AATCTCAAGTAAAATCATTTTCTCAGAAAGAATTCTCCTTGGTCTCAGTAAGCTTTTTTTCAGCTCACAGAAATCACGGAAGACACGGAAGAATACACTGAATGACTATGCCATCGATTTGAGATCAAATATCAATTGAATACCTACTTCTTTTTCATTGTGAATGAATTCTCAGAAAATATTTCCATTGGAATATCCATGTCTTCAGGAATTGGACCACCGGCAAGCAGGATCATTTTTCCTTTAAGTTCCGACATCATATCCAGTTTAGTGGGCCACCCACTTTTAGTATCTATTGACGATTTCATCGCCTGTTTTCCTCCGAGGTCGATTTTCGCTTTCAGACCACCGGGAAGACTAATGGCTTTTTCTTTATCACTGGTCGTAGCCACCCCATCGGCGGTAAGTTTAGCGGCGTTTCCTTCGACACCGGTAAAGCTCCAGGTGTTTTCAAGAGAAAGCGGAAAATTCATAGGTGGAGTAACGGTAACTTTCCAGGTATCACCAGGTTTTACCTTGTTTTCAGGATACGTAACAAAAGCCTGTTCAAAACCGCTTTTAATGGCTGACTCCCCAAACATTTGCTGAAGGCTTTGCTTACGGGCTGCCAATTCATTTTCATCTAATCCTAAACCACTTAATCCAGACCAAAGGTTTTCCATGTTCTCCACCTTTTCAATTTTTCCAAGTTTAGTAAGGAATAGAGAAAACGGTTTATTTAGCAAAGCCTTAAATATCTTGTTTTCCATTTTGTCATCCGCACCTTCGCTATCCATAACAGAATTCATTTGTGGACTAGTCATCGTATGTTTGAGGCGTGTAAAAGTTGTTTCAATTTCTGCTCCATTGGGTGTTAAGGCTTTTACTTTCAAATTCATTTCACCTTCAATGTTGTTTTCTATGTTTTGTTCCATTCCTCCAAAAGATTGCTTGATGGTTTGTTTGGTCAATTGTGACCAGGTGTATTCGTCGCCAACTTTGAAAGTGTATTCTAACTTTACATCAGCAGGAGAAGTGAAAGCAAAAGCCACCAATACAAGTAGCACTAAACGGATTGTTTTCATTTTAATGTAGTTTGGTTTTTAAGAGACGTCTGCGAAAGTACATAATATTTTTCTGAATCATTTCTACTCCCTGCGGATACTTCTGAGCCAGGATGTAAACCGGCTTCCGTGCGATTCGGTATCGATGGCAACACTCTCTGCTGCGCGGTTTACTTTCTCAACAGTATAGAAAGCAGTAGGAAGGATAACGCGTAATGTATCAAGTAAATTTTCCAGGCTCTCGCGTTGCAACACCGTAAAGACAAGATTTTCATGACCATCAGGCCCGATGGCATTTACATGTGTAAACCGAAACTTGTTTTTATTCAGATACGTGATCAGTTCATTCACTTCCTTTCGGGTAATAATCCTTACGATCACCTTACCATATGCAATACGTTCCTCCATTAGCATCCCGACGTAGATACCGAATGCAAAACCTCCCGGGTATGCGACATAGCATATCCAGTTGTCCAGGTGTTCGAAGATTTGTCGAATCGCCATTAGCCATATAAAAGATTCAAAAAACCCAAGCAACGTTGCCGTCCATCGTCTTCCCCCCAGTACATAAATTATTCGTACAGTATTATAGATACGTCAGCAATACGTGCTAAAAAAATAAGCAACGGCAAAAAAACGAAACTGAATGCTTCATCGCTGATCCCTAAGGTTTGGGTGAAAAATTCTTCCATGATGCAAATTAGCCGATTCTGTTAACGATATACCAGTGAGCAGAAATATTATACGCAATGCCGGTAGATAACCTATGAAGCAGGTTGCATAAAAACCGTTCGGGCTGACGCCTTAGCCTTTGATCTGTTAACCAAAGAGATCTTCAAAAACCTCATTCAGTTTACCAAAAGCTTTTACCCTGATCTTCGCATTCTTACCTTCCACCGATCGCTGGTTGTATCGTGAAATAATAACTTCTTCAAATCCCAGCTTTTCGGCTTCAGAGATCCGCTGTTCAATTTTGTTTACAGTTCGTAATTCACCGCCTAATCCGATTTCCGCAGCGAAACAAATCTTATCTGAAACCGGCATTTCCTCAAGCGAAGAAATAATGGAGATACAAACAGCCAGATCGATCGCCGGATCTTCCACCTTTATACCGCCAGCCATATTTAGAAAAACATCTTGGGTGCCCATTTTAAATCCACATCGTTTTTCCAATACAGCCAGTAACATATTCAATCGTTTCTGATCAAAACCGGTAGGGGTACGTTGCGGCGTGCCATACGAAGCCGGACTCACCAGCGATTGTATCTCAATTAAAAGAGGACGATTGCCTTCAATGGTTGCGCCAATCGTAACACCACTCAAATGTGCATCCTTTTGTGAAATCAGTATTTCGGAAGGATTGGACACTTCACGCAACCCTGTGCCTAACATTTCATAGATGCCAATTTCCGCAGTAGACCCAAAGCGATTTTTAGTAGTACGAAGAATGCGGTATGCAAGATGACGATCACCTTCAAATTGCAGCACAGTATCCACCATGTGCTCCAATACTTTTGGTCCGGCTAACATACCATCTTTGGTGATGTGTCCGATCAGCATAACAGGAGTGTCTGTTTCTTTGGCGTACTTCATTAATTCACCGGCACACTGACGAACCTGGCCAATACTTCCTGGAGTTGAATCTAATGCAGGAGAAAAAAGGGTTTGAATGGAATCAATAATGACAATATCAGGTTGTAATGATGCGATGCCAGAAAAAATATTATTGGTGTTTGTTTCGGTGTGAATAAAAAAATTCGGAGATGAATAACCGATTCGTTCAGCACGCATCTTAATTTGTTGATCACTCTCCTCACCCGACACATACAACACTTTTCTTTCCTGCAACTGCAGGCCTACCTGCAACAACAGCGTTGACTTACCAATGCCGGGTTCGCCGCCGATGAGAACCAACGAACCAGGTACAATGCCACCACCTAAAACACGGTTGAGTTCATTATCCTTTGCGTTGATTCTGTACTCAGGACTTGACTCTACTTCGTCCAGCGTTTTTGGTTTTGAATTGCGAACACGACCAGATTCCTGCTGCCATGCTGCTTTTGTAGTTTCCTGTTTTGTAAATACTTCCTCTACAAATGTATTCCAGGCATTGCAGGATGGGCACTTGCCCAACCATTTTGCTGATTCATATCCGCATGACTGACAGAAAAACGTGGTTTTTGACTTAGCCAAAATGTTTTGATTTTAGTGCAAATAAAGTAACTATCGAAGGATTTGAAATATTCCATTCCAGTTAAGTTAAAATATAATTATCTTGCCGGTCCTAACTTAAAGAAACCGGTGTATGAAACGCTTACCCCTTTGCCTTTTATTGGCATTTGTTGTGCAATATAGTTTTGCTCAGAAGGCTCCGATAAAATTCGGAACAATTCCCATGGAAGATATGACGATGAAAAAATACGATGCAGATACTTCTGCTGCAGCCGTTATTTTAGCTGACTATGGAGAAGCCGGATTAAGTTTTACGGCATCAAGTGCGGTAATGAAATTTGAACGTCATGTGCGGGTCAAAATTTTAACAAAAGATGGACTGGACTGGGCAAACGCTTCTATTTTACTGTATCACGGTGGGTCCGATGAAGAACGGGTGAGCGGTCTGAAAGCCGTGACATACAACTTTGAAAATGGAAAAATTGTTGAAACCAAAATGGATAAAGATGGTGTCTTCAAAGAAAAATTTAACAAGAATTATAATGTTCAGAAGTTTACACTTCCAAATGTTAAAGAGGGATCTGTCATAGAATACACCTATACTGTTTCTTCACCATACTACAGTATGTTTCCCAATTGGAAATTTCAAAGTACTATACCTACGCGTCACAGTGAATTTTGGGCATTTATCCCTGATTTTTTCAGATACCAGAAATACATGCAAGGTTACATCGGCGTAAGCTATGAAGTAAAACCCAAGAACATGCCCGATTTCCAGGCACAGGCACACCATTGGACGTCAACCTCGGTTCCCGCCTTCAAGGAAGAACCCTATATGACGAGCGAAGAAGATTATATAAGCAAAATAAATTTTGCCCTGTCAACCGTTACCTTTCCCGGACAGATGGTGCAGGATATTATGGGCTCATGGGAAAAGCTCAATAAAACGCTCGTTGAACATGAAGACTTTGGAGGTGTTGTGCGCGGTAGTGGATTCTTGAAAAAATATACCGAAGAAGCAACGGCAGGGCTAACAGATCCACACGAAAAAATAAAGGCCATTTATCATTATGTAAAACAAAATGTAGAATGGGATGGTGTCGAAGACAAATACCCGGACAATCTGAAAAAGATTCTGGAACTGAAAAAAGGATCTGCTGCAGATATCAATTTTATTCTTGGGTCGATGCTCGAAAAGGCCGGGTTTCTTGTTGACATGGTTTTAGTAAGCACGCGCGACCATGGTTTTGTGCGTCAAACATATCCTATGGAACGTCAGTTCAACTATGTGATTTGTGGTGTTTGGCTTGATGGAAAAACGATACTCCTAGATGCCACGGAAAAACATCTTCCCATGAATTTATTACCCGAAAGATGTTTAAATGGGCAAGGTTTGGTGATCTCTAAAACAAATCATGGCTGGATTGACCTGGAAGCCGCAGGAAAATCAAAAACGATCATAAGTGCTGATTTGTCATTGGACCCGGAGGGCGTGTTGGCAGGAAAACTGGATTACGTCCATGACGGATATGACGCATGCGCTATGCGCGATCTTCTTTTTGAAAAAGGTGAAGATTCCTACAAGAAAGAATTTTATGAAGGCAGATCGTGGGAGTTGACCAATTGCACTTTCGAAAACCTGAAAGAAATCGATAAGCCGGCAAAAGAAAAGCATGAAGTGGTCATCAACGAAAATGTTTCGGTAGCTGGAAACGCCATGTACATCAATCCGATCATTACAGGACAACTTGATGAAAATCCCTTTAAAACAGAAAAGCGTGAATACCCTGTAGATTTTGGCAATCCACAGGAGAAAATGTATTTGTGTAAAATTGTTATTCCGGATGGATACGAGGTTGAGGAACTACCAAAGCAGAAAGTAATCATGCTTCCTGGTAATGCCGCAAAGTTTGCATACTCGGTTACCAGCACAGGCAACACCATTAATGTGATGAGTAGCTTTCAGATCAACAAAAGTCTCTTTATACAAACGGATTATCCAAACCTGCGTGAATTTTACAACCAGGTTGTCGCTAAACAGACAGAACAGATCGTTTTAAAGAAAAAACAATAACGATGTATAAATTCATATTGGCGTTAATCTTCGTACCAATGATGGCGATCGGAAAAGATTCGCCTAAATATCCGGTAAGCGCAATCCCGGCTGAATTAAGAGCAGATGCGAATGTGGTTTGGCGGGTTGATCGTTCTGTGTTTAAAATTATTTCTAAGAGTAAGGCTTCTCATTATGTCTTTAAAGCCATCACGATATTAAATGCAAACGGTAAAGATCACGGCCGCGAAATAATTGGTTATGATAAACTCAGTAAAATCACGTCGATCAAAGCAGCGATTTACGATGCGAATGGCATACTCCTTAAGAGACTTAAATCAAGTGAAATTTATGATCAGGCTGCCTACGATGGATTTTCATTATATAGTGATAACAGGTTAAAAGCACTTGACTTGCGATACGGATCTTATCCCTATACTGTCGAGTTTGAATATGAAGTGGAATATAAGTACCTGTTTTTCATCCCAAGCTTTGCTGTATTGCAGGAAGAAAAATCCGCTGTTGAGCAATCGGAGTATTCGATCATATATCCAAAAGAGCTTCAGCCAAAGTACCGCACAAACAACATAGTTGAAAAACCAGTGATCACGTCGTTAGAAGACAACCTGGAGTCGATGTCCTGGAAATTCAGCAATGTAAAACCCATAAAATTTGAACCCTACGGAGGTCCGTTGGCAGAACAAATTCCGATCATTTATGCCGCACCAAGTGTTTTTGAATTCGATGGCTATGGTGGTAAAATGGATACCTGGAATGAATTTGGTCAATGGATTCATCAACTTAATAAAGATCGGAATATCCTGCCGGAAGAAACGAAAAAGAAAATAGTCGATCTCACTTCTCCGCTGGCAGGTAAAGAAGAAAAAATTAAAGCCATATACGAGTACATGCAAAACAAAACGCGGTATGTCAGTATACAGCTTGGCATCGGCGGTTTTCAACCTTTCGAAGCGTCTATCGTAGATCAGAACGGCTACGGAGATTGTAAAGCATTATCAAACTACATGGTTTCCATGTTAGATGTAATCGGAATAAAATCCCATTATGTTTTAGTGAATGCTGGTAAAAATCCACCCCCACTAAATACCGGCTTTCCAAGCTCTCAATTTAATCATGCCATTGTGTGTGTACCCAACGGAGCCGATACTGTTTGGCTTGAATGCACCAGTCAGACGAATCCTTTTGGATACATGGGGTCGTTTACCGGGAACAGAAAAGCACTTGCTATTACAGAAAAAGGTGCGAAGGTGGTAACCACACCGGTGTATCTCGAAAACCACAACATCCAGTCACGTACGGCAACAGTGAAGGTTGAAATGAACGGGAATGCAAAAGCTAAAGTAAAAACACGCTACAAAGGGATACAATATGAAAATGATGGATTACATCGCGTGTTGGGTAACAATTTTGATGATCAGCAAAAATGGATCAGAGAGAATACACAAATCCCTTCTTTTGATGTAACCGCTTTTACCATGACCAACAGGAAGGATAAAATTCCGGTTGCCACCGTTGATCTTGATCTTACTTTAAATCGTTTCTCAACGGTAAGTGGAAAACGACTGTTCCTCACACCAAACCTCATGAATCGTTCTACATTCATCCCTGAAAAAGTAGAGAACAGAAAACAAGGTGTATCGTTAAGAACTGCATTCACAGACTACGATACCATCCAATACCTCGTACCTGAAGAAATCTATCCTGAGTTTCTTCCAGAAGCCATTAAGATCACATCCAAATTTGGGGAATACGAGGCTGCATTCACATTAGACCAGGGAAAAGTATTGTATACCCGTAAACTATTGATGAGGAAAGGAACGTATCCCGCGGAAGCCTATCCTGACTTGATTGATTTTTATAAAAAGATAAATAAAGCAGATAACACTAAGCTTGTGTTCTTGAACAAGACCTAACGTGATAGTTTGATCAATAAATAAGGGAAGTCCTGGTCTCTACGTGATCCGACATTTAGCGGTATTACTTGATGGGCGCATTCGCTTCTTTTGCCATAATGTTGTACACCATTTTATCGGCGAATCCCGGTAACCATTTATTCAGAAAAACGGCCATCTTTCCCTGCGCAGTGAGGATCAATGTTCGTTTGCGCTTAAGGGTTGCGTTGTAAATGTGATCAGCACATTCCTCAGCAGTCATCATTTTCTCTTCCTGTCGGGGCGATTCTCCCTGCTGGTTTCCATCTTTCGTGAGCGAGCGCTTACGGATGTTGGATGCGGTAAACCCGGGACACGCCGTAAGCACATGTACACCTGTCTTCAGTAACTCCGTACGAAGCACTTCCAGAAATCCATTAAGTGCAAATTTTGATGCGGAATATCCTGTCCGGCCTGGCAAGCCACGGTAACCTGCAATCGATGAAATGCCAATCACCGATCCTTTGTTCTTCGTGATTTCAGGAAGACAATACTTGGTTGCATATAATACGCCGTAAAAATTTATATCCATCACTTTTTTAACAACATCAAGATCCACTTCCGAAAATAACGCACGCATGGAAATTCCTGCGTTGTTGATCAGTATATCTATGGTTCCATATTTCGCTATCGCCGCCGCTGCCATACGTTTATTGTCTTCCTCTATACTCACATCGGCCTGCATGCCAACAATGCTAATGCCCTTATCCTGAAGTTCTTTTACGGTATGATCCAACTCAACCAGGTTACGGCCGGTTATCAGTATCTTTGATCCTTCCCGGCCAAATTTTTCGGCCATCGCTTTACCAATACCCGATGATCCGCCCGTTATAATCACGATTTTGTCTTTCATAGATGTAAAAATATAAGAATGCGCAGGATCGCGCTTCGTTGCCTTATCAAAAATAACAAACTTCACTAACTTCGCGACCAAAGCGCAGACTGATGATTTTTCTTCGCCTTATTTCCTGGTTACCTTTGGGAGCACTTTATCTACTGGCTGACTTTCTTTTTGTTGTCGTCTATTATATTATCCGTTATCGCAGGCAACTCGTTCGAAAAAACCTTGAGACTTCTTTTCCCGGCAAATCCCGACGTGAACTAATCCAGATAGAAAAAGAATTTTATATCAACCTGTGTGATTACGCCGTCGAAACTTTAAAACTCCTGACTATGACTGAGACTTTTTTGTCACAACGAATGGTTTTCAGGAATCAGGAAATCATCCAGCACTATAAAGATGAACAAACTCCTGTTCTCATGCTCGCCGCGCATCAGTTCAATTGGGAATGGTTGTTAGCTGCCGGAAATTTCTCGTTACCCGTTCCAATTGATTTTGTTTATCAACCTTTACACCTTTCATTCTTTAATGCCTTTCTACTAAAATGCCGGACGCGTTTTGGTGCCTATCCCATAAAACGAGATGATGTTGCACGAGAAGTAATCAGAAGAAAAGGAATCCTCCGCGGTGTCGCCATTATCGCAGACCAATATCCGGGTCTTAAGCGCGACAAAAAATTTCCTCTGCATTTTATGGGACAAGAAACCGTTTTTTTTCAGGGAGCAAATCAACTTGCCTTACTTACACAATACCCTGTTGTATTTGCGGGTGTGAAAAAGATCAAGCGTGGATATTATGAAGCAACCTTTATAAAGATTGCAGAACCTCCCTATCCAAAAGGGGATGTGTCTATAATTAAAACTTATGCAGCTGAAGTGGAAAAACTGATCAGGGAAAATCCTGCGGGGTGGTTATGGACACACAGACGTTGGAAGAGAAGACACATTAAGGGAATTAAATATTAAGATTAAATACTAAGGTTACATTAACATTTGTTCAATGTCCTCGCGTGTCAGCTGTTTCATAAAGCTTTCTTCCGTCGTAATGAGATCAGAGGTGAGGCGAAGCTTACGCTGCTGTAACAACAATATTTTTTCCTCTACTGTATTACGCGTGATGAATTTGTAGGTGAAAACTTTTTTCTTTTGCCCAATGCGATGCGCACGGTCCACTGCCTGCGCCTCTACCGCCGGGTTCCACCAGGGATCAAGAATAAATACGTAATCTGCTTCCGTTAAATTCAAACCAAGTCCGCCAGCTTTAATCGAGATCAGGAATACCTTAAGATTTTTATCTTTATTAAAACGTTCTACCTGTTCCTTCCGGTCAATGCTTGATCCATCCAGGTATGCAAAATCAATTTTGTTCGTCTTAAGATATTGCCGTACCAACTCCAGGTGTTTTACAAATTGACTAAATACCAACACCTTGTGACCTTCCGAAAGTGCATTCTCCAGCATGTGGGTAATGTCTTCCATTTTACCGGAGTCGCCGGTATACCCTTGCTCCACCATGCGCGGGTGATTGGCAAGTTGACGAAGTTTCGTTAAGCCTTCAAGAAGTATGAACCTGCTGCTACCCAACCCTTCCGATTCGATTAGCTTAAAAATCTTCTCACGGTAGAGCGATTTAACCTGTTCATATTTCTTTTCCTGTTCTGGCGACATCGTTGAGTACTGAATGTTCTCGACTTTTTCAGGAAGCTCCGTAGCTACTTGCGACTTGTGGCGGCGCAGAATAAAAGGTTTAATTACAGCATGAAGTTTTCTGGATTTTGCCTCGTCATTTTTCTTTTCAATCGGATTTTGATATTCGTTTCTGAAATAGGTTTGTGGCCCAAGAATACCCGGGTTGACAAATGACATTTGCGACCACAGGTCCATGGTTGTATTTTCTATCGGCGTACCTGTGAGTACCAGCTTATGTCGTGATTTTAATTCACGTACAGCTTTGGCAATATTCGAAGAAGGATTTTTAATAACCTGTGATTCATCCAGAATAATGTAGTTGAAATAAAACTGGCTCAACAGCTCCGCATCGAGTCGGGCAATACCATACGAAGTGAGGATCAGGTCGTAATTTTTAAACCTCGAAATATCTTTATTACGGAGTGTTCCCGTGTAGATTAATATTCTCAGCTCGGGTGTAAATTTTCCAGCCTCCATTTCCCAATTGTAAATGAGAGACGTTGGCATAATTAAAAGTGAAGCGCCTGCATCAGATTCTTTTTCTGTCTGAAGCATGGTTAAGGTCTGCACGGTTTTACCAAGCCCCATGTCATCAGCAAGGCAACCACCTAACCGGTATTCATTCAAAAATCTCAGCCAGTTAAAGCCAGCGCGCTGGTAAGGCCGCAGTTCTCCTTTGAACCCTTCCGGTATTGGATAATTTTTGATGCCGCTAAAAGAATTCAGTGAACGAAGTTTTTCACTCAGATGGACCTTTGCAAGATTACCTTCTTCAAGCTCTTTTACAAGATTAAGATGATGCTTGCGTAATACCGGCTTCTCGTGGTCACCTTCCGTTTCGCTTAGGGCGAACAGGTCGGCATATTTTACAAGCCATGCTTCCGGTATGATGGCTATTTCACCATTCGGTAATTTGAATTCAACCTTCTTACGCATAATCAACTTGCGTAACTCCTTAAATGGAATTTCAAATTCTCCGAACTTTATCTTCGCATTGATGTCAAACCAATCGAGATTTTCTTTTACCTCAACTTCTATTACGGCTTTGCCGACAAAGTATTTTTTATCCCGGCTTTCCGGCTGACTCACTTCAAACCCGAGGTTAAGCAGGTTGACACGGTTTTCATTGAGCCACGAAAAGGCCCACGACTTTGGAATGGCGACCCTGAAACCCTTTGTTGGCAAACCTAATTTCTGTAATGTGTGAAGGAATTTTTTTTCTTCATCCGTTTTGCGCGTTATCCGGTGGAAAACATATTCATCCCCCTGCTTTTCCATCGTTACATTTACCGGCCCGATGTTGTCGCCACGAAAGCGGTGCTTCCCATACTTAAAAGACAAATCAAAAACAATTTTGCCAGACTCGTCGCTCCCGTCGTCTTCGTCACTTTTACCGTTGTGGAATAACGATGCTGTCTTTTGCTGTGCCGTATTTAATTCCGATAAGGTAAGCACCGGATGTGGATCGTAATTTGTTTTGTTGATCTCAAATCCTTTCGCATCAACATCATCAAACGAAGCGATGAGGGGTGCGATGAAGCGGTTGTAGTAAGTTTCTTCTACATTCTTTGGAATTACAACATGCTTCTTGGTAAAGAATGGAATTAATTTCTTACCGTCTACATATTTTTCAAATCCATACAACTTACCATTCAGTACCATCCACGCAGGGTACTTACACACAAGGTAAGCCGACGGATTGGGCAACTCAATTTTTTTTCCCTGGAAAAAAATGGTGGGATAATAATTGGTTTGGTTCGCCGAACGCATAAAGTGAAATTGAATGGATGCACGCGGCTCAAGTACTTCAATCTGTTTCCAGGTTGGCTCACCATCGTTACCCATTTCGAAAAGTTTTTTTCCTTTTATCTTTTCCAGGATTTTTGCTCTTCGCTTTTCCATGTAGTCATCAATCTGCTCCTGCAACAATTCATTGCCTTTCGACTTAGCATAAATTTTGGCGAAAAATTCTTCCGGCTTCATATATTTAGCCGAAAACTTTTTCACTACATTCTCCTGATGCATGGAGTCCATGATTTCGATTAACTCAAAATCACGTTCGTCAAGGCCTCGCGAAAATTCCCGGGCATTTTTGATCGAAATATTTTGATGTTGAAAAGTTAACTTTCCCTTATCATCGAGATGAACGATATATGATTCGAAAATGAATCCGAGATATTCGTGTAAGAACAACGAATAGATTATTTGAAACGGATGTGAAGCAGACACTTTCATCGGAAATCTCGAAATCTTAAGGAACAGGAAATGGAAAATTAAGGATTAACAGCCAAAAATTTTAACAGTTGGGCTAAAATTTAGCGGTTTGGTCCAATTATAAATGCTGAACGGAACCAAGCCTGGACGCTTGTAAAGCTGGTCGGATAGATACTAAAAATGTTATTATAGCCACAACGATCAGGGTTAGCACAAAATCTATTGCTACCATCTTCACCGGATATCCTTGCATAACGGCATTTTCCATCCCCATCGATATAATGCCAAAATGCTGCTGCAGGAAGCAAAACGTACCGCCAAGAACCAGCCCGGCAATGGTTCCTACAAGCGCGATCAACGCTCCCTCCAGTAAAAATATATTTCGTATCAGTTGCTGGCTTGCTCCCATAGAGGCCAAAACCGAGATGTCTTTTTTCTTGTCCAGCGCAAGCATCATTAAACTGAAAAAAATATTGATCGATCCGGTGCCAAGCAATAACGTGAGGGAAAGAAATGTAAACAGTTTTTCAAATTTCAAGAGCCGGTAAATATCCTCATGTTGTTCTTCGTGGTTAAGTACATTATAAGAATCTCCCAACGCAGTTTGGACTTTCTTCTCTACTTCAAATATATCAGCAGTTGATGCCGTCTTTATTTCAATTGAAGTCCGCTTGTTTCCATAACCAAGTAGCTCCTCGGCAAATGATAAAGGAACTACCACATAATTCTCATCAAATTGCTGCACAATGGAAAATACACCTCCCGGTATAATGTTTTTCTTCGCATACATTTGTGAAGGGTCCAAGGTACTCTTCACATTTTTGATGTAGTAAACCTGAAGCGGAAACATGTTGTCACCCGTAGCAATAGATAAGGTATATTGTACGCCATGCCCGACAATGGCATAATTGACATTGCCTTCCTTTAATTTTAATTCACCCTCTATCAGGGTTGATTCTGGTATCCGCTTTTGCTCAATGAAATTATCGCTCACGCCTTTTAATGTGACAATCTGGTTAGCATCGCGATACCGTACATAGGCGTAATCTTCAATCACCTCGGTGACATAATGAACACCTGCTATGGCCTTTATTTCCTGAATGAGTGAGTCGGAAGCTAGAAAAGTTTTGCCCTGTGTGGCCTCGATTTTTATCTCGGGATCGAACGAATTATTGAGTGACCGCAGTAAGTCTTCAAGTCCATTGAAAACAGAAAGAATGATTACAAATGCCGCCGTTATAAAGGCTACACCAACCATCGACAAAATTGAGATAATGTTAATGAAGTTTTTTTTCCGCTTTGAAAACAGATACCGCTTCGCTATAAAAAAAGGAAAACTCAATTTGGGGAGGATTGATTGGTAACTTAGCTGGTTTATTCTTTCGGAGCAGGAGGTATGTTGAGATTCTTAATAAGATCCTCCAGACGTTGTGCATTCTCCTCCACTTCATCAATATAAAATACAAGCTCCGGGATGATTCTTACCTGTTTTCCGATCTTATCACCAAGTTCTTTGCGGATCTCCTTCTTGCGATTGTTTATTTTTTCCAGCACCTTTTCTTTCTCCTTGGCCAGCAACATACTGAGGTAAATTTTGGCTACGCTCAGGTCCGGGCTTATACGCACCTCAGCAATAGTGACAAAAACATTATCCAGGATACCTTTCTTGTTACGTTGAAAGATATCGCTGATTTCCTTTTGAATCAACCGTGCATATTTCTGCTGTCTTGTTGTACCCGTCATAAAGGCAAATATCTTTTATCGTAGAACAATTCGCAACCAACCTTTGTCAATTAAAAAAAACCTGCTCTATTTTGGGCACTTAAAGCGTTTTTATCTTGCTGCGTTATTTTAAAATAAACGATCCTTATCGACTGCTGGTCATTTTGGCCATTCTTTTCGTGTTGGCTCTCCCGTATTTCCTCGACCCTCCTCCGCTTACACACCCCGAGTTGAAGAGCATCGTTATAGGCGAAAAGGTCCGAGAAGGTCATTCTCCTTACACGGACCTGGTTGATTTTACCGGTCCGCTTTCAGCATGGTTTTATGCGGTGAGTCACTTTCTATTCGGTGATTCACTCTACGCGCGTCACATATTTGCTTTTGTATTGTTGTTTCTGCAAGGCGCCATATTGGGTTTTATATTTATTGATAAAAAAGTCTTCCAGGAAAGCTCATTCCTTCCACCGTTAATATTTGGCATTCTTTGTCTTTTTTCATTCGATACGTTGGCGCTTACGGGCGATTTAATGGGGGGATTATTCTTGATCTTCGCGTTGAACAGTCTCTTTAAAGAACTTGAATTCCGGGAGCAGGGCAACGAAAATGTGTTCAATGCCGGACTATTTATCGGAATCGCTTCCCTTTTTACTTTCTCTTTTGGCCTGTATATCATCGCCGCCATAACAATCCTTGGACTGTATTCGCGGTCTACATCGCCAAAATTCCTGTTGGTACTTGTTGGTTTTACGATGCCACATCTTTTACTTATCAGTGCCTATTACATGAAGGAAGGAACAACATCCCTTTGGGCGTTTTACTATCTTCCGAATCTCAGATTTGAAAACGCGGGATACTTTAGCCTGAGAAGCTTCTTTTTACTGTGTGTAATTCCTGTTGGATTTCTTATCACATCCCTGGTAATACTCACGCGCGATGCACGATTCACCAAATATCAATCGCAAATCGTTCAGGCACTCTTTTTCTGGATGTTCTTTTCGATTATCCACCTTTGGCTAACCAATGAATTCCGGCCGCAAAGTGTGTTGGTGCTTTTCCCTGCGCTGGCATATTTAATCACACACATGCTGTTAATGATCCGGAGAAAACGAATTGCAGAAATTTTCTTCTGGATACTTCTTGTTGGTGTGATTGGGATAAGCTATTTAAGCCGGTATGGAAAAATAGGGGCAGTTCAATATGATAGCCTCATTGTAAAGGAAACGAATAGCCAACAGCTAACCGGAAAAAGAATTCTTGTACTGGGTGACCACCCGGAATGGTATAAAGAGAATTCGTTAGCTACGCCGTTTTTTAACTGGGCGTTATCAAAACCCATCTTTGAACATCCGGAATACTACGAAAACGTATTTGCCGTCTATCACGGATTCAAAGCGGATCCACCTGAGGTAATCGTGGACTCAACGGGGTATCTTGCGCCATTTTTAGAACGCATACCGGAATTAAAAAATCAATATCAAAAATCTGCTGGTGGATATACCCGCATCAGCAACTGATTTTATTTACACGGTTAGCATGACGTCCGCCTTCAAATTCAGTCTTGATGAAGGTATCTACAATTTGTTCTGCAGTTTTTATTTCAATGAAACGTGCCGGAATACAAACTATATTGGCATCGTTGTGCTGCCGCGATAACGACGCAAGTTCTTCCGTCCAGCATATCGCCGCACGAATTCCCTGGTGCTTATTCGCGGTGATGGCAACTCCGTTGGCGCTTCCACAAACCAGAATACCCAATTCGAATTCTTTATTCTCTACCGCGCTCGCAACAGGATGCGCAAAGTCAGGATAATCCGCTGAGGATGCTGAGTGGGTTCCGAAATCCTGGTAAGTCACGCCATTTGCAGTAAGCCATTTTTTTAAAGCTTCTTTGTAGTCATATCCGGCATGATCAGAACCAATGGCTATTTTGGTTTTCATGTGTTTGATTTTTCTTCGTTTAATAATTCTTCCGCCTCCGCTTTCAATTTTTGTTTTTCGACACGCGCCGAAATTAAAATGCTTATCTCAAAAAGAAGATAGAGTGGTATGGTAATGAGTGTTTGACTTAACGGATCCGGTGGCGTAATAATGGCCGCAATTATAAGGATGATCACAATAGAATGCTTTCGGTATTTTCGCAAAAATCCTGGTGTTACTAAACCGATTTTTGATAAAAAGAAAATTACGATGGGAAGTTGAAACAACATGCCCGTTCCAAATACCAATGCCACAACGGTGGTTACATACGATGTGATATCAAATTCGTTTACAATCATATCGCTGATCTTGAAATTCACCATCACATAAACCATCAGCGGTGTGATGACATAATATCCGAACGAGATACCTGACGCAAAAAGCAGTGTAACAAACCCGATCACGCCTTTTGAATTTTTTCTTTCGCGAACGTGTAACCCCGGCTTGATAAACCGCCAAAGCTCCCAGATCACATAGGGAAATGAAATGATCAAACCGATCACCAACGCCGAAATGATTGTAATCGTGAATTGGCCAGTCATGTAACGACTTTGCAACTCCAGAGGAATATCTTTGATACACAACGCAGGGTTATCGACTAAGTTTCCAAGCTTACAAAGGGCACGCCAGGTAAGGAAGTCTGCCTTTGCAGGAGCGAGAAGAAGATTGTTAAAGACCCATTTCACATATACAAACGCAACAATGGTAAACACCATGATCGCTACCAGCGAGCGGATAACATGCCACCGTAATTCTTCCAGGTGATCGAGAAAAGACATTTCCTTTTCGGCACTTTCTTCTATCGGTTCCTGATCTAAGGGCATTTAATCTGAGTTATATATTGAAATTATTGCGTGAAAGTGTGTTCCCTTACCTTATTAATACAGCGGAAACTTTTCCATTAAACGATTCACCTTTCTTTTAACAGCTTTAAGATGTTTGCTATCCTCCGGTTTGGTAAGGGCTTCATCAATCAGCTCCACCACTTTAACAACGTCTTTTTCTACAAGGCCACGCGTTGTAATCGCCGGTGTTCCGATACGCATTCCGGAAGTAACCATAGGTGATTGTGTATCGAAGGGGACCATGTTTTTATTGATGGTTATATCGGCCTGTATCAGACCTTCTTCTGCTTGTTTACCGGTTAATTTTTTGGAACGCAGATCAATCAACATCAGATGATTGTCTGTTCCTCCGGAAATAATTTTATACCCGCGATCAACAAATGCCTGCGCCATGGCCTTTGCATTCTTGGTCACTTGAAGTATGTACTCCATATATTCATCGGAAAGAGCTTCCTGGAAAGCAATTGCCTTTGCCGCAATAACATGTTCTAGCGGGCCTCCCTGCGTTCCTGGAAAAACACCGGAATCCAGAATCGACGTAATTTTTCTCAATTCACCTTTAGGCGTTTTCAAACCCCATGGATTTTCAAAATTCTTTCCGACGAGGATCATTCCCCCTCGTGGACCGCGCAGGGTCTTGTGCGTTGTTGTGGTTACAATATGACAGTGCTCCATCGGATCACTTAGTAGGCCTCGTGCAATCAACCCCGCAGGGTGTGATATATCAGCAAGTAACAAAGCACCCACACGATCAGCGGCTTCACGCAGTTTTTTATAATCCCAATCGCGACTATATGCTGAGGCCCCGCAAATAATGAGTTTTGGTTTTTCTCGTTCTGCCGTTTCGATAACACGGTCGAAATCAATTACGCCGGTTTCCTGCTCCACACCATAAAATAATGGCTGATATAACTTACCTGAAAAGTTAACGGGAGAGCCATGCGTAAGATGACCGCCATGAGAAAGATCAAAGCCAAGGATCTTATCGCCAGGCTTCAAACAGGCCAGCATAACAGCTGCATTTGCCTGAGCGCCCGAGTGGGGTTGAACATTTGCCCATTCCGCGCCAAACAATTGTTTTGCACGATCAATGGCCAGTTGTTCGATCTCATCTACCACTTCACAACCACCATAGTATCGCTTTCCGGGAAGACCTTCCGCGTATTTGTTTGTGAGCACGGTGCCCATGGCTTTCATAACTTGCTGTGAGGTGAAATTCTCAGAAGCAATAAGTTCGATGCCACTCTGTTGACGGTGTTTTTCTTTTTCAATGAGGTCGAAAATGACTTTGTCGCGTTTCATGCTGATGTTCGTTAATTATTTTGCCAGCCTGGCTTTAAAAGAAGGGCCAAAGATAAGTTCTAAATCAAAAGCGCCAATAATGTAAGAGAAACAAATTCCTGAACTGGAAAACAATCGTTTTAAATAAAGATTTGTACTCGTGGCTAAATTACCAGCTCCCGCTGCTTCCGCCGCCACCAAAACTTCCTCCGCCTCCGGAAAAACCCCCGCCGCCACCCGATGACCATCCACTTCCTGATGAACCTCCCACAAACCAGCCTGACCCTGTAGACTTTCCAGAACCAGAACGGGTTGTTCCCATTTTTTTGATCATTCTTTTTCCCCAAGCTGTTTTTCCAAGAATAACTTTTAGTAATGGAAAACTAATCATGTATGTTCCCAATGCGTAAAGTCCGCCGTCAACGCCGAAAATAACCATTGGAAAAGTAGCATAGAAGGGAATGAGAAAAGCATAGAGCGCCCATCCACCGCACCCGGGTATAAACAATCCCAATAGGGTAAAGATACCCAGGATACCAAACACAAAAGCACCCATAAGCAGCTTCTCTTTCCATGAAAGTTCAGCAGAGACTTCTCCTAATCCTGCACCGTCCTGATCCTGCACATATTCCCCGCCGATAGCCTGGATTATAGCATCTACGCCTGCGGTTACACCTTGCTCATAATTTTGCGACCGGAAATGTGGCGCAATTTCGTTGCGAATGATCCGGCTCGTTATTACATCGGGTAATACACCTTCCAATCCTTCGCCAACTTCAATTCGCATTTTCCTATCCTCTACAGCAATGAGAAGCAGTACACCGTTGTCTTTGTCTTTTTGTCCCAGTTTCCATTCATCATGCGCAACACGAAGCGAAAACTCTTCAAGTACTTCACCGTCAAGGGAAGGGATGATCAGCACGGCAATTTGATTTGACGTGGAATCTTCATGTTGTTTTAGCATGACCTCAAGCGCGTCAATGGCTGACGCAGAAAGTACGTGCGCTTCATCGTGAACACTGTGGCCCCATAACGGGGGGACTGCACGCTGGGCAAACCCAGTCTGAACGATCAAACAAAAGAAAAAGAACAGTACTTTATTCATTCTTGTTTTTTTCAACGCTGTGTATTTTACCACGAATCGCTGGAGCCTCCGCCACCTGAAAATCCGCCACCACCAAAATCACCGCCTGAACCCCACGACCCACCGCTTGACCCAAAACCTCCACCCATCGGGCCAATCCATCCTCCGCCACTTGACCAATAGCCACCACCGCCACCGCCACCTCTTCTTCTCGATAAGAAAATAATCACGGCAAGTATGAGCAGCACTGTAAAAATGGACTTATTCTTTCTTTTCTTTTTCTGCGGTTGTGGGTTATCATTTACATACTCACCTTTAATGGTTTGCATAATTGCAATAACACCAGCCACCACGCCTTTTTCGTAATCGCCATTACGAAAATGCGGAGCAACCTCATTCCTGTTTATCCGGCTGGATTGTAAATCGGTCAACACGCCTTCCAAACCCATCCCCGACTCTATGCGCATCTTTCGATCCTGTATGGCGATCAAAAACAAAACACCGTTGTCTTTTCCTTTTTGTCCAAGCTTCCATTTTTCGAAAACACGAAATGTGTAATCATCAATATCTTCGCCTTCGAGGCTTGGAATGATGTAAACGGCAATTTGATTGGAGGTGCTGTCACGATCGTGTTTAAGGAGGCGTTCAAGTTGTTGAACAGTTTGCGGTGAAAGGACTTTAGCCTCATCGTGAACCCATACACCACCGTGTTCGGGTATCGTGCGTTGCGCCATACTGAACATGGGCAAGCTGATGAAAAGAAATATCCAAAACGCCTTGCGATACAAGATTATCTGTACTTTTTTTTCAGCCATTGATTCTTAGGTCATCTCCCAATTCATTTGTATCGTCAACGGTTTTATGAAATCCTTTTTCCAATAAGAGATCACCGCATTGCTTGATTGCTGTTTCGAGCCCTTCTACGATCTGGCCACCCCGAATACGCGCAATCAATCCACTTACGATGGAATCCCACTGTTTTTGCTCCACCACTTTATTGATGCCCTTATCTGCCATCACAATCACTTCGTGTTCAAAAAAAGAGATGAAGATTAAAATACCTGTACGTTGTTTTGTGTTGAATATTTCTTCCTCCAAAAAAACATTTTCTGCACGAAGGCGTGTACTTAAATCAAGTTGTTCCTGACTGACTAGCCACCGCTTCCAGGGCTTAATCCAGTTTGGCAAAAGTGCCCCGACCAATCCGCCACACGTAACGACAACAAAGATGAAAACAGGATCATAATACAATGTATTAGATGCATCTGCGATAATGTACCGATCCAGGATAATCATTAAAACAAAAGTAAGCGCCGCGGCAATCAGTGCGCTTTTATAATTGGCAACAGTATACGAACCACTTCGTTCAACAATGACCGGTACTATTTCACCGGAAATCTTTTCTTCGGCCGCGTTTACAGCAGCCTTGATCCGGGAGAGATCCTGATCAGAGAATTGTTGTTTAAGTTTCATGTATTGCTTTTAATTTTTTGAACCGGTGATAAATCAACGGTTAAATTCCGACAAAGATAGTATTCGTAGCCGGCGATTACGAACGAAGTTGTCTTAAATATAACTGAATCGTGTTTTCCAAGCCAAAATAGAGTGCATCGCAGATCAACGCATGGCCTATCGACACTTCATCCAGAAACGGAATATGATCTTTTAGAAACTTCAGGTTGTTTAAATCCAGATCGTGTCCTGCATTAATTCCTAATCCTAATTCACGTGCTTTATGGGCGCAGAAGACATAAGGTATAACCGCTGCATCAGGGTCTGTCAAAAAGGCCGCGGCATAAGGTTCTGTATACAATTCAATGCGATCCGCCCCTGCGTCTGCTGCGCCTTCTACCATTACAGAATCCGGATCAACAAATACTGAAACGCGTGTCCCCATTTTTTTAAGTTCACCGATAACGTGCGAAAGAAACGCTTTATGCTTGACGGTATTCCACCCGGCGTTGGAAGTGATGGCGTCAGGCGCATCCGGAACGAGCGTGGCCTGGGCCGGACGTGTTTTGTGGATTATTTCGAGGTATCTCTCATCCGGATAACCTTCGATATTATATTCTGTTGTCACAACACTTTTTAAGGCCAGCGTATCGGCAAACCGGATGTGCCGCTCATCGGGTCTTGGATGAACAGTGATTCCCTGAGCACCAAATCGTTCGCAATCGCGAGCCACCTGGATAACATCTGGATTATTTGCGCCACGGGCATTTCGGAGTGTGGCAATTTTATTAATATTGACGCTTAGTCTGGTCACGGCAGTTGTTTTACAAAGAAAATAAGATCTTTAATTTTGAGTCGAAATTTAATATAATCACAAAATAATATGAGTCTCAAACAACAAATTGATAACGATATTAAAAAAGCCATGCTGGCGAGGCAGAAAGAAGAACTTGAAGCATTACGAAGTATTAAGTCGTTGATTTTGCTTGCTGAGACAGAAAAGGGTGGTTCAGGTGATGTTGCTGTGGACGTAGAGAATAAATTGTTAATGAAAGCAGCAAAACAACGAAAAGAATCAGCTGACATTTTCGCCCAGCAGGGCAGGAACGACCTCGCCGACAAAGAACTGGCTCAACTTGAAATAATTAACCGGTATTTACCAAAACAATTATCTGGAGATGAAGTCGAAGCAGAGTTGAAAAAAATCATAGCGGAAACAGGCGCGTCAGGGCCACAGGATATGGGCAAGGTAATGGGTACCGCAACCAAGAAACTGGCTGGACAGGCCGATGGAAAAATTGTTTCCGAACTCGTAAAAAAATTGCTGACCTCTTGAGTAAAGTTGACCTCACACTTTCGATTATTATTCTCGTTGGAGCTTACAGTGGATTTCGCGATGGCTTCAGGGCAGAGCTTTTTTCACTATTAATCATTTTTTTTGGTGTCCTCTTTGGGTTTAAGCTAATGGATCTGGCGATGCTTTCCCTGGAGCAAAAATTTTATATCGACGCGTTTGCACTCCCGTATATTTCTTTTGGTGCTGTGTGTTTTTTGCTGCTCTTCTGCGTAAATCTCATTGCCCGATTGCTTGTCGAGAAATACGACGATCCCTTGCTGGGACCACCCGATCCATATGCCGCTGCTTTTCTCGGATTAATCCGCACCGCGTTTATGATCAGTATAATGCTTTGGATTTTCAATTCATTGAGGTTAGATTTCCCACCGGAATGGACAAGTAATTCCTGGATATGGCCGATGGTCTCCAACTTCGCCCCAGATGTGATCCGGGCAATTGGTGATTTGATCCCATTTTTCAGTGGCATTTTTTAATTACTATTTCGATTTTATTACATGGAGTAAAGACACGGGCAAAATTTTTAGTGATGTACCCATGTAACCTTCAATAAACTTTATTCCGACTATTTTTTTTGTTTACTTTTCCTGCATTAAAAACAGCCGATCATGGCCATTACAATTAAAGAAGAAAACGGTTTTAAGTTTGTGGATGAAGGCAAGGGTCAGGTTTTGCTCTTGTTACATGGTTTATTTGGCGCATTAAGCAATTGGGAGGGCGTTGTAAACCGATTCTCAAAGAATTTCCGGGTTGTCATTCCCATGTTGCCTATTTACGAAATGCCCATCAAGGAAGCTGGTCTTGAAGGACTGCGAAAATTTGTGGAGGATTTTGTTGCCTTCAAAAGCCTCGATAACCTGATAATTATGGGAAACAGCCTCGGCGGCCATATTGCCTTGTTGTATACTTTACAGAACGGGCCGCTGGTAAAAAAATTAATCTTAACCGGAAGTTCAGGCCTGTTTGAAGATTCTATGGGAGGGTCTTATCCCAAACGGGGAAATTATCAGTACATAAAGGAGAGGGTCTCCTACACTTTTTACGATCCAAACGTTGCGACAAAGGAGCTTGTAGACGAGGTTTTTGAAACCACGAACAGCATTCCCAAGTGCATGCGCATTGTTGCCATAGCGAAATCGGCTCAGCGCAACAACATGGCGGACGAAATTCCAAAAATCACCACGCCAACATTATTGGTATGGGGTTTGAATGATACCATTACACCAACTATTGTGGCCCATGAATTCAACCGTCTGATTCCGAACTCGCGATTGAAATTTATTGATAAATGCAGTCATGCGCCCATGATGGAACACCCGGAGAAGTTTAATGAAATCGTTGAAGATTTCCTGATTACTTAAAAGTAAAACGTGATTGCTGAAGACCTCATAAACCACATGATTCCACCCCTAAAGGGTACGGACGATGCGCACAAAGCCATTGTGTGGATGGAGGAATTCCGATGCACGTACATGCCGGTAGTGGAAGATAGAAAACTACTCGGGTTTATTTCTGAAAATATAATCCTGGAGACGAACAACATCGAAAAAGTTGTGAAGGATTTTAACCTGGTAGGCCTGAATTGCTACGTTCACCCCAACACCCACTTTTATGACATCCTGAAGGTCGCTGCTGAAAATAAGTTACAGATGGTGGCGGTGTTAAATGATGACCAAACTTATGGCGGTGTTATCACGGTACAAGACACCCTTACATCATTCGCCCAGACTGCAGCCGTGCAGTTGCCGGGAGGAATTCTCGTTTTGTCGATGAATCATGCCGATTATTCCTTATCAGAAATCAGCCGGCTCATTGAAGAAAACCATGCAAAAATATTAAGCAGCGTTATCAAAGAAGACCCTCTTGACCCGGTGAAAATACGGGTTACCTTAAAGATAAATCAAGTTGAGCTCTCTCGTATCGTCGCGACCCTCGAACGTTTCAATTATAAAGTGATAGGCCGCTATCAGGAAAACAAACCTGTAGCGGGAGAAAAAGATCGCATTGATATGCTTCTTCGCTATCTTGATATTTAAGCGTAGTGGCTTTGTTTGGTTGATTTCAGATTCTATCTTTATTCTATTTTGAAATATACTGGCCTTACCTTATCCGAAAGTATCTGCTATGCGAGTTGCTGTTCATGGAAAAGAATTTAACCGTCAGGCGGCTCCTTTGGTAGTCCGTATTCTTGAGATATTACAGGATGCGGAGGTTGAAATTTTTGTTTCCTCTAAGTTCCATGCATTTCTTAAATCCACGGCATTTAAACATATTAAGTATACCACCTATGAGCCAGGCCCGGCGCTTGAGCGCATGAAGCTTTTTATCAGTATTGGTGGAGATGGAACATTGCTTGAAACGGTAACTCACATTGGACGTCTTGAAATTCCTGTACTGGGTATAAACACCGGAAGATTAGGATTTCTTTCTACCATCAGCAAAGAGGAAACAGAACAGGCGTTAACGAAAGTGCTCGCGGGTATGTATACACTTGATCAGCGGGCCATTCTAAAACTCGAAACCAGTTCCGGACTTTTTGATTCGCTTAACTTTGCGTTGAATGACTTCACGGTAGTGAAAAAGGATACTTCTTCCATGATCACGATCCACACCTTCATTGATGGTGAATTTTTAAACTCGTATTGGGCCGATGGAATTATTGTTGCTACACCAACCGGTTCCACCGGATACTCACTCAGTTGTGGAGGGCCACTTATCTTTCCGCGCTCTGGCAATTTTGTAATTACGCCGGTGAGTCCACATAATCTCACGGTTCGGCCCATAATCGTTCCTGATACTGCAGAAATTACCTTTGAAATTGAAGGAAGAAGCAAAAGGTTTTTGGTCTCCCTGGATTCGCGCATCGCGTCAGTGGATGCAAGTGTTAAACTGAAAGTTAAAAAAGGTGACTTTAAAGTGCATCTAATTCAACTGGAAGGTCAACATTACTTTAAAACCTTACGTCACAAACTCAACTGGGGGCTTGACGTGCGCAACTGATTATGAATGATTTTATTATATTTGTTAAATTACTGACCTATAGCTTTTTACCGGATTTCTGATGAGAAAGATTTTTTACGTGCTCTTAGCCGTTTTTTTACTAGGAAGTGCTTTGGAAGCGGCAGCCCAAATGAGCAGAAGCAAGATAAAGAAGAACAACCGACGACTTCAAACCTACAGGGGTAAAAAGTATGGCTTTGGCAAAGACAAGGTTTATAATACAATTGGATTTTCTTTAAATGCGCTGAATTACTATGGTGACCTTGCGCCACGACCTGGCCGCGTAAGTACCGACCTTTCGTTCACACGACCTGCAGTAGGTTTACACTATTCGCACAGGTTTGGCCCGCGCTATACGCTTAATGGATCGTTTATTTATGGAACGCTACGTGGGGCGGATGGTGAATCTGCAGATAAAAATAATAACGATGCGTTCTTTAGGTACACCCGAAATCTGTCCTTTAGAAATCGCGTTAAAGAACTATCAGTTGTGGCGTCGATGGATTTGTTTGAGAACCAGTCAACTTATATCAATCGCGCCCAGTGGACACCATATGCATTTGCGGGGTTAGCCGTATTCCATCACAACCCCCAGGCACAAGTGCCACAATTCCAGCTTGACGGTGTAACGCGCTTTAGCAATGCCGGAGAATGGGTTAACCTGCGTGACCTCGGTACCGAAGGTCAATACGCACAACTTGAAAAGTCGGATGCTAATCATGGCATTAAACCTTATAAATTGATTCAACTCGCTATACCATTTGGTCTTGGCGCGCGTTTTAGAATAAATCAGCTCATGGATTTTTCTGTTGAGTTTGGTTTTCGTTATTTGTTCACAGATTACATTGATGATGTGAGTCAAAACTATGTCGATCTGGGCGTGTTTGGTAATGACGAATTGGCAAAAGCCATGTCGTACCGTGGTAATGAATTAGCAGAAGTTAGAAATAATCCAGGGCAGCTCCATACTTACACATCCGACAGAGCAGGAGGCGGAACATATTCAGTTGTTTCAGGATATGGAGCAGAACATAAAGACAACTGGCGTGGAAACGCTAAGGATAAGGATACTTACATGGTAACAACTTTTAAATTGACCTATATTTTTGGTAAAACATTCAACCGGGCAAAATTCAGATAAATGCGATTTCTATTTCCCCTCTCACTGTCTGTCTTGCTTTTCCTGGTTTCTGTTCAATTTACTTCTGCACAACGGTCTGAAGTTGGTTTTGGTCTTGGAACCTTTAATTACACCGGCGACCTTGTTCGGTACTATAACTTCAAATATTCCAAGCCAGCTGGAACAGTCTTCTACCGGTCCAACCTAAGTAATGTCGTCAGCTTTCGAGCTGGCGTTACAGCCGGAAAGATCGGTGCTTCAGAAAAACCCATTGATGCCTTTGCTGATCAGCGAAATGCTTCTTTCGATCTCTTTTTATTTGAAGCCTCCACCGTGATGGAATATCATTTTCTGAATTGGCGTGATACAAAACGGTTTGTCCGTTTTACACCGTATCTCTTTGCCGGTCTTGGTGTGTTCGGAATCTCAGGCAATAATGAAAAATCAACCGAGTATAGTAATGTTCAGGCGGCTATTCCGTTTGGAGGCGGGGTAAAATACATTTACAATCCCAAGTGGTATTTCTCCCTGGAATTTGGCATTCGAAAAACCTGGTTCGATTATCTTGACAACATTTCTGCAGGTGATCCGCGATTTAAAGATTATCAGTATGGAAATCCGAACGATAACGACAATTATTTTTTCCTGGGGTTAACGCTTACGCGCACGTTCTACTCTATACCCTGTCCGACAAATCCTTATAAATAATCCATTCTCACATCTTCATACCCTGTGGCGCTATTTGCATTACTTTTTTACTAATTTTGACGCCCCGTGGCATCTTTTAAAGAACATATTGACCCCAACAAATTGCCTCAGCATGTCGCTGTAATAATGGATGGCAATGGCCGCTGGGCTAAGAAAAAAGGTGCGCTCCGGATTTTCGGTCACCGAAATGCAGTTCAGGCTGTACGCGATGTTACCGAAGGATGCGGAGAGCTTGGTGTAAAATATTTAACCCTATACGCATTCTCTACAGAAAACTGGAGCAGGCCTAAGGACGAAATAGACGGTTTAATGGAGTTGTTGGTGAATACCGTTAAACAGGAAATCAAAACCCTGATGGAAAATAAGGTGAAGTTGAAAACCATCGGGGATACCACTCACCTTCCCTACGATTGTCAGGAAAACCTTAAATGGGCAATCGAAAAAACAAAGAACAATACCGGACTTACCCTGATTATGGCTTTGAGTTATAGCGGGCGTTGGGAAATGACAAAGGCAATTAAAGCCTTGGCAGAAGATCTCGAGAATGGAAAAATGAAGCGTTCGGAAATAAATGAACGCACGATAGAAAACTATTTGGAAACTTCAGGCATCCCAGATCCAGAGTTATTGATCCGAACCAGTGGTGAAATGAGAATTAGTAATTTCCTTCTCTGGCAAATCGCCTACACGGAATTATACATTACCCCAACTTTGTGGCCGGATTTTAGAAAGGAACACTTGTATGAGGCCATCTGGTCCTATCAGCAACGTGAACGAAGATTTGGAAAGACAAGCGAACAATTGAACCCTGTTAGTTGAATGAAACAACTTTTAATTCTGATTATTTTTTTAAGTACTGCGGCTGATACCTGGGCTCAATTCCGAAAAAACCGTGATCGTGGTGCCGTTGATTCAGGACTTAACTATGCAAAACCTACGCAATACACTATTGCCGGAATTGAAGTTAAAGGATTGAACGTATTGGATAAAAACGCCATGGTGTCTTTAACCGGATTAAAGATTGGTGATAAAATAAAGATTCCTGGGGATGCTATTTCAAATGCGATTCGAAGCCTCTGGAAACATGGATTGGTTGGCGATGTTACGATCCAGGTAGATAAGATTGAAGGTGAAAATGTATTTCTCAGCCTTGTGCTGTCCGAGCGCCCACGCCTTACCGGTTTCTATTTTACAGGAATAAACAAGTCACAGGAGTCAGGCCTTAAAGACGACCTTAAATTGATCCGCGGAAAAATTGTAAACGATGCCATGGTTCGAAATACGGAGCTGGCTGTTCGTAAATACTTTGTCAAAAAAGGATTCCTTAATACAGAAGTAAAGATTACACAGGAAAGTGATACACTCAACCGTGACGGTATACGCCTGAAGGTTGCTGTTAATCCCAAATCAAAAGTCAAAATCAACAAGATCTCTTTTGTCGGAAATGAAAATATCGATGATAGCAAATTGAAGAAGAAAATGAAGGGCACACACGAACGCCCGAGGTTTGTACTCCACCGTACATTGTTGAAAACACTTTTCGATCTTAAACCCCGTCGGTTTTTTGATTCCTCCCATACCGTTACCAAAAAAGAATTCAAGGAGTTCCTGAATGATAATGTAAAGCTAAATCTGTTTACGAGCTCCAAATTCATTCAATCCGATTACGAAGACGATAAGAAAATGGTAATCGAATTCATGAACTCAAAAGGTTATCGCGATGCGGAAATCGTCCACGACACCGTATACGCTTATAACAATACCACAATCAATATTGATCTTAAGGTATACGAAGGGCCAAAGTATTACTTTAGAAACATTGCCTGGAAAGGAAACTATGTTTACACAGACCGGCAACTTGATGCTGTATTGGGCATTTCAAAAGGAGATGTATACAACAAAGAGTTAATCGATAAAAAGCTTCAGTTCAATCCTAAAGGAATGGACATCAGTGGCCTTTACATGGATGATGGATATTTATTCTTCCGCATCAACCCGGTCGAAGTTGCCGTCGAAGGAGATTCGATCGACGTAGAGATGCGCATCTTTGAAGGCGAACAGGCTACAATTAATGAAGTTACCATTGCAGGTAATACACGAACCAGCGATCACGTAATACGACGGGAACTTAGTACGATTCCAGGCCAGAAATTCCGTCGTTCTGACATCATAAGAACTCAACAAAAATTAGGACAGCTGGGCTATTTCGCAGCAGATAAAATCGGCCAGAATCTGGTACCCAACCAAGCCAACGGAACAGTTGATATTGAATGGCAGGTAGAGGAACAATCCAATGACCAAGTGGAACTTTCCGGCGGTTGGGGAGGGTATTATGGCTTCGTAGGAACGCTTGGATTAACGTTTAACAACTTTTCGCTGCGTAATATTCCACATTTTAACAAGTGGCGACCCCTCCCAGTGGGCGATGGCCAGCGGCTCTCATTACGGGCCCAGGCTAATGGAAGAAGCTTCCAGAGTTATTCGGTATCATTTACCGAGCCTTGGTTAGGTGGGCGTAAACCACAATCATTAAGCGTGAGTTACGTGCATTCTATTTCTCGTATGTCGAGAAACTATTTCTCGTTCGATGACTTTAGTTCAGCCTTGAAAGCGCATAACGTATCCGTTGGATTGGGCCGTCTGCTGGAGTGGCCGGACAATTATTTCACGCTTACCAATTCACTTGGGTTTGGCGTCTTCACGCTTGATAACATTGACTATGGCCTCGGCTGTAATAACTGTTCTTCATATGCCATAACCCTGAACACAACGCTTTCAAGAAACAGTATCGATAACCCGATGTATCCATCGCAAGGTTCATCGCTTTCATTAAGCATAACCCTCACGCCTCCATATTCGCAGTTCAATGATATCAACTACGAAAATGCAACGGCCGAAGTGAGAAATAAATGGCAGGAGTATTACAAAACAATGTTTGATGCCAAGTATTACGTGCCGCTTGTAGGTAAAAAACTTGTACTGGAAGCTAAAGCCCACTTTGGTTTTATCAATTCATACTCAAAACGAACAGGCATAGGCCCTTTTGAAAGATTCGTTTTGGGCGGTGACGGTCTCGCCGGTGGATTTAACTCCTTTGTACTGGGTAAAGAAATTATTGGGTTACGCGGTTACGAAAATAACTCTATAACACCCCCAGATTATCAGGCCGGAAACAGCACCTCGCAATTGGGTGGTGTGGCTTACGATAAATTAGGTCTCGAGCTACGGTATCCTGTCACAACAGGTAACGCGGCTACAATTTATGGATTCGGTTTTGTTGAGGCCGGAAATAACTGGGACAATTACGAAGACTTTAATCCGTTTACAATGTATAAGTCGGCAGGATTTGGTGCCCGGATTTTTATGCCTGCATTTGGATTAATTGGGTTAAATTGGGCCTACGGTTTCGACAAGCTCCCGGGAAGAACAGATGTGAGTGGATCACAATTCCACTTCACCATCGGTCAGCAAATCAGATAATATGAGAGTATATTTTATTACAATATTTTTTCTCATTTTCGGCCTGAATTTTGTCTCTGCTCAGAGGTTCGGTTACATCGACACGGATTATATCCTGAATAAGATGCCGGATTATAAGAAAGCACAAGATGAAATCAATCAGCTTTCAGAGGCATGGGAAAAAGAAATTCAAACCATGGCAAAGAAAGTCGAAGGCATGTACAGCGCTTATCAGGCGGAGCAGGTGCTGTTAACCGAAGAGATGCGCAAGGAACGAATGACCGCTATTCATAAAAAGGAAAGCGATCTTAAAGAATACCAGAAAAAGGTGTTTGGGTTTGAAGGCTTATACTTTTTAAAGAAACAAGAGCTCATTAAACCTATCCAGGATAAAGTGTGGGATGCTGTCGACAAAGTTTGCAAGCAAAACAACCTGGCGATCATGTTCGATAAAGCAGGCGAACTGGTTATGATTTACACTGACCCAAGGCATGATTATACAGATTTTGTACTCGACGAATTAGGTCTTGGGGATCCAAACGATAAGATTAAAAACTAAATTGAATTATACCATAATGAAAAAATTTCTTTTACTTTTTGTGTTGGGATGTCTAACCTTTGCTACTCACGCACAAACTAAGATAGGCTATGCTAATGTCGATTATATTTTTGGTCAGATGCCTGAGGCGAAACAGATTGAAGCAGAATTAAAATCGCTTGAAACGCAGTTGAAGAACCAGATCGATGCAAAAGTGCAACGATTCCAAAAAGAGCTTGCCGATTACACTGCAGCTGTTCAGAACAATACAATTCCTGATGCGGTTCGGGCAAATACCGAACGCGAGCTACAGCAACAACGCGAAAACATTGAAAAGCTTCAGCAAGACGCTCAAACCAATCTTCAAAATAAACACAGTGCGTTGATGCGACCTGTTTACGACAAAATGGGTAAAGCCATCGAAGATACAGCGAAAGAAAATGGTTTTAACTTAATTATCAGTGAAACGTTAGGAGGCCTGGATGTGGTCCTTCATGCAGATGCCAATACCGACATCTCTGACCTGGTATTGAAAAAATTAGGCGTAACACCTGCACCTGCGGGTAGTAAACCAGCGGCACAAACTCCGCCGGCACAACCTAAAACAGGGAATTAATCAGTTTCTTTTAAGATACGCTTAAAGCCTTTCCATTACGGAAGGGCTTTTTTATTTATTTTGGAATCATGATTGCACCTCCATTTTTAAAACCCGGCGACCGGATTGGAATTGTTGCCACCGCCAGAAAAATACATCCTGAGGATATACAAGCCGCCAGAAAAATTTTTGAATCATGGGGATTGGTCGTTGTATTGTCTCCTTATTTGTTCAGTGATAAACACACGTATCTTGCCGGTGATGATCAACAACGGTTAACAGGTATTCAGGACATGTTGAATGATCCGACGATCAATGCCATCATCAGCGCACGCGGAGGCTACGGCACCACACGTATTGTAGACGATATTGATTTTACAGCATTTCAAAAAAACCCGAAGTGGGTAGTCGGCTTCAGTGACATAACAGCCCTTCACCTGAATTTAACGTCCATTGGCATTCAAAGTATTCATGGCGTGATGCCCATTCTCTTCGACAAAGAAGATGCAAAGGAATCCATCGAGAGTTTAAGAAACATTTTATTCGGAAACTACGCTCACATTGCTGCATCGCATGATGTAAATAATAAACCCGGCAAAGCAACCGGACCATTAATCGGAGGAAATCTTAGTTTGCTTGTAGATGCTCTTGGTACAAGACACGAACCGGATACTTCAGGGAAAATTCTGGTTGTAGAGGAAATTGATGAGTATTTATACAAAGTTGATCGCATGGTTGTTCAGTTGAAGCGCGCGGGAAAACTGGAAAAACTGGCCGGACTCATTGCAGGTCATTTTACCGATATCAAAGAAACTACACTTAGCTTCGGAGAAACTTTTCAGGACATCATTCGATACCATACCCGTGGATACCACTTTCCGATTGCTTTCAATTTTCCGATCGGTCATGAGCAACCCAATCTTGCCTGGATTGAAGGAGCAAACAGTGATCTGCTTGTCGCATCGGACTATTCGGAGCTGAAAATGTTATAACGGATTCGGAACAGCCAACGCATTGCCTATTGCTTTTGCAGCAAGATAGGCTGTACTCCAGGCTGCCTGAAAATTAAACCCACCTGTTTCGCCATCGATATTCAATACCTCGCCGGCAAAGTAGACACCTGGTATAACTTTACTTTCCATCGTTTCAATATTCAGTTCACTTACTTCAACTCCACCACAGGTAACAAACTCTTCCTTAAATGTTGTCTTGCCTTTAATATTGAAAGGACTCCTGATCAAAAATTCAATCAGCTTGTTGATGTTTCGTTGCGGAAGCTCTCCCCATATTTTTTCTTCCGTTATCTCTGAAAGAAAACATAACCTGTCCCATAGACGTGTAGGCAATCCGTTAATAGGATTTCCAAGGATTCTTTGTTTTGGCTTTAATATTTTCAGAGCCACCAATTGCTTCTTCACTTGTTCCTCGGTTAAAGGTGGTATCCAATTTATCAACACGGTAAATTGATAATTCATGGCGTGAAGCTGAACCGCAGCCCAGGCTGAAAGTTTTATTACAGCCGGACCGCTTAAACCCCAATGGGTAATTAAAACAGGACCTCGCTGATTAAACTTGGTAGCAGCAATCTTTACTTGAGCGTCTTTAACGGCCACGCCCATTAGATCGGCGAACTGTTTGGAAGGATCGTTAAATGTGAACAAAGAGGGTATAGGAACGGTTACCGAGTGCCCCAAAGCAGAAAAAGGTGAGTAAAACTGCACATTTGGATTCCCCCCGGCGGCGATTAAAATCTTTTTACCTTTAATGTCCATTCCATTGCCGCAACGGAGGAAAAACTTTTCTGATTCTTTTTCAATGGACGTAACTTGGGTGCTGAGCTCAATCTTGATCTTATGATCAAGGGCAACGCGCAGAAAACAATCAATGATGGTTTGTGAATCGTCTGTCACCGGAAACATTCGCCCATCCGCTTCAGTTTTCAAATCAACACCTTTCGATTCAAGCCACTGCACCATGTCTTTAGCCTGAAATACTTTGAAAACCTCCTTCAACTTTCGTTCGCCCCTGGGGTAATGGCGCGCAAGTTCGAAAGGATTGTAACAGTGATGCGTAACGTTACATCGGCCGCCACCTGAAACTTTTACTTTTGAAAGAAGCTTACCAGATTTTTCAAGAATAATTATTTTTAGACCCGCTTTCATTTCCGCAGCTTGTATGGCGCCAAAAAATCCTGCGGCACCGCCACCGATCACTACCAAGTCAAAAATTTCTTTCGAATTATTCACGTCGATGAAAAAACAACCCAAAGATGAAACATGTAGGGTTAATATGGTTTAACTAAACTAAACAATTTGATTTTAAGTTTCTTTACGTTGAAAATGACGGGTATAGAAACTTCGTATTGGATTTACGCGCTGGGATTTTTAGGCCAGGGATTCTTTGGTGCGCGGTTACTGGTTCAATTGTATTTATCTGAAAGGGCAGGAAAAGTAGTATCCCCCACGATTTTTTGGCTGTTCAGCGTAGGCGCCTCTTTCCTCTTCTTATTATATGGCCTGTTTCGCAGCGATCTGGTTATTATCGGGGGGCAAACGATAAGCTTCTATATCTATATTCGAAACCTTCAATTAAAGCGTTACTGGGTCACGATACATTTCGCTTTACGTTTTATTTTGTTGATCCTTCCAATCATCACCATAATGGGATGGCTTTCCACCTCAGCTACGATATCCACTCAATTGCATTTTAACAATCTGCTGCACCCGATTATGTTTTTGGGAGCTATCGGACAATTAGCACTTAATCTTCGATTTGTTTTTCAATGGTGGTATTCAGAAAAACATAAGACAAGTTTGCTGCCTTTGGGTTTTTGGCGAATCAGCACATGGGCGTCGGTGCTTGTTTTGGTTTACGCCGGGTTTCATCCAATCTATGGTACAGATCCAGTGTTACTCGTTGCGCAAGGATTTGGTATCATTGTTTATATTCGAAACATGGTTATTTACAAAAAATCCATCGGCGCAGAGAAAGCAACCGGATAAGTTTAATTATCGTGACCAAAGACCATCTTTCAAGGCTTGCTTCCAAAGAAATTCAGGATTTCATTTTCAGCCATGAAGCTGAAGACGATCGGTCTCTGGTACTGAAACATGATCGGATTTTAGGCATCCCATCCATTCTTATAGCACAACAAATTGCCGGGCGAAGAAAGGCGAAACAGAAATTGCCCTCATTTTACAATCAACGTGGAATTGTATATCCGCCAGGTATTAACCTTGAGCAATCTTCGTCGGAAAGAGCAGCGCTGTTGAAGAATAGCCTTATTCGATCGAATAATATTCCGTTACAATGTATTGTTGACCTTACGGGAGGTTTTGGAATAGATACGTATTTCTTTAGTAAACAATTTGAAACCGTTGTCCACGTAGAACCTAACATAGACTTAAGTTGCATTGCAGCACATAACCATTTATCCTGTGGTCGCAACAACATCAAACATTTGACCACGACAGCAGAAGCATTTACAAAGGGCATCCAATTTCCGGTTGACCTTTTCTATGTCGATCCTTCCCGTCGGATAAGCGGAAATAAAAAAGTTTTTCTATTAAAAGATTGCGAACCGGATATTCTGGCCATGCAAAAACAATTGTTGTCGATGGCTTCGTTCGTCTTAATCAAGACCTCACCTTTGCTGGATATACAACAGGCGATAAAAGAGCTTTCATCGGTTGCAGCTATTTACGTTGTGGCTATTGATGGCGAGTGTAAAGAACTTCTTTTCTTATTGAAACAAAATTTCGAAGGAGACCCTGTTATCATCGCCATAAACCAATTAAAGGAAAGAGAAGAAACTTTTTCATTCTACGCCGTAAATGAAAAAACTGCGTCAATCCAATACGCCAATGCTGAATCTTTTTTGTATGAACCGAATGCGGCTATCTTAAAAGCTGGTGCCTTCAAAGGGGTTGGCATCCGGTATGGATTGCAGAAACTTCATCCACATACACATTTGTATACAAGTTTGAAGTTAATTGATGATTTTCCCGGAAGGATATTCAAGGTGAAATCGCCAATGAAAAGTAATCCAAAAGATGCGACGAAATTTTTTTCTGACAAAAGAGTCAACATCATAACACGCAATTATCCCTTACGTGCTGAGGCGCTGAAAAAGAAATTAAAACTCAACGATGGTGGATATCAATATTTAATAGCAGCAACTCAACAAACCGGACCAGCGCTTTACATCGCAGATCGCCTGAAATAACTCTCACAGTTCCTTGATCACTTCGGCAATAGATACCTCGCCGTTGAACGCCTTCACCAACTGTTTTTCTGATGAGTAAATATAAATCGAAGGTGTCGGAATTGAGCCAAAAGTATTCAGTACATCATCGACAGTTGTCTGAGCGAATGAAACATTCGCCCTATCTTGAAGACCATAATCAACGCTAAACTTAGAGATTTGCTCTAACGGTGCAGAGGAAATAAAATAAAGTGTGTAGTTATTAAAACTATCCAGATGCCCGGCAATATCCTGAGCTTCCCGTTGACAATGATCACAATCTGGCTGAAACAATATAAGGATAGATTTTCCATCGAGCTTTTTGGCAGAAGTTTCTTTTCCATCGACGAAGGTTAGTTTCATTGCCGGAAGATCATTTTTCCCAACCACGGCTGTTTGATCTTCATCGCTCTTTTTTGAAGACGACGTACATGAAACCAGCGTGACCGAAAGGCACAATAAAAGAGCAAGGAATTTTTTAATCATTTAAAGAAATTTGTGATGCAATATACACTATAAGCCAACAGGGCAATAACGCCATAAAGCCGAATTACTTTTCTTCGGTTTTGAATATCTTCCCACCACAGCATTACCCAGGGTTTAAATAACCCCATTAATAAAAATGCTGACGCTGTGATAGCGATGTAGAGAAAAAGATTAGTTAAGAAGTACATTTAACAAAATTAACGGAATTCTTTAACCGGTTAGTTGTTGAACCTTTTCGAGACGTTATATTTGCAGCTTTTCCAATTTAGGCGTGAGGGCGAGTGATTTTTTAAGTATCTATAAAGCGGATGGTTTAATCAAAACCGTAGCCGCAGGTCTCCAAGCGCCCGGTCCGGTAAACGTTCGGCTTAAAAATATCTCAGGAAGTCTCGACGCTGTTTTGGTAGCCTCATTGTTCACGCTTCAACCCGAAGATTACATTGTTATTTTACAGGACCGCGAAGAAGCTGCTTACTTCCAGAATGATTTACAGAATCTGCTTGAACGGGAGGTGCTTATTTTTCCGATGTCGTACAAGCGCCCTTATGATTATCATGAGATAGAGAATGCAAACATTTTGATGCGAGCCGAAGTATTAAACCGGCTGGCCAACAAAAATGCTCCCGATATTATCGTGACATATCCTGAAGCGTTGAGTGAAAAGGTAATTACAAAACGTTCGCTCGCAAACAATACATTTTCAGTAAAGCTTCATGCGAAACTGGATGTTCCCTTCCTGGAAGAGTTTCTTCATAACTATGATTTTGAAAAAACGGATTTCGTTTATGAAGCCGGCCAGTTTGCCATCCGTGGAGGAATCATCGATATTTTTTCATTTGCCTATGAACTTCCTTATCGGATTGAATTATTTGGTGATGAGGTTGACAGCATCCGTACTTTCGAGCCAGGTACACAACTTTCGGTAGATAGCCTGAAACAGGTGAACATCATCCCGAATGTTCAAACGAAACTTGTCCAGGAAGAAAGACAATTGTTATTGGATTTTATTTCCGCTGAAACAAAATTATGGTTTAAGGATGTTCAGCTTACGGAAGATATTATTCATAACAGTTTCGAAAAAGCAACGCAATCATTTGATAAAATTTTAAAGGAAAGCGGAACGCAGGTAATCAGTTCACCTGAAAAATTGTTTTCAACCGGCGCAGAATTTATTGAACGCACGGGTCAGTTTACACGCATTGAATTTGGCAGCCGCAGTGTACTGCAGGAGGCAAAGACCTTTAGTATTGAATCATCGGCACAGCCTTCATTCAACAAAAACTTCGATCTCCTCAGCACAGATCTTTACGAACATCAACTGCAGGGATACAGCAATTTTATAGCAGCGGAAATGCCAAAACAACTTGAACGGTTGAATGGTATTTTCGATGAGATCAACGTTGCGCTTAAGTTTCAGCCGTTGGAATTTGCCTTACGGCAGGGTTATGTAGACGCCAATCTTAAAATTGTTTGTTATACCGATCACCAGATTTTTGAGCGGTTCCACCGATATCGTGCTAAAGAAAAATTTACAAAGTCGAAGGCGCTCACACTTCGTGAACTCCATACGTTACAGCCCGGTGATTTTGTAACCCACATCGACTATGGAATTGCCAAATTTGCTGGCCTGGAAAAAAAGGAAGTAAACGGTCACGAACAGGAGGCCATTCGTTTAGTCTATCGTGATGATGATTTGCTTTATGTGAGTATTCATTCGCTTCATAAGATCTCAAAATATTCGGGAAAAGAAGGAACTCCTCCGCTGATCAGCAAACTCGGTACCCAGGAATGGGAGAACAAAAAGTCCAAGGTCAAGAAGCGTGTTAAAGACATTGCCAAGGAACTGATTGAACTATACGCCAAACGAAAATCAGCACCGGGTTTTGCTTTTTCTCAGGATGGATACCTACAGGCGGAGTTGGAGTCGTCTTTTATTTATGAAGACACGCCGGATCAGGGCAGAGCAACGGAAGATGTAAAAAAAGATATGGAACAGCCACATCCGATGGATCGCCTGGTGTGTGGTGATGTTGGATTTGGCAAAACGGAAGTTGCTATTCGCGCCGCCTTCAAGGCTGCAACGGAGGGAAAACAAGTTGCTGTACTTGTTCCCACTACCATTCTTGCGATGCAACATTACAGAACATTTAGTGAGCGCCTCGGAAATTTTCCTGTGAAGATTGATTACGTGTCGCGTTTCAAATCCGACAAGGAAATTAAAAACATTATCAAGGATGTTAAGGACGGAAAAATAGATATCCTGGTTGGAACCCACCGTATTGTCAGCAAGGATGTACAGTTTAAAGAGTTGGGTTTACTGATTATTGATGAAGAACAAAAATTCGGTGTTAAAGTTAAGGACCGGTTAAAGGAGTTAAAGGTGAACGTCGACGTATTGACATTGACCGCTACACCGATTCCACGCACATTACATTTTTCTTTAATGGGGGCACGCGATCTCAGCATCATTGCAACTCCGCCACCGAATCGTCAACCCGTTACAACGGAACTTCAGACATTCAATGAAGCCATTGTTCGGGATGCGGTGAGTTCCGAATTGAAAAGAGGAGGTCAGGTTTTCTTTGTACACAATAGGGTGAGTGATATTGAAGCTTTGGCAAACACGATTTACAAGCTCGTACCCGATTCAAGGATTGGCATTGCACATGGTCAGATGGAAGGTGATCGTCTTGAAAAAGTAATGGTGAAATTTATTGACGGCGAATATGATGTTCTTGTTTCTACAAACATTATAGAATCTGGTCTCGATATTCCAAATGCGAATACCATCATCATCAACCAGGCACATATGTTTGGTCTTTCTGATCTGCATCAGATGCGTGGGCGGGTAGGACGATCCAATAAAAAAGCATTCTGTTATTTACTTACTCCTCCGGCGTCTCTCCTGACTGCAGATTCTCGGAAACGTTTATCCGCTTTGGAAGAATTCTCTGAATTAGGAGATGGCTTTAAAGTCGCGATGCGTGATCTCGATATACGCGGCGCAGGCAATATGCTTGGCGCAGAACAAACCGGTTTTATCAGCGACATCGGTTTTGATGCCTATCATAAAATATTGGATGATGCCATCCAGGAACTTAAAGAAACCGATTTCAAAGATTTATTTGCCAGTGAACTGGCCGAAAAAGCAAAACTTCTTGTCCAGGATTGTGTTATCGAAACAGATCTTGAAATCCTTATTCCGGAAACTTATGTTAAAAGTACAACGGAGCGGTTGCAATTGTATTCGAGACTTGACAACATAAAAACGGAAGATCAATTAACCGGATTTGCAGAAGAGGTAAAAGACCGGTTTGGTCCGGTTCCAGAAGCTGTGGAAGAATTAATTAATACTGTACGGCTCAGGTGGCTGGCCGAAAAACTAGGGTTTGAAAAGATCAGTTTAAAAGGTGAAAAAATCAGGGCCTACTTTGTTTCTAATAAAGACAGCTACTTCTCCTCGCCAATTTTTGGACAGGTGTTGGCTTTCGTTAAACAGCATCCGAGGCAGTGCAAGCTGAAGGACACTGCAGGAAAAGCGATGTTAGTAATAGAGCATATTAAAACAGTAGACGCCGCGATTGATCTGTTTGGTCAGATGGCAGGTCCAACCGTTAAATCTTCCAACGAAATCTTATCCAGATAGGGCTCAAGACCAATGGCCTTATCAAAGGCATTGATCATTAAAACCTTTTGGTGTTTGGGTGAGTAGAACACTTCGATATAAAATCCGCCTGCATAATAAAGAAAAACCTTACAATCAGCCAAAGTGCGTTGAAGGAGATAATTACCATAAAATGTAATTACATCGCACTTCTTTTCAAATGTCATAACACGAAAGTCATCTAAAGTCAGCATACAATTTCACCTTTGGGGGAGGATAAAAGGAAAATCTATGCCACGCTGTTTATCGTTGTTTTTTTCGCTTAAACGCCATTTCATCCAGAGTGGTCCTTCCCAAAACTGGATTTTATTTCTCAATACAATAGCGAAGCCTGAAAGGCGTTAAAAGATTATCCGTATCCAGGGTTTGTTTCGGGTCATAAACTTGTCTTTCACTTTTACTACAGATTGATCGATAACCTTGCGACTACTTGGAAAACATGTGATTATCGTTTTACTTAGCATTTCGGATTAAACTCAACTATCAAATGAAGTATTCTTTCAGGGTTCTCTTGTATGTGGTTGGCGGATCAGTTGCCCTGTCCGCTTGTTCACTTTTTGGCGGCAAGGGAGGTAAGCCTAATGCACAAAACCCAGGGCAAGTAAGTTCGGCAACAGGCTTGGCTTATAATGATGAAGATCAGGGTGGATTTATGGTGAATCCCTACGAGGGTCAGCCGGAAGCACCTAACATGGTATTCATTGAAGGCGGCCGGGCTGTTATGGGCTCCTTTGAGGAGGATGTCATGTCTTATCGTGACAACGTTGAAAGAACTGTTTCAGTAGCTTCTTTCTATATGGACGAAAGTGAAGTTGCAAATATCCACTGGTTGGAGTATCTGCATTACCTTGCAAAAGATTCGTCACAGGAGGCATATCAAAATGCGCTACCTGATACAACGGTTTGGGTTGGAAAACTCGCATTCAATGATCCTTACGTTGATCATTATTTAAGGTATCCAGGCTTTCGCTACTTCCCGGTTGTGGGTGTGAGCTGGAGTCAGGCAAGTGCCTATTCAATCTGGAGAACCCGTGCAGTAAACGTTAAGCTGGCAGAAAATGCCGGTGAAGAATATGCCGAAAGCGATGGCCGTATTCCGCTGGAATCTGGTATTGTTGTTCCTGCTTATCGCCTGCCAACTGAAGCAGAGTGGGAGTATGCGGCACAAGCCCTCATCGGTACACAGTGGCTGGAAGAAATGCAAACGCACCAACGTATTTACCCTTGGGATGGTCACGCCGTTCGTAATCCTTATGGAAAACAAATGGGTTTCATGCTGGCAAACTTTAAGCGTGGTCGTGGCGACTACGCAGGTATAGCGGGTAGATTAAACGACGGAGCACTCATCACTTCATATATCTATGAGTATCCACCAAATGATTACGGCCTTTATAACATGGCGGGTAACGTAAGTGAGTGGGTGCAGGATACCTATCGTCCGACATCGTACCAGGATTTTGATGATTTGAACCCTATCCGCAGAGATGGTTTCCTTGATCCGTCTTCAGGTTACAATAGCGATTTTGAACAAAATCCGGAAGCCTTTACTTCCTTGATTACCGATCGCGCCCGAGTGTACAAAGGTGGTAGCTGGAAAGATGTTGCTTACTGGATGTCTCCCGGAACAAGAAGGTTCCTTGACTATGATTCTGCAACGGCTACAATTGGCTTCCGCTGTGCGATGATACGCGCCGGTTCTAATTACTAAGTCTAACTCCGGAAAAATATTAAGAACCCCGCTTGTCGGGGTTCTTTGTTTTAGATCGCATCACGCTTCAGCAATACAAACTATACTTAACGACTTACATCCGTGGCCGAGTAAAACCGTGCCACATGCCTCCAGCGTTGCTCCTGTCGTAATTACATCATCAACCAATAATAGATTTTTATTTTTTATCTGCTGCTCATCGGCGAGCTGAAAAACCGAGCTTACATTTTCCCACCGTCTCAATTTTGTTTTTTTCGTTTGTGTAAGCGTATTGGTACTTCTCTTCAGAATATGGTCGGAATACGGAATGTTGAGTGTGTCCGACAATCCCTTGGCAAACATGGCACTTTGGTTATAGCCTCGTTTTCTATAACGGGACGGATGAAGCGGAACCGGAACGATAAGATCCAAGGAGCGGGTGCAATCTTTAAGTTTATGTCCGTACAGATTTCCAAGCATGATTCCGATTTCCGGATGACGCTTATATTTTAGCTCATGAAGTAGATGTTGGATCACGCCGTTTTTGCTAAACCTGAAAAGCGCGGATATCAATTGAACATCCAGCCGGCCGAGAAAACGTTGCTGAAGTGGATTTACCTGTTCCAGATGATAATTTGTTTGCGGCATTTCAAGCATGCATCGCGAACAGATTACATCCTCACCTTTTACAAGTGACCCGGAACACCCCAGGCAATAGCGTGGGTAGAAAAGAGAAACAAAATCATTAAAGATCGTTTCGAATGATACCTTTTGCATTAACGATATATTTGCAGACAACTTGTAGTTAAATTTAAAATATGTTCCACGATTTGCAAAGTTGATCGTATGCGTGGAACATTTTGAACTTAAAACGGATTGATACAATATGGGATTAGTCGAGGATTTTGATACGTATAGGTCCAAAATGAATGAGAAAATCAGCGTTTCTGATAGCCTCATCATAAAAAGGATTTTTAACCTGGATACAAATGCTTATGCGCCCGGCCACCTCGATGTTAAGTCGAAAGAACTAATTGGTCTTACTTGTTCGCTGGTGTTACGATGTGACGACTGTGTTAAATATCATTTGGGAAAATGTAAGGAGGTCGGCTTTTCAACGGAAGAGGTCCATGAAGCCATGGGCGTCGCTACCCTAATTGGCGGTACCATCGTTATTCCGCATCTTCGCAGGGCCTTCGAGTATTGGGAGGAATTACAACATGTTTAAACGAGACCTAGAATTGGATCGTACGTGGGCCGCGCTGCTCGCCGATCTTGAAAATACCATCGGCAAAAAACCAAAGGACCTCAATGGTGTCCTTTTTTTAATCGGCGTACAGGAACTTGGTAAAGGAAACCGGGTATTCAGCAAAGAAGAAAAACAGGATTTGATACACATCGGCATTTGCAAAACGTTAAGCCTTTGTGGCTATTATGAGTTGGAAGGCCTAGACAAAGATGGCTGGCCGCATTGGCGCGTGGTGAAAAAGCTCCCTCACTTCGATTTGTTAGAACAGGAAAAGCTTTTGAAAATGCATGTGATTGAATATTTCGAGAAGGAATTTGCCTGGGAGAATCCATACAAACCTTCCGATTTCCCGACCGACTGACAGTCACAATCTTTACGCGGGTTTTCACAGTAAAAAACTTTACGACTAATCTTTCTTTCCTTAACTTCCCAGGTGTTTGTTGCGTTTCTAAGATTAAAGAACTAATTGATTATGGGATCAGGGGTCGAACGCGTTCAGGAAAAAATTAAGTCTTTCAAAAAAAAGTATTACCTGAACATCTTTGTCCGGGGATTAATCCTTTCCTTATCTATCCTTCTCGGATACTTTTTGCTTGCCGCCGTAATAGAACACAACCTGTGGCTGGATACCTGGATGCGGCTGCTCATTTTCGCCACTTTTTTTGTGGTTGCATTTTATTGCATCTATAAATTTCTTCGTGAACCATTGCAATGGTGGTTTATCAACAGAGGATTGAATGAGGAAGAAAGTGCAACGATTATTGGCCGCCAGATGCCAACCGTGAAAGACCGCCTGCTGAATTTTATTCAACTTAGTGCTTTAAAAAATGATTCACTTGCATATGCAAGTCTGCATCAGAAGGCCATTGAATTTGAACCCGTGTCCTTTGAGGGAATCATAGATCTGAAGGGAAACAAAAAGTATTTAAAATTTCTGCTCGTTCCGCTTTTACTGATCATTCTTATTTTACTGATTAATGGAAGCATCATTACACAAAGTACTGTTCGGCTTGTCAACTTTAATAAAGCATATTCTCCGAAGGCTCCTTTTAACTTCATCGTAGAAAATAATTCTCTTGATGCTTACTACAATGAAGACTTTACGCTTCATGTTAAAATAACAGGATCTGCTTTACCGCAGGATGTTTATCTGACTACAGACAATCAGCGCTTCAAAATAGAAACAAAAGGAGACGGAAACTTTGAATATACATTCGACAATCTTCAGGGACCGGTAACCTTTCAGCTCGAAGCAGCTGGTTTCTTTTCAGACCCTTACGAGATCGCACTACATAATAGGCCAGAGTTAACCCAGTTTAAAATTGCTTTGTCATATCCGCGTTATGTTCAGCGAGAAAATGAAGAGTTGATCAATGCTGGAAATCTGGAAATACCCGAAGGGACGATAGTCACCTGGAAGCTTTCCACTACTTATGCGGATCGCGCTAGCATTCAATTTCAGACTGATAGCAGCCAGCATTCGTTCCAAATGGTTAATGATCAAACGTTTATGTTTAAAAAGCAAATCAGAAACACAGATCAGTATCGCGTGTGGCTTCAAAATGAAAACAGCATCAACAAGGACAAAATTCAATACAGTATCGACGTAATCAAGGATCAATACCCAACCGTTTCAGTCACGAACCTGGAAGACTCTATCCTATACAAAAGGGTAATGCTCGGTGGAATCGTTGGCGACGACTATGGTCTTAGTCATTTAGCATTACATTATAATATTAAAGATCAACGACAGAAAGTCGTTCTATCCAAAACGATTCCTATACCAATTGTAAAGAACCAACTTCAACAAAGTTTTTACTATAACTGGTCATTGGATTCATTGCAGCTTCGGCCTAACACAACGTTGGAATATTATCTCCAGGTCTGGGATAATGATGGGATCAATGGAAAAAAATCAAGCAAGACAAGTGTATATAATTTCTTAGTTCCCTCTGCTGAAAGTCTCGTTGCTGAAATTAAACGCTCCCAAAATCAAACCGAAAAACAAATTGATCAAAGCGTTGGAAAGGCACAAAAATTACAGGACCAGATTGAAAATGCCAACCAAAAATTAAAAGGAAAACAGAACCTTAACTGGCAGGATAAAAAAATGCTGGAAGATATTATTCAACAAAAAAATACCCTTGCTAAAGAGATCGAAAAATTAAGAGAGGAGAATAAACTGCTCGAAGAAAAGAAGGAAGCTTTTACGGAACAAAACGAACGAATTCGTGAAAAGGCTGTACAGATTCAAAAGCTAATGGACGAACTATTGGATGACGAAACAAAAAAACTTTTTGAAGAGCTCCAGCGATTACTTAAAGAAAATACTGATGTGAATGATTTGACAAAATTGATGAACAAATTAAATCAGAACACACAGAATTTAGAAAAGGAATTAGAGCGCGCGCTCCAGTTGTTTAAGGAATTGCAGTACGACTATAAAATGGATCAGGCCATAAAAAATCTTGACGATCAGATTCAGAAACAGAAATCACTGCTCGAAAAAACCGAATCCCTGGAACAACAAAATAATAGGCGGACGAAAGAAAATAAAGAAGAAAAAGAAGCAGCGTCGAAAAAACAAAGTGAATCACTCGCGAGGGAACAGGAGAAATTGATTGAAGAACAAAAAGACAACGACAAAGCACTTGATGAATTAGAGAAATTAGGTGAAGAATTGCACAAGAATGAAAACTCCGAACTAAAGGAAAGCATGGATGAAATCCTCCAGGAACAAGAAATGAGTAAGGAATTATTAGAAAATAATGAACCCGCGAAGTCGAAATCTCCACAAAATAATTCTCTTCAAAAAATGCAGCAAATGAAAGATCAAATGCAGCAGTCACAATCTTCGATGGAGATGGAAATGGAAATGGAGAACCTGGAGAGTTTGCGACAGATTATTCACGGCTTGGTAAAGTTATCCTACGATCAGGAAGGTTTGATGAAACAGTTTGGTGAATTAACCCCAAATGATCCCCGGTTTAATGTGATTGCTCAAAATCAGATCAAGCTAAAAGACGACGCTAAAGTTCTGGAAGACAGCTTGTTGGCTCTAGGAAAACGAGATCCGTTTATGGGATCCATTGTTACAAAAGAAGTTTCTGAACTTAATAATCACCTTGATCGTGTAATTGAGTCAAATAAAGAAAGACGGAAGCCTCAAGCCTCCACCGAAATGCAAGCCAGCATGGCATCCATTAATAATCTTGCCCTTATGCTTGACAATCATTTTGAAATGATGATGCAGATGATGGCCAACGCCAAGCCATCGAACAAGGGAAAGAATAAGCCTAGTCTTAGTCAAATGCAACAGCGGCTAAACCAAAAAATCGAGCAATTGAAGAACAGTGGTAAATCTGGTCGCCCACTTTCTGAGGAACTTGCTGAAATGGCAGCAGAACAGGAACGCATTCGGAAAGCCCTTCAGGAAATGGAGAATAAAATGAAAGACGGGAAGCTGCCGGGTAATATACCTGGCAAAATGGAGCAGACAGAAATGGATTTGGTAAACAAACAATTAACTGATCAGTTGATCAAAAGGCAGGAGGATATTTTAACAAGGCTTCTTGAATCAGAGAAATCAATGCGAGAACAAGACCTTGATGAAGAAAGAAAAGGAGAGACTGCGAAGGAATACGACAAAGAAATTCCGGCGGCATTCGAAGAATATTTGCGGCTAAAAGAAAAAGAAGTAGAATTGCTAAAAACCGTTCCGCCAAAACTCTATCCTTATTATAAGAAGGAAGTTAATGAGTATTTTAAACGAATGGGAAACCAATAAACATTGCAGACTGCCCAATGAACACAATTAGTATCCAGGTTCCTTCGATCATTGAAAACATCCGTATGATTGAAAGTTTTATCGATAATGCGAAAGAAAAATTTCAGCTAGATGATGACATCTATGGGAATATTATGATCGCGGTGACTGAGGCCGTAAACAATGCCATTAAGCATGGGAATTCCGGTGATAAGACGAAAAACGTCTTCCTAAGCCTTTCCCTAAAAGATAGCCTGATCAAGTTTATTGTAAAAGACGAAGGCCACGGGTTCGATTACCAGGATCTTCCAGATCCTACAGAGCCAGCAAATCTTCAGAAAATCGGCGGAAGGGGAATATTTTTAATGAAACATCTTTCTGATCAAGTCGAATTCAAGGAAGATGGCCGTGTTGTGGAATTGAGTTTTTACATGAACGCCTAATGTCCACTTCAATCCATTTCTTCTCAGAAGGCATCAAATTCAAGCTTCCTCAATCTCGAAAAACTTCCACCTGGATAAAGGGCGTTATTAGTAACGAGAACAAAATCCTTTCCCGCCTCAACTATGTTTTTTGTTCTGACGAATACCTAAGATCTATCAATATCCAGTATTTAAACCACACAACATACACTGACGTCGTCACCTTTGACCACAGCGAAATCGATGACTTCATAGAAGGCGACATATTCATTAGTATCGACAGAGTTTACGAAAATGCTTTGAAGTTCAACAGACCCTTTCAGGAAGAACTTCACAGGGTCATAATTCATGGCGTTCTGCATCTCATTGGTTATTCTGACAAAGGCGAGCGAAACAAGGCTCTCATGCGTAAAAAGGAAGAAGCGTGTCTATCTTTGCCGACTGTTCCACGTGAAACGTTCGTCTGATGAATGTTACTGACGTTCCACGTGAAACAATGTGGAAATGTGGATAAAAATTGTGCGCAACTTTCTCGAAAATCGGAAACTTTTTAAAAGATTATAGCTTTCAGACCATATGTTTAAAAATTATGATGTTATCGTGGTGGGCGCTGGGCACGCAGGTTGTGAAGCAGCTCACGCAGCAGCAACAATGGGATCCAGTGTACTGCTGGTTACAATGAACATGAACACGATCGCCCAAATGTCGTGCAACCCCGCTATGGGCGGCGTGGCGAAAGGACAAATCGTTCGGGAAATTGATGCATTAGGCGGTTTATCAGGGATAATCTCCGATAAATCGATGATTCAGTTTCGGATGCTAAATAGATCAAAAGGGCCAGCGATGTGGAGCCCTCGCACACAGAATGACCGAATGCGCTTTAGTGAAGAATGGCGTCTGGCTTTAGAACGCACCAAAAATATTGACTTCTGGCAAGAAATGGTAAGCGAGCTATTGATTAAAGACAATAGGGCCTACGGCGTAAAGACAGCTTTAGGAATCGAAATCAAAGGAAAGTCAGTCGTGTTAACGAATGGTACCTTCCTAAATGGCAAGATTCACATCGGTGAAAAAAGCTTTGGTGGGGGAAGAGCTGCAGAAAGATCGGCCACAGGCCTGACAGAACAGCTAATAGCCTTGGGCTTCGAATCAGGTCGAATGAAAACAGGAACCCCTCCGAGAATAGACGGTAGATCATTGAATTATAGCTTGATGGAGGAACAGCCAGGAGATGAAAATCCTGGGAAGTTTTCATTTAGCAATACAAAGCCCCTATCAACACAGGCAAGCTGCTGGATAACTTATACCAATGAAGAAGTTCATAGCGAACTAAAAAAGGGTTTCGAAAAATCACCGATGTTCCAGGGAAGAATAAAAGGACTCGGGCCAAGATACTGCCCCTCAATCGAAGATAAAATAAACCGGTTTGCTGAACGTGACCGGCACCAGATCTTTGTAGAACCAGAAGGATGGAACACAGTTGAAATCTATGTCAATGGCTTTTCAACATCACTACCCGAAGATGTTCAATACGCTGCCCTTACTAAAATACCAGGATTTGAAAAGGCCAAAATGTTCAGGCCCGGTTATGCCATTGAGTACGATTTCTTCCCGCCAACACAGCTAAAACTTAGCCTAGAAACGCACCAAATTGAAAACCTTTTCTTCGCAGGACAGATCAACGGCACCACAGGTTACGAAGAAGCCGCATGCCAAGGATTAATGGCAGGCATAAATGCCCATCATAAAGCCTGTGACTACGAACCATTGATACTAAAACGATCCGAAGCCTATATCGGTGTACTAATAGACGACCTCGTAAACAAAGGCACCACCGAGCCATACAGGATGTTTACCTCCCGGGCTGAATACAGAATTCTCCTAAGACAAGACAATGCTGATCTGAGACTTACAGAAATCGGTTACAAACTTGGCCTTGCAGACGAACACCGTCTGGACGCTGTAAATAAAAAGAAACAAAACGTCGAAAACCTTCTGCAAGCGTTGAAAAAAATGAAACTTGGCCCGGAAGATTTAAACCACGAGCTGGAGTTATTGAGCACATCTCCGATACGGGAAAAAACTAACGTAATAAATTTGATGAAACGTCCTGAGATCGGAATAACCGAAATGAAGAAACTTCATCCGTCCATAAACACGACAATATCTACATACTCCGCAGAAGAGCAGGAGCAAGCCGAGATTCATTTAAAATATGAGAGTTACATAGAAAGAGAACAGAAGCTGGCAGAGAAGATCGGATCGCTTGATACTTATATTATTAAACCAGACTTTGATTATGATCGCGTGAAAGCGCTCTCCCACGAGGCAAGAGAAAAATTGAAAAAAACCAGACCCGAGACCCTCGGTCAGGCGACACGGATAAGCGGAGTCTCCCCGGCTGATGTTTCTGTTCTAACGATTTATATGGGCAAATGACAGATATAAAAAAGTGTCCGATTTGTGGTGACGAGCGTTTCAACCTGGCAATCAGCGCACAGGATTTTACCGTTTCACAGGAAACCTTTACTATCAAAGGTTGTCAGAATTGCCAACTGCTTATCACTTCACCTGCTCCGGCCAAAGAAGCAATTGGGAAGTATTATCAGAGTGACAAGTACATCTCCCACAACGACAGTGCACAGAATCTCATCGGATGGATATACCTAAAGGCGAGAAACTTTACACTGAAGAAAAAAGAAAGACTAATAGCCACATATCAGCAAGAAAAAACACTCTTGGACTATGGTTGTGGAACAGGCGAGTTTGTAAATTATTGTAAATCAACTGGTTGGCAAGTTACAGGGGTGGAACCTTCAATACAGGCCCGGGCAATCGCCGAGCAAAAGGCCGAGCAAAAGATATTTGCCGCCCTGAATGAAATCGATCTCCAGGTTTCCACAATCACACTCTGGCATGTTCTGGAACATGTTCATGACTTGGATGAAACAATTTCGCGGCTCGTTACTCTTTTAAAAAAAAATGGCACCATGTTTATTGCTGTACCAAATCATAAAAGTTGGGATGCAAATTACTTTCAGCAGTACTGGGCAGGATATGACACGCCCCGACACTTATGGCATTTCAATACAGAAAATATTAAAGCACTCTTTGAGAAACACAACATGAAGCTTGTAAAAAAAATACCGATGAAACTCGATGCATTTTATATCAGCCTCATGAGTGAACAGTACAGGCAAAGTAAATCCCCGAATTTGTTTACGATGATAAAGTCCGTTTGCCTTGGGTTCTACTCCAACTTAAAAGCACGAACAACAGGGGAATACTCAAGTTTAATATACGTCTTAAAACATGAATCTTAATAAATATCTCCACTGGATCATTGTCCCATTATTTGCGCTGGCCTGCGCACGACAAACATCCCCAACCGGTGGACCCCAGGATACCATACCTCCCGTAATGATTGGTTCATCTCCAAAACATGAAACCATAAACTTTACAGGGAAGTCGATTGAACTCGAATTCGATGAGTACATCATTTTAAACAATCCAAAGGAACAAATCATCGTAACTCCGGATATTCAAAAGAAATATGAAATCAGTGTCAAGAAAAAAGCGGTATATATCACATTGGAAAATGAACTCGAAGATAGTACAACCTATTCTCTAAACTTTAGAGAAGCTGTACAAGATATAACCGAAAAAAATCCAGCTAGGAATTTAAAACTTGCGTTTAGTACAGGATCATATATCGACTCCCTATCTGTAGCTGGATCAACTATCCAGCTCAGTAATAACAAACCACTCAAAGACGTTACCGTTGCGCTATATCAATCGGATACTTTTAATATTTTTAAACATAAACCTACTTACATAACAAAAGTTGATGATGAAGGCCTTTTCATAATTGACAACTTAAAACCAGGTCAATACGTCGTCTATGCTTTTGAAGATAAAAATCGAAATCTAACTGTAGATAGTAGAAATGAAAAGTACGGCTTCTTAGCAGAACCATACGCATTATCAACTGATACCACCACTTCGGACATTCCATTAATAAAGCTCGATACCCGCGACCTAAAACTAACAAGTGCCAGACCCTACAATACTTATGTTAATCTAAAAACCACGAAAGGCTTGTATAATTACAGAATAGAAGTACCAGGTGACTCTGTGCGTTCCATCTTCGGAGAAGACAACGCAAACATCCGCATCTATAACACACTCCAAAAAAATGATAGCACACAAATCCAATTTACTGCTACCGACAGTATCGAAAACAAGATCGATACTACCTTCTACATAAAATTCAACCAACGACAAAATTCACCTGAACCGTTTGAATTGCGCCACGAAAACTTTAAAATCTTTCAAAACACGGGTCTCCTTACCGGAAAATTATTTTACAATAAGCCTATCGCCACGGTTGATTTCGATAGCATATATCTGCAAGTCGATTCCCTAACCAGAATAAACTTTTCTCCAGAAGACCTCACCTGGCAACCACACAACAAATCCGTATCAATAAAAAAATTATTCGAAAAAAATTTATTTATCCCTTCCGCTACACCCGAAGAAGATATAAACGGCCGTTCCAAACCAGAAAAACAAAACCTAACCCTCTATTTCGGAAAATCATCTTTCATTAGTGTAGAAATGGATTCTTCTGCGATGATACAACAATCTCTTTCTCCTATAAGACAGGAAGACACCGGCATCCTTCACGTAGAACTCAACACCACCGAAAGTCACTGGATAACCGAGGTATTGGACAAAAACTTTTCCATCATACAAAAAGATACCACAAACACTAAAATGGTGAGCTTTGAAAATCTACCGCCCGGCGACTATCAAATTCGTGTCATCACCGACTCGAACAAAGATTCCGAATGGTCACCCGGAAACTTCTTTACCCGGACTGAGCCCGAAAAAATAACATATTATAAAAATGAAAAAGGGATTACTATCATCACACTAAAGGCAAACTGGGAGGTTGGTCCCTTGTTGATAACATTCTAACAACATGTGCATAACCATGAGAAACAGAATTTTCCAGGCATCTCTTTTTAATAATTTAAAGATTCGCATTTTAATTGTTAATGGATTCCAAGTAACCAACAGTCATTAACATTCATGCTTATCAACAAGAAAGCTATCCACTCGGAAAAACATTGTTGACAACCTGATAACGCTTTGTCTTTAAGAATCTTATCTATAACTTTTAATCCACATACCATCTACACAACATCCGGACATAAAGTAATGCACAAATCCACATGACTAACTATAACTATAATATATATATATATAATAATACCTATAATGCCCTTAAAGTATGGACAACTTTTCTGATCATGTTTTTCCACACTTTTTCTTTTGCTCAAAACGAATCTGAAATTCAATTGGCAAATGAATATGTTCTTAAAGGCGAAAAGGCAAAGGCGATAGGAATATTTCGTGATCTTTCAAAAAATGAAAAAAATAACAGACTCATTTATAATGCTTACCTTAACGTCATGCTTGACCTGGGGAATTATGAGGAGGCTCACAGTTACATTAAAAAAAATCAAAAACGCGAACCGGATAACATCCTGTATCGTCTCGACTATGGATTTGTTTTTATAAAAAGCGGAGATCTAAACCGCGCAGATAAATATTTCAAAGAACAGATTGACCAAAACAAAACCAGTGTACATCGCATCAAGATGATGGCTGAATATTTTTCATCGCGTTCGCTTTCTGAGTATGGTGTACTCGCGTTGAATGAAAGTCGCAATGCACTGAATAATCCATTTCTATTTTGTCTCGACCTTGCCATGCTATATCGCATTCAGGGTAACCAGCAAAAAATGGTGCAGGAATATTTGACTTATGTCACGCAGAATTCAGCAAACATACAGTATGTAAAAAATGTAATGCAAGCACTCCTTACAAAGCCAGATGAGCTGGAGAGTCTTGAAAAATTGTTGTATGAAAAAGTACAAGAGTCACCAGACGTAGAAGTTTATTCTGATCTCTTGATCTGGGTTACACTGCAGCAAAAAAACTTTTATGCATCTTTTATCCAGGCAAGAGCTTACGACAAGCGTTATAATCAGGAAGGAGAAAAGTGCATGGAGGTTGCCCGTGTTGCACTCGACAATGAAGATTATGCAAACGCAGCAAAAATTTACCGCTATGTGATCCGTACATTTCCTGATTCGCAAAACCGGTTTATGGCCGGACTCGGATTACTGCGCACGCGTGAAGCCCAGGTAAAAAGCAGCTATCCGGTTAACCGCGACACAGTGCAATCGCTGATCGAAGAATACACAAGATTTATTCAACAATTTCCAAATAACATAAATGCTTTGGAGGCATCGCGTAGTCAGGCGTTATTGTTTGCAACTTATCTCGATCAACCGGATTCTGCTGTTAACATTTTGGCATCACTTATTGAAAACCCAAGGGCAACACAATACCTGAAATCAAAAGCAAAACTGGATTTGGGTGATATCTATCTCCTGAAAGGCGAGACATGGGAATCAACATTACTGTACTCACAGGTGGAAAAAATTCAAAAGGAAAATCCGCTGGGTTATGAAGCAAAGTTAAAAAACGCCAAACTATCTTACTACAAAGGTGATTTTCGTCTGGCGCAAGAACACCTGGATATTTTAAAAGAAGCTACCACACGCGAAATAGCAAACGATGCACTTGATTTAAGCATGCGCATCAAAGAAAATATTGCGTTTGATTCTGCGGGCGAAGCCCTGAAAGAGTATGCTGCAATTGAAATGTTGTTGTTTCAGCATAAAACCGAACAAGCCTTGACCCGGATCACCGCTTTGAAAAAGGGAGAAATCTCAAAAAAATTAAATAACAGGGACACAACTTTTGCCATAACAAATCAAACCATTTTGGATGATGTTTATTGGCTTGAAGCGAATATACGTCTCGAGCAGGGCACATTTGAGGAGAGTCTGTTATTGCTACAGAAAATTCAAACGGAATATGCACAGGATATTCTGGCGGATGATGCATTGTTTCTCCAGGCTGAAATTTATGAGCGACATCTAAACGACAAGGAAAAGGCGATGGAAACCTATCGTAATTTTTTAACAACCTTTCCAGGAAGTGTGTTTGCAGCTGAAGCCAGGAAGCGTTTCCGATCCTTGCGCGGTGACTTTAGCGGCCAGGAACAACCACAATTTTAGTCCCATAAGCGGGGCCTCAAAAATTAAAAATTCTTAAAATACTCTGCATGCATAACAAAAATTTCATATCTTCGTTTCCCGACGAAACCTATGCGCAGAGAAGAAACAGTAGATCATCACATTAAGAGCACCTGGCATGCTATAGCACGCATGTACAATCAACAGGCGTTGCAATATGATGCTACCATGTCAATGGGTTTTGTATTGCTTAACATTAACTCTGAAGAAGGTACCCCGGCTACCAAGATTGCACCCCTGATGGGTTTAGAAGCACGAAGCCTTACCCGCCTTTTAAAGTCGATGGAAGAGAAAGCGCTTATCTATCGCCAGGCTGATAAAACGGATAAGCGATCCGTACGAATTCTTTTAACCGACGAAGGAAAAAAGAAAAAAGAAAAAGCCAGGGAAACTGTTTTGCGATTTAATGAACGGGTACGTGAACGACTTTCCATGGAAAAGCTAAAGGTGTTTTTTGATGTACTCGAAAACATTAATCAGTTAATTGAACAAAATACATTGTACGATAAAGAACCTGAAACTGGTAAATAGCCAGTTTTGATTTTTGTTAAAACATGAAAAGATCCATTCAAAAAGTTGCCGTGCTAGGCTCAGGTGTAATGGGCTCCGCCATTGCTTGTCACTTTGCCAATATAGGGTGCCAGGTAGTACTACTCGACATTTCACCCAAAGAGCTCAATGAGGAAGAAAAAGCCAGAGGGCTTTCACTTGAACACATAGCGGTTAAGAATCGTATTGTAAAATCTTCCTTCGATCGTTCTGTTAAGTCCAATCCCGGACCACTTTACAGCAAAAATTTTATCGGTCGGATTACGCTTGGAAATTTCGATGACGACATGCCAACAATAAAAAATGTTGACTGGGTGATTGAAGTGGTAGTCGAAAACCTCGAGATAAAAAAGAAAGTGTATGAGCAAGTCGAGAAATTTCGCAAGCCGGGTACTTTAATAACTTCCAACACCTCCGGAATACCCATTCACTTAATGGCCGAAGGAAGAAGCGAAGATTTTCACAAACACTTTTGTGGTACACACTTCTTTAATCCACCGCGTTATCTGAAACTTCTTGAAATCATTCCTACGTCGAATACAGAGCCCGAAGTTGTAAAATTTTTAATGCACTATGGTGACTTGTATCTAGGAAAAACAACCGTCTTATGTAAAGACACCCCAGCCTTCATTGCCAATCGTGTTGGTGTATTCGCGATCATGAAAGTGGTTGACACAATGAATAAGTTAGATCTGAATATCGATGAAGTAGATAAACTTACAGGTCCGGTTATTGGTCGTCCAAAGTCGGCAACATTCAGAACTTCCGATGTGGTTGGTTTAGATACTTTAATCAAAGTCTCGGGTAATCTTCACAAAGGATTAACAAACGACGAGTCAAAAGAATATTTCAAATTACCAGAGGTCGTTTTAAAACTGGAGGAAAATAAATGGTTAGGTGATAAAACAGGTCAGGGCTTTTATAAAAAAACAAAAAATGCGAAAGGGGAAACGGAAATTCTTACCCTTGATTTGAAGACCCTGGAGTATAAGCCCAAAGCGAAGACGAAATTTGGCACACTAGAAACGACGAAGACGGTTGAAAATTTAAAAGAGCGATTTAAAATCTTATTGGCTGGTAAAGATAAAGCCGGCGAATTTTACCGCGATTCTTTCTTTGGATTATTTCGATACGCTTCGAATCGTATACCAGAAATTGCCGACGAGCTTTATAAAATCGATGATGCAGTTTGTGCAGGCTTCGCGTGGGAACTTGGACCTTTTGAAACATGGGATGCTGTTGGTGTTGAGAATTCTCTTCCGCTCATGGAGGCGGCGGGATACAAGCCAAACCAGTGGGTCTATGATATGGTTGCAGCAGGCAATAAAACGTTTTACAAAGTTGAAGCCGGGCAAAGGAAGTATTACGACATTCCAACAAAATCATACAAATCCATTCCGGGCAAAGAAGCATTTATCATTCTGGAAAATTTAAGCGACAAGGTGGTTTGGAAAAATGCTGAATCAAAAGTAATAGACCTTGGCGATGGCATTGTCAACTTCGGGTGGCATAGCAAAAGTTACACATTGGGAACTTCGGTGATTGAAGGATTGAACAAGGCCATTGATATCGCGGAAAAAGATTTTCGTGGTTTGGTGATTGGTCACCAGGGTGCAGATTTTTCACTTGGTGCGAATCTTGGCTTGGTCTTCATGTTTGCCATCGAACAGGAATATGATGAGATCGATTTTATGGTGCGTCAGTTTCAAAACTCGGTTATGCGCATTCGATATTCATCTGTTCCCGTTGTGGTTTGTCCACACGGCAGAACATTAGGTGGCGGTTGTGAAATGACACTTCATGCGGATGTTGCACAAGCTGCAGCGGAAACTTATATCGGGCTTGTTGAAGTAGGCGTAGGGTTAATTCCTGGTGGCGGAGGTACTAAAGAATTGGCGAAACGCGTGAGTGATTCTCTACAACCAGGCGATGTTGAACTAAATGCGTTGCAAAATGCATTTATGAATATAGCAACAGCTAAAGTTGCACTTTCCGCCGAAGAAGCAAGAGAGGTCGGGATATTGAGAGGCCTGGATAGAATTTCAATAAATAAAGATCGTCAGATTCTTGATGCAAAATCGGCAGCCATAGAACTAGCTGAAGCCGGATACACGATGCCCGTACCAGCGAAAAATATAAAAGTCCAGGGTCGTACAGGCATGGCCCTCTTCATGGCAGGAATACATGGTATGCGGACGGGAAATTATATCAGTGATCACGATATGAAAATAGCGCGATGGATTGCTAACGTAATGTGTGGTGGTGACCTTACCTCTCCTCAGGAAGTGAGCGAACAATATCTTCTCGATCTTGAGCGTGAAGCCTTCGTTTCCCTTACGGGTGAAAAGAAAACACTTGAACGCATTCAGGCCATTTTAACCGGTGGAAAACCGTTAAGAAACTAAAACTAAAATTTCAAAAAGATGAACGCCTACATAGTTGCAGGATATAGAACAGCAGTTGGTAAAGCAAAAAAAGGGGGCTTCCGCTTTGTACGTCCCGACGATTTAGCTGCTGATGTCATCAAACATCTTGTACAAGCCGTACCAGGTGTAGAAAATAAAATGGTCGATGACCTTATCGTCGGAAATGCCGTGCAGGAAGCAGAACAGGGAATGCAGATGGGGCGCATGATTTCTCTTCTCGCGCTGGGCATTGATGTTCCAGGCATGGTAATCAATCGCTATTGTGGCTCAGGCATTGAAGCCATTCACATTGCGTGTGCAAGAATTCATGCCGGTCAAGCCGATGTGATTATTGCAGGCGGAACAGAATCCATGTCACTTGTTCCTGTGATGGGATGGAGAACAGCATTGAATTATACCATTGCGAAAGACCACCCGAGCTATTACACGAGCATGGGCTTAACTGCAGAAGCGGTGGCGAAGAAATACAATGTATCAAGAGAAGATCAGGATAATTTTGCTTTTGAATCGCATCGAAAAGCAGCCGCAGCCATCAAGGAAGGAAAATTCAAAAATGAAATTGTTCCCATCCAGGTAAAGGAAGTTTATGTAGATGATAACAAAAAGAAGACACGCGAATTTGTTGTAGACACCGATGAGGGTGTTCGTGCCGATACAACACGCGAAGCGCTGGCTAAATTAAAACCCGTTTTTGCCATAGGCGGCTCTGTAACGGCAGGTAACTCCTCTCAAACTTCAGACGGTGCTGCATTCGTAATGGTCATGTCTGAGAAGATGGTGAACCAATTGAATCTAAAACCCATCGCAAGAATGCTCGGATACGCTTCCGCAGGTGTAGATCCATCCATCATGGGCATTGGACCTGTGGCAGCCGTTCCGAAAGCGTTGAAAATTGCAGGTAAAAGTCTTAACGATATCGACGTCGTGGAATTGAACGAAGCGTTCGCAGCACAATCGCTGGCGGTAGTTCGTGAACTAGGAATCGATCCTGCCAAACTAAATCCGAATGGAGGAGCAATTGCAGTAGGCCATCCGTTGGGTTCTTCCGGCGCACGATTGTCTGTGCAAATGTTTAACGAACTCCGGAGACAAAATAGAAAATATGGACTTGTAACGGCATGTGTTGGCGGCGGACAAGGTGTAGCCGGTGTATACGAACTTTTGAATTAAGAAACCCATAATATGAGTTGATCATGATTACAAAATCTGAAATTACCCAGGCGATAAAAGGTGGTGAGTTTTTAATTCGCGAAACTCAGGCACATGAGATTTTCATACCAGAAGAATTCAATGAAGAACAGAAAATGATTGAGCAGCAATGCAAGGATTTTCTGGCAAAAGAGGTATGGCCCAGGCTGGACGAAATTGATTCGATGAAAGATTCTAAGCTGATGCCTTCCATCCTCGACAAAGCCGGTGAACTTGGTTTGTTGGGAACGTCCATTCCGCCTGAATTCGGTGGGTTTGGAATGGATTTTAATACTACTATGCTGGTAGCCGAAGTCATTGGCTCTGGTCATTCAGTAGCCGTAGCGTTATCCGCCCATACAGGAATTGGTACCCTTCCGATTTTATATTATGGAAATGAAATGCAAAAAAATAAATATATCCCGAAACTGGCTACAGGCGAATGGAAGGCCGCCTATTGTTTAACAGAACCAGATTCCGGATCAGATGCAAACAGCGGCAAAACAAAGGCAAACTTAACATCCGATGGCAAGCATTATATCCTCAATGGTCAGAAGATGTGGATCACCAATGGGGGCTTTGCAGATATTTTTGTTGTGTTCGCCAAGATCGACAATGATAAAAACCTCAGCGCTTTTATCATTGAAAAAGCATTTGGTGGCATAACCATGAATGAAGAGGAAAAGAAGATGGGAATAAAAGGGTCCTCTACCCGTCAGATTTTCTTCAACGATTGTAAGGTACCTGTTGAGAATTTATTGAGTGAACGTGAGAACGGTTTTAAAATCGCGGTCAACATTCTTAACATCGGACGGATAAAACTTGGAATCGCCGCATTGGGCGGAAGCAAAAAAACAATTTCAATTTCAACAAGGTACGCTATTGAAAGAAAACAGTTTGGTGTACCGATCGCTACATTTGGTGCGATCAAACACAAGATCGCTGAACAGGTAACAAAAGTGTTTGCTTCCGAATCAGCACATTATCGCGCTGGTCAAAATATCGACGATGCGTATAATGCTTTTATCGCTGGTGGAATGGATCCTGCAAAAGCGCGTTTAAAATCCCTGGAAGAGTTTGCGATTGAGTGCGCGATTTTAAAAGTCCATGGATCGGAAGTGTTGGATTTTGTAGTCGATGAAGGTGTTCAGATCTATGGAGGCATGGGATTCTCCGCTGAAGGGCCGATGGACCGCGCGTACAGGGATGCGCGCATTAATCGCATCTTTGAAGGAACAAATGAAATTAATCGATTGCTAACGATCGACATGCTTTTAAAACGTGCGATGAAGGGGACCATCGATCTGATGACACCCGCCATGGCGGTTCAAAAGGAACTGATGTCGATTCCAGATTTCGGAGCCGGGGAAGATGAGGGCATTTTCATAAAGGAAAAGAAAGCACTTGCCAACTTGAAAAAGGCCGGATTGATGGTCGCAGGTGCTGCCGTTCAAAAATTCATGATGAAGCTTTCAGAAGAACAGGAAATTCTGATGAACATGGCGGACATGCTGATTGAAGGTTACATCGCGGAATCGGTATTGCTGAGAGTTGAAAAATTAATTTCCAAGAAAGGCGAGGCCGCGTGTGAAATTCAAAAAGAAATGGCATTGATTTATCTGCATCATGCCATGGCGAAAGCAGCTAACGCTGGTAGAGAAGCGATCAATGCATTTGCGACAGGCGATGAACAACGACTCATGCTTTTGGGCCTAAAAAGGTTTACCAAGATCGACTCTTACAATTTAAAAGAGGCAAGACGAAAGGTAGCCGACCATGTGATACAAAAAGGTGAGTACCCTTTTTAAAAGAATATAGTAACCTAAACTGAGAATTGAGCGGGAGAAATCCTGCTCTTTTCTTTTTACAGATGTACGGTTTTGAAAATATCAGGTGTTCATTTCCTGACAGTTTATGAAGCCAGCATTTTACAAAACGTCTAAAACAGGACCAAAAACCTGTTTTAAAAAACTAGTATGTGATTTGTAACGGCTTTTGTAAAAACGATTTCAGTTATGCAAACACGAACCTCCTCGACAAGCTCCGTCCTCATCATTGTTCTAATCATAGTTACGTTTCCTTTATGGATCGGAATTATTGGTGGCCTTTTCGGCGTGGTAGCAGGTATTTTCGGAGCCGTATTTGGAATTTTTGCCGGTATACTTGGCGCTGTGTTCGGAGGAATAGGTTGGTTATTCGGATCCATATTCCACTGGGACTGGTGGGATTGTGGACCTTACTTTGGCGGAGGTAATTTCTTCACTTTCCTCCTCATCGTTGTCGTCGTAGCATTGGTCATTCGTACCCGGAAAAAATAAAACCAGACATGCGCTATGACACATGATGTTTGTTGTACAATGCCGGGTTCAAAAAGTATCGCGAATAGATCGGGTTTTTTCGACTTTCAACCAAGGTTGGTTTTGAATTGACAAACGCAACAGTGTACTGAACTTCAAACCCTTTCTCTGCGCGGATATCCTTACGAACGGTGTACCACTTCTTATCCTTTGGGTTCATCACTTTCACTTCAACATGAAATAGCCCTGGCGTACTTCGAACCCGAACAAACTTACCGGGATTTTTATTGTATAACTTGCCGTTTACGTAAACCTTCATACTGGTACCGTTTTCTGTAACAAGAGCGATCCCTGAATCGTATGCCCAGGCAGATAAACTTAACATCATCATCACAGTTAGGAGGAGTCCTGATTTCTTCATCTTCACGTTGTTTACTCAGTAAAGAAACACAACTCGTGCCATTTTTATTATGCGGTGATGCGCCCAAAGGATGATGTGACGCAGTGCGTGATGCAAGATTTCGTGCAGATAAGGATAATTTTTTAATTATGTGCAGGAATCCTTTCAATCTTACATTAGTTTGAACCAAACTATAACTTAACGCGAAGCTGCTAAGACTGAATCATTTTTATTTTTTGCGTATATACCATACGTTGTTAGCGCGTAATTGTGATAAAAAGCACAGAATACCATTGAAATGTAATATTGACTTTTTTATATGGATGCCTGCTAAACTTGATCTACTTTCTCAAATCTCGATGTACATTTGTTTCACGAAATTTAACAATTCATCTATGGCTTGGTTTTACCTGATTCTTGCGGGCTTATTTGAAGTAGCCTTTACAACGTGCTTAAAACTCTCTGAAAACTTTACCCAACGTTGGTGGGCATTAGGCTTTTTTATCAGTATTACAATAAGTTTTCTGCTATTGAACAAAGCCATTCAAACCATACCAATCGGTACAGGTTACGCGGTATGGACCGGAATTGGTGCTGTAGGAACAACCCTGATTGGAATTTTCCTGTTCAATGAACCTGCGTTTTTCTGGCGGGTATTTTTTATCGTGTTGCTTATTGGTTCTATCGTGGGATTAAAGTTTGTTTCTCAAACAGCATAGAAAAAGGATTTACTTTCATAAATCCTTTGTGTCAAAGTTGAAAATGTTTTACGACCGATATTTTATGCCGCAGCCAATGGCTTTCGTTTTTGAAGGTGATACAGTTTGATTTGCGATCAGCGCGTCAACTGCGTCTTCGACATATTTTTTATCAGCGGATTGTGCATCCCTGCTGTTATTGTCAATTGCACCGATATAGGCCACCACAAATCCATCTCCCTTTTTGTTAACAACAAATACATGGGGTGTGTTGGTTGCGCCAAAACTTTTAGCGACCTCCTGTGTTTCGTCAATCAAATAAGGAAATGTGTACGACTTGTTTTTCGCTTGTGAAACCATGTGCTCAAAAGAATCACCAGGCGAGATCTTAGGATCGTTTGCATTGATCGCAATGACCGGGTAACCCTTGTCTTTGTATTTTGTATGTAAGGCGATGATCCGGTCGTTATATGCTTTTGAAAAGGGACAGGTATTGCAATCAAAAATTATAATCGCGCCCTTGTCGGCGTATCCGGATAAAGAGATTTTTTTTCCGTCTACGTTTTTTAATGAAAAATCTGAAACAGCATCACCAACCTCATATTTCGGTGTAAAGGCTGCCAGCAACAAGAAAGCAGGGATAAGGAGGGCAAATTTTTTCATAACTCAATTGGTTTTAGTTTCTTCAATAAGTTGTTGAAGATCTGATTCGGAAAGTTCTTTTTCAACAAAATTTCTTTTACCGGTTACAGTGTTCAAAACAAGGGTTGCAGGTATGGCTCCACTCCAGCTTTTATCAACCTTGTCAATCCAGGAATTATAGTCGATTTCATCAAGCAGTAGTACGGGGGATTTTATGTTTTTGATTCGTAAGAATGAATTCACCTTTTCCACTTTATCAGCATAATCAAGGTTTACAAGAATTACTTTTATTCTAGGATCGCCTGCACGGTTGAGTTCTTCAAAATGAGGTAATTCTTTAATGCAAGGACCGCACCACGTCGCCCAAAAGTTTACGACGATAACTTCAGGCGACGGACTTTTCAGTAACGTATCGAGCGTTTCGAATTTAATTATAGAAGCCTCCTGGCCATACATTGGCATGGAGAATGAAAGGAGAAGAAAAAGAAAAAATTTTTTCATGTTTAGGGATGCGACAGTTATTTACACCAATTCTTAAACGTAAGATTATACTGCGAATATGTAAAAACCTTAAAATTCAGGCAGTTAGATTTTCCTTTAAAATAATTGAAAAAGATATCCACAAATTTTGAGTTTTATCCACAGCCTTAGTTACGAGTGCTTTAATTTACAGATCATCAACGACTTAGATAGTATTTTATCAATTCATTCTTTGTGGACAACTTTAGCAGTGAAAAAAAACTTGTAAAAATTTTTGGAAAAATCGATTAATAATTCTCCGCAGGAAAAAAATTAAAATATCTTTTGTTGTAAGATTTCGCGTTTACCTTTTGCTGATGAACACAAGAATTCAGAAGTTATTTAAAATACAGATGCCCATTGTACAAGCGGGCATGGTTTGGTGCAGTGGCTGGCGCCTGGCAGCAGCCGTAAGCAATGCAGGAGGCTTGGGTCTAATCGGATCAGGCTCTATGTATCCGGCAGTGTTGCAGGAACATATTCAAAAATGTAAGGCAGCAACCGATAAATCTTTTGGTGTTAATGTACCGCTGCTTTACCCAGACATTGATGCGATTATGAAAATCATAATTGCGGAAGGGATAAAGATTGTATTTACTTCAGCTGGTAATCCCGCGGCCTGGACTGCCCACTTAAAAGATAAAGGGATCATTGTAGTGCATGTAGTATCAAGTTTAAAGTTTGCCCTGAAAGCACAACAGGCAGGCGTTGATGCTGTTGTTGCTGAAGGATTCGAAGCAGGTGGGCACAATGGTCGTGAAGAAACTACTTCCCTCGTGCTCATTCCGTTGATTAAGGAGAAGCTTACCATCCCGCTCATCGCAGCCGGCGGCATTGCTTCCGGCCGGGCCATGCTCGCTGCCGAGGTGCTGGGGGCCGATGGCGTTCAGGTTGGCAGTCGCTTTGCTGTGGCTGCCGAGTCTTCAGCCCACGATAACTTCAAAGAGAAAGTCCTCCAGTCAGCCGAGGGCGATACGGTTCTCACATTAAAGCAACTCACGCCAGTGCGCCTGATTAAGAATCAATTTTATGATTCAGTGAATCAGGCCGAAATGAAAGGAGCATCAAAGGATGAACTTATAAAACTGTTGGGAAAACGCCGTTCGCGAATTGGCATCTTTGAAGGTAATCTCGAAGAAGGCGAATTGGAGATAGGACAAGTAGCCGCCACGTTAAATAAGATTCAGCCTGCTGCTGTGATCTTAAGGGAAATATGGGATGAATACAATTCACTAAAAAAAGCCTTGTGTCATGGAGTTTCTTAAGATCAAGGAAACGTGTCTTTACGTTCGAGATTTGGAAATGGCAAAGACGTTTTATAATGAGCGACTAGGGCTGCCGGTTATCAATTACGTTGCTGGAAAACATATCTTTTTTCGGGCTGGATCCTCCGTTTTACTGTGTTTTAATCCTCATGACTCGAAAGAAAAGACGAGTCCTCCGGCACATTATGGGCGAGGGAAACAGCATTTTGCTTTCGAGGTTACCAAAGCAGCATATGAAAAGGCAAAGCAAGAAATTCTTGATAAAGGAATAACGATTACGGATTACGTTACATGGCCTTCTGGTACAGAGTCTTTTTATTTTGAAGACCTCGAAGGAAACGTATTGGAAATCGTTCCAGACGCGGGTATCTGGGATTAAATATTACTTATGGCAAGTTCAACGTTTTGGCGTTGTTTTGTCTCAACCGCAACTGGTGCCAGCTGTTGTTTGTATTCTGATTCAAACCACGAAACGTAATCCTTGTACTGTATACATTTTGAAATGATCTTTTTATCGATCATTATCTTAATAAAAAAGCTTTGGCTGCTTTGAAGTAATTTTTCTTGTTGAACCAGGGGCAGGTCAGACAACTGAATGTATTCAATGCCTTTGTATATTTTTGCATTAGCCTTCATAAAATCTCTCGCCTCGTTAATAATGTAAGTAAACAAATGGTAACCATCGGGTTAATAAAACTGATGCAAAAGTAACTCAATTCAGGATATTTAATTTATTCCACTTATTAAATTTTAATACATTCAATGTTACTTTAGAATTATGGCCACTTTTTTTGAGACGCCCATCGAATTCTTGAAAGGAGTTGGTCCCCAGCGAGCTGTTTTACTCAACAAGGAGTTGAACATATTTACGTTTGGTGATTTAATCCAACATTATCCTTTCCGATACGAGGACAGAACGCAATTTGTTTCAATTCGTGACGTAACGGATGAAATGCCATTTATTCAGGTCAAAGCGATAATCCGAAAAAAAGAAATCATTGGTGCAGGACCGAAAAAACGAATGGTTGTTCAGGTGGAAGATGAAACTGGTGGTCTCGAACTCGTATGGTTTAAGGGAATCAATTGGGTAAGCGACAAAATACAATTGGGAGTTGAGTATGTTGTGTTCGGCAAACCAAACCGGTTCGGCAGCAAGATCAATATTGCGCATCCTGAGATAGAAGTATTAACTGATAAAAATAAAACGGGTGGTTATCTTCAACCCGTCTATTCATTAACTGAAAAACTTCGATCCAGATTCCTGGATAATAAAACGCTGGCCAAGCTGACGCGTGAACTAATGGGGTTATCTACTGGGAAAATCAGGGAAACGTTGCCCCAGCATATTTTAAAGACAAACGGATTTATCTCTAAACCAGAAGCCATCGTAATGATCCACTTTCCAACCAGTTTGGAAATGTTGGCCAATGCTCAAAAACGATTAAAATTCGAAGAACTGTTTTACATCCAGTTGAGGCTGCTCAAAATGAAGATGGTTCGCCAGCATAAATTACGAGGACTGGTTTTTCATGATACTTCACTGCTGAATCAATTTTACAAGCAACATCTACCCTTCAATTTAACAGACGCACAAAAACGGGTTATTAAAGAAATCTATGCTGACTTAAAATCTGGCGTACAGATGAATCGCTTGTTGCAGGGTGATGTAGGAAGCGGTAAAACAATTGTTGGATTTATATGTATGCTGCTGGTTGTAAGCAGCGGAGCGCAATGTGCTCTAATGGCTCCGACTGAAATTCTGGCTCAGCAACATTTTGCGAATCTTACCAAATTTACAAATGCCATGAAGCTCCCCATTGCATTGCTCACAGGGTCTACAAAAAAATCACAACGAAAAGAAATTCATATTAACCTTGAATCAGGAGAGTTGAAAATACTGATCGGTACCCATGCGCTTTTGGAAGAAGAAGTGAAGTTTAAACAACTTGGTTTGGCCGTGGTAGACGAGCAACATCGGTTCGGCGTGGCACAGCGCTCAAAATTATGGCAAAAGAACAGCGATGTTTATCCCCACGTGCTGGTGATGACAGCCACACCGATACCCCGTACACTAGCCATGACGTTGTATGGTGACCTCGACGTATCGGCTATAGACGAATTGCCCTCCGGACGCAAGCCCATTAAAACCATTCATAAGTATGACGCACATCGTTTACAGGTGAATCAGTTTTTGCGTGATCAGATTCAGGCCGGTAGACAGGTCTATATGGTATACCCCCTTATTGAAGAATCGGAAAAGCTAGATCTGAAACATTTAATGGACGGATACGAAAGTGTCTGTCGTGCGTTCCCTGACATTGCAATTAGTATCGTTCACGGAAAAATGAAGTCGGTGGCCAAAGAATATGAAATGGCCCGGTTTAAAAAGGGTGAAACTAAAATTATGGTGGCAACAACGGTTATTGAAGTTGGCGTCGATGTACCGAATGCTACGGTGATGGTGATTGAAAACGCCGAGCGATTTGGACTGTCTCAACTTCATCAGTTACGTGGACGGGTAGGACGCGGAGCACAGCAATCGTTTTGCATTTTAATGTCGTCGCAAAAATTAAGCGCAGATAGCAAGGTTCGGATCGAAACAATGGTTCGGACAAATAACGGTTTTGAAATCGCAGAAACCGATTTACAACTTCGCGGCCCCGGAGATCTTATGGGTACCCAGCAAAGTGGCGCCTTGGATTTGCTAATCGCTGATCTGGGTAAAGATGGTCAGATTCTAAAACAAGCAAGGGAAGTGGCAATACATATTCTGCAGGACGATCCGGATCTACTCAAGCCTGAAAACACTGTCATTAAAGCGCAGGTTGATTCCATGCGCAAGTCTATGATAAACTGGAGCAGGATAAGTTAGTTGGTCGGAGGTAGCCCGAAGATCATTAAAGAATTGTTTATATTTGACCAACTGTCGCTTCATTGACTTAGCCCATTTTTCCCAAAGAGACAAGCAGAAAATTTCACGGTATTGATACCCACAATTGACGAGAAGAACGGGACAAATAACTCCGGCATGATTGCGCACGGAACGAACAAGCGGTATATGGTGAGGTATATTTTGGTGTTGATGATATGGCTCGGGACGCTTTTTGCGAGCGCGCAATCTGGTAATTACTTTTTATCTCATTTTTCTCCGGCAGACGATAAACTGGACAACGTCTGTTTCCAGATGGTGCAAACGAAACAGGGCCTGATGTATTTCGCAACCCGAAGCGGTATTTTGGAATTTGATGGCCGCAATTGGAATTTGATAAAGGGAAGTGGCGCAATATATGCACTTGCCGGCACGGAAAACGGCGAATTATATTGGGGAGGCGCAACGGGTTTTGGCAAAGTGATAAATAACGAAAATGCTTTGCCGGAAATAAAAACGCTTTCGCAGGGCGTAAAAAATATTTTCCAAACGATACGTGTACCCGGTAAGTTGTATTTCATAAATGAAGAAAAGATTTTTATTCTGGAAAATGAGAAAACCAGCACCATACCGGCGACTGAATTAACCGGATCCTTTCAAAGTATTTTCGAATTGTTCGGATCCGTTTTTATCAGTACCTCAAAAAGCGGGATATACAGAATACAGGAGGATAAATTAATCCGTTCCGAACTCGCTTTTCCGGAAGGCGAAGATGTTTTATTCTCCTCCGGTAATAAGGATTACCACTTAATGGGGTTTACAAATAACAAACTTTACGTCATTTCAAAAAATTTCAGAATACGCGAGCTCGTTACAGAAGATGCGGATTACATTAACAAAAGTGTGCTGGTGAATGGTCACTGGGTAAACGATAATTTAATTGTGATTGGAACACTGCGTGGTGGTATGGTGTTCGTTCATTCGGCAACCGGAAAAACCGAAGAAATCATTAACTATGCCACCGGGCTGCCCGACAATGAAATTTTTGCGTTGGTTAAAGACAACAGCAACAATATCTGGGCAGCTCACGATTATGGCTTTACACGGATAGCGCCTTACCTTCCATTCCGATCGTTCAATCATTATCCCGGTTTGCAGGGTAATCTGCTTTGTGCGATTTCATTTAAGAACAACGTTTATGTGGGCACATCGTTGGGTCTTTTTCGATTGGAACGCGAAGATGTTTTCGAAGAAGTAACGTATTTTGTAGATGTTCCGGTAAGATCATTTCTGCAAAAAAAATCAACCCAGCCCGAGAAGGAAACATCCACCACAGCAGAGCCTGAATCCAAACGAAAAGGGTTCTTCTCTTTTTTGCGAAAGAATAAAAACGATAAGAAAGAAGAAGAAGTAACAAACACACAGGCCCCGCGCACCGAAGTAAAAAAGAAAGCGTCTCCAAGAACCCGACGCACCAAGAAAACACAGAAGGTTTTACGCACATCGCGTTATGCATACAAAAAGGTGACTGGCATAGACGCCAAGATTACACAACTCCTTGAGGTAAACAATAAATTGATTGCCGCTGGGTTAGGAGGTACCTACCAGGTTGTTGGTACGCACGCAAGTCATTTGTCAGACGAACCAGCACGATACATTTACAATACAAAACAAAATGTACTGCTTATCTCAACGTATTCCGATAATGTCAGTGCACTGCGCCATAAAGATAACGAATGGAAAACGTCTGGAATGTTGAAAAACCTGCATGATCAGATCACCTACATTTTCGAGGGCGACAACCGGGAACTGTGGCTTTGTGCGCTAGACAAGGTTTATCGGCTTACTTATGATGGTGATGAAGTAAACGATATCCAGGTCATTGAAATTTCAAATCCAAATTATGATGAAGTAGTAGGCGTACAATGGAAAGGAGAAACTATTCTCTCTAATGCACAGGGATTTTTCAGTTACAAGAACGATATCAATGGTTTTGATAAGATCGATTCGTTATCGGAACACAATCTCACGAACTACTTTGCGCACAATAATGCGATGTGGTATCGCGATATCCATGGCTGGAAATTATTTGGGCTGAACACGGCCCATCAGAATCTTGGCTTTCTTAATCTCTTCCAAAACCTTCGGTATATATCACCGGATGGTAACTCGGGAAATCTTTGGGTTATAACAGGAAATAATGAATTGTTTCGTTTTTACAGCGACAGGGTAACACCTTACAACGATGGGTTTCCGATTATGATGAAGTCGTTTGTAAATGCCGGGTTAAAATCAGGTGGCTTGAGCCAGTTTAACGTCGATCAGGAAAATAGTTCTGTAACGGTGGAGATAGTGCAACCGGATTATCTTGCCTCCATGGCGATCGAGTACCGGTACAAACTTCAGGGGCTGGATGAAACATGGACGACGTGGTCTAACGTAAACAACGTAATTAATTTTCCCTATTTGCCCGCAGGCGATTATAAACTTGAAGTTCAGTCACGCGATATACTGGGAAGATCAAAAGACATGCAGGAGATCAGTATAGCGGTGATTCCTCCGTATTGGAAGCGCCCCTGGTTTTATGCCCTGGAAGTTTTGGTGTTTGCCTTTTTCGTTTTACTCTCTTTCCGCTTAAGCGCACGTTACAGAATTGTGAGTCGGCTATTGATGCTACTTACCATTATCATGCTGATTCAATTCATTGAAACGATTGTAGGAGAAACATTTGAAACGAGGACAAGTCCGGTTATCGATTTTATCATTCAGGTGATCATTGCCATGCTGGTTTTGCCGGTGGAAGGATATCTCCGCGAGATGATGCTGCGATCACTGGAGAAAAACCACCGGCTCAAACGATTCCTTACGCAACGGCAGGAAACACAAATCACAGAAAATATAGAAGAGCAGTAAATTTTAGTTAATTTAAAAGGCCGGAACGAAAAATCCGGTATGCCGTGATGTAGGTAAAAAAAGATGGCCACAGTGCATAATACCCTCTACGATTTTAGTTTGTTTTACCATTGCAGTACCCTGGCCGGATGAAGTCCAAACGAAAGAAAATTCTATCAAACTATCTCACCGATAAACAATTCAAAGCATTAATAGAAAATGCGCATGAAGGAATCATTTTGTATGATAAGCAAGGCCGGGTAAAATATGTAAGTCATTCCGTGGAGCATATTGCGGGATATCGGCAACATGAAATACTTGATAAGCCAGGTACTTTTTTCCTTCATCCTGACGATGCAGAAATGGCTGCCGAATCATTTTTATCGTTGCTCAATAAACCAGGAAAAGGCCTTACCCTGTTCCAACGTATCAGGCATAAAAAAGGACACTACATCTGGTCTGAATCCCGCCTTACAAACTTTTTACATATCGATGAAATAAACGGAATTGTATCCAACTTCAGGGACATCACAGAACAGAAAAATGCTGTCGAGGAGGTTCGTAAAACAAATGAATTGCTCGAAACCGTTAACCGGAATCTTTCGGAAGGGATTTTTATGGGAATCCTTGACAGTGAATTTATTTATGTGAATGAAGCGTTTTTAAATATGACTGGATACCGCTCGTTTCGTGAAATCGAAAAACAGAAGCCCACTTCAATTTTCGGTGACAAGCTTCAACAACGTGAAATCCTTAAACTGCTAAAAGCTAAGCAAACGTTAAAGCAGATTGAAACTGATCTTAAAAGAAAAAACGGAGAGACGTTCAAGGCGGTTTTGAATATCAGTTTGTTGAAACATGAAGGCAAAGCCAATTATTTTGTTGGCACATTGCGTGATATTTCAAAAGAAAAACAAGCGGAAGTCCAGCTTATCGAATCGCGTAATTTTCTAGATAACATTGTGAACACCGTGGCAGCGCCAATCTTTGTTAAAGACAGTAATCATCGGTGGGTGCTATTTAACGATAAATTTTGTGAACTCCTGGGCCATAGCCGCAAGCAAATTTTAGGAAAAACAGATACTGATTTAATCCCTAAAAAAGAAGCAGAAGTTTTTTATAAAACCGATAAGCAGGTACTTCGTACGGGTAAAACAATCACCACAGATGAAATTTTAACGCGCAACGGCAAGCCACATCATTTGTTAACCGTAAAATCGCGGTACATCAACGAAAAGGGTGAACGCTTTGTCATTGGTTTTGTCACGGAGATCACATACCTCAAAAAAGCAGAAGCAGAAATCAAACATTTGCATGAAAACCTCGAAGGTGTTCTTGAAAGCTCAGATGAATCGATTTTTTCGGTAGATCAAAATTTCTGTTACACGGCATTCAATCATCGCCATAAGAACATTATGAAAATGTTATATGGTGCGGATATTAAGATAGGTGCGAATAAAATTCAGTACATCAAGCATGAAGATAAAAAGTGGGTAAAGACCGAGTTGGTGAAAGCCCTTCATGGAAAACATTTCGTTACAGAACATTACCAGGAATTTCCAAAGTACACCGGTTACATACAGGTTGCGTATAACCCGATCCATGATGAGAACAAAAAGGTAAAGGGTGTTGCTGTTTTCGTACAGGATATAACACATCGCAAAAAGTATGAGCAAATCATCAACTCGATTAACGCAAACCTCCGGGGCGTTATGGAGAGTACTTCGGATGGAATTCTCGCCATTGATCGCGATTTCCGCATTATCCTTTTCAATAATTCTTATGCGAAGGGAATAGAAGATGTGTATGGGGTTACGATTTCTGTAGGCGATAATTTTCTTGAAGTGTTACCTAGCGAGGTGTCTTCACGCGTGAAACAAAACGGCATGAAAGCGTTCCGCGGAAAACGGCTTACCGTAGAAAATCAACATCCGGGAAACCTCTTTCTCGAAACCTCCTTCAACCCGATTTACGATGATCGCGGTAAGGTAATTGGCGCCGCCATGTTTATCCGCAATATTACCGAACGAAACAGGATGGAGCTAAGTGTTAAAGCGCTTAATGAAGAACTTACAGAACAAAATAAGCAACTTGCTGCGCAGGAACTTGAATTGAAGTCAACACTCGAGCAACTCAGTGAGCGCAACTTTGAGCTTGACCAGTTAATGTATAAAACATCCCATGACCTGCGTTCACCGCTCAGCTCAATCATGGGATTGATTAACCTGGCGAATCTTGACAGGGACCCGGAAGCGCTTCAGCAATATTTGCTAAAGATTGAAGGGCGTGTTAAAAAACTCGATGAATTTATCCGCTCTATGCTGGACTATGCAAGGGTGAACAGGGTTGATATTGTACACGAAGAAATTGATCTTCAGGTATTGGCCAAAAGCTGCATCACTGAATTGGAATACCTTGATAACTTTCACCAGCTAAAAACAGAAATTCATACCAGTGTTCCGAAAGTCATTTGTAAATCGGATAAGCTGCGATTAAAGATAATTTTTAGCAACATCATCTCGAATGCTTACAAGTACCTGAACCAGGAGGTAGATAGTTATTTAAAGATTGAAATTGTCTGCACAAAAGATCATACCCGGTTGATTTTTGAAGACAATGGAATTGGGATTAAAACAGAATATGTTGATAAAATTTTTAATATGTTTTACCGGGCCACCGATCGGTCACAAGGGTCCGGATTAGGGATGTACATTGTGAAGCAGGCCGTAGAGCGATTAAATGGAACGATAAAATTAAAATCCGAATATGGAAAAGGGACAACACTGGATATCATGTTGCCAAGAATAAATTAAATTTAACGCTTTTATGAAAAGACCCCAGCTCCAGACAGTGCCGCCGTTTTACAAGGGCTACGTTGGCCTTGTAAAGGATTATGATTTGATGGAAGCTTTGCATGCCGCTGCTAAGCGACTACAGGAAATATTAACTTCTATTCCGGAAGAAAAGGGTGAATGCAGATATCAACCAGAGAAGTGGAGCATTAAAGAATTGTTGTGTCACATGATGGATGCTGAACGTATATTTGCTTACCGGGCACTTCGTATAGCGAGGAACGATAAAACACCCTTGGCGGGATTTGATGAACAATTGTATGCACCTGAGGCCAATGCACATCAACGTTCAATAAACCAGATTGCAGCAGAAATGAAGACATTACGCCAGACCACAGTTGATCTTTATGCAAGCTTTTCAGAAGAAATGTTTGAACGAACCGGGTCAGCCAATGGCACTGAAATATCCGTATTGAATCTGGGCTATATCATCGCCGGTCATGAAAGCCATCATTGTAATATTTTGTTGAATCGCTACCTCCAGAAATAAATGCGAATTGGTGTAATCGCGTTTCTTATTTTTATAACGGGATGTGCACCGGTCGCGCATCAACAACTCACAGAAACGTTTCAAAAAACGGAAAAAAAATTTCAGGATCACACGGGTTTTGTAATCTATGATCCTGAAAAAGATGAAACGGTTTTCGATTACAATGGCGCTGCATATTTTACACCAGCATCAAATACAAAGATACTAACGCTGTTTGCGAGCCTGCTTATTCTAGGGGATTCAATACCCGGCATCGAATATCTTGAAACAGAAGATTCGTTGATATTCTGGGGCACGGGCGATCCATCTTTCCAGTACAAGGAAACTTTTTCGAATAACAGGGTGCTTGACTTCCTTCAACAGCAACAAAAGGCGTTGTATTTTTCAAACTCGAATTTTCACACCGCTCATTTTGGCAGTGGCTGGGCCTGGGATGATTACAATTCATCCTATTCGGCAGAGCGCTCTCCCTTTCCAATTTATGGTAATTGTTTTTTTGTATACCCCTTTACTAAGGATGTGTATGTATGGCCATGGTATTTTAAGAGTTTATTAAGTGTTGGTGAAAACCAGGAAGAAACAAAAGTGATCCGTGATCCTTTTTCAAATAACACAATGTATTATCCCGGTTTAAGAAAGCGGAAAAATGAATGGAAGATTCCTTTTCGTGTAGATCAGCAGTTAATTACCGAGTTACTCAGTGATACTTTACAACGGAAAGTTCAACCTGTAATGCGGCAAAAACCGTCGGACATAAAAACATTATACAGTGTGCCGTCAGACAGTCTGTATAAAACAATGATGCAGGAGAGTGATAATTTGATTGCAGAGCAGTTGCTGATGATGTGCTCTAATGTATTAAGCGATTCGCTTCAACCGGAAATAGCCATTAAATGGATGCAAAAAAATCGCTTTGAAAAATGGCCGGATAAAGTCGTATGGGTGGATGGCTCCGGGCTATCGCGTTACAATCTGATAACACCAAGATCCGTTGTTGAATTATGGAAACAGATAGCGGCTGTAGTTCCGCGTGAAAGATTGTTTAAGATTATCGCTGTTGGAGGTAAGCCCGGAACATTGAAGAATTGGTACATTGCAGACCAACCGTATGTGTTTGGAAAAACAGGCACTTTGTCTAACACCCATGCACTCAGCGGATTTCTGGTGACTAAAAGTGGAAAAACATTAATCTTTTCTTTCATGAATGCTAACTTCACAGCCTCTATGAATGAAATAAGACATAACATGCAGCGGATTCTCAATTCTTTTTATGAAAAATACTAAACATCAAACATCCCGGTTTATTCTTCTTTTGATAGTGATCCTGACAAGCTATTCATTTTGCTTTGGCCAGCAACGCGACAGTCTTGATATTAAGATCGGTCAGATGATCCTGATTGGTTTCCCGACAGCAGCGGTTGACGCTGAGGTGCTTCGGGAAATTCGCGAAGGAAAAGTGGGATCTATTATCATTTTCGAAAAAAATATTCCTGCGCAGAATTCTTTCGTCGCCTTGAAAAAAATTACCTGGACCTACCAGCAGGCAGCACCCATACCGTTGTTTATCAGCATCGATCAGGAAGGCGGGAAAGTAAATCGGTTAAAGGACAAATATGGTTTCCCACGATCCATAACAGCAGAAGCGATGGGTAAAGCTAATTCCCTCGATTCGGTTCGTTTTTACGCTGAAGCCACCGCAGCCACCTTAGCAGGCCTCGGTATCAATGTAAACTTTGCTCCGGTCGTGGATCTTGCGGCTGAGCCTACAAACCCTGCAATTGTGAAGCATGGTCGCGCTTTTTCAAATAATGAAGATTCTGTGGCCTTACTGGCGAAAGAATTTATAAAGCAGCATCGTAAATATGGTGTAATCACATCCTTAAAACATTTCCCCGGTCATGGAAGCTCCAAACAGGATACCCACTTTGGCATCGCAGATGTAACCAATACCTGGGCCGATCGTGAGCTAAAACCGTATCAGGTTTTAATTGACTCCGGATATGCCGACGCGGTTATGACGTCACACATTGTTAATCGCAACCTGGATAAAAATGGAAATCCCGGTACGCTTTCGAAACCTATATTGGACGGAATTTTGCGCGGCCGGTTAAACTTTGATGGTCTGGTTTTTACAGATGATATGCAAATGCATGCCATCACGAAACATTATGGCTTTGAGGAAGCAATTAAGCTGGCGATTACAGCCGGTGTTGATATCATGACGTTTTCGAATAACATTGCCGGGAGCGACGAACGCACAGTTGACAAGGTTCACGGCATTATCCGAAAGTTTGTGGAGAGCGGCGTAATCACCAGAGAACGTATCGATCAAAGTTTTGACCGGATCATGACCGTAAAACGGCACCTACAGAAAAATGATTTAGCGGCGTATTACAAGCAGCGGATAGCAGAACTTGAACATGAAGTCACTACATCAAAAAATGCGTTAGAAAAACTTCGGGCACAACCAAAGGAACTTCAGGTAAAACAAAAAGAACAACCGGCACCAACGGAAAAGCAAAAACGGAAAAAGAAGCGGAATAAAAAGTAATCCGGATGGAGCCATTCATTATACAAAATGGCCGGGGAACTCAGGTTCCGATTATTGTAAGTGTTCCCCACTGCGGAACATTGTTTCCTGACGAATTAAAACAGGCGTATAAAGCCGAATTAATATCGGCTCCGGATGATACAGATTGGTTTGTTGATCAGCTTTACGATTTCAGTATCGATATGGGCATCACCATGATCAAAGCGGCATATAGCCGATGGGTTATCGATTTAAACCGTGACCGACATAATCTGCCACTTTATTCGGATGGAAGAATCATTACGGGGCTTTGTCCTGTAACAACGTTTCTCGGTGAACCATTGTACCGCGACGAACGAACCACTGTTGACAATACAGACCTGCATCATCGATTAACTCGTTATTATGATCCGTATCACCACGCACTGGAGCGGTTGTTATTCGAAACAAAACAAAAGTTCGGTAAGGTATTATTGTGGGATTGCCATTCCATCCGACAAGAAGTGAGGAGTATTTATCCGAATAAATTTCCAGACCTTATTCTTGGCGACAATGATGCTGCTTCAGCATCACCAATACTAATCCAAACAGCTTTGGAAACGCTTTCTGCGGATCAATATTCCTTTTCACATAATAATCCTTTCAAAGGCGGGTTTATTACAAGACATTACGGTAATCCGCTAAAACACCAGCACGCCTTACAGCTTGAAATGAGTAAGGTTAATTATATGGATGATGAAGAAAAGAAATATGACGTTCACCGCGCAGGAAAAATGAAAGCTGTTTTGAAACGCACTTTCGAAAAAATTATAGCTGCCCTGAATGTTGACTAAACTATGGTTAACGATACCCTGAAATATTTTCGATTTAATTCCCTGCTTCAACAACAAGGTTGGATGAGCCCCGCATATGCAGGTGTGAATCAGGTCGGAGAACTTCAATATTTATCCGAGTCGCCACCGGAAACTGCAACTGCAATAGAATCCGTTTCTGGTCATGCGGTTCCCGGTTTTCAAAATGCACATTCACATGCGTTTCAATATGCTATGGCTGGTCAAACGGAAAAGCATTTGCCGGGAGCTGAGGATGATTTCTGGAGTTGGCGGGAAGCCATGTACATGTGTGCGCTCGCCATCAACCCCGAACAACTGGAAGCTGTAGCGGCCATGTTATATGCAGAAATGTTACGGTATGGCTATACGCACGTTGCCGAATTTCATTACCTGCATCACGATAAGGATGGAACACCTTACGCAAATCGTGCTGAAATGGGTGAGCGCCTGATTGCCGCGGCAAAAATAGCGGGAATGAAGATTACACTGGTTCCCGTTTTTTACAAACAGGGTGGTTTTGGGAAACCAGCAGAGCCAAAGCAACGCAGGTTCATCTCGCACTCTATAGACGAATACTTCGAATTGTTGGAGGCCTCCTCGCGTCTGGTAAAACGACACCAACATACCCGCCTTGGTTTTGGCGTTCACTCATTAAGAGCTGTTAGCGCTGACGAGGTTTTTAAAACCTTTGAGTATGGTCCTAAAGATCTTCCCTTTCATATCCATGCGGCAGAGCAGCTAACGGAAGTAAGTGATAGTATTGGATTCTTGAAACAACGCCCCGTAGAGTGGTTGTTAGATCATCTGCCGGTAAACGAACGTTTTCATATTGTGCACTGTACCCACCTTAGCGATCAGGAAGTAATTCAGCTTGCAAATAGCAGGGCGCATGTAGTATTATGCCCGGGTACGGAAGGAAACCTTGGCGATGGAATATTTCGGTTAACCGAATTTAGCACTCACTATGGCAATTGGTGCATTGGCTCCGACAGCCAGATCAATCTAAACCCATTGGAAGATTTGCGTTGGCTGGACTATAGTCAGCGGTTGCTTCGTCATAAAAGAAACACCTTCAGTGATGGCGCTACGGAGTTGATAAATAAGCTGATCAGTGGAGGAAGATCAGCGATGGGATTTGCTACGAATAATTTTTTTGATATTAATTTGCCATTTGATGCAGTAGTGTATAATGCCCATACCCCACGCTTATGTGGAAAAAAGGATCATTTACTTTCTAAAATTCTTTATACCGCCGATGCTTCTGCAATTGCAGGTACAATTGTAAATGGAAAGTGGATCATCAGGAATCAATTGCATTCCAACGGAATGGCTATTCGCTCTGCTTTTGATCACGCCATATCAGAACTAAGCGGGTAATCTATTTTTTCTGAAACATGTAGTCAAGGGTTATGCTCAGCATTGCCTTGAGACCTGTTAACATACCGCGTTCGTCCATCATGAAGTCAGGCGTGTGATGGGAAGGTGCTTTCTGTGGATCTATTTCCGGAGGGCAAACCCCAACGAAGAAATAAAAACCAGGTACTTTTTGCTGAAAGTAAGCAAAGTCTTCTCCGCCGGTATCAGCAGGTATCCGGATAACGTTTCCTTCTCCGGCAGCAACATTTAACGCATCGATAAGTGTCTCTGTTAATTCCGGATCATTGTAAGTTACGGGTGTCTTTGATTCAAAAGTAACTTCGGCCTTTGCACCGGCGCTCTCGGCAATTTTGGTTGCTGTAAGAACGATTCGTTCATGAATACTTTTCCGCATCTCGTTATCGAAAGTGCGAATGGTTCCTGCCATTTCAACCGCTTCGGGAATAATATTTTCACGCACACCACCATTGATCTTGCCTATACTGATTATCGCCGGTTCCTTTGTAAGATCAATCTGACGGCTCACAATAGTTTGCAATGCATTGATAATTTGTGCCGACACAACAATGGGATCCACGCCTTTCCACGGTGCAGCGCCATGAGATTGGCGACCCTGGACTTTAATGCTAAACCAATCTGATGCTGCCATCATTCCTGCAGGTTTGTAACCGATCTGTCCGAGTTTGCGAATGGATTGAACATGTAAACCAAAGATCACGTCAACTTTGGGGTTTTCAAGTACACCTTCTTTAACCATCAAAGCAGCGCCCCCTTCTTCACCAGCAGGCGGACCTTCTTCTGCCGGCTGAAAAATAAATTTCAAAGTCCCACGGAGGTCTTTTTTAATTTTGGAAAGGATTTCGGCAACAGCCATAAGAATCGCTACGTGCGCATCATGGCCACATGCATGCATGACACCAGTCTCTTTACCATTGTACGTGGCTATCTCCTTTGAAGCAAAAGGCAAGTCGTTTCTTTCTGTTACAGGAAGGGCATCCATATCAGCGCGGATGGCAATAACCGGCCCGGGCTTACCTGTTTTTAACAGACCAACCACACCTGTATGCGCTATGCCGGTTTGTATTTCTATACCCAGTTTCTTCAAATGGGCAGCGATATATTCGGCGGTCTTTACTTCACGGTTTGATAATTCAGGATGTTGATGTATATGCCTCCTCCAGTCGATCAATTGCTTTTCGATAGCTTCTGCCTGCGTTGTAACTTTAGTAACTAACGTAGAACGTTGGGCACTTGCGAAATACCAAAGAAAGAACAGGCAAATGACAAGGTTAAATTTCTTCATAACCAGCGCTGGTTAAAATTATTTGTTGCGATTAGTTTTATATTAAGGTAAACAAAGATAAATTTTAAAATGTACTTACAAGTTTATTATGCAATGGATCAAGGTCTTTTCCGATGAAGCAGCAGCAAGACAACTATTGACGGAAAATAAACCGCAATTGCTTATTGTTCAGGGATTACGGATTTGTTTGGTACTGCATAACAACGCATTCTTAGCTGTACTGGATTCCTGCCCGCACAACGGAGAATCATTGAGCAAAGGCCATGTTAATTATCTTGGTGAAATTGTTTGTCCCTGGCATAATTACAGATTTGACCTTCAGAATGGCAGTGCGTGCAATGCCTCATGTTCGGATTTAGTTACTTATCCGGTGAAGTCTGGAGCGGAAGGTTTTTTTATCGGTATTTAGACCTCAATGTCATTGCGTTAAGCGTCCATAAACATTCCCGTTGGAGAGGACAGGGTGAGGCTATAAAAATGCAAGCTTAATTCAACGACATTGATATAGATAATTCGTTATTTTCGTTTTAGAACAACACCTGGCCCGTACATTTGATCTTAAATTATGATGCGATTTGTGAATCGAAGTTTTATTGCCGCTTTTAACGTTGCTCTGGTAAACACCTGTTTATCTATTTTGATTGTAATCCTTACCGGCGTTTCCTCCTGCGGTCAAATTTTCCCGACGGCGAATACGTATATAGAACAATTTAACTTGCAGGGTACGCTTCCGGAGGAATTACTCAGCACCAAAACCGTTGTTTTTTATACTCCGGATTTTTCAGAAAAACAACTCGGTGATGCACAGGCATACTTCCAACGTTCGGGAATTGACGCGGTGACGTATTTCGCGATGGATATGCTTACCGCCGGAGTTGATGTGACACTGGCCTTCCATGCATTTCTTACCAAACGTGAAATTTCGAACATCATATTTCTTGAGAAAAGGGAAAATGGCTTTCGTATATCCATAACGGCTTTCAATGGCCATGAAAATATTGTCGAACCCAAACAGTCTGCGTGGTCAGTAACAAACAAGCAGTTTGACGAAGCACTGAAAGTGATGTTTCGCGCTGCCGCTGTAGGTTTGGAAAGAGAAAACATGCTAATCAACAGCGCCGTAGAAATGGGATTAACGATCAACCCCATCCTCGGAAAACGCAATGACTTTTTTGCTGTGGATCTGAAGGTCGATCCGCTCGCGGTTCCCATGTTTGGTGATGAGACACTTGATCGCGAACTTGAAGCCTTGTTGGCAGCAAATTATCCGTTCAAGTATAAATTAATGGAACCAGGAACAACGGAAAAAGATATGCGTAAGCAGGGATACTACTACGTTGTTCGTTTTATACATACGCGGGGAGTGATCGCGAAAGAGCTACTGGGATACAATACCGATAAAACTGAAACGGCGCTGGTCAGTGTTACTTATCCGGATGAGGGACAACAATTAAAAAACATTCCGGCGAACACGCCCGTCTTTAAAGTTTATTTCAAACATATCGATTCTCAGAATGTATTTCTCGGAACAAAATGGGATGCCGACCTAACGTGGCAGCAAGCACTGCTCAATGGCATTCGCGGATTGAAAGCAGAAATGCGCATCAATTAACTTTAATATTTGGATTATCCTGCTGACATAGGGCTGACAAAACGTGCCATTACTTTGGTGTTATAATTTAACAATGATGGCAGAACCGCTTAAGAACATGTATAGCCCCACTTTCTTCGAAAGATTGTGTCCGGTCCTTTCTGAAACAATTCCCGGGTTTAATAATCAGGCTTTTATCTATTCAATTTTTGATGAACAGTGGCCAGAGCTCGAACTTAAACAAAGGGTACGCAAGATAGCGATCGCTTTACGCGCAGTTTTGCCTTCTCCCTATCCGGTTGCTGTTAACATCATTAAAAAGATTGCTGCCACCTTGCGCATGCTAAAGTTTCAGGAGCAAGGCTTTGCAATGATTTTCCTGGCTGATTTCATTGAAGTTTTCGGCCAGGACCATTTCGACGAATCGATGAGGGCCATAGAAGAAGTAACGCAACTTGTAAGTTGTGAATTTGCTATTCGTCCGTTTCTGTTAAAACGTCCCCAAGAAACTTTCAGCCACCTCCTGAAATGGTCGAAGCATAAAAACTCATCCGTAAGGAGATTGGCCAGTGAAGGTTGCAGGCCACGCTTACCCTGGGCTATGGGTGTTCTATCGCTGAAAAAAGATCCAACACCCATACTTACCATTCTGGAAAATTTAAAGTGTGATGAATCTGAATATGTAAGACGAAGTGTGGCCAATAATCTCAATGATATAGCAAAAGACCATCCGGATCTTGTTCTTAACATAGGGTATCGCTGGAATGGCTCAGATATAAATACCGACTGGATCATTCGCCATGGATGCAGAACCCTATTGAAAAAAGGGAATACTAATGCGTTGTTGATACAAGGAATAGATCCTTCTCATAAGGCAAAGATTAAAACTTTTACACTGAACGCACCAAAAGTTAAAATCGGTGATCACCTGAAGTTTGAATTTGATTTTATCAATGAAGAAAAGACTTCGTCTAAATTCCGGCTGGACTATGCAATAAATTATCTCACATCTACAGGAAAGATTTCGACGCGGGTATTCAAAATCACAGAAGCTACCTTTGAAAGCAACAGACCGTTTGTTTTTAAGCGTAAGCAGTCGTTCCGTGATTTAACGACACGTAAACATCATAAGGGTTCGCATACCATCTGCATCCTCGTTAATGGCCGGAAGCAAGTATCAAAAGAGTTCCACGTTTTATGAAGTAATTGTATACAATCCGGATTTTTGTTTTCGGTTATTTTCAGACCTTTGAGTATAACTTTTTTCAGATGTCGCGAAGTTATGCCGATTTACCTTTACACTATGGCCATGTTCCAAAATGGCTGGCAGAGCGCATGACTAAACTTGGTGGCGCCATGATAGAATCTATTGTGTCTGAATACGGAAAATCAGCAGTACTTCTGCGTCTAAGCGATCCGTTGTGGTTTCAGGCATTTGGTTGTGTGCTTGGCATGGACTGGCATTCGTCGGGAATAACAACCTCCGTAATGGGCGCCTTAAAACGCGCGGTTAATCCAATGTCGAAAGAATTGGGTATCTACATTTGTGGAGGAAGAGGAAAACATAGCCGGAAAACGCCAGATGAATTGATGCGCCTTTCGGAAACAACCGGACTAGACGGGAATGCGCTTGTCCGCTCAAGTAGACTGACCGCTAAAGTTGATAACACTGCCATACAGGATGGGTTTCAATTGTATCTTCATAATTTTATCGTTACAGATCAGGGAGAATGGACTGTTGTTCAGCAGGGACTCAATGATCAATCCGGCATGGCCAGAAGATATCATTGGCATTCCAGGCATTTTCAATCTTATGTGGACATGCCCCATGTCGGTGTAACGGGAATAAACCAGGGGCTGATCCTTAATCTTACCGATCATAACGCCCAGCCTACACGCCAGGGTATCCTCTCCGTTGCACAAGCGTCGCCAGATCAAATGCTTCACGAAGCGCGGAAGATTATCATGCCGAAACATCATGCCATTACAAAGGATGATGTAAACATGAAACGATTAGGTGCAGTGCTTACCCTGGCTCACGAAACTGACATCACCAACTTTGAATCTTTGTTGTTGTTGCAGGGGCTGGGGCCGCGAACCCTGCAATCTTTAACATTGGTAAGCGAGGTAATTCATGGAACTCCTTCACGGTTTACCGATCCGGCGCGGTTCTCATTTGCACATGGCGGAAAAGACGGGCATCCATTTCCGGTACCGTTAAAAGTTTACGATGAAACAATTGCTACGCTTAAGCATGCGGTGGAACGCGCCAGCGTTGGCCATAGTGATAAACAAAATGCGATCCGACAGTTATCTGTCATGGCCAGGAAAATGGAAGAAACATTCGAACCGAAAGCTTTCCTGGACGAGGTGATTGCCAAAGAGCGCGATGAATCACATCAGTACGGTGGCATGTCGGTAACAGGGCCAGCGAAAGCTCCAGTACAAAATAATCAGCAGCTTCGTTTATTTTAATGTTCGAAATCGTAAGCCTGGCCTTCTTCAAGAGCCAGGAATGATTCATCAGAAAGTGCTCTCTTTTTTAGTTCGCTCTTTAAATCGATTACCGGATCTGTTTGTGCTTCGTCCGCGAGTGCGAATGTTCCAAAATGGCTGGCAATACTTTGTTGACTCTTTACGTCCAGGTGTATTTGTACGGCTTCATCAGGAGAGCAATGGATCGGCCCCATAAACCATGCAGGTTTATAAGCACCGATCGGAATGATTGACAATCGAAAAGGCCCTGAGGTTGATGCAATACGCTTAAATGTTTGGGGATGATAACCGGTGTCGCCAGCAAAATATATTTTACCATGTCTTGTAGTGATGACGAAACCGCACCATAAAGAGGTATCCCGGTCAAAGGATCCTCTCCCGGAAAAATGTTGTGCAGGTACCGCTTCAATGGGTGTCTGGGATTTTAGAACACAACTGTTCCACCAGTCGAGTTCTTTAACGTCATCAATAATGTTTCTGCGTTCTAAAAATGATTGGACACCAAGCGGAACGATGATCTCCGAATGGTGGATGTGTGCGATTTTTTTCAACGTAGTAATATCGAGGTGGTCATAATGGTTGTGACTGATCAATACCGCATGAATTGGGGGTAAATCTTTAAATCGGATTCCCGGAGGCCGCATGCGTTTTGGGCCAATCCATTCGAACGGACTTGCACGTTTACTCCAGATTGGATCAGTAAGTATGTTTATACCATCCACCTGAATAAGGAAAGTGGTGTGATTGATAAATGTTATCCGCACACCGTTTACATTCTGATCGGGCTTTCTTCCGAGCCGAACTTCCTGGGTTTCCCTCCACATTCCGCGCTTCCGGTTGAGCATCCATCGTATCACATCGCTTAAACCTTTGGCTCTAGCGTTTCCATAGTTTATGAATCTTTTTCCGTTAAAATGGTCGCTCACCGGCCCGCCATAACGTGGCGTGGAAAGCAGGTAGCCGATCAGTTGCATACCAAGAATCACAATAAAAATGAAGAAAAGCGCTATCCACATAAGATAAAGTAAATAAAAAAAGGAGTCATATTTCGACTCCCTTTTCAAATTAAGAATATTTGAAATTTCTTATTGAACAAGTTTAACGATCTCGGCAACAGGGATAGCATTAGCCATCTTAAGTATTTCTGCTTCTGTAGTATTGTTAACGACGAACGTAAGCAGGGTATTTTTGATCGGAATTTGTAAGGTATAATCCGTTTTGTTTGTTTCAGTATCTACCGATTTTTGAAGCACACCTTTGTATCCCTGCACCTTCACCACCTTTTGTGTTCCATCGCCAGAGTTTCCTACAAATGGTAAAGACAAGATCGCATTCAAAGATCCAATCAGAGGCGAGTTACTCATCAGGTCGAGGTTAGCAGTTTTTTCCCCGGTTCCATAATCACGATGAACCAACACACCAGCTAACCCCGTGTTAGCCGTTACGTTATCATTAGTTACGTTAGCATTTAAAGATTCAAGTTTGGCGGGGAGTAGTTTGATCATTTCTTTGCCGACAAGCACATCAATGTCATTCAGCATTTGCTGCATCGCAAAGCGCGCATCCTCGAGGTTACCACTGGAATAAGAAGAACGCGCCGTAGCCAGATTCTTATCAAAATCCTGGGCCGTTAACGTTATTGTTAGGCCTAAGCATAAAATAGCAGAGAATATATTTTTCATAATTTGAGTCATTAATAAAGTAAGGAATTATTTTTCGCCTAACGTATTCTTGATGCCTTCAATATCGAACGTATTGGCAGCGTTCATCATCTCTTGTTCACTGGCAAAATTAACACCTTCAAAAACAATCAATGACGACTGACCAAGCGGAACACTTAGTTTATAACCCGACGCATCATCGTATTCGATAACAGCGCGGTTTCCTTTTACTTTTACCTGCTTCCAGTTTTGTTCACCATTGGTTTGTTGCGCGTATCCACCGTTGGCGAGATACATATTTACAGATGACATCCAGGCTGCGTTATTTGCAATGGTGGTACGAAGTTGTTTATCATCTTTCAGATATTCGCGTTGTATCGTTAAACCAACCCAACCCCATCCGGTTGAAGTTACTTTATCGTATTCTTCCTGTTTGGGCAATCCGGAAACCGTTTCAGGTAACGACTTTAATACCTTATTTCCTATTTCCATTTCAACGCCAAGCATAGCTTGTTGAACAGCATACCTTGCTTCGCCGTAACTGGCGGTTTTAAATGCAGATTCTGCATCCGATAAATTTTGCTTTACATCAGGAGGTGCTGTTACTAGACCGCCTCCCCCTTTGTTCGCTGGGTTACTCCGGGAGTTTGAACTTGAAGAGGAGTTGCCGGAAGAAGAGTTTGAATCCGAATCCGAGTCATTGGTTTCAACGCCGGCTTTTTCTTTTGCCTTTTTTTCCAGCGCCTTTTCGGCAGCCTGTTCAGCTTTCTGTTTAAGTTTACCCATAAGACCCTGGGCCTGCATAGTAAAGACAAAGGCAAAAACAGCCAGTCCAACCAATAGAAGTTTGCGTTTCATGCGTTATTGAGTTTTTAGAGAATCAAATTTACGAATTATACGGCAAGGGAATAAAGAAGTTGGGAAGCCATTTTTTGCAAATCTAATTTCTGGAAGATTCACCGGTAACCGAAAGCATGAACAATCAATATTTCTATCGAATGGCAGGTTCGTTACTTAAGTCATTTTTTTAAACGCAATGGGTCGGACTGATCAAAAATAATAATCATTGTGATGTGCTGAACACAACATTAATTTTTTCATAATAAACGGTTGTAATTCCTTCGTAACCGGACTCTGTTCCAACGATGAGCCAGATCTCACCGTCTTTGTTTGTCTGGCAGATAAAGGGCTCGCCGGAAGAAGAATTTCCGGTAACCGATGGGTTATAGTCAGCCACGGGTATAGTGGAGCCAATATCGCCAATGGCGATTAGATCTGTACCAGAGGAATAATGATCACCCTTATCGAGGTTGAGTATATAATTGTCATTTTCGACTACCTTTTTTGGTTCCACATTCCTTGCACCCGCTTTTAAAATAACGCCGCGCCCCGTGATCGCATTAGAGGCCAATTCAATTTCGAAAACAACATTGTAGCTGGTGCTGGGTCTTAAGCCTGTAATCTTCTTTTTTAGGAACATAAACACATCTCCGTTAACATTATTACAGGACAGCTTAATCGCCGATCCGGATCCCAGATATGCTGGAACCTGTGTATATTCACTCAGCCACTGGTAATCAGATTCCTGATCGTAATCACTGCTAACCGGATAATCTGTGAAATCGGCCTCCCAGTCATTTAAGCCTTCATTAAAATCAAAAGAAAGGCTCGTGATATGGAAATGCTCCTGCTCGTCAGGAACACATCCAAAAGAAATCAAACAGAATATAAAAATCGCGCTACTCCGCCTCATAAAGTTGGTCATCTGATCATTAGACACAACAAGCAGGGAATGCGTTGTAAAGAAATTAAATCTTGATGGCATGCGTTACACTAAAAATATTTTCCGCACGACTTTAATAAAGAAACCCTGGCAATAGGGCACGCGTTAGTTACTCAATCGAACAATTATATGCAGGATTCTACCCAATTTCCTTTCCGGTCTGTATTGAATCTTCGGTTACTCATGGAATACTGGGAGGACCGGATCAAGCGAGATAATATAAAAGCGTTTACCACTGGTATACTGGAATATATAGAATCAACGCCTGAGCTTAAAGAACCGCTCGTCGATCTAGCTATACTTGAAAAGCACCGCCCGTTTATTGAACTGCTCTTGAGCGCAGTGGTTCCTCAAGCAACAAATAATAAGGACCTCGTTGCAGCTGTTTTTCCTTTTGAATTCAGGCCGATATACAGTTCACACGCCATGCAGCGGGAAGTTGATCTTGCTAATTTTAGCCAGAAGGTGAAAGCGAATCTGCCCGGGAATTCCGTGGAGACCGGCAAAATTGTAAAAGCTTGCCTGATGATCCTGGAAAAATTTTACGATACGGATACATATCGCGACCGGCCCGTGCTTTTGACGCTCACGGACGAAAAAACGGGGTTGGATAAAGTGTATAAGGTTGAGATCAATCATGAATTCTGTGAAATTGTTGCGCTTGAGGAGCCCAAGCCGATTGATAAGCAGGTCATTAAATTTTTGATGGAAAAGACCTACGACGTTGATTTATGGCTGCAATACATCAAACCGGAAAATTTTGAATTTCATGGTTTTATTGTGATGCGATTAGTTGATGTTACCGAACAGGAAATGCTGTCTTCTATCAAATATGATCTGCTGGGTAAAAATGCAGTTGTAGGAAAAGAAAGTTTTGGTATCATTCAGCATAAACTCAGGTCGTTGTTTAACATTCCTGACATTCGGTTAGGTATCGCTTATTCAGATCCCGACAACAACCTTATTTTGAATAATGCCAATGAAAATTGTTGGAAAAGTCTAGCCGATACCTGCACAGCTACAGATCCTTGCGGAAATTATGAGGGATCGTTATACGAAAGGAGCTGGATGGAGAAACGCCACATTACAGTAGAGGATTTGAATGCCTACCCTTTCCGGTCAAAAGTAGAAGACGCTCTGCTGGCCAATGGCATTAATAATATTCTGTTGGCTCCGCTTATCGATGAAGGCGAAACTATTGGCATGCTGGAACTTGCTACACCTTCTGTGGGAAAACTGAACCCGGTAAGTGCGCATAAGGTGGAAGCCGTTCTTCCGATGTTCACGGCAGCGGTAAAACGTGTTAAGGAAGAAATGTCAACAGAGGTGAGGGCCATTATCCAGGAAGAATGTACGGCCATACATCCTACCGTCCAATGGCGTTTTTTTAAGGCAGGGGTTAACCTGATGAATAAAAGACGGAAGGGTGAAAAGTCTCTTATGGAGGAAATCGTATTTAAAGATGTATATCCGCTTTTTGGAATGGCGGATATCAGAAACTCTTCATTGGAACGAAATGCAGCCATTCAAAAAGACCTCGAACAGAATTTAACCCTGGCCCGCAATCTGCTGGAAAAGATAAACGCCGTTAAAAAACTTCCGTTACTGGAAGAGGTAATTTTCAAAACAGAGCGTCAACGGCAAAGTATCACACGCGGCCTCGCTTCCGGAGACGAAAGTGATGTGCTCGAGTTTCTAAAAAGCGAAATCAATCCGTTGATTGAGCATTTTACGCATTATCCTGAATTTGCATCAGCGATAACCTCATACCGTGAAGCACTCGATGCGGAAACCGGAATTGTGTACAAACGTAGAAAAGCATTTGAAGAAAGCCTCTCGAAGATCAATACTGTGATCAGTCAGTACCTCGATGAAGCAGAGCACGAGGCCCAGCAAATGTTTCCACATTACTTTGAAAAGTATAAAACTGATGGAATCGAATATACACTCTACCTGGGCAGTAGCCTGGTGGAGGATAAAAAATTTGATCCATTTTACCTTAGAAATTTTCACCTATGGCAACTTCTCACCATGTGTGAAATCCACCGTAAAATCGAAGCGTTAAAACCTTCATTGAAAACCAAACTGGACATTACCCAATTAGTGCTGGTTCATGATCAACCGATCTCAATCCGTTTCCGGCCGGACGAAAAACAATTCGATGTAGATGGCGCCTATGATATCCGTTATGAAATAATCAAAAAACGAATTGACAAAGCGTACATCAAGAATAGCAGTGAACGCTTAACTCAACCGGGAAAAATCGCGATTGTTTACAACCATACGAAAACAGAAGATGAGTTCAGGCGTTATTTCGAGTACCTCACCGTACGTAACCTGGTAACGGGTTCTATAGAAACCCTGGAGCTTGAGGAATTACCCGGCGCTTCAGGATTACGCGCCTTGCGATTTCAGATTGCAACGCAAAACAAAACGGCGAAAGAACTTTCCAATATTAATTTGCTAACGGATATCGACAGTATAATTCGAATGCATTGATTTCATTAGACTTCAGGCGTGTTGTTAATGAACGGAGACGCCTGTTGATGGATTCTTATGGCTTTACGCGATAGGATAAAGGCAACAACAAGCGAAATCAAAGCAAATACCCATATACCGGTATATACATTTTTAATTTCTGCAATAAACCAGAAATAGTCATATAGGCCGTGGAATACAGTAGGAACAACGAGCGCAATCAGGCTCAAATAGAGTGATCGGTTATGCGAAAACTTGGAGAGGCCAAGGTAAAAGCCCATGAGTATTCCAAATGTTGCATGTGCAGGTACGGCGGTAAACATTCGTAGGATTCCCGTTATAAATCCATATTGATACACATAAAATATATTTTCCAGCGTTGCAAAACCCATGCTTACCATCACGGCGTAAACAATACCATCAAAAGGCTCATTAAAGTTTTTATTTCTGAAGAGGATGAACCGTACAAAAACAAATTTGCTGAACTCTTCAACTAATGCAACCTTAAAAAACGCATTGATAAATTGACTCACGACATCATCTTCTTTTGTAAGCAGGAATGCATTTAAAGGAAAACTAATCGACAACGTTAAGAACGTGCTGATCACACCATAAAAGAAGCTCACTAAAAGCAAGTGAAGTGGCTCACGCTCGTGCTGGTCTTTAAGATAGATGTAGATGATAATGGCGGTTCCGGGTGCCAGCGCCAGGGCGAATAAAGTTAAAACATCCATAAAAAAAATTGACGATCCAAGATAAACTTAAATCGTCAATTCGCCGAGCGGTTTAGTTTCAATTAAACAACGAATTCATTGTCGAGTATAAACCTCACCCTTGCTCTCTCCGGAGGACAGAGTTTTTAAAAGCTTGGCCACACGATATCAGATATAGCGTTACTCAATTACTTCTTCAACCTGATCCATTTTCTGCGTTGTATACTTTCCGGAAGTCGCAAAAATGATTTTTCCATTCTCGTCAAGTACATAAAAATAGGGAATGTCTTTTTTCTCGAATGCCAGTGCTTCTTTATACGATTTCAGTTCTCCCTTGTAAAACAATACATAAGGTAACAACTGCGGATCAATATTTTTTAAGGCTTTGCGCTTTGCTGTTCCGGTTGCTGCGGCATTAACACCGGTAAACATTGGTACGAAATATACATTTACGTCGTAAGAAAAACCGGCCAGCAACCCGCCTGTTTTTTGTATGAACTTTTCGAATACGGGTTGAAACCAGGAATTTAATTCATCTTCTGATTTCTTAGAATATGCAAGGCCAATTAAGGTGTATTTTCCTTTCACATCTAAGGGAAGTTTAACTTTTTTGTCTTCCACAGTTTCTGCCTCCATGTCTGGAAAGATTTTTCCTACCTGAGCTTGCGCAGATGCTGTAAGAGCGAAACTAAACAACAAGAACATGAGCTTCTTCATATAAAACTATTTTTTGAATCGAAAAGGTACGAATTCCGTACCAGAGAGAAGGGAACGTGTATGTTTTAGGCCATTTTAATACGGAATAACGATCACTCATTAAGCAGAAACCGAACACATCTTTATGATGATATTTTTTCAGCTGGATTTATGGTGTAAACATCTGTTCATATTGCATTCTATCTTGTTTAGTTAATTGATTAACTATGTATAATTCGGTCAAACAACATTATGAAAATCACCTTGCTTCGTTTTACACCTGGATGACAGGTGACTTCGAAATGAAAGTAGAGGAACAACATAGTATTTTTGAAAGCTTTGGCATTTGTCCATTCTCTTCCCGCATCGCATTTGACCTTGGAGCGGGAACAGGCATACAATCAATGGCTTTAGCAAAGGCGGGATATCGCGTAATGGCTGTTGACTTTAACGATTCGCTGTTAGCGGAATTGCAAAAGCATAATCATCCTTCAATTGAATGCAAAACACTAGACATTCTTGAATTTTTAAACGCACCAACACCAACTGCAGAATTGATTGTTTGTATGGGAGACACCCTAACACATTTTGACACTGTCAATACTGTAAAGCATGTTATCACCAAAGTAACGGCGAAGTTATGTTCCGGAGGAAAATGCATGCTATCATTCCGCGACCTTACCATGGAACTCAAAGGTCTCGATCGGTTTATCCCCGTGCGCAGCGACGACAACAGAATTCTTACATGTTTCCTCGAATATTTCGACAGGCATGTTCTGGTACACGATTTATTAAATGAAAGAACAGACAACGGGTGGACACAGCGCATGAGTGCCTATCCTAAATTACGTTTGTCGGCGAAGCAAATTTTGGATGAACTTTCAGTTGCTGGATTAAAAGTCGCCAGGCATGAAACGATACAACGCATGGAATACGTGTTAGCTGTAAGACCTTAATCAAAATAAACAAAATACTGCACCAAAGCATACGCGCCGAGCGTGATCAGTGTGATACCCGGAATTCGCTGGATAAAGGGATGAAGTGTAAAAGCAGAAATTATTTTTTTTCCGAGATAAGCGAATACAATCAAGAGTAGAAGCGCACCTCCGACGACACCAAGTAAATACAGGTGTAACGGAAGGATAGATGAAGTGTCAATCCAACCCTGGCTTTTGAGGTATGCTGTAATACCGATCCAATAAGGAATGGCCAACGGGTTTAAGACACCTAATACAAGGCCTCTGCGATAACCACTTTGATTAGATTTTTCTTTGTTTATCGAAGGTGCTTTGGAAGCAGGCCAAAGATTAACGATGCCAATCACGATCATGATAATAGCACCGGTAAGGTGTATGTTTTGAAGAATAAAAGGTGTTGACATAATCACGCTTTCAAATTTTACAGCAATCCACGCATAAGGGTATTCGACCAACGATGCTGCAATTGAAAATCGAATCGCTGTCTTCAAGCGGCTTTCTAAACCAAGTTGAATTGCAGTTAAATTAATGACACCCGGAGGAATAGATCCGATAAAGCTAAATCCAAAGGCCAATAAAAAATTGGTTAGACCAGTCATCAGCGTCAGGTGGTAACCCGTTGTTTGAAATTCCTGTAGTGAAACATCGCTTCGCGATAAGAAATGTAAGTTATTCCGCGGTCATTGTTCTCGCGCGCAATCTCATAAATCGTTCTCCAGTGTCCTAATAATATACCAATCGCTTCAGTAAATGAAAATCCGGGGTGATAGATATGGGCAGGCTCGGCACCACAACCATTTAATTCCATGATCTTTATATTACCGGTATACAAGTCCTGAATACTTTTACAACGGAGGTCATACCGGCCAAAATAGAACCCTGGAATTTGCTTGCTGATGTGATCAAACGTTTGGTGCAACACATCATTGATCAGATCATGTCGGTTGATAAATTTAGTTCCTAAACAATGATTTCCGATTTGTACTAACACGATTTCTTCACCGGCTGGAATAACATGTGAAAGTCTGTCGTGAAACGTTTTCTGAAGTGAATTCCACTGAAGCTTGGCGCGGTCTTTTTGTAAGATCAATTGTTGCAGGGTGCTTTTTCCATCACCAGTAACGGTTAACATTTCCTTCATTACTACTGAAGTAATAATGCCTTTATCACGAGAGGGATATCGGGCGTAAAATACACTGAACTCACAGGGAAAATCAACTAATTCCTGAACAAGGAAGTTATATTTCATTTGTTTAACATAGGCAGTTACATCCCGTTCGTTATGGATCCGTCTCACAAAAAAGCCGCGTTCGCCCAACTCGGGTTTAAAAATTACGGGAAACTGAAAGCCGGCTTCGTCAATTATTTTCAGAATGGTTGTTGTGGAAGAGCCGCCCTCGATGAGTATTGTTTTAGGCACCCATGAAGGTGGGATTTTGCGAAGAATATCATATTTCGACTCGCCGAAGAGGCCACCCATTGTAATGCCGGGGTTCGCGGCTGAAAAAAACGTAATAGAACGGGCCCGAAAACTTAGCCAGGCAAAATAAAAAAACACAGGAAACTGAAGGATGCCGAATGGCCAGTATTCCCAGCTTCGAAGTTTGATAAAAAAATTGCTGCGGAAAATTGATTCAGGAAAAAGCATTCGCAGAATTAAACTTCAACGTGAACTTACCGTGGAGTTTTCTTTATAGCGAATTGTGCTGGCGGCGATGCCAAAATCTGCAGGAAGAACTATTTCAGGCGCTAATTCCCGGATGCCAATTTTAATGAGTGCCATATGATGTACAGCATGTTCAATATTATAGACCAATTCGCGTTTCGTTGTTGTGGCTAATGTTTCCGTTTCGTCACGTTCATGATTGTAGTTCACTTCCAGGTGCAACGTTTTTTCAAGGTTAAGACGACCAATAAAGAAGCCGATGCCTTCCAGGCTGTTAAGCGCTTTTGTTTTATCCGATTCTATGGTCTTATCATGTGCACGTTTATCATAATTGACGATCCCTGTATGATACCCCTCTTCAAAGCAAACGAAAAACTCCACAGTGTGCCTGATGTGCTGTCCGATACTGGAATAGCTTAATGCAGGAGACGGTGAGGCGTAGGTAGCAGGGTCCAATTGGTGAACTACCTGCATGAGTTGATTAACAATATTGGAACACGCTTGGATCAGACTCATATAAATAGATTATGACAAATATAATTCAATTTAAGATATGACAAGCGTCGGGTTAGCGACAGGAGTGTACAATAGTCTTTGAATTTGACGCGACTGTAAAATGCAATATTTTTACTTAATGACAACAAAAATAATCGGGCTTCTCATCGGGGTGTTATTTTTTACATCGGCATCATCACAGCAACCCAATGGCACACCACATCCTGTTCTGCAGGTCAACCAGGACATTGACAATGCCGTCGTGAAAAAAAATATAGCTATGTTGGAAAAACATTATGCTATGGACTTCGTTTTTACACACGGCACAGGAACCGTCGATTCAAAAACAACCTGGATTGAGGCGGTAAAAAGACCACAAACAAATTTTGTGTCACGTAAACATGATTCAACAGCAGTGGAATTGCATGATGATATCGCTATCGTAACCGGAAAACTCATGGTAACCCGAGGCGATAAAGAGAAGATCGACAGTTATGGATTGCGTTACGTTCGCGTATTCAGATTGAAGGGTGAAAGATGGCAACTGATAAGTCACCGTACCACTTCGGAGTGGCACGATTAGGTCTTCATTCCGAGTCTCAGCACCAAATACTATTCAACGAATAATACCAGACCTTTTAAGTATTCGCCTTCGGGATGGAAAATCGAAACCGGATGATCTGCTGGTTGTGATAAGTGGTGCAAAACTTTAATTTGCCTGCCCGCCTGGATCGCAGCAGACACTATGGTATCATAAAACAGCTGGCGGTCTACTACCTGAGAGCATGAAAAAGTGAAAATGATACCGCCCTTCCGAATTACTTTCATTGCTTCGGCGTTAAGTCGCTGGTATCCCCTTACCGCCTGATGTCTTGCATTCCGGTGTTTGGCAAAGGCGGGAGGATCAAGAATTATCACATCGTACTGGTTCTGCTTGTCTTTGAGAAAATCAAACGTATCCATGGCGTAGCATGAATGAATATCAGGATGAAAACCATTCAGCTCCAGGTTTTTCCGCGTGAGATCAATGGCTTTTTCAGAAGCGTCTACCGAATGAACAAGTGCAGCATCAGCTTGTAAGGCATAGACGGAGAAGCCACCGGTGTAACAAAACGTGTTCAATACACGCTTTCCGTTGCAGAACCTTCCCAATAAACTTCTATTCTCACGTTGATCTAAAAAGAATCCGGTTTTTTGTCCTTGCTCCCAATCGATCAGAAATCGATTTCCATTTTCTATTATGGTATGTGGAACAATAGCCATACCGTTGAGGTAACCGTTTTGCGGTACTTCGCGCAGGTTGCCGGGCAGCGTAGCCTGACTTTTGTAATAGATCGCCGTACATGCATCACCCAGCGCCTCCTTTAATCCGCTACTGATGCCATCCCGATCGGCGTGCATGCCCACGGAATGCGCCTGAACAACACAAACACCGTGATAGAAATCAACGATTAATCCCGGAAGGCCATCGCCTTCGGCATGGATTAGTCTGAAGGCGTTAATGTCGCGTGACGGCAGGCCAGCACTTAACCGTAAATGCAACGCGTGTTTAAAGCGATCAGCCCAAAACCCGGCGTCGGGTACTGCGGATTCAAAGCTCAGAATGCGAACGGCAATACTGCCGTTTTGATAATGCCCATAACCAAGCGTCTTACTTTTTATATTGGCGATCTCTACCCAGACACCATCGACGACATCACCTTCCATTTTATGGATTGCTCCTGAAAAAATCCAAGGATGGAACCTGGCTACAGAATGTTCCTTTTCTTTTTTTAGTATGATTTTCCCCTGTATCACCATGTTGGCGCAAAAGTAAATTAATCGGGCGATATAATGGCGTAAGCGAGTTGGAGTTTGTAGCGTGTTGCTATTTATAATACTCCTTACATCTGTAGCAAAAAGAATTCGTGAGACGGGTTACATTAAATAATTTAATCCAATTTGGATGGAAAAAACTTTTACCGACAGAAAATTTAAAGACAGATTTCAAAAATAATTCAGAACTTAAATCCGAAACTTTTCGTATTTACGTTACATAGTAAAATTGGCAGTTCATTTTAAGAGAAGATTGTATCGCAATGACAATTTTTCCATCAAAGAAAATCTGCCTGATATTTGCTTTTTAACGTTTACTAAAAGACAGAATTATGAAAAGATTTGCATCTCTATTTTTGGCAGCAGTGCTGGGGAGTGCCGGCACCATAACGGCTTTTGAATGGTTTAATAATGAAGAACCGGGAGTGAAATTAGAATATTTAACGGGCGTGCCCGCTTCTAAAGTCGCCTATAAGGTAGATGAAAATGGCAAGGTCGTTCCGCTTGATTTTACAACAGCGGCCGAGAAGGTAATGCCCGCGGTGGTTCACATCCGTTCTACACAAGAAGCACGAAGACAAACCGAGCCAACGCAGATGGATATATTCCGCGATTTTTTTGGCCAGCAAATGCCGCAAGGTCCCAGCCAGAGTTCAGGATCCGGCGTTATTATCAATGAGAATGGGTATATTGTTACCAACAACCACGTGGTTCAGGGTGCCGACATGGTAGACGTAACGTTGTATGACAACCGTAGCTATACTGCCGAGGTAATCGGAACGGATCCGGATACCGATATCGCCTTGATTAAAATTATGGAGAAAGGTTTACCATATCTTTCATTTGTCGACTCTGACAAAGCAAGAATTGGAGAATGGGTACTCGCTGTAGGAAATCCGTTTAATCTTAACTCGACAGTAACTGCAGGTATCATTAGTGCGAAAGGAAGAAACATCAACATCCTTGGTCGAAACACAGAAGGAGGCAGTACAGCGATTGAATCGTTTATACAAACTGATGCGGCTATCAACCCTGGGAATAGTGGTGGTGCGCTTGTCGAATTAAATGGTGGTTTACTTGGCATTAATACCGCCATTGCCAGTCCTACAGGTTCTTATTCAGGTTATGGTTTTGCCGTTCCATCTAATATTGTAAGTAAAATTGTTGAAGACCTGATCAAGTATGGTGTGGTTCAACGGGGTTGGTTAGGAGTTAGCATTCAAACAGTAAATAATCAGGTAGCAAAGGAACTTGACTTGCCTGTTACGGATGGTGCTTACATCGCAGGATTTGCAGAGAACAGTTCGGCGAAAGTTGCCGGCATGAAGGAAGGTGATGTTGTGGTGAAAGTTGATGATACGCCGATTCATTCGAATACGGATCTTACGGCATATGTTGGTTTGCACAGACCGGGTGATAAAATTAATGTAGTTGTAAACCGCAAGGGCAAAGAAATCGAAATCCCTATTGTATTAAAAGGTCGCGACGGCACCGAAGGGATCATCAAAGCCGAGGAAAAGAGCGAATACGCAGCGCTTGGCTTTCAAATTGAAGAAGTAGATAAAAATGTGCTGAAAAAGCTCGATATTGATCATGGTGTCCGGGTGACAGAACTTGGAAATGGAAAAGTAGCGCGGTATACAGATATGCGTGAAGGATTCATTCTCACCAGGATCAACGACATTCCGGTTAAGAGTGTTAAAGAAGTTAACAATATATTAAAAAGTAAAAAAACAGGCGAATTGATTATTCTCTCAGGTATTTATGAAGATTTTCCGAGAGAATTCAATTACGCATTCAGAATGTAAAACCAAAAATGTTCTATGAGGAGACTGTTTAGAAAAGGCGAACGTGTTCGCAGCAAAATCGATGGAAAAGTGATGGAGGTTTTGAAGTACATCAAAAACAATTTTGTAGAGGTAAAGTGGTTTGATCTTGAAAAGAAGGAAATCAGGGTACACAAGATCAAGGAAGACAAGCTCTCCAAAGCGGCTTAAGGCGAAAGCCAGGTGATTACAAGAAACGTTAACTATGTATCGACGCCGTTTAGTTGAGCTTTCTCATAAACCTTCTCGGGCGAGGTTAGGTTGTGAGGCCATAAAACAAGCTTAACTAAACGACATTGATACGTATTTAAAAAATGCGGTTCACGTTTCTGTCCTAACCTATAATTTACCACTACCTTTGGTAGTGTAAAAGAATACTGTTATTAAAAAATTCGATATACCTTCCTATTACCGGTCTTCCATTACCGGTCGTGTTAAAGAATCGCGCAGAGCGAGTGACCTACGCAAGCAGGATTTTTCACCTGCAGTCCTGGATTTTGGACCCGTTCAATTTTACATCGCAAGGCATTTCGGCTTTTGTTACGGTGTAGAAAATGCCATTGAAATAAGCTACAAAGCACTTGAGGAGAATGAAGGCCGAAGGGTTTTTCTACTTAGCCAAATGATCCATAACCAGGAGGTAAACGACGACCTTTTAAGCCGCGGCATGCGGTTTATTATGGATACGGATGGACGCCAGTTGATTCCGTGGGAAGCATTAACACCCGAAGATGCTGTGGTAATACCCGCCTTTGGGACAACGCTTGAAATTGAACACCTATTGCTTGATCGCGGCATAGCGGTTCATAAATACAATACGACTTGTCCTTTCGTAGAAAAAGTTTGGAATCGTTCGGAAAAGCTTGGACGGGAAAATTTTACAATAATCATTCATGGTAAGCCAAAACACGAGGAAACGCGTGCTACATTTTCACACAGTGCTAAGAGTGCTCCTTCGGTAATTGTCCGCGATTTGGTAGACGCTCAGGCGTTGGGTGATATTGTGTTGGGAAAAGCTCCGGTGGAAAATTTCTATACACTGTTTGCCGGAAAATTTTCGGAAGGCTTCGACCCTGAACGGGATCTTCAACGTGTTGGTGTGGTTAATCAGACTACGATGCTCGCGGCCGAAACGCAGGCAATTGCAGACTATTTCCGCAAAGTAATGTCGGAAAAGTATGGTAATGAAAATCTTAAAAATCATTTTGCCGATACGCGCGATACATTGTGCTATGCAACGAATGATAACCAGGACGCAACGTATCAACTATTGGAAACCGATGCGGATATGGCCGTGGTAGTTGGCGGATACAACAGTTCCAACACGTCACACATTGTGGAGCTTTGTGAACGAAAGTTTCCCACTTATTTTATAAACTCCGAAAAGGAAATTAAGTCTTCCCGTGAATTGCATCATTTTGATTATCATAAGAAAGAAAAAAGAATGACCAACGACTTCATTCCCGCGAAAAGTCCGGTTAAAATTGTGCTAACGAGCGGAGCAAGCTGTCCGGATACGCTGGTAGATCGTGTAATGCTCAGGATTCTAGAGTTTTTTCCTGACGCCAGGCCATTGGAAGATGTTCTAAAACCATTTTCGTAGACATTAAAAAAACCGCCAACAGGGGGCGGTTTGATGTCTGTGGTCAAGAATACAGCTGAATTAAACCTTTTCCTTTTTAACTTTTGCTTCTTCTACCTTTTTACCGTTACGGTGTTCACCCAGAATGATTACGTCTTTGGTATTTTGATATTGTTTAACCGCTTGCATCATAGCTTCGTGGCTGTCGCGGATCAAAATCATGCCTGACTTTGCGCCTTTATTGCGTACTTCAAGCCAAAATCCGTCTTTCTTCTTCTTAGGTAATACAGGAGGTCTCCCCATAATATTTAGAGTTTTATAGTTACGTGAACGCTAACTTTTAGCCTTCGAATGTATAACCACGGAATCCATGGTTAAGTTCAAGCGGTCAAGATGCGAAATTTAAATGGATTACTTGTTATCACGAACGTTAAAACTATCGCGAAAGGCGTTTAAATACTGAATTTGTGTTATGGCTTTTCATTTTATTCATAGGTTTGGACCTTCCCTTTCTTTTATGAAACGTTTATTGCCTTTAATTACAATCACTTTTATCGTGAGCGCGGCTGCTGGCCAGGACACCACCCGGGTACTGGATGAACTAACGGTCCAGTCTTTTCTTTATAAAAGACCAGTCAACCAAGTCCCGGCATCAATTGGTGTATTGAGGCAACAAGATCTGGAACGGTTCAATAACACCAATTTATTACCGGTTGCAAATACAATTTCAGGTGTGCGCATGGAGGAACGGTCGCCTGGAAGTTATCGCTTTTCAATTCGGGGCAGTCTCATTCGGTCTCCCTTTGGCGTAAGAAATGTAAAAGTCTACTGGAATCGATTACCGTTTACAGACGGCGGCGGAAATACCTACATTAACCTCATCGATTTTTCTTCGTTGGCTAAAATGGAAATTATCAAAGGTCCAGGCGCAAGCCTATATGGGGCCGGCACCGGTGGTGTTCTCTTGTTAACAAGCCCCGAGCCTAAAACTTCTGCTGTTGCTTTTTCTTCAGTATTCGGGAGTTATGGTTTACAACGTTATCAGCTTAATGCAGACTTGCATACCAAAAAGTGGACCGGCTCTGTGCGATATGCACATCAACAGGCAGATGGCTACCGCGCGCAATCGGAAATGAAACGTGATGTTCTACAAGCCGATGTGAGGTTTATACCCGATGCAAAACAAATTTTTTCTGCCACGGTACTTTTTAGTGATTTGTTTTATGAAACCCCAGGGGCGCTTACGCTTGAAGAATTTAAGAAAAATCCAAAACAAGCACGGCCTGCTGCGGGTTTATCTCCGGGAGCGGTAGAACAAAACGCGTCGGTAACTAACAATACATTTTACGCTGGACTTAGTCATGATTATGAATGGAATGATCAATGGTCAACCTACACAGGTTTGTTTTATTCAGATACTGATTTCGAAAATTTTGCTATACGAAATTTCGAGAAACGCGATGAGAAGAATATTGGCCTGAGATCAGAGACGCAGTATGGTTTTCGGATTTCAAGTTGGCAGAGTAAATTATCATTTGGTGGTGAATACCAACGGTTCAATTCCCCAATAGATATTCATGAGAACAATCTTGGAAGTCGTGGTGCCTTGCAAATTGCGGATGACCTACGTTCCGTACAGGGATTACTTTTTGCACAGATTGAATTTAACTTGAATAACGACCTCTTTGTAACGTTGGGTGCAAGTCAGAATTTCTTGCGTTACAATTTCAAACGAACCGAACCGACAGACGATACACATCAACGGAATTTTAAACCCGTATTTTCCCCACGGGTAGCTGTATTAAAAAACCTGACACCGGAGTTGGCTGTTTTTGCAAGCGTAAGCAGCGGGTTTTCACCTCCGTCACTTGCTGAAGTACGTCCTTCAACCAATGCATATAACAACCGGTTGAAGCCGGAACAGGGACTGAGCTACGACTTAGGTATTCGAGGCACGATTGGTCAGCAACTGGAATACGACATCACAGCTTATCAATTCCAGCTTAACGAAACCATTGTTTTGCAACGCACCGCTGATGATGCAGATTACTTTATTAACGCCGGAGAAACAAAACAACGCGGACTGGAAGCAACGCTTCAATGGAACGTACCTTTACAGAAGTCTGGATTCTTCAGCGCCTTGAAGATATGGACAAGCCAAACCTATAACCATTACCGCTTCAGCGATTATGTGAATGATGATGAGAATTATTCTGGGAATAAATTAACCGGTGTTCCACCAACGGTAGCGCTACTGGGAATTGATTTAAATGCGAAGGCTGGAGTTTATATGAACATAACCGGGAATTATGTGGATCATATCCCTTTAAATGATGCGAATGATGCTTATGCACCGGCCTATGTGCTGGTCAATATCCGTGCGGGATACCGCACTATAATTCAAGAGCACTTACAGCTTGATCTGTTTGCCGGGGTGGATAATGTAACTGACGAGACATATAGCCTGGGCAACGATTTGAATGCATTTGGAAGGAGATACTACAATATTGCCCCTGCCAGAAATTATGCTGTGGGTTTGGTAATCAAATCTATTTTCAAAAGGAGGAAATGATCCACGATATTCCGGAAGCCATTCGTCTTAATCTTATTCAGACATTAACAGAAACGACAGGTAAGACGTTGAAGTTGTTGAATTTTTCTTTTTTCGGAGGAGGTTGTGTTAACCATGGTGGAAAACTCGAAACATCTGAAGGTGGTTATTTTTTAAAATGGAATGATCTAAAAAAGTTTCCCAACATGTTTAAGGCGGAAACAAAAGGATTACAACTGTTATCAACAACAGACACTTTGCGAATTCCGAAGGTTGTTTCGGCTGGTGAAACGAACGAACATCAATTTTTACTGCTTGAATATTTCGCCTCAGCGAAACCGTCGGATTCGTATTCAATAAATTTGGGTGAAAAATTAGCCAGCCTTCATCGATTCACCGCCAACAATTTCGGATTAGATCACAGCAACTTCATTGGGTCCTTACCTCAGTATAATGGATTCAAACCCGATTGGATTGACTTCTTCATTCACGAACGACTTGAAATTCAATTGACGATTGCGGAGGAGGACGGGCTTGTAGATCCACAGTTAAGAAATCAATTTCTTAATTTGTATAAACGCCTGCCGATCTTCTCCCTAAGGAGAATCCTGCTTTGATTCATGGCGACCTTTGGAGCGGTAATGTAATTACTGACGAGGCTGGTGAACCATGCCTTATTGATCCTGCAGTTTATTATGGACATCGTGAAATGGATCTTGCCATGACAAAGCTGTTCAACGGATTTACAGATGTATTTTATAGTTGTTACAATAATGCATTTCCACTCGAACCAGGCTTCGCTGGACGTTGTGATATATATAATCTTTACCCCTTGCTAGTACATGTCAATCTTTTTGGCGGGGCTTATGTACAATCGGTCAACAGAATATTAAAACGGTTTCAGTAAGGATTAAGTAAAGAATTCGTTGCACGGTATCATTTATTCAAACAGACAGCATTATCTTTAAGGATAAACCTAAATTTTATGAAAAAATTACTAATCGTTAGTGTAATCGCTTGTTGTGTATTTGGTAAGGTTCATGCGCAGATCTCGCAAGGTGCATTTTTATTGGGCGGCGGAATAAGCCATGAATCAACTAAAATGGAATTTGATGGCGAAGAAATTGGGGATGAATTGTCATTCTCCTTTGGCCCAAGCCTTGGCTATTTTGTTACCGATGGAATAGCAGTAGGATTAAACCTAAGTATTGTAAATGAAAAAGCTAGGGAAGACGATTTCGACTTTGGGCCGTATGAAGTTACATCCTCAGCAATAGGTATTGGACCTTTTGTTCGATTGTATAAAGCGTCATCTAATGAGAACTTCGCCTTTTTTGCCCAAGGATCGATAAGTTATATTTTTGGTGACCAAAAGGAAACTTTTGACGGGGATTCAGACAAAACAAAATTTAATGGTTTGGACGTTGCCATTTCTCCGGGGTTTGCTTATTTCTTTAATGAACGCTGGTCCGCAGAATTTCTATTTCGTGGGATTGCCTACACTTCCTTAACACCTGATACAGAAATGGATGATTTTAAACAAACAACAATAACAATTGGGTTAGATTCTTTGTCCCCTACGCTTGGCTTGCGTGTTTATTTTGGACAATAGATAAAAATCTTTGTTCTCCTCATAAAAGAGACGGCATCAGCTGTCTCTTTTAATTTACTTGCTTTTCGATCATCTTGCGAATGATTAGTTCAGCATGTATCCTGGAGTTCTCAATGAACCACTTGTTGGTTTTCAACCCGCCACATACAACACCAGCGAGATAGAGGCTCGGTACATTAGTCTCCATAGTTTCTTCATTATAAACAGGGGTACGGAAGGTGTCTTCATGAAACTGAACACCGGCAGCAGCTAAAAATTTAAACGGAGGTTGATACCCTGTCATCGCCAACACAAAATCATTATCAACAACAATTGACTTTTCTGGTGTTTTGATTTCAACAGTGTTTTCTGTAATCCTGGTAACAGTTGAATGAAAATACGCTTTGATAGATCCCTCTTTTATCCGGTTTTCAATATCCGGACGAACCCAGTATTTAACACTGTCGCGGATTTCGCCTTCGCGGATCACCATGGTCACTTCTGCACCCTTACGCCATGTTTCCAACGCTACATCTACTGCTGAATTAGCCGCGCCGATCACCAGAACACGTTGAGCAAAAAATGGATGTGGTTCCTTGTAGTAGTGCAACACCTTTGGCAGCTCTTCACCAGGGATATTCAGAAGATACGGTAAATCGTAAAAACCCAGCGCCAGGATAACAGCACGTGAAGTATAATGACCTTTCGTTGTGATGGTGGTATGCTGCTCACCATCGTAGCTGGTGGCTGTAACCTCTTCATAGAGCTTAACGTTCAGTGCCCACGACATGCTTACTCTACGATAATATTCCAGGGCCTCAAAGCGATTCGGTTTTGGGCTATGCGAGATAAAAGGAACACCTCCGATTTCAAGTCTTTCTGATGTTGAAAAGAACATCATGTTTAACGGGTAGTTATAAAGGCTATTTACCAAACATCCCTTATCAATAATTGCATATTGAAGTCCGGCTTTTTTAGCTTCAATGCCGCAAGCCAGACCGATCGGACCAGCACCGATGATGACAACATCATATTTTTCTTTGTTCATGATCACAAATTCCCATTAATGTATAAATATATGTGATGCGAGACTTCTTTTCCATCCCGTACCGCTTGAATAAGGAATGTACTGATGCTATAGTAATTATACCAGTTGGAATGAAACGCTGGAATTTGTAATGGGATTCTTGTAATTATACAATTGATACTTTGATTTTTACCATGAAGCGTAGCATTTTATTTTTATGCCTGGTCATTAACCTGACTGCGATAGGACAACAAAAAATTTCCGTTGCTGATTTCACCACGGAGGAAACATTCCATGCCAAGACTGTGTCTGGTATCAATTGGATGAAAGACGGCAAATTCTATTCAACCTTAAAGGATAATAAAATTGTTAAATATAACATTACCACTGGTGAATTGGTTGAAACAATGCTGGATGGAAATGCTTTAACGCCAGCGTTGGAGATTGAGAGTTATTCATTGAATGCCGATGAAAGTAAAATATTAATTAATACAGAAACCCGAAATATCTACAGGCGGTCGTTCGTTGCGGAGTATTATGTTTATGATATTCCTTCCAGGAGTTTGAAAAAACTGTCGGCGAACGGAAAACAATCCTACGCCACCATATCTCCGGATGGGTTAAAGATTGCATTCGTCCGCGAAAATAATTTATACTATGTCACTTTAGCTGATATGAAGGAAACGAAAGTGACGGACGATGGAAAATTCAATGCAGTTATAAACGGCACAACGGACTGGGTATATGAAGAGGAGTTTGGTTTTGTGAAAGGTTTTTTCTGGTCGCCCGACAGTAAAAGATTGGCCTACTATCGTTTTGATGAATCTCATGTAAAAGAATATACCATGCAGGTGTGGCGGAATAAACTTTATCCGAAAAACTATACTTTCAAATATCCAAAAGCAGGCGAAGCAAACTCCTTCGTTGAAATATGGTTTTATGATATCGCCACCGCACAAAAGGTCAGGGCAGATCTCGAAACCGAAAGAGATGTATACATTCCTCGAATAACATGGACAACCAATCCGGCGGTACTTTCGGTGAGAAAAATGAATCGCCTGCAAAACAAGCTCGAATTGATTCACACAGAAGCGTCAACCGGAAAGTCGAAAGTGATCCTTACAGAAGAAAGCAAGACGTATATTGATGTGCGTTTTGTGGAGGACTTGGTTTATCTTAACGACGGGAAACATTTCATTACGCCAAGCGAAGCATCAGGATTTATCCACTTGTACCTGTACACCATTGAAGGGTCGCTGGTACACCCGATAACAAAAGGAAGTTTCGAAGTGCAGAAATTTCTTGGACTCAATCCAAAAACAAATATGTTATACTATACATCAACAGAAGTGTCGCCCCTCGAAAAACACCTTTATACAATTTCGATAAAGGGAAATAAGAAGAAAAAATTAAGCGAAGGTTCGGGCGTGCATAAGATCAATATGAGTACCGATTTTCAGTTTTACATTGATCACTACAGCCATGCCAATCAACCTCCTCAGGCAAGTTTGTATGAAACGAAGTCGAATAAACGGATCAAGATATTGGAAAAAAACGATTCGTTACTTGCAGAAACAAAGAGATTCAATTTCGCAGCAAAGGAGTTTTTTACTTTTAAATCAGCAGGAACAGACTCCTTGCGTGGATATTTTTTGAAGCCAAACGATTTTATCGCAGGGAAAAAATATCCGGTGCTTGTTTATCAATATAGTGGTCCGGGTTCACAAAACGTAAATAACAGTTGGGCCGGAAGTCATTACTACTTCCATCAAATGTTGACGCAACACGGATACATTGTGGCCGTTGTCGATACACGCGGAACAGGTGCGCGCGGTGTGGCGTTTAAAAAGGCTACCTATAAGCAACTTGGAAAACTTGAATTGGAGGATATAATCCAAACGGCGGAGTATCTTTCAACTTTGCCTTTTGTTGATGATAAACGATTGGGCGTATGGGGATGGAGTTATGGCGGATACATTACCGCACTAGCCCTTACAAAGGGCGCAGGGACTTATAAAATGGGTATCGCGGTTTCTCCGGTAACGAACTGGCGATTCTACGATACGGTATACACCGAGCGTTATTTACAAACTCCCCAACTCAACGCCTCCGGTTACGACGATAATTCGCCTGTACAGTTTGCAGACAAGTTTGAGGGTGACCTCCTGCTGGTCCATGGCACGGGGGATGATAATGTCCACCTGCAAAATTCTATTGTGTTTCAGAACGCCTTGATCAATGCAGGAAAGCAGTTTACTTCTTTCTTCTATCCGGACAAACATCACGGTATTCAGGGAAGCGAAACAAGGCATCATCTCTACACAATGATGTTCCAATACGTTAGTGAACATTTATAAACTACGTGCCATCCTTACAATGGGAGAGGGCATCCACGAGGCTCTCCGTAAATGGGTTTGTAGCATTGAAAAGGTATAACTTGCAGGCTTAAAACTTTAGGCAAAGATTTTATAAAACCGATTTGTTTTTCGAATTTCCCCCATAGAAATTAGGCTCTGATAACTTATGGCGCTTGTGAGGGAAAAGAAATTAAAACAATATTTTATTGCGGTGATACCTCCATCTCCTGTCTTTGAGGAAGCCCTGGAGCTGAAGAATTATTTTAAGGAACGCTACAACAGTAAAGCGTCACTAAATTCACCTCCGCACATCACACTGCACATGCCGTTCCGCTGGAAAGAGGAAAAGGAGCAAGAGTTATCGGAAACACTGAGAAAATTTAAGGCCGGACTTCAACCGTTTAAGCTGCAGTTACTCAACTTTAATTCGTTTCCGCCCCGCGTCATTTTTGTTGACATCGTTCCCAATGAATCCTTACATGCGCTGCAAAAAAAGTTACTGCGGTTTTGCAAGCGCGAATTAAATTTATTCAACGCTGATTATAAAGATCAGCCTTTCCATCCACACCTTACCCTGGCTTTTCGCGACTTAAAAAAAAGCATGTTTTCAGAAGCCTGGCAGGAGTTCGAAAACAAGACTTACACTGCAGAGTTTTTCGTTGACCGTTTCGCTCTATTGAAGCACAATGGTCGTGAGTGGAAAAGGTTTGATGATATCATGCTTAAATAATCAGTTCACGGAAAGCACGGAATACACGGAAGAAAGCATGGAACGCTTACGAATCTTTCCGTGATTTATGCTGTGGATTCAGTGATTTCTGTGAGAGAAAAAAACAATCAGCTCACAGAACCCACGAAATGTACAGAAGAATACACTGAATGTAGTTGAATGGTTCAGTGATTTATTCGGTGGTTTCAGTGATTCCCGTGAGAGAGAAAAAATTCAATTCGCTCATAGAACGGACCGAATACTTGGAAGCATACACGAAATGTAATTGAATTTTTTTTTGTTTAATTCTGAGGTTTAACTCTTATAGAGAAATTCAAATTACGTTTAAGGCACCTTGTAATCCCCCTGTATGAATGGCTAATATGGTACTGCCTCTTTTAAAGTTACCTTTTTTGATCTCTTCGAAGACAGCCCATAGTAATTTGCCCGTGTATACAGGGTCTAACGGAAGATCATGCTTGTCCTTCATCATCGCAATGAATTGCAATAGCGCGGGCGTTGTCTTAGCATAACCGCCGTGATGATAAGATGTAAGGAGTGACCAGTTTCCATAAGAAGCCGACGAAAATATTTTTAGCCAGTGATTTATTTCATCATAAAGAAAGGTACCGTTTTTCAAAACAGGGATGCCGACGATTTGTTTTGCACCCTGCAATCCGGTAATGATGCCAGAAATTGTCCCAGCTGTGCCTACCGGTAGAACAACATAATCGGCCGGAACAGATGAAATGATTTTCGCAAACTCAATACAACCTTTAATGGCATAATGATTTGTTCCACCTTCCGGGATGATATAAAATTTGCCGAATCGGTTTTGCATATCATGTATGAACGCTGGTGAGGTCTTGTCACGATAATCGTTTCGGGAAACATAATGTAAGTGCATTCCCTTTTCGCGTGCGAATGTAAGAGTCGGATTAAGTGGATGGGTTTCTTCTCCCCTTATTATGCCGATGCTTTTAAAGCCAAGTTCGTGCGCGGCGGCTGCGGTAGCGTAAATGTGATTTGAATACGCACCTCCAAAAGTTAACAGCGTTTCAAAGTTATTTTGTTTAGCTTCCGAGAGGTTATATTTCAGTTTCCACCATTTGTTACCGGAAACCAACGGATGGTTTAAGTCTTCACGTTTGATGATTAATCGTAATCCTGCGTCCGTGAGTATAGGATCTGAAATTTCATGAATCGGTGTTTCGATGTACTGCAGCGAGCTTATCACATTAGGATCATTTTAACGCAGTGGTGAAATTAATAGAATATTCTTGTGCTTGAAAAACCTGTTTTGTAGATTTACTAATTAAATTAGTTACAAGCTAATATTTTTAGATCAACAGACAACTACGAAAAGGGGCATGGAAGCGGATTATTTTAAAGGAAGGGGCGCTCAGATCAAAACAGCCAACAAGTTTTTAAAGAACCAATATGTGACAGACCATATTGAGGGACTGGATGAACCGCTGATCACCGGAGCCAATACGCAGGTATTCTATGAATCACCAAAAACAATTGTTAATAAAATAACCAGTCCTGATCTCAACATGATGTACTCGACCAATCCTTACCAGGGTTGTGAACATGGATGTATCTATTGCTATGCAAGAAATAGTCATGAATATTGGGGGTTTAGTGCAGGGCTGGATTTCGAATCTAAAATTATTGTCAAAAAGAATGCGCCTCAGCTGATCGAGAAATTTATACTAAACCCAAGGTGGGATGCTACACCAATCAGCGTATCAGGAAATACAGATTGCTATCAGCCGCTGGAACGCAAGTATGAAATCACCCGTGGCATACTCAAAGTTTTCGCGCAGTACAGACATCCGGTGGGCATAATCACAAAGAATAGTCTGATTCTTCGCGATATTGATTTGTTGAAAGATCTTGCACAAGATAAT